>CAZOXM010000082.1:0-19865 GCA_964583825.1 uncultured Granulosicoccaceae bacterium
TGCACGCGCATTGAGACCAATCCGACCCCGGAGGCGTGAGCGGTAACAACGGTTGAGGGAGCTACATTCCCTGATTCGTTGTGCGTTAGCGGATAGCAGACAACGCTACCCCATTGCAGACTAATGTAAGAAAGGTGTGGAAGAACTTCGATTAATGAAAACCATCGTCGTTAGAAGTGCAGATTCGAGCTGTAGCGCGAAAGCTCCAAGGGAGTTTTCATAAACAAACGCAACAATAACACGGGGTATCACCGTTGTGATTTCTGAGCAATCTATTTTTGATTTACGGGGTAAAACAGCCTTGGTGACCGGCGGTAGTCGCGGTATTGGACGAGCTGTGGCTATCATGCTTGCGGAGCACGGGATGGATGTGGTTGTGTGCGCGAGAAGCGAGGTTGATCTGCGCTTGACCGCGGACGAACTGGCCACCCTGGGTGTGAATGCCTGTCCCATCGTGGCAGATGTCAGTAACACTGCCGACATAGATCGGCTTGTATCGAGTGCGCTATCAGCGACTGGCAGAATTGACGTGTTGGTGAATAATGCGGTGACGTCATCCAGTGCACCGTTTGATCAACTGTCCGACGACGAATTCCGTTATCACATTGATGTAAAATTGATGGCCTATATAAGAATTGCGCGTCTGGTGTTCGACCACATGCGTGAACGGGGCGGGCAGATTATTAATATAGGCGGCATGACAGCCAGAATCACTGCACCGCTCCGTATGACGAATGGAGTGGTCAATGCCGGAGTGGCAAACTTCACCAAGCAATTTTCCGGCTTTGCGGCTCCCCACGGGGTCACGGTCAACTGTGTGCACCCGGGCTATACGCGAACGGAGCGGGTGCAACAGATATTCGAACGCGAGGCCAAAGAGTCCGGAAGCCCGGTGTCACAGGTTGTGCAACAAAGAACGGCTGATATTCCACTAGGCAGGCTCATTGAGCCAGAGGATATCGCATCCGCTGTATTGTTTTTTTGCTCGCCAATGTCCCGCATGATTACCGGGCAGTGTATTGCCGTAGATGGCGGCTCGGGTTCCGCTGTAGTCTACTGAGTGCCAATACCGCTCACAGGGAACGTGTCTGTCTTCCCGCTGATATTCACGCGACCGATGTCTTTATTTCTTCACCTTTTATCAGGTGAAAGTCAGTGTAATTGTGACTGACTGAACATTGTCTCGTGGTTGTGAATCAGGTCAGAGATGTGCGTTCAAACGTGACAAGGCACGGATTTACGTGGTTCCGTTGGTGACATAAGGGCCCCTCTGTATGCAGTGGGAATAAAAGTTGAACGGCTGGCTTTGCGACATGCCTTGGTACTTTTGTATAGGTGACCGTTGTCGGAAGTTATGGTGAATCGCTCCTATGTACCCTGTACTGGTATGTGTTGCGGATTCTGCTGCCGGCAGCACACGCTCCGGATAATAAAAATAATCAGTCGGAGTCAGTCATGCCTTTGCATTCCTACAGTGCCGGGGAACATAATCCCGGTTTATCATCAGGACAAATACCTGGCCGCTCAATTGCGCTGAGTCTGTTACTGCTGCTTAGTGTTAGCGGATATGCGGTGGCGGATGATCGAAAGGCGGATGTACAGAATAAATTCTCACGCACATTTTACGGGGGCGTGGGTGTTGGAGCCAGTGTGCTTGAGCCCAACACAGACAAGATTGACGGATGGGACGTTACTGATAGTACAAGTGGTGGTGGTCAGATCAATATTGGTGTGGATTTATCGCGGCAATTGTCACTTGAGGTTCACTCGACTGACCTGGGTAGTGCGCAGCTGTCACCATCAGGTCGCATCGAATACCATATAGATGGTATCAGTGCGTTGATCTATGCGGGGGGCGCACGCAACAGATATAAGCGCAGAGGGTTCAGTGCGTACGGTCGCGGAGGCGTTGGCATACTCGATAACACGCCAGTGGGCAATGTACCATTCAGAACTCTCAATGACCGGCACTGGCTCATCGGCGCCGGGCTCGAATATATGCACCGCAACGGTTTTGGCGCACGCGCAGAAGTGATTTCTTTTGATACCGATGCGAAATACGGACAACTCGGTATGATCTACCGATTTGGCAGAGAACAGGAGCCAAAAGCGACCGGGGAATCCCGGGAAGAACCGACTCAATCCCCCGCCACTGTCAACCTCCCCGCGGTAATTCCACCACCACCACCACCACCACCTTCGGTGTTAAAGCCACCAGCCACTAGCGTGCCGCAGCCAGTGGCTGACACCGTCCAGTGTGCTGCAATTCAGGGCGAATTGGAGGGTATTCGTTTTGACACCGGATCTTCACGTCTTACCCAATCAGCAGAACGTGTGCTGGATGATCTTGCCCGTACGCTCGCAAAGTGTCCGCAAGTACCGATTTACGTGTCTGCGCACACCGACAGTCAGGGATCTGCAAAAATCAATAAGGTGCTTTCACAGAGACGGGCGTGGGCAGTGATCAATTACCTGAGAGGAGTCGGAATCAGTCTGCGTCGTCTGATACCACGGGCCTATGGCGAGACTCAGCCAGTGGATACCAACAATACCGCTGAGGGACGAAGAAATAACCGCCGTGTTGAACTGATCGCCGGCTGACCTTCGTTCGTGCGGGAAGTTCGGTAACAAACTTTTCACAGCCATAATCTTCTGAACAAGGCTGAAAAATGCAGGCATTGCAGGGCGTGCGTGGAGTCCGTGCTTCTGACAGCAGGCTAACGCCGCTATGGCTTCGAGCCGTGTTGGCGAATTTTCCGCGTGCCCCACTACCAGGGCTGCTCGGGGTCAGTATCTGTTGAACCACTCAAGTTTTGCGGCGTCGATTAGTGGCCCGGTGCGAGACGCACCTCTGTACTTCAATACCACAGCAGAGGCCGCAATATCACGAAACTATATCTGCCCAACTATCTTTTGGAATGATTGCCCCCTGTTGAGCGATAACCTGTGACGCGCACTGATGGCCCTGTAGCAGAGAGGTACGCTGTGACTCTCCGGTCAGTATCGCACTTAGATAACCGGCATTAAAGCTATCACCTGCCGCGGTACTATCGACTGCTTTGATTTGCTCAAAATGCAGTGACGCATTTTGTTCGACTGTTGGGCCCAGACTCAATGGGCCGGTAGCGCCGCGTTTGAGTGCGCCGCGATCAACACCGTAGGTTTGAAAGCGTGCGATCATTGTCTGTGCGTCGCTGTCGTTAAACAATTGCTGTTCATCGTCTATTGAAGGCAGTGCGATATCCGTGATTCTCCAGAACGCCTCGATGGTTGATCTGGCGGCCGAGCTCGATTCCCACAGGGCAGGGCGATAGTTAGAATCGAATGCGACAAGCGTATCTTTTTCTCTGCGTAGTCGTGAGAGTTCCAATAACAATGCATCACGAATCATCACAGGCAGAATGGCCACCGTAATTGCCGAGAGGTAGATCACCGGAAACTGTTCAAGCATGCTGAAGTCGGTTGCAGCGCCGTTCTGAAACAGCGTTTTTGCCGCTGACTCGTTACGCCAGTACGTGAAGGAACGCTCACCGTCGGTATCCGTTGCAATCGCATACAGGCCGATAGTTCGATCACGGGAACGCCTGATCGAATCGACCTTTATTTCTTCAGACTGAATGAATTCGATCAGGCGACCGGAAAGTGCGTCGCTGCCGACGACGGTGCAGTAGGAAACATCCAGATTGTCGCCGGCAAGCCGCTTCAGATAAACCGCTGTGTTGAGCGTGTCACCTGCGAATGCCACCCTGGCGTCAGGCGGGTCATTCAGAGCGAGCTCCAGCATTGCCTCACCGATACAGAGGATACGACTTGTTGCCGACGCTGATTGGCTCATAGGCTGCGATTATGCGAGGAGAGAATGGTTGCCTGCCATTGTGCTACGGTGCCAGCAAATTGGGAAGAGTTAAAGAAATAGCCGGCACAAATGTAATTAACATCAGAGCAACAAATATCGCGAAGTAAAAAGGCCATATAGTTTTCACCGCCTGTTCAATCGGCAACTTACCCACTGCACAGCCGACGAAAAGACAGGAACCGACCGGCGGTGTGCACAGCCCCAGGCCGAGGTTAACCAAAAGAATCATCCCGAACTGCAACGGATCAATGCCCAGTGTATTCATGATTGGCAGAAAGATCGGTGTGCAGATCAGGATCAGGGCCGCCATGTCCATGATCATCCCGAGCATTAACAGCACGCCGTTGATCATAAGCAGAATCATTATCGGGTTGTCGGTGAGACCGGTCAACAGATCGATAGTCAGGGTGGGTACGCGGAAAAAAGTCAGCATATAAGCGAACGCCGCGGCGCAGGCGATTAGGATCATAACCATAGAAGTGGTGCGTACCGACTGGGTTACGGCCAGTTTGAACTTGTCCCAGGTAATGCTCCGATACACCAGCAATGTCACAACAAACGCATACAGGGCACCGAATGCTCCGGATTCAGTGGCAGTAAAGACGCCGGACAAGACGCCGCCGACAATGATCACTGCTGTGAGTAAGCCTGGAATCGCACTGAAAAAACTTAATACCAGCACTGTCCAGCCTGGAAATTTTTCAGCGCCGTAGCCCCGCTTTATGGCCACTGCATAAGCCGCAACCGCCAAACAGATACACATGAGAATGCCGGGCACCACGCCGGCGAGGAAAAGTTTTGAGATCGAGACCGCCCCGCCGGTCGCGAGGGCGAAGATAATCATGTTATGGCTGGGCGGAATAATGATACCTGCAATAGAGGAGGTAACGGTTACGTTCACCGCGTAGTCAGCGTCATAGCCCTTGTCTTTCATTACCGGCACCAGTATTGAACCGAGTGCGGAAATATCTGCGATGGCCGAACCCGATATACCGCCGAACAACATGGACGAGAATACATTGACAATACCGAGCCCGCCGCGCACCGCACCCACTGCGTTTTGGGCGAAGCGCACGAGTCGCATGGCGATGCCACCATGAAACATTAGCTCTCCGGCGAAAATAAAAAACGGGATCGCCATGAGTGAATAGATGTTGATCCCTGCTACGATGCGCTGAAATACAATCAGCAGCGGCAGACCTTCATACCAGAACGCAGCCAGTGCAGAAATGCCGAGCGCAAAAGCGACCGGTAACCCGATGATCACACACAGAGCGAAAACACCGAGTAGTAGCATGAGTCCCATGGATTAAGCCTATTCTATGCTGTCGCGACGCTGATCATAGCCAAGCACCAGTCGCAGCAGATGCCCTGCGGAGAAAAGGAACACCAGCGCGCCGCAGACGGTCAGCGGTAGTGAACGCAACCCTTCGGGTAGTTGAATCAGGGGGATCAGTGTTTTCCACTTGAACTGGGTCAGTTCGAGACCGTACCAGAACATAAACCCACCGAAAGTCGCCATCAGGACATCTGTAATAAACACAAGAACGGTTCGCACTCTGGCGGGCACGGCACCGCGAAATAAAACCACAGACAAATGCGTATCCTGATGCACCCCGACCGCAGCCCCGAAGAAAGCAATCACCATCAGCAACAGATGCGACACCTGCTCCACCCAGGTGGGCGTGTCGTTGAGTACGTAGCGACCAAACACCAGCCACGCAAACATCAGCGTCATTGTCACGATGGCTGTACCGGCGATGATCACACAAACGCGTGAAAGCAGCGCGTAGACGGTATCCATCGCTCGCAGGAAGGCGGGTGCCTCGGGCGCTTGGCTCATATGGGTTCCAGATCTGGAAACGCCCGATACCACTGACAGTAGTCGGGCGAACGGTCCACCAGGTGTTGTTGCGTCTTGATGTATGTGGGGTCAGACTAACAGCACAGTGCCGTTAGCCATGGAGCCCCACAGGTTGCGGGGCTCCCGGGTCACCTATTCGGTGGACTGCGCCATCTCGACCAGCTTGGCCATATCCGGGTTGGCAGCAAGGTAGTCTTCATAGACTTTGCCCATGGCTTCCTGGAAAGGGCCTTTGTCGGGTATCTCATTTACAACGATACCCGCCGCTTCCACGTCCTTTCGTGCCTGCTCAGACTGTACTGTCCAGAGTTCGCGCTGATACATTGCGGCTTCTTCAGCAGCACCCCGAAGTGCTGATTGCATGTCTGCGGACAGCGCCTCGAACTTTGTAGTGTTAACGCAGATGCACTCTGGAATGATCAGATGCTCACTCAGTGAATAATGCGTTGTGACTTCATAGTGACCGACGTTTTTAAAAGAAGGAAAGTTATTTTCAGCGCCATCGACCACGCCGGTCTTCAGCGCCTGCTGAACTTCTGCGAAGGCCATGGGTGACGGGTTGCCGCCAAGTGCTGAAATCATCGAGGTGTACAGGTCGTTGTTCATTACACGAATTTTCAGACCTTCGACATCAGCCGGTGCATTGATTGGCTTCTGGCTGTAAAAGGAGCGTGCGCCGGCATCAACCCACGCCAGTGGTTTTAATCCGGCGTCCGCCATCGCAGCGGCGATAGTTTGACCGGCCTCGCCTTCGAGTACCCGGAACATGTGAGGTACGCTTTTAAAGATAAATGGCAGCGACACGAGGTTCGCTTCTTTCACCATCGGGCCTATTGGTCCCAAATTAAAATTGCCAATCTCGATCGCGCCCAGGCGGACCTGTTCAAGTGCATCGGGTTGCGAGCCGAGTACGCCACCATGAAATACTTCGACCTTGATTTCACCGCCGGTCGCCTCATCAACCAGTTCTGAAAAACGGTTCATGGCAGCGGTGTTCGGGTGCCCGTCGTTGTGTATATTCCAGGCGCGCCAGTTTTCGGCTGCGTGCACAGGGGCGACGAAGCTTAGCGTTGCCACGGCACCAAGTAGCGCCGACGATATTTTTTTCAACATGGAATGTCCTCCGGTATCGGTGTTTTTAGCGGGTACGTGCAAATAGTCGAGTAGACTAGTATGCTAGTATAACAGCGAAAAGCGAAGCTGTGTCAATGAATCCCGCGGGCGGGATCAGCGGTCAAACAGCAAGCTGACCGACCATAGTCCACGAGTTGTCAGGCTCGCGTGCAGGTATATTCAATCGCATGCAGAATTTAAAACCGGATACCCTACGCCAGACCAGCACCGACCGGGTGTTTGAGCATCTCCACGACGCCATCGTATCACTCGAAATCCCGCCCGGCAGCAAACTGTCAGAGGCAGAGGTCGCACAGCAATTCGGTGTTTCCCGCCAACCGGTACGCGACGCATTCAGTCGCCTGTGCCACCTGAAACTGCTGCGAATCCGACCACAGAAGCCGACGGTCGTGAGAGGGTTTACCGAGCATGCTGTAACACAGTCGCGCTTCATTCGGCTTGCCGTTGAACTCGAGGTAATTAACCGCGCGTGCGAGATGTGGGATGCCGGCTGTTCGAGGACGGTGCAACGGAATCTCGATCAGCAACGCGCTGCGGTCGCCGCTGATCAGTGGGAAGAATTTCATCAGTTGGATTTTCAGTTCCATGCATTGATATGCGAAATCAGCAACACACGGCACGCCATCGATGCGATCGAATCCTGCCGCAGAGCCACTGATCGCATGTGTATACTCAGTCTGGATAGAGATCGTGAGGTGGATCTGATTCTGGATGATCACCAGCACATTGCCAACGCGCTGGAAAAGCGCAATGCCGTCACTGCCAGTGGCGTCATGCGGCAACACTTGAGCCGGCTCGATTCGATTATTGAGGAAGTAAAGCAGTCGCATGCTGAGTACTTTGAATAGTCGGGCACGTAGTCTTAGTTAAGTCAGTCCATGGTCGGTTGCGAGGCGCCAGACAATGAAGATCAGTGATGCCAGAGTGTTTGTCGGCGGACCGGGCAAAAACTACGTCACCCTGAAAGTGATGACAGATCAGGGGGTGTATGGGCTCGGTGATGCAACACTCAATAACCGGGAAACGCTGCCAGCGACATACCTTACTGATTATCTGATACCGAACCTAATCGGGCGGGACCCCAGAAACAGCGAAGACCTGTGGCAGTTCTTTTACCGTGGTGCCTACTTTCGACGCGGTCCTGTCGCCATGGCAGCATTCGGCGCTATCGATATGGCCCTGTGGGACATCAAGGCAAAACTGGCCGGTATGCCGCTCTATCAGTTGTTCGGTGGTAAAAGTCGCGATGCGGCACTGATCTATGCACACGCAACCGGCACCGATCTCGAAGAATTGATGGACTCTATCGCCTGGTACCGTGATCAGGGTTACCAGGCAGTGCGCGTACAGTGCGGTATACCGGGCATGCCCACGAGTAATTATGGCGTTGCTGAAAAGGCCGGGCAGGCGAAGCACTTTATCACCGACTTCAGCGGCGTCCGCCCGAAAGTGGAAATATGGGACACTGACAAATACATGCGCTTCATGCCGGGGGCGCTTAATAAAATTCGCGAAAGATTCGGCCCCGATCTGAAAATTCTGCATGATGTACACCATCGGCTGCTGCCACGCGAGGCGGCAGCGTTTGCAAAGTCGGTCGAACCTGTCGGATTATTCTGGCTTGAGGATCCGACGCCGGCTGAAGATCAAACCGCGTTGCAATTAATCAGGCAGCACTCCACGGTCCCCATCGCCATCGGAGAAGTGTTTAATTCTATTTGGGACTGCAAACATCTGATCGAACAGCAACTCATCGATTTTATCCGTGTTGCCGCTACCTACGCTGGGGGCATCACTCACGTGAAGCGTATTGTGGATTTTGCAGCAATATACAATGTGCGCACCGGCTTTCACGGCGCGCCGAGTCATTCTCCCATCAGCATGGCCGCGCAGGCACATCTCAATGTCTGGGCACCGAACTTCGGAATACAGGAATACCTGGTGCTTGGCACACCGGCCTGTGATGCACTGTTTCCTTCAACACATCGGGTAGCGCAGGGCGTCATGATGGTTAGCGATGAACCCGGTCTCGGTGTTGACTTTGACGAACGGGAGGCGGGCAGGTACCACTACGTGCCGGGTAGTCATCCGGTGGTGCGTCTCGAAGACGGTACTCTCTGGAATTATTAGCGGGTGACTACAGTGTGGTATCGATAAAACCGTCTGACTGACGCTGCCAGAATTTGGCATAGAGTCCGTTGCTTTCCTTCAGCGTCTCGTGTGTTCCCTGTTCGACTATCACGCCATTATCCAAAACGACAATTCTGTCCATGTGGGCAATCGTGGATAAACGGTGCGCAATCGCTATCACTGTTTTATTTTCCATCACATCGAGCAGCGACTGCTGAATTTCCGCTTCTACTTCACTGTCGAGTGCGCTGGTTGCCTCGTCCAGGATCAGTATCGGCGCATCTTTTAGGATGACTCTGGCAATGGCGATGCGCTGGCGCTGTCCACCGGACAGTTTTATTCCGCGCTCACCCACGTGTGCCTCGTAACCGGCGCGGCCTTTCGTATCACGCAGTGCTTCGATAAATGTGTGCGCACGGGCCTCATGGCTGGCGTTCAGTAATTCTTCTTCGCTGACATCGCTGCGACCGAGCAATATATTGTCTCTCACCGACCGGTTCAGCAATGCCGCCTGTTGCGCCACCATGCCAATGGCAGAGCGCAGACTGTCCTGATCGACATCGCGTATATCCTGATCGTCGATGCGGATAGAGCCCTGTTCGGCATCAAAGAATCTTAAGATCAGATTCACCAGGGTTGATTTGCCGGACCCGGAACGTCCGATCAGTCCGATCTTTTCCCCCGGCTTAATTGAAAGAGACACGCCGTTGAGCCCACCATGTCCCACCCCGTAATGGTGATGCAGATTATGAATCTCTATCTGTCCCCGGCTCACTGCCAGTGACGGCGCCTCTTCGATATGTGGGATCGCAATTGGCTGCCCGATGGTGGTAAGCGCATCTCGCAGATAGCCTACGCGCAGGAAGATCCACCAGACTGAGTCGAGAATCCAGTCTGCCATGGTGGTGATACGCAGCGACAGCGCAATCGCTGCAGATACGACGCCGATAGTCGCAGCCCCCACAGACCAGAGCCAGATGCCATAGCCGATAAATCCGACCATGACGATGGCTTCGAGTAACACCAGCGTCGTTCGCAGGCTGACGTTGAGCTGACGTGTTCTAAATAGTGCCTGTCGGGTCGCTTCAAGATGCGTGCGCTGGTCAGTGGCGATTTGATCTTTTGGTGCGAAGAGCTTAAGTGTATCGAAGTTGGCAAAGCCGTCTACCACCACCCCGAGCAGTGCGGATTTGGCGGCCTGGAAATTCTGCTGACGTGCGACAATGCGCGGAATTATCCAAACCAGAAACGCAATATACAAACCGAGCCACAACAATAATGGCACTGCCAGCCACAATGCTGTACCGGCCATCAGGTAAATTACGCCGACCATGTACACCAGGCCAAATGCCACCGCGTTAAGGACACTATATATCGTATCTCCCACGTGGTTGCCGATGTCGACAAGCCGCCCCGAAGTGCGGCCGGTCAGGTCCTCCTGAAACCAGCCGACCGACTGTTTGATCAGGTGATCATAGGCTCGCCATCGCACCAGTGTCGCAACGTTACACTGTATTGAAATATCGTTGATCAGATGCCGTAAAAACTGGACCACTGGCCGCACCAGCACGACCAGCAGGGCGGCAATCAGCAGACCAACGCCGTGGTTTTGCCAAAATTGTTCCCGATCGCTAGCCGCCAGGGTGTCTATTATTTGCCCGGCATACTGAATGAGCCAGACTTCAATGCCAGCGGCGATGATGGTAACCGTGACGCTGACAATTATCGCCGGTCGCAGTGGCTTTAGATGTGATTTCAAATATGGCCAGACAGCGGTCTCGACGGACTTCCCTGACAGATCGTATGGGTTAATCACGTTGAGAAAATAACGTGTTATTCGCTCGTAAACTGCCAACATACAGTTACCTGTGTTGCACGGTGGTTTCAGTGGTATCGCGGCATAATGCCGCAACTCAATAAGCACTCACAGCTGCTTTTTTGGCGAGCGCCCGACACGTCAGCGGACGCTGGGCACTTTTACTCCGTGCGGATTACCGGCACTGCAGCGCCACTGACGCTGCGGGCCTTTTTCGATGGTTTTATTCACCGATATTGAAAGTTTTTGGAATCACTACCTTAAACGAACGATCCTCTGCGTCGGAGAAGTAGAGGTCGCAATCGTATCCCTGGTCATCCAGAAATGTGAACACGCGCCGTGGTTCGTTAACCGGGTAGGGCACGAGCACTGTTGCAATACGATGTCTTACCGCTTTCGGAAACGAAGCCTTAAAGCAGGTGCTGACCGGCAACCCTTCATAGTCGACGGGATCGACATCGGTAAATTCTGTCAGTTGATCGAGAGTCGGATCACCGGCTTCTGACCAGAGGAATTGTCCATAGAATCCAGCGCGTTCGCCGGTATATCTGAAGGTGGTTTCGCCAAGTTCCATGGGCGCATTGGTATGCAGCAGCCACTCGATGGATACGGCGCTGTCAGCGTCAATGCTGTCAACGATTACGAAGTACTCCTGGTTAACAAAATACACATCGCGCAGCACACGGCTGACTTCGGGGGTCAGTGACTGGTAGGCCGCTGTGGCATCGCCACGGATAAAGTAGTGGTCTCCGCGATCTTCGGCAGTTTCAATCATGCCGGTAGCGCGCATTGCCATTGCCTTGTCCTTATCGGCGTATTGACCCTTGCCGTTAATGAGAATGGCATTCTTGGAACGCGTCTGCCGACGCCAATTCTGGTGCATGGAGCTGTTAAAGGCGACGTAGTAACCCGACTGAATAGCGAGGTCTTCACCAAACGCTGCCAGGCAAAACGCATTTTGGTCACCATGGCTGTGACTGACCGAGCCAAACGGAGATGACTTCATCACAAACTGCAGGTGGTTATCCGGGTCAGCCATGGACGCTTGTATCGCGACCCAGCCGGTGCCTTCGAAACAATGCAACCCATCGATCGGATCAGTGGCCGCTACATCGGGAAAGTCGGTGCGATAGGTGAGTTCATCAAAATTGAAATCCCACCAGCCCCAGTTATAAAACGCCTTTTCAGTACCCGGATTGGTGCGGCAGATTTCATCGTAGTACCAGCGGTACTCGCCTTTGCCGGTAACGCCGGCATACTGCCTCAGGTTGTAGCCTATTTTTACTGCAGGCAGATCACCCATGGTGGAGTCATCACCAAACGTCGCCCTTCGTGTATTGGGTGCTTTGGTGTACAGCGGGAAGTCACCGGTTTTCTGAAAGAACGGACGTTCGTAGAGGTTAATACCGGTGTAGGTCTTGAGCAGGTTAGCCGCGTCAATCAGATAAGCCATGCCGGTCATCCAGTAGTGCGGCCCCTCGGCCCAGCCGCCGTCATTGTCGCCCCACGGTGAGTACACCGTGGATAAAAACTCAATGGAATAGTTCAGCCATCCCTCGGCCTCCGGTGTTTCATCGAGTAATGCAATGGAGGCTGGAATCAGTACGGCAGATACCGCTCTTACCGCGTGACTGTCATACGGAAAGAGGTGAATCTTCGCGTTTTTAATCAGGTGGTTGGCGGTGTCGAGCGTGCGTTCGTGCAAGGCATTTTTTACCTGCTCACGCTCTTCCCCGGTAAGTTCATCGTACAACCAGTCGTAACCCCAGGCCAGAGCGAGGTTGACGCGGAAGGCCCATTCATCGGTGTAGGCCCGCGATGTGGTGCCGTTGGGGTTCCAGCTGGCTGCGGCCAATAACCACGCCTTGGCACGCGTCAGCATTGCCTTGTCGGCGGTTACTCTGCCGCCAATTGCCAGATGCCGGATCGCATACAGAAGTTCCTGACAGTCTATATAGGTCTGCCGCCAGACATTGGCGACGCGCTGGTGATTCGGATAGCCGACCGGCTCCGCCATGACATCAACGTCCATCCACGGCAGCACAGACTTTTCGTAAAAGGTCGACCAGGTGTAGTTGTCCGGTTCCTGCTTTACTTCTGTGGCGAAGCGGGCAAGACGTTCGGGCGTCATCCACAGTCGAGGGTGCTCGCGGGTTACCTCATGAAATCGCTGTTCACGGGAGTTCAGCGGCGTGTGAGGCAGGCCCTCAGCCACGGTAAATTCGCGCCACGTACTGTACGTGGTGATCGGCTCGCCGCTGGAAGCATCACAGACGGCGTAGCTCCAGCGGTAGTCCCCCGCCGGCAGAGTGGTGTCAGGGGTAAAAAAGTTCAGTGGTAACCGGGTAAAAGTCCACGCATCAGACGACGATGTTTTGCTTTCGATGCGCAGGGTGTAATGCGCGTCGTCTTCAATCACCGGCAGCCACTTAAATCGTGGCGGGTTTTCGATTATCTGGTCGTCATCTGTCGGGCTATAGGTGATGGTCAGTCGACCGGCACGCGGTTCGTCCAGCGGAATCAGTTTGACGGAATTTGCGGGCTGCCCTTCAGTCGGGACACTTTCCAAGAAACGATCTCCTGTGGTTGACAAGCGTGGGCGACAGGTTGTCGCCCACGCACTTGCTACGAGAGCTAATAGAGTTGATTAGTTAGCGTACTGTCGATCATAGGCAGACTGCATAACTTCCAGCACGTCGTTTAAGCCGAGCTTTTCGAGCTGTGCTATGTAGTCATCCCATTCCTCTTCGACATTGCCGTTGCCCAGCACCCACGCCTGCTGACGTTCCAGCATGTAATCACGAATGGATCCCCAGTACCGGTCGTAGATCTTCTGTTCGTCCTGGTTAAAAGCGACACCGAGGAACTGATCGATGAGGTAGTCCCCTTCGTCATACAGCGCGATTCCTTCCAGTGCGAACTCGTTGGACCACTGTATTTCATAGTCATAGTCCTGAAAATATCCGCGACCCTGCAGTTGTGCGCCAACCTGATACAAGGACCGGTTAACCGGACCCTGATCGAGGAACTCCTGCTTGAAGATCGCTTTGCCGTCGACCATGTCGTAATGCATGCCTTCAACACCAAAGTTCGCGAGACGACGACCTTCTTCCGTGAACCAGAAGTCGAAATACTTGATTGTCTCAACCGGGTGCTTGTTGGTGCCACCGATGGCCCAGCCATCCGGCTTGATCGGAATTCGACGGTGTTCTTCAACGCGCTTGCCGCTGATCGATGCCGGTGGCGCCATCGCTTTGAATTCAAAACCTTCGATGTCTGAAGACAAACGGTTATAGCCCGACGTGGAAGCAAACCAGTCGTGCGTCGAGCCGCCCAGATTTTCGCTTAACAGAAAATCACGCGCGGAACTGCCGCGGGTAAAGACCTCCGCGTCAACCAGACCGTCATCGTACCAGCGCGCCAGGTTTTTTATCCCTTCGCGGTAGCCTTCACCCGCATAGGGATGTTCAATTTTGCCATCGGTGACCATGAAATCATGGTAGGTATCCGATCCTGATGAACGGCCATCCCACAGAGTCACCAGGCGAATAAACTCGGGCCACTGACGTGCGAAGTAGGGCACTTCATCGGCCAGACCATTGCCATTGGGATCCTGCGTTTTGAACGCGCGCAGCACCTTTTCATAGTCTTCAACCGTTTCAGGTACATCGAGCCCGAGCTTGTCGAGCCAGTCTGTGCGAATCCAGTAGGCCCTGCCGTATTTGCCGTCAGGCAGGTAGGGGATGTAATACATGTTGCCGTCAGCGGCAGAGATCGCTGCCTTGATTTCCGGCCGTTCCTCAAAATACTTTTTCAGGTTCGGTGCGTGTTCGTCAATGAGGTCGTTCAAAGGCAGGAATGCCCCTTCAGGACCGTATTGATTGACGAAATCCTTGATGCGACTTGAGCCGACGATGTCCGGAATGTTTCCCGATGCAAGCATCAGATTCAACGCCTCGGTCTTTCCGGAATTCTCATCGGTGCGCATATTCGCGCCGACAGTCACGTCTTTCAGGTGGACGTTAGTCCACTTGCGTGCCTGTTGTTCCACCGGCCAGCTTTCTTCGTACACCGGGTAGCGGGCATGATTCATCTGAATGGTTAACTCCAGCGGATCGCCCTCGACGATCTGCAGGTGGCCGTCTGCCATGACCGGGGCGGTGGTTAGCAGTCCCGCCGCTATGGCTGTTGACAGTAATAATTTGCGCATGAAGCTCCTCCTCTTGAGGTTTGTGTGATTACTCTTTAACACCCCCGAGAAGAATACCCTTCTCGAAGTATTTTTGAATCCACGGGTAAACAAGTAAAACCGGGATAATGGAACAAACGATGATAGCGGCAGTGACAGTCTCGGCGCTGTATGCGGCTTCAAGCTGAGTGATGGCGAACTCGTCATCGTCGCTCAGATTCGACAATGTATGGCGCAGAAAAACCTGCAGCGGTATTTTTTCCTCGCTTTGCAACAGCACCATCGCCCAAAAAAAGCCGTTCCAGCGCGAGACAATGCAGAACAGCGTGATGGTCGCGATAGCAGGTTTCGAGAGCGGAATAAAAACTTTCCAGAGCACCTGGAAATCGTTGGCGCCATCCATCCTTGCGGCCTCTTCAAAGCTCTGCGGGATCGCTTCGAAAAAATTTCGCAGCAGAATAATGTTGAATGCATTGACAGCGAAGGCGAGGATAATCCCGAACATGCTGTCCAGCAGGTTGAGATCCCGCATGTTCAGATAGAACGGGATGAGCCCCGCGTTGAACCACATCGTAAATGCGATAAACAAATTCAAAAATCGACGCCCCATCAGCTGTGGGCGAGACAACGCATAAGCGCCCGGGATGATGAACAGCAGGCTCATGATCGTGCCGCCGATGGTGTAGATAAAGGTGTTGCGGTAGGAAATCCAGAAATCCGGCTGCACCAATATGTACTTATAGGCTTCTACGGTTACATCGATAGGTGTCAGCACCACCTTGCCGGCCTGTGCGGCGAAGCCGCTGCTGAACGATACGGCGGCAATGTAGATGAACGGATAAAGCGTGGCAATGGTGAACATACCGATCAGCACGGACACAACGATGGCAAAGAACTTGTCACCGCGAGAATACAGATTCCAGTTCAGCATCGGAGCCTTCCTACCACAACGACGTTCGGGAGTAGCGTCTGGACAAAGTGTTCGCCACCATCACCAGCACAAAGGCGACCACGGCATTAAACAATCCGGCAGCCGCGGCGAAGTCATACTGCCCGCTTTGCAGTCCCTGCCGGTAGACAAATGTGTTGACCACATCTGCTGTGGAGTAGGTTGCCGGCTGATACAACAGAATGATCAGTTCGAACGATACCTCCATGATATTGCCTATTCGTATAATCAGCATGATGATAATCGTCGGCAGTATTGAAGGCAGCGTAATCCTCCACATCATTTGCCAGCGACTTGCACCATCGACGACAGCGCTCTCATACAGGGACGGGTTCACCCCGGCAATTGCAGCGAGGAAGACAATCGATCCGAACCCGGCTTCCTGCCAGATACCAGTACCAACAAAAATCGGACGGAACCACTCCGGTTTGGTAAGAAAGTAAATCGAGTCGATACCAAACCATCCGAGAATGGTATTCACAATACCCACCGAGGGTGAAAATGCGGTGATGACAATACCGGCAATGATAACCGATGAAATAAAGTGCGGCAGATAAACGATGGTCTGCGCGGTACGCTTGTAGGTCGCGTGCAGTATTTCGTTAAACATCAGTGCCAGAATAATGGGCGCCGGGAAACCGAACAATAAATTGAGTGCACTGATTTTTATGGTGTTCGAGACGGCACGCAAAAACTGATCGTTGGAAAACAGTGTCTCGAAATGCTCCAGCCCGATCCACGGACTGGCGGCAACACCGCGAAATATTGAATAGTCTTTAAACGCGATCTGCAGGCCGTACATCGGCTTGTACAGAAACACCAGAAACCAGATGATGGTCGGCAGCAGCATCAGATAGATCTGCCACTCGTTACGGACGTGATCAGCCAGCCACTGGAGTCTAACCTTGAGCGAGCGCTTTCGCTTGGCCGCGGGCACTGCGGGTTTTTTGCGGGACTCTGCGGTCACGAGGCCGAACGCTCCTCAAGCGCACGCCCGGTCTCGGCATCGAATACCTTAAGCAGACTGGTCGGTGCGTATACGCGGGTTATATCGGAAAGATGTGAAAGATCCCCGTGGGTATCCGCCTTGATGATAAGCGGCTGTTCGCCCAGAGTAGCGTGCAGTAACGCTTCAGAGCCCAGGGTTTCGACAAGATCGAGCGATATCGGCACTTCCGATGAGGCTGCATCAGACTGCAGCGCCAGGTGTTCCGGACGAACGCCCACGACCACCGGCTGACCGGTTTCAACGGGGACGTTGTCGGGCAGCGTAAACACCGCTTCGTCGACTTTTACCTGATAGCCAGCTTCCGTGGCGCTGACATTACCCTTCAGTTGATTCATTGGGGGCGAGCCGATAAAACCCGCGACGAACGTATCGGCCGGGTTCCGGAACAACTCCATTGGCGTGCCTACCTGAGCGATGATGCCGTCGTTCATCACGACAATCCGGTCCGCGAGCGTCATCGCCTCTACCTGATCGTGGGTGACATACACGGAGGTAGCACCGAGACGTTTGTGCAGACGTTTGATTTCCGCGCGCATCTGTGTGCGCAATTTGGCATCGAGGTTTGACAGTGGTTCATCAAATAGAAAAACCTTCGGGTGGCGAACAATCGCCCGTCCCATCGCCACGCGTTGACGCTGTCCACCTGAAAGGTCCGCCGGGCGTCGATCGAGGTATTCGGTCAGTCCGAGGATCGCCGCGACATCGGTGACTGATTTTTCAATATCTGCCTTCGGTGTACGACGTATGCGCAGACCAAACGCAATATTGTCTGCCACATTCAGATGCGGGTAGAGCGCGTAGTTCTGAAACACCATGGCGACATCACGGTCTTTCGGCGCAACACGGTTCATGAGTCTGTTGTCGATGAACAGCTCACCGTCGGTGATTTCCTCCAGGCCTGCAATCATGCGCAGTGTTGTCGACTTGCCGCACCCCGACGGCCCCACGAGCACCACAAACTCCTGTTCGTGCACCTGCAGGTCGATCCCGTGAACGACCTGAACGTCACCGTACGCTTTGAAGACACTCTCGAGACGAACGCCGGCCATTGAGTCTCCTGATTGAACACTGCCGTCTAAATACCGGTTGCAAATAGTGGATGCCGCCGGCGTCTAAAACTAGTATACTAGTACCCAATTTTTAATGCTACCGCGCAATTTTGTCGCTGTCATCGCCCTTGCTCAAACAGCAACCTTGGCCAGGGCAGACGTCGGCGCAGTAGATAGATGCGAAGTCGCCTGACGACTTTTTAGAAATCAACTGAATTACTGACGCGCTCGCTGGTGACTTTCCCGGCGCCGCAGGGCTACCGCATCCAATCCGGCAGCATGTACGTGGAGTGAAACGATGATGGTGTGCAGAAATCAAGGAATGCCCGATGAGAACTAACACTCGTACGCGTGATCGTCGAACCAGTGTCGATGAGATTTTCGACCACCTCTATGAAGAGATCAGCAAGCTGCGATTGCGGCCCGGTGACAAGATCTCCGAATCCGAGATCGCCACCCGTTTCGGCGTATCCAGACAGCCGGTTCGCGATGCATTTAGCCGGCTTGAGAATCTGGATCTGATCAGTATACGACCGCAGCGAGCAACCGAAGTTAAGCGGTTCTCACTGACCGATATTGAAAAATCCCGCTTCGTGCGATGTGCGATAGAAACCGAAGTGCTGCGTCGGGCAGCGGCAAGCTGTAATAAGAAAAACGCCAGGCAACTAAACGAACATTTGGAAAAACAGATCGAGGCCAGCGACAGCAGAGACTGTGAGCAATTTGGTAAACTCGATTATCAGTTTCACCAATTACTGTGTGCCATAGGTCGAGTGGAGTTTGCCTTCGACGTCATCAGAGCTGAAAAGGCCAGCGTCGACCGCCTTTGTATGCTGAGCCTGTCAAAAGAGCACAGAATGCCGCAGTTGATTAATGATCATCGGGAGATGGCAGACGCATTGATCGACGGTGATGCAGACAGAGCGGTGGCCGCCGGTACACTGCACCTTTCGAGGCTGGACGACACCATCAATGCGATCGTTGAAGCCAGTGGGCATTACTTTGAATAAACCTCACCAATCGCCCCGCACAAGCGCTAAAGCAATACCTGTAAAACGACGGACAGAACATCAATGAATCTTAACAATAAAGTGGCCATCGTGACCGGTGGTGGCAGAGATATCGGCAGAGCAACCGCGATACGCCTGGCACAGGCCGGTGCCAGTGTCGCCATCAACTACCACAGCAGTGCCGACGGCGCGGAGTCGGCGGTAAAGGAAATTATCGACGCCGGTGGTTCCGCGTTCGCCATGCAGGGTGACATGACCGATGAAAAATCGGTCGCAGATCTGGTGGCCAAAACCGTAGAAACGCTGGGTGGTATCAATATACTCGCGCATGTAACCGGTGGTCTGGTTGCACGCAAGCCGCTGCCAGAGTTAACCACCGAACACTGGAACACGGTAATGAACCTGAACGCCGCTTCCTTCCTTTTTCTGGTGCGAGCCGCATTACCACACCTCAGCGATGGCGACAGTATTGTCGTGACCGCTTCACAGGCCGGTCGTGACGGGGGCGGACCGGGGGCGGTAGCGTATGCCGCTTCGAAAGGGGCGGTAATGACAATGACGCGCGGTATGGCGAAGGAACTTGGCCCCGGAATAAGAGTGAATTCGGTTTGTCCCGGTATGATCGATACCGACTTTCACAATACGTTCACCAAGCCCGAGGTTCGCAAAAACGTCGCCGCTGCCACACCGCTCAAACGCGAAGGGTCATCGGAAGATGTTGCTAACCTGATGTGCTATCTCGCCTCTGATGAAAGTGCGTTTATTACGGGCACTAACATTGATATCAATGGTGGAACAGTTTTTTCCTAGCAGGATGTTGAAAAACTATTGCGCTAGGTCTGAGGGCGTTAAATTCCCC
>CAZOXM010000083.1:0-5939 GCA_964583825.1 uncultured Granulosicoccaceae bacterium
GGCGCCGGAGGCGAGCATTCGACCTTCGTGCCAGTCGCCATTATTGGCGAGGTTGGTGTAGTTTAGTAGCGCCCAGAGTTGAAGTTCGGTGACACCCGGTCTTATCGCTTTGCGTAGTTGATCAATGCCATGTTCTGCTACCTTTATTGCCCACTTCATGCAGGTAATTTCATCTGGCGATTTGATCACTCTGGCTTGCTCGGCGATGGCAACACCGTCTATGACTTCCAGTCCGGCCCGTTGCAGTGCAAGCGTGATGGTCGGGTTGACATACTCTACCGCGATACGTCGATTGTCGGTGCCCAGTTCCGAGAGGTAATCGATCAGGTCTGCCGCCAGCGCGTTAGCGGTCTCCGGCAATTGGTTGCCCCCGTCGAAGAACGACAATGCGCGACCGGGTGCAACCCGATCAACGCCCGGTGCCGATCCATAGGCCGCGCACAATACGACGGGGCCTTCCTGCGGCAAAAGCAGATAAGTGGTAGGAATGTGCGATTGAAACAGCGCGTAGGTACGGTAGTCCACCGCGTAGCGCAGTGAAATCGGATTCACCAGTAAGCAACAGGCCGCGTCCGCTTCGCGAAGCTGCGCTTTGATGCGCTGCCGGCGGTACTGATGCAGGCGTTGAAAGTTGATATCCGGCAGCGGGAAACGACGGGAAAGATCGCTCCAGTCATCGTCGGTAACCAGCTTGTCCGGGGTGAATGGTTGCATCATAAAAGCGTAGCAAAACGGACACGCGATACGCTGGTGTTCGCGACGCCGAATTGCGTCTGACGGACCAGCTCATGCGCCAGCATTTTTTGTTGCGCAGAAGCCCGGCTGGTTCGGAGACTGTTACCATGTGGCTTCAGCAGCATGTCAGCTGGCTGGGTGCGTTTTTTCCTCGATCCGTACTACTGGCAGTTTGTGGCCGCGCTTGCCTATCTTGTGATCGGCAATTCAGTGGTCGCTGTTGGATTGCTGCTCGCCATGATACGTGCCGGAGAGGTGAGCCGCGTGTCTGCGTTGTTATACCTCGTGCCCCCGATTGCAGCGCTTATCGCATGGCTTTTGCCGGGCGAGGTAATGCCGCTGCTGGCCTGGCCGGGCATGGCTGTCGCGGCGGCAGGCGTTTTCATCGCCACCGGCTACTGACGCAGGCGCTATACCGGCGGATTTGAACAACGGCTCAGCCGACGAAAGCCTTTTCCATCACAAAGCTGCCCGGACGACTGTTGGAGCCTTCAATCAGGCCGTGCTCAATGCAGATCGCCTTCATGTCCTTATTGAGCCCCATGGAGCCGCAGATCATTACTCGATCGGTCTCTGCGGACAGGGGGGGGACATTGAGGTCGCGGAACAACTGACCGCTTTGCAGCAACTGTGTTATCCGACCCTGCGGGGTGAAAGCTTCCTGTGTTATCGATGGATAGTAGCGTACCCGGTTCGCGACTAACTCGCCGACCAGCGGATCGGCCGGCAAGTGTTTCATCAGATCCTGGCTGTAGCCGAGTTCCTCGATGTGTCGACACGTGTGGGTGAGGATGATCTGGTCGAATTGCTGGTAAAGATCCGGGTCGCGAACGATGGAGGCAAACGGTGCGATACCGGTGCCTGTTGCAAACATATACAGGCGTTTGCCGGGCAGCAGTGCATCGAGCACCAGACTGCCGACCGGCTTGCTCTGCACCACAATTTGATCGCCGATCCGGATGTTTTTAAGCTTTGAGGTCAGCGGGCCGTCGGGTACCTTGATCGAGTAAAACTCGAGTTCTTCATCCCACGCTGGGCTCGCAATCGAATAGGCGCGCTGCAGCGGTTTGCCGGTTTGCGTATCCGGCAGACCGATCATGGTAAATTCGCCAGAGCGGAAGCGCAGATTTTCGGGACGGGTCACGCGAAATGAAAAAAGCCGGTCATTCCAGTGTCGGATTGCTGTGACCTGCTGGAAGCGCTGTGCTGTTGCTGACTTGTCGCCGGAAACGCTGGTGTTCATACTTCCTCGGTGAACGCTGAATGCATGGATATTAGAACAATATTCGAAACATATAGCCATCGACGCTTGAACAAAAGGAAATTGGTTCAAAAAAGCCGCGAAACGCTCCATAGTGTCCTGTTGGTTGTCAATTCAGGCAGGAAATTTCACTTCCGGTTTCGCAGTCGTAAGGTACGGCAGGTACACTGCTGGCTGACAGCACTTTGATGAGTTGAGTATGAAAATCCAGTTGGCCTACGGTCGTAGCGGTCTTGAGGTGACACTACCGGCGGCGGCGACGCCCACCGTCATCCGCAAGCCCGCCCTGACTGTTGCCGATGATGCCGCCGCCCTGGTGGAGTATGCGCTGGATCATCCGGTGGGCACGGACGGGCTGGCAACGCTCGCCGGTGCCGCCAGCAGTGCCTGCATCCTGATATGCGATATCACGCGGCCGGTGCCAAATCACCTGTTCCTGAAACCGCTGATTCAGCGCCTGCTGCAGGCGGGGGTGCCCGCCTCTGGCATCACGGTGCTGGTGGCGACCGGACTGCACCGCCCCAACCTGGGTGAGGAACTTGAAGAACTGATCGGTGATCCGTGGGTGCTGCAGCACGTGCGGGTTGAAAATCACTATGCACGTGACGAGGCGTCGTGTGTGTCTCTCGGCACGACCGAGAAGCATCAGGTGCCGGTGGGTTTGAACCGAACTTTTGTCGATGCGGACATTAAGATCGCGACCGGTCTGGTGGAGCCGCATTTTATGGCCGGGTATTCCGGTGGTCGTAAGGTCATTGCCCCCGGTGTGGCCCACCACGAAACGATTCGAACATTCCACAGTGCCCGATTTATGGAAAGTCCGTTCGCTACCTCGTGCAACCTTAAGAATAATCCGCTGCATGAGACGCAACTGGAGATCGTTGAACTATTGCAGGGGCCGGTGCTCGGCCTCAACACAGTGATCGATGAGCACCGGAACCTGGCTTTTGTGTCGTTCGGTGAGATCATAGAGAGTCACATGCAGGCTGTGACATTTGCACGCGAAAGTTGCGAAGTGAAGGTGGGCAGAAAATTCAAAACGGTATTGACCAGTTCAGCAGGTTATCCGCTCGATAAGACTTACTATCAGACCGTAAAGGGTATGGTTACACCGCTTGATATTCTTGAGCCGGGGGGAGATCTGATTATCGTGTCCGAATGTTCCGAGGGCTTCGGTTCGGAAGAGTTTCTTGCAGCACAGCAACGGCTGGTAGCGCTCGGGGTCGATGCGTTTCTCGAGACGCTGACCAGTAAGTCACTGGCCGATATCGATGAATGGCAAACTGAAATGCAGCTCAAGCCGATGCGGGTCGGGCGAATAAAATTGTTTGCGCCGGGTCTGGGTGATTCACTGCACAGCGCCACGGGCGTCGAAGCAGTCGACGACCTCGATGCAGCAGTGGCGGAAAGTCTGTTGGCGCAGGGTGATAATTACCTGGCTGTGATCCCTGAAGGTCCCTACGTTGTGCCGTTTTCAGCATGACGCTCGCACGTATCGACTGTCATGCGCTCGGAGGTGTGGCCGGTGATATGTTTGCTGCAGCACTTTTCGATGCCTTTCCCGACTTGTACGGTGAGTTTTTAAGCGACCTCACCCGGCTGGATATCAGCGGATTGAAGACCACGCTGGTTAAGCAGATGTCGCACGGCCTGGCGGCGAAACGCTTCGATGTGGTACAGCACACTGAAGTGAAGCCGCCGCGAACATTACCCGCTGTGATAGCGTTTCTTGAGCAGAAAGCGCTCGATTCGCAGGTCGCCATGAACGCGATTGAGATATATCGCCTGCTCGCTGCCGCAGAAGCGGCTGTTCACGGCAAATCAATCGATGTGGTGCATTTTCATGAAGTGTCCGACTGGGACTCGATGGCCGACATTATCGCTGCGGCGGGTATCATTGCGCGAGTGAAGTGCCCGCAGTGGCGCATTGGTGCACTGCCGTTGGGTGGCGGAACGATTGTTACTGCTCACGGTGATATACCCATCCCCGCGCCAGCGACGCTCGAGCTCCTTAAATCGTTTCAATGGATCGACGACGGACAACCCGGAGAGCGGGTGACACCCACTGGCGCTGCTATACTGGCATGGCTGAAACCGGATCAGCTGCAGAGTAGTGCTGCTGTGGCAACGCTCGCCGGTACCGGGGTGGGATGCGGCACCCGTGCTCTGCCTGATCGGGCGAATATTTTTCGGGTATGTGTGTTCGAACAGAATGCTTCTGCCACAGTGCAGCAGCCCGACATCATCAGACTTGCTTTTGAGGTCGATGACATGACCGGTGAAGAAACAGCACTCGCTGTGGACATGCTTCGGTCGAGGCCCGGGGTGCACGATGTAAGTACTGTGGCAATGCAGGGAAAAAAGGGCAGGCCAAGTACCGGTGTTCGTCTACTGATTGCGACTGACAACCATGACGAGGTTGTCGATCAGTGTTTTCTGCAAACCACGACTCTGGGGGTCCGCAGTGAGCCGGTGTCGAGAACAATACTCAGGCGGCAAAGCACCACCGTTGATGGATATGAGGTTAAATCTGCCTCCCGGCCACAACAATCGATCACAGCGAAAATCGAAAGTGACGCGCTTGCCCTGACAGACACACTGCAGAAACGTCGTGCGCTGGCCAGTAGCATTGAACGAAAAGCGCTTGATGACTGATCGTTATCTTAAGCTTTGCAGTTTGCTTCGGGAGAGGCAGGGTGCGCTTTACGTTGCACTGAGCGGCGGTATCGACAGTATCACACTGATGCGGATTGCAGCGCAGGTTCGTAGCGCACCGACAGTGGCAGTGCACGCTGTCTCTGCTGCCGTGCCGGACGATGCAACTGAAAGATGTCGTGCCCTGGCGGCAAAGTATCAATGGCAGCTGCGTGAGATCGACGCTCGCGAGTTTGACGACCCCGACTACCTGCGCAATCCGCACAATCGTTGTTACTACTGCAAGCGCAGTCTGTTTCGAGCGATGGCAGTCTGTATTGAAGTTGCCGGTACCGCAACACTGGCCACCGGAACCAACACAGATGATCTGGGCGACTATCGACCGGGTTTGCAGGCAGCGGCGGAGCAACAGGTGTGGCAGCCGTATGTTGAAGCGCAGGTGGATAAACATACCTTGCGCGATATGGCGAGAGAGCAGGGACTTGGAGAATTGGCGGAATTGCCTGCCGCGCCTTGTCTGTCGAGTCGTGTCGAAACCGGCATCGCTATTGATGCAGGAGATCTCAAACTGATTCATCAGGTAGAAAAACTAGTGACCGGTTTAACCGGGCCGGGTGATATACGCTGCAGAATCATGCAGCGGGGTGTCATCGTTCAACTGCCAGCCGATAGTTTGATTTTTGTCGATCAGCGTGTGAAGACTGAGGCGTCGTCGCGCATCGGCGCGTTGTGCGCGCAGGCGGGAAAGCCGTTTGTCGATTTCGAAGAGTATGTTAGGGGAAGCGCGTTCATCAAACCCCGCAGGGTGATACATGAAGGAGTTTGAATTCGACTGGCAGCGGCAACAGCGCACCGGTGTGGCGGAAGCGGTACTCTGCGAAGGAAAAACGGCAGAGCAAATCGCGGATATCGTCGCGCAGGCGAATGAGCGCAAGATATCACTGCTGTTTACGCGCCTGTCTGCTGACGCAATACAGGCGTGCTGCAGGATATCGGATCAGTGCAACAACCTCGTGTTTCACTCACAGTCGGAAACTGCAGTGCTGGACCATGGATTGCGGACACCGGCATCGTCTGACTGTCTGATCGTGACCGCTGGCAGCTCAGATATGAAAGTGGCGCATGAGGCGCGCCAGACGCTATTGTTTAACGGCTTGGACGTACCGATCATTGCCGACTGCGGTGTTGCAGGTTTATGGCGGTTGACGGACAAGCTCGATCGGCTCGCCGGAGCGCCGGCTATTATTGCTGTGGCCGGCATGGAGGGTGCCTTATTTCCGGTGCTGGC
>CAZOXM010000083.1:6039-7692 GCA_964583825.1 uncultured Granulosicoccaceae bacterium
GTCTGACATTTTGCATGACTTTTCTCCATCCCATCCCCAGCCGTCACCGTCAGTATCGACGCATTTTTTTTCCGCGGTGTTAAAGCCGATCGATATCGACCCGCCGGCGCTGCTGGTGGTGCCGTTGTTTGACTGTGAGTACTGTGCGGCGAACCGGTAGACTACCGTGTCGGACATCGCTGAGCGCCAGCCGTGGTTGTCGATCGCGATGATGTTATAGGCATAGTTCACCCCGGGGGATACGGCGTTGTCCTGGTAGGAAGTCACGTTGCCCAGCCATATCGCGCTGCCGTTTCTAATCAGCTCATAACCGATGATCACCCCGTCGCTATCCCTTGCTCCTGCCCAGGAAATCACCAGTGCACTATCGTGCGAGGCTGCGACAGAAACACGTGTGGGCGCAGTCGGCGCCGTATTGGCTTGTACATGGCCTGCAATTATTAGCGCAACTGCAGTGCTGATGGCCAGTCGGTTGATAAGCGCCCTGACTGTACTGAGGGCCCTGGCTGAAACGCCTCTCATGTGTCATCCCTGCCTGTGATCTCGGCACCAGACTAAGTCGGGATAATTAAAAATGGAATTGCACAAAGGTAGTAAGCGCTGCGGTACTCCGAAACGATAGTTATAGATGCATTACGACTTAAGAAGAATGGGTGACAGGGTGAGTCGATGGATGCTGTACGAAAGTGCGATTGTTTAGACTGAATGTACTTTGTAAGTACTGTGTTACACAATATTACCGAAAAGACATATAGTTTCTTTTTTGGAACGAAATGTTGCTCTCTGCATGCGATTATTTTGGCGTTCCTGTTATAAAAACCACAAAATCAAGTGGTTAATATTCGAAAATTCGCCATGTATGATGTATACATATGTATACAAAAATGTGAAAAGTGTAAATTTCGCTAATACTTTTCTACTATTGACAGCCATTCAGCGCGATTGTGTAATTTACACATGGAACTTAGTTACGGGTTTCCGATGTAACAAGAAACACGGAAGCGTCACTTTTTTACCTTCGGTCAGTCGTGAGTGTGCTGACCGGAGAAACGTAGGGATAACGTGACTGATGCTACGAGAAGAGCCAAAGGGAAAAGACGTTATCGGGGCGGCCGGGGAGCCTTTGTCGGGTCTGGTTGTCATGGTCGACACTCGCTCATGCATGATCGACGCAATCGCAAAGTCGGTGCGCTCAGCATTGGGTGCACAGGTGATCGTGGTGAATAAGGTGCGTGACCTGACGCACTCCTCGCTGGAAATCGAAGATGATTCAGCAGCGATGATCGTATACAGCGACGGCGCAGTCGGTGATCAGTCGCAGGTGGATCAGGACATCAGGGCATTGCGTAAAGCGTTTCCAACCACCAGGATTGTGCTGTTAACTGACCGGTTGTTGCAGTTGTCTCTGGACACGTTTCACGAGCGGATTATTGAGGGAATTATTCCAAGTTCCTATAACACAGATCAATTGGTTGCCTGTCTGTCGACCATTGCATCAGGTGTCTCTTTCCTGCCGCCCGCCTTGCTGGAGCAACAGCGCGATCACAGTAGCAGAACTCCAGCTGGTAAGGGTCGGGTCAATAAAAAGCTCACGCCGCGGCAGCATCAGATTATGCAATACATTGCTGTGGGCAAATCCAACAAGTTTATCGC
>CAZOXM010000083.1:7792-19822 GCA_964583825.1 uncultured Granulosicoccaceae bacterium
GCGATCTTGTCACCTTCGAATGACGCGTCCCCGATGAAGATCTGATCAAACTCGAATTGAAGTGAAGTATAAGGGCTTGCAGCCAGCAGAGTTCCAACGGCCAGTCGGTTAACCGCCCCCGCTTTGAATGTATCGACAGTTTCCGAGATTGTCGTGGACGCTGACGCCGTGAATACCAGCGGGTCCTGTCGCTTGGTTAGATTGACACCAAGTGTGAATTCGTCTGCGCCACTGCCGGTTCGCAAGTCCTCTGACTCATCGCCCGAATCGCCATCATAGCTAAGGTCAAGCAGTATATCCGGCATTCGACCTTTTTCGTAATACAGTGATTTAGTGAATCCGATCGTATAGTCACCGACGTTGCTAAGCTTTTGTGTGTCATTATCCACCGAGAGTCCGTCGATTCTGGCAATGGACTGTTCGTTAAGGATTTCGTACGGAACAGACAGGCTGATCTGTGAATCTCCGGGCAGGCCGTACCTGATGCCAAACACCAGAAATTGTTGGGTGCTTTGATCTTCGAAGATAGCGATGCCACCCGGGGTATCGTCGGTCTCCGAGGTACTTATAAGCACCGGCACCATCGTGCTGTCGTACGCGTAGCTATAGTCCACGCTGAGCTCGACTGCGCCCTGATCCAGTAATAACGCATCCAGTTGAACCAGTGACCTTTCCAGTGCTCGGACAGCGGCGTCCTCATCCACATCAAACAGTCCCGGCTGTCCGGGTGCGGGTTGCGAGATCTGCTCGTCTTCTGCGACCGGTGCCGTTGGTTGAACCTGTGCCTCGGTGTCGCTGACATCAGCTTCCTCGGTAGCCTCGGCGGGGTTCTCTGCGACAAACGGTTCGGCGTTTTCATTGTCGCTGTTTTCTTTGTCACCGGGAAGCGCTGCTGACGAACGCTCGGTGTTTGGTTGCGCTGCGAAGTTGCCGCTGTTTTCCGAGTTTGGTGAATTGTCAGTGGCTGTTTCAATGTTATCGGTCACTGATTGCGACTGCTCAGTTGAACTTTCTTCCAGGCAGACTTCCGATGTGTCGCATAAGTCCTCTGCAACCGGGTCGGGTGTGTCTGGTTTTGCTGCGCTATTCGGTGTGTCGGTTACTTCAGTCCAGCTTACTGATGCGCCAGCAGGCGAGTCGGCTGAGAGGATTGCCGATGGAATCAGTACCGTAGATCCAACAACAAGTGGTGCGTCGGGATCGAGATCGTTATAACGCGCGATTTCGAGCCAGACATCATCCGACGGCGTGCCGGTTGCCGCCAGCGCAATTTTTGACAGTGAATCTCCGGTTTTCACAACAACCGGGGTGTCACCATCTGCTGCATTGCTGGTACTGTATAAGAGGGTTCCGCCCAACAGGAAGCTTAAAGCACCCGCTTGTAGATACAAATTCCGTCTCATCTGCTTCCCCTGCATTGACTTGCAAGCCGGCTGGTCGCTGCCGGCGACCGATATATTATCCGTTAACGGGTGATTACTTTGTACCGGCGTACGTTACCGCAACATCACAAAATCGAGGCTGTCTGGTGTTAACGGATGTGTACCTGCCGGTGTCGAATCATCGGTTACAGTAAAACCGACGCGACCCAGTTCCCCGATTTCCATCCAGGCCTGCATAAAGTCATCAACCATGAGTGTTCGGTTGCCCCAGGCCGGGTCTGCAACCAGGGCCCGGCGCCCGGCAAGACCACGGAATACTACAAAATGATTGTATCCCTGCAATCGCACGGGAATTAACACGGGTGCCATCTCAAGCAGGTTTTCCAACGTCAGTCCGCCAAAACCATCGCCCACGAGTCCGGCCGCGGTAACGTAGCGCTTCAGATCGAGTAACGAGAAGCCTTGTTTGATGCGGAGGAGTTCCGGATTCTCAAGGTATTCCGGACGATTAATAAGAGAGGCGGCGATTTCTTTTTCGGTCACCTGCATCCCATGCTGGTAACGGAGCAGTGTTGCCAGTGCGGCAGCACCACAGCTTAAATCCCACTCCTGAACTACCATATTGCGCTGACGGTACTCCAGCAGGGATATGACAGGCTCCCTGGCAGATGCAACAGACAGCGGCGCTGCGGTGAAGGCGAGGATGGATGCAATCGTTCCAGCTACGAGCTTACCGTGCGCGGTAATTCTCAGGACCCTCAATGCAGACATATAAATATTGCTCCTTCCTTACAGCACTGCGGCCCTGAACAGGACCGCAGTATAGTCAGCCAATCTCTGTTGGCTGATTTAATCACATAACACTATGGTGGTATAGTGTCGATGATTATCTAGGCAGCACCGTTGCTGCGCTTGTTTCGCTTTTTGTTGCGCTTCTTGTTGTGTCTCTTTTTCTTCTTGTCTTTGCTAACCGCTTTGGCGCCGGAGCTTGCAGCAACAGCACAGGCATGACCAACGCAGCCTGCAAGCTGTGAGCTGTAAGCTTTCACCTTGTCACCTTTGCCGTAGGCTTCGGTGTGCACAACCGCGCCGTGGCTGAAGAGCGCGATTCCCGCTGTTCCGCCAGCCTTGGCATACGCACCGGCACTCACTGAGTCCATTTGGCTCGCGCCGAGCTTGAACGCTCCGTCAGCGGCTAGCGCTGAACCTGATAGTGCAATGGCCACACCGAGGGCTGTTGATACGAGTACTTTTTTCATCATTCATTCTCCATAATCGTCTAAACAATATTGAGTGTGCATTCGTGATGTACTGCTGTGGTACAAGCGTGACCGTGTTCTATCAGGCGATGTTCCACATCAGTGGTGAGGAGGATGGACGTGCAGTTACTATCGGGCAATACGCAATTGGATTTAGTGTCACATAAACCGACTACCACTTTATTTTGTAAACCAATTTACTATAGGTCTTCCGGGTTGCTTGCATTACCTTACTGAGCCAGCTGTGAAGAAATACATCTGGATTATTGTCGCTCCAGTCTTCTATGGCGGCATTGGTAGCGATCGCATTGTTGTCGCGCCGGCGCAGGGGCATATTCACCAGGGAGAAGAAACATGCAAAAACTTGCAACAGTTAGTAAGCGTTCGTCAATCTTCAGGCGGTCGGTTGTGGTCGGCGCGGTTTCCGCGTTGATGGTCTGTTCCGCGGCGGTAACTGCGGGCAACCCGATAAGGCTGTCTGATGAGGCGCTCGATAGAGTGTCCGGCGGGGATGTTGAAGTCACCATCCTTGCCCAGGCAAAAGGGAAAAATGGAGTGGCAGACGTACTACTTTCGTCGCAGGCCAATTCCAACGGCGCTTTTACACTGGAGACGGCTGTTGGGATAGGTCAGGCGTTTGCGTGCTGTAAAGGCGGGAAAACTAAGGTTAAGGTTGGCCGCAAAGGGTCTGGCAAGCACACAGGAGGCGGCGCAGTCGAAGCTAACATAAAGATACTTAACTATGGATCTTACTCGTTCGGTATCGGTCTACAGGTGGCGATTTCCCAAAGGTAGACTAACGCAGTGAGCTCCGGTCCCAGCGACCGGAGTTTTCGTTGTTGCCAGTGATGTTCATGTAGCAGATGCAGTGCCCTGAGTGGTCAGGGTCCCTGCATGATCAGTCAACGGACACCGGGCCGTTTTGCTGTGCACTCTTGCGTGTGACGATCGTGACAGTTAGCTGTTGGCGCTCACGTACGATAGGTTTCTTGCTTTTCCCTTTCGATTTTTTCTTTTTTGCACTGCCCTTATTCGATTTTCCGTCCTTCCTGTTTTTCTTCTTTCGGTTGCTGGATTTATTTTTCTTGTCTTTCCTGTTTTTACCTGCTTTCTTTTTTCGCTTGTTCTTCTTGGAAGATTTAATTTGGTGGGCAACCTCGAAAGACAGAATTTCCTCATCAGTCTTAACGAAATACCCCACCTCGGTTTTGACTTTCTTCCCCTTGGCGAAGGCGTCGGCCTTACCGGTGGTTGTAGTGTAAATATGGTTGTCTGCCTGTGCTTCACTGATAGTCTGTTCGACATCGGTTGAGAAACGGGCAGTTGCCTTCGGTCCGCGTGCCGCGGCGTTTGCATTGACTTCCAATTCGACGTATCCGGCGGATACCAGATCAAGCACATCATCGGTCAGCGTAAACGGTGCTGCGCGCAACGTTTGTGAGCCCAGTGTAACCAGTAAGATGAAAAAGCAGGCGCCTGTTTTAAAGGCAGTTTTCTTCAGTGAATGCATCGTATCCCTCATATTGTTTTTTAATCTATAACGTTCATGCGTAATGCCTGATCGATATAAACACAGCATTGATAACCAGTGCTGTGATGCAGTGTTACCAGTTGGTATTTCTAAACAGGAGGTCTACATATTTGGTTATAGAAGGCAGGCCTGTTGTGAAACCTAAGTAGTATATGTGTGATTCATGGGACGCATATTCTTGGGCATGACTGTGCTTGTTAGTAAGGTAATTCGATTCCGTACGGTGTGATCCTGGTGCTCACGGCTTAGCGATTTGATGCAGCACCTGATCGCCTGTCGCCTGAGAACGGATTCTGATCCTCGGCTCGTGCATACCACCGTCACGTGTAGCAGGTGATTTTCGATGTAAACAATTTGACACTTAACGGCGAACTGATGTCGACTACATCACAATATTAATCAATATTGAGATTTGTCGTGTTGCGTTTGGTTTACGGATATCCCTGATTGATCGGCTCAGTCACAGTTTTGCTGTCACAAAAATGACACACTCCGCGCCCTGTTTTACCGGAGCGCAGATACTTGAATTTAAGCGGCAGAAAAAGCACCTGGAAAGCGGGTGTCCTGATTCAGACAACACTGGCTATGGTGATCGGGCTGTTGGCCGGATGTGCAGGGAGCGATGAGTCAAACGCGCCTTCTTTTCTGACTTCATCTGTTGCACTGGCAGTGGATACTCAGGGAATGCTGGCGAATGATGCGCCGGCTGCCTCTGGTGCGGTCGCGCCTCTGTGTGTTACCGCCGGCAGCGATCCCGACGGCGACGGCTGGGGGTGGGAAAATCAGCGCACCTGTCAGGTGGCTGCGGAAACAGCTGACGTTGCGGGTAGTGCCGACAACCTGCCGGTAGGTATTGTTTATTATCTTTGGCACTGTGCAACCAAAGCAGGCGGTACGCAGCACCGGTATCGGCAGGCTGGTCTTCGCAATGGCGAAGAATTTAATATCACGCACGTGATCAACGGTAAGCAGTCAGAGTGGGGCAATGCCGGCAGCTTTCACTGGTGGGATCAACCGGATGAGGGTTACTACTGTCTCGGTAACCAGCCGGATGTGGCCGTTCGGCACCTGGAGGCGTTGCGCGATGCCGGTGTCGACTTTCTGGTGCTGGACATGACCAATCATCCCAACACTCAGGCGCTTAATGCTGAGGACTTCATCATGAAGTCTCTGTATCCACTGCTTGAAGCAGCGCGCGACGTACCGAACGCGCCTCGATTAGTGCCCTGGGTACCGTTCGCTGCAGACAGTGATACGACGGCAGCGGAGCGTGCCCGTGTGTGTAGCTCAAACCGCTCAAAAAAGGCCTGCAGGGAAATTCGAAACGCACAACCTATGTATCAGCATATAACCAACCTGCTGCAGAACGAATATCCGGAGTTGATGTTTGAATACGATGGCAAGCCATTGCTACTTGAGACAGCCAACGACAGAAAGTATCCCCGAGCTCAATCTGATGTGGTCAGAGCAGCGCTTGAAAATGCGTGGACAGTACGACGTATGTGGGGCTTAAGTCGAACCAATGATCAGTGGCAGTTTCTGACTACCTGCAGCAATGCACTGGAATTCTATAACAGCAGGGGCTGGAGTACTGAGGGGTGTAATCAACCGGTAAATGCGGGTGAACAAATTTCGGTGACGCCGGCTTATCAGTACACCTATATCTCGGAGCAGTTCGCGGTCAACGAACGATCCTATGCGGGGTTTACCGGCGGTATGCCGAAATTTCAGGGACGTACCATGGCGCAGCAGTTTCGTGTGGCATTTGAACACCGCGACAGCCAGCCCATGGTGATACTGACCGGCTGGAATGAATGGATTGCACAGCGATTTGATTTGCAGGGGCGCGTGGCGTTTGTTGATGTATACGATGACGAGCTCAACCGCGATATTGAACCGGGTGGCGCATCGGGTGACTTGTATTATTATCTGATGAAGGATCTCATCACACAGTACCGCAACGATCAGCCATTCCAGTTTGAAGACTACTTCCTGACTGAAAACAGTATTTTTGATGCTCGTTACTACTGGGAGAGTTACCCGTCCTTACAGGCGGCTTTTGATAAGGGCGATACCGCGGGTTTGCACAATCACTGGCTGACTATCGGCCTTGCGGAAGGCTGGCGCCCGAGTCTGGCATTCGACGCGACGTTCTACAGTAACAGCTATTCTGATCTGGAAGTGCAGGGCATCAACACACCGGCGGCCCTGCTGCAGCACTTTATCGATTTCGGTTTTCAGGAAGGCAGGCAGGGTTCGGCTGAGTTTCACGCCCATTCCTATCTGCAGCGTTACCCGGAACTTGCACAGCGTTTCGGTCGCAATGGCTACTACAAATCGTTTAGCTACTTCAGGGATGTTGGTCAGTTCGCGCCCAGTGATCACAACGCGCGGCCGTAAGTCATATGGCTTTGACTACAGAATCTTCTCACGGGAATACAGTTTGACTGCCGCCAGATACATGAGGGCGGCAGCAAATAGTGTCCCGACCACTGACAGCAGAATATGAGTGTGGTTGATCGTGTCCTGCAAGACCACCCGCTCAAGCAATTTGTACTGGCTCAGCATGGGAAGGGACATGACCAGGCTGACTGACTTGATGTTTACAAACTGCAGAATAAAGAAAGGTGCCATCGGAAATACCATCAGCAACCCGAGATAAGTCTGTGCTTCTTTCGTGCTTTGAGTGCTGGCCGCTACCGTCATTAATACGGCTGATATAAAAAAGATCAGTGGACTGGCCAGCAACCACGCACGGCGGATAGTCGGGCCATCAAAGCTGACGATACCACCGGCGAGTTCCGGAGACAGTAGTTGGAATACCAGGTACAAACTGATCGCCGTCAGTATGCTGGAGATGCCGACGAATGTGAGCACCGCCAGATACTTGCCCAGCACCAGTTTGTAGCGTGGCACCGGCAGACTCAGCAGTGGTTCGAGGGAATGTCTTTCGCGTTCACCAGCCGTCGTGTCAATCGCCAGGTAAAACCCGCCCATCACCATCGACACAATCAATAGAAAGGGCAGAATAGACGACAGCAGTTGCCCGCGGAATCCATTGGATGAAACATCCTGCAGGCTGACGTTAATGCTGTTGAATACGGCGGGATCAATGCCGCGATGCTGCATGCGCAGTGTATTCAGTGTTTGTGCATAGGCGTTGAGCAGTGTGCTCAGTTTTCGCGCCTCTCTGGTGGAGTGTTTATCACCTTCGTTGACGTGAATAATCAGTGGCGCCGGCGTACCATCGCGCAAAGCGTCAGAAAAATCCTCCGGTATTTGCAGTACCACGGGTACATCACCGTGACGAACGCTGCTTTCTATGTCAGTGGGTGCCGGTTCAACGTCCATGTTATTGGAGTGCAGGAATCTGATCAGGTTCGGTGCGCGCTCAGCGTGACTGACCGCAAGAGGCGATGGCTCATCAAAGCTGACGGATGCCTGTTTCAGGCTGGCTACCAGTGCGCCGCCAATGAGTAGCGGCAACAGAACAGGGCCGAACAACAGTGCGTAGAACACGGTCTGGCGATCACGCAGGTTGTCGACGATTTCTTTCCATAACATCACCCCGACCATTAGAGGTTGCCTCCGATCGCGATGACAAATGCATCCTCCAGCGATTGCTGACCGGTGTTGGCCAGTAATGTATCAAGAGGTCCGGTCATTGAAATTGTGCCGTTGGAGATGATTGCGATCTCATCGCACAGGGCGGCAACCTCCTGCATGATATGGCTGGAGAAGACAATACAATGACCATCGTGTGCCAGCTGTCGGATGATATCTCGCAGGCCTCTTGTGGCCATAACATCGAGTCCGTTGGTGGGCTCGTCGAGCAACACCGTCTGCGGTCGATGTACTAATGCCCTGGCCAGGGCCACTTTGGTTTTTTGTCCCTGGGAAAACCCAGCACAGCGGCGGTCTGCAAATGCCCCCATATCGAGCATTTCAATTAATTCGTTCAGTCGGTTTTCAGTCGTTTTTGTTTTTATCCCGCAAAGGCGTGCGTAGTAGCGAATGTTCTCGCGCGCAGTCAGTCGAGGGTAGATGCCGGCATTATGTGGCATGAATCCAAGGCACCGTCGCACCGCCAGTACATCATCGGTGACGGAGTGGCTATCGATAACAGCACGTCCACTATCCGGTGTAATCAGGGTGGCGAGCATCCGCAGGGTAGTTGATTTGCCTGCGCCGTTGGGGCCGAGCAGGCCGGTGATCTGTCCGTCGGCAGCGGTGAAGCTCACAGACGTTACCGCGCTCACGGTTTTCTTCGGCTGCCCCGGCACTCCGACAAAGGTTTTGCGTAACGCCGTCGCCTCAATCATGGCAGTGGTCCGTTGGCATCGACAAACGGCGCGGGCGGTGACAGGCGATCAAGACAAGTGATATCTATTGCCTGCGGGTCGGCGGTTTCGATAAATCGGTACATCACTGTAGGAATGCAGCCGAGTGGTGCCTGCGTGTGTCCCTGGTGTGGATTAATAATATGACGGGCGTTGCTCAGTGACTGTATGGCGAGTTCGGCGTAGTCAGGCGGCGTAATCGGATCGGCCTGCCCGGAGAGTGCCAGTACCGGCACGCCGCTTTTTATCGGGTTGTGAAAGTCAGGGTCGATAACGCCGCGCGGCCACTGGCTGCAACTGGCCACCATCGCATCAATGATGGAGTCCCCGAGGTAGCTGTTTTTCATGAGTTCCCGGTTTGACATGGCGTCTATAAACGGTGCGTCTTCGGTGCAAATCACCGCAGCGTGCATTCCGCTGGCCATGGTGCCGTCGAGCTGACTGAGCTGCAGTGCTGCCTGTCGGGCGAATGGTGCAAGGTTGTCATTAACTGCGGCATCATAGAGCATGGAAGGCAGTATCGCGGTGCCGTAAGCAGTGTAGCTCAGCAGCCGTACCGTCATTGCGAGGTGCTGATCGTTGAACTCCATCGAGTCCACTGTCCCGAGCGATACATTTTCGTATGCCACGGTGCGTGGGTTGTTTTTGAGTGCGGCGAACAGCGCATCTGTCCGCTCAGCGAGCTGCGGAAACACTGCAGCACAGCCCTCGTCTTTTTCACATCGATCAAAAAGTGCCTGCAATGCGTTTTGTGCATGCAAGGGTACTTCCGGGCCAATGGGTTTTTGCGGGGCGACGACCGCATCGAGTATGACGCTGCGGGTATGCGCCGGGTAGCGTCGCAGATAGTGCAGCGCAACCCGGGTGCCGTAGGAGACGCCGTAGAGATTCCACTGTGCGATACCAAGTGCCTGGCGCACGAAGTCCAGGTCGCGCACAGCAACACTGGTGGTAAACCATTCGACTGGAAGCGATTGTTCGCGGTAACACGCGGCGGCTTCTTCTTTTACTCTGGCAAGGTCGAGGTTCAGTGTGTTGCCGGTTGCAGATATCGGACAGTCCATGCGTGCCGAATCACCGGTGCCGCGCTGATCGATCAGGTAGATATCGCGATTCGCCAGTACTGGATAAAACGCCCCCTGCAGCTGAGGCCAGCTATCGATTGCGCTCTGTCCGGGGCCGCCGGCGAGCAGGGTCAGCGGATCATTCGTCGCACGGTTGCCGCGCGCTGGAATTTTCGCGATCGCCAGCGTGATTGTTTTGACTACATCCTGCGCTGATGTCTGACCATCCGGCTGCAGCCCGTGTGTAAACGGTACCGAGAGAGTGGTGCACTGCGCCGCCGTGGTCATCGGTGGTGTACCAATACGACAGTCTGCAAAGGACAAGGCACTATCAGGCGCGCCGGCCGACGTCGGTCCGCTCAGGAAGTACAGTGCTAACGCAAAGCGGGCGTATTTCTTTGGCATAAGGCAACGAAGCAATCGGCGGGCCGACAGCCGGTGACGGGCATGATGCGTAAGTCTGCAGAGGATGGAAACTGCTGCGGGAATGTCGGGGATATCTTCCCGCCGGTACAGCTGGTAGAGTGCGTTTAGATTAAAAAAGGGTCCGGTCTTGAAAATTTTGCGAACTGTTTCACTGGCAATCTGTGTACTTGTCGTCTTGCCACTGCATGCGCAGGAACCCGGAGGTAAGCTCTCAAAGGATGTTTTGATGCAGCTATCCCGGGAACAGTCGCAGGTACTTTGTGGATCGTATGTGTTCACACAGTGTATGGGGTTTGACGCCAAGCTGTGCTTAGCGTTGTCGGAAACTGCGCTGCAGAAATGCCTGGGGCCACTGCCCGACACCATCGTGCTGAGTGAACTGCAGAATGAAACGCTTGAAGCCTGTCCGCAGAGTGTTTATACCGAGGCCGGCTACGAAGAAGAGAAGGCGCTGGCCTGTCTTCACAAGGCGATGAAGTAGACGTTAGTTTGGAATGTGGTGATCGTACCAGCCCTCTTCGAGCCAGAAGAGGGGTGCGGCCTCGGGCAGTCCCGGTGTGTGTAGGGTGTCTGTCCAGTCGCTCAGTGCCTGCCTGAGTGCTCCGGCTCTGGTCGGTTGCGCGTCGATCAGGTTTTCATGCTCGTGATTATTTGAAAGATCAAACAGGTATTCACGATCGCCGGCGATCAGATATTTCCACGGGCCCTGGCGAATAGCGGCCTGGTTCCAGAAACGCCAGTAAAGGGGTCGATTATTCAGCCCGAAACTGGTGCCGTTCAGGTAAGGCATCAGATTTTCACCATCCAGATCGGATGTGTCGGCGTTCGCCAGTGCCAGTCCGGTGGCGGCGACGTCCAGCGATGAAACCGGATCGTTAAACACCGTTTGCGACGGCAGCTTGCCGGGCCAGCTCACGATATACGGCACGCGAATACCGCCTTCTGACAGCATGCCTTTTTCACCGAGCCAGGGTGTGTTGAGTGAACCGTCCCAGGCAGCCCCGTTATCGTCGATAGGTGCATCCTCCATGGTCAGGCCGAGGGGTGCGCCGTTGTCACTGAGGAAAAAGATAATCGTGTCGTCGGTGAGTGCCAGTGTGTCCAGTTTATCGCGTAGTCGGCCGATGCCATCATCCACCGCAGACATCATTGCCAGTCCGTATTGCCGGCGTATTTCGGTGGCTGATTCATGCCGGGAAAGATAGTCTTCAGTCGCTTCGAGCGGGACGTGCGGCGCGAAGTAGGCCAGGTACAAAAAGAACGGCTCGTCCTGATTCTGCTCAATGAATGCCAGCCCCGCATCGGTGGTTACATCCAGTCGATAGTCGCGATTATTGCGGTAGCCGGCCGACACTGACCTTCCCTGCAGGGTGAAGTTTGTCCACCAGGTATTGAGATAACCGAAGTAGACATCGTCAAACCCTTTGTTGTCCGGAAAGTAGGGTGTGCGTTGCTCGAGCGACAGGGAGTCAAAGTCGAACCCTTCTGAGCTTCGGTTGATATCCAGATGCCACTTGCCCGCCATGCCGGTGCGGTAACCGGCTTGCTGAAACCGGGTTGCAATGGTCTGTTGATCGGTAGATAAGGGTGAGTGCGTATTGTCGTCCAGTCCAAAGCGCTGCTGGTATTTTCCGGTCAGCAGGGCGGCACGCGACGGGGTGCATTGTGGTGCTGTGACATAACCTGCTGTCATGCGCACACCATCGTCAGCCAGCTGGTCAAGATGCGGTGTTTTAATGTCACCAGCAACACCGTTGGCGCCAAGATCGGCGTAACCCTGATCGTCGGTGAACACCACGATAATATTGGGCCGCTCATCGATGCGACCGGCAGCGAGTTCAGTGACGTCGGGTGATTCGTCCTGGCCGCAGGACATTAGTACAGCCGCGACGATGGGCGTCATTGAGAACAGGTGTTTGAGCTGCATGGTTGGCGTTGCTTTGAATAGTCAAGCCCGCTATGAATGCAAAATACAATCCCCGTCCGCAGGTAAAGCTTGCGCTGTGTCAGGTATTACCGGTCGGCTTA
>CAZOXM010000084.1:0-19701 GCA_964583825.1 uncultured Granulosicoccaceae bacterium
ACAACGGTGTGTTGAACAGCTGTCGTAGCAGCTTGGGTGTTCAGCGTACCGCCCTGCTTTTGAACCATACAATGGACAGAAATTTATGAATAAACTTGTGCTAACCGGTGCTGCAGGCAGGCTCGGTTCCTATTTGCGTGAGCCCCTCGCTGCCATGTGTGATGAGCTGGTGTCCACCGATCTTGCAGACGACGCGGGTAATTTGTACCCGGGAGAGCGATATGTCAAAGCGGATCTTGCCAGCTATGAGCAGGTGCACGATGTGCTGCAGGGTGCAGACATGGTGGTGCACTTTGGCGCCATTGGTGATGAAGCGCCGTTTGATCAGATATTACAGTCCAATATAGTCGGTGCTTACAACGTCTGGGAAGCCGCGTTTCAGCATAAAATTCCGCGTGTGGTGTACGCGAGTTCCATTCACGCTGTGGGTATGTATCCGAAAAATCAGTTCATCGGTACCGATGTGCCGCACCGACCGGATACCTACTACGGGTTGTCAAAGTGTTTTGCAGAAGACCTGGCCAGACTTTACTGGGAAAAGCGCGGTGTAGAAGCGGTATGTCTGAGAATACTGTCATGTGCGCAGGTCACAAACGCACGCGCGCTGGGGTCGTGGTTGTCCTATGATGATTTGATTCAGTTGGTGCAGCGTGCCATAACCACGCCGGTAAATGGTTTCAGCATCGTGTACGGCGTATCAAACAATGACCGGGCGCCCGTTGACAACGCGATGGCAAGTTTCCTGGGTTACCGTCCAAAAGACAATGCGGAACAATTTGCCGAAGAAATCCTCGCGAGCGCACCGGTTGCCGATCCGAGTGATGCAGGGCAGATGTGTCATGGCGGGCCGTTCGCCACTGTGGCGCTGGGGCACAGTGGAACTGCGACCATGGGTATCGTCGATGACAGGAAAGAAAACGATTAGCAGGGTGTTGAAAAACTATTGCGCTAGGTCTGAGGGCGTTAAATTCCCCCTCAAAATATTCATTTATAACCCATAAACTGCGCTTTTTCGGCAGCCATTTTACAGTGATCATGGGCCTACTCAGACCGTCGCTCGTAACGTTTTTCAAAACCCTGTTAGCTGATTCCTCACCGCGAGCGGTGCGCTGCCGAGAGCAAATGAAAGGATGTAGTGACCATGACCAATAAACTTCTGGGTATGTATCAACGCGCCGGGCGATGGCCATTCGGTCGACAGTTGTTTTCAGCGTATGCAGCGCGCAAGGCGCCGTATTTTTCAACCATCTCGCCGTTGATTCAGTTGCTTGAGCCCAATCGTTGTGAAGTGTTACTGCGCAAACGCCGGCGAGTTGAAAATCATATTGGCACCGTCCATGTGATTGCCATTGCAAACGGTCTGGAAATGGCCATGGGTTTTATGTCGGAGGCCTCTATTCCTGCTCATCTGCGCTGGATTCCCAAGGGTATGGAACTGACGTATCCGAACAAGGCAGGCTCGGACATTCGCTGTTGTGCCGAGGTGTCTGCAGATGCGTGGCACCCGGGTGATTTGCCGGTGACAGTCGAGGCCTTCGATCGGGATGGACAGATTGTGGTGTCAGGCACCATAAATTTGTGGATTTCGCAACGACCGCCAAAACCCGGCTGACTCGCTGTTGTGAGATAGTGTGCAGTGTCGGCCATTTCGATAATGGTAACCGGCTATAATGTGACTTCCTGCAATGCCGCATTGATCCCTGAGTCGGTTTCCCCGAATGTGCTTTAAGTCATCCTCCCTGGTTTACCGGTTGCGCCGGGCCTCGCTTGTGATTGTAGTCTGGGGGGTAGTGTTTGTGCACATGCGACCCGGCATTGCACAGGACTTGATGCCCGCGCGGCTACCGCCTGAAGTGCCGCAGTATTGTCCGGCTTATACGGATTCTGCACTGTACCGACCCAGAGCGAATGTCATTCATGTCGACTTCGAAGACGACTGGGTATACATCATTAAATCTGCTCCACCCGGTTCCGAGGTGCTGCTGGCGGATGGCACGTACGAGTTTAAAGATCACCAGATAGAAGTCGGTGACGATGTGACAGTTCGATCCGCGAGTGGCAACAGAGACCGGGTGATTATCCGTGGTGTGGGCTATCGACGGGATAGTCAGGGTCTGGTTATTGCCGGTGACCGGGTCACCATCGCCGATGTGACCGTTACTGCCATGCGCGATCACGGTATATACGTAAAACCGGAACTGGGCGGCGGACTGGCACCGCTTGTTTATAATGTCCATGTGTTCGACATCGGTACCCAGCATATAAAGAGCAATACCGGCTCGCGCAATGGCATTATTGCCTGTTCATCTATTGGTTATACCGAGCGCGGTGCAAAGGGCGACTATAACGGTGCAATCGATTTGCATGGTGCAATTGCCTGGACCATTCGGGACAACCTTATCTACAACATCAACGGCGATGGAAGCGGCTGTAATGTAAACCGGGATTGCGGAAGATATATCAGTTCCCCGGCCATACTCGTGTGGAGCAACTCCCGCGATACCCTGGTTGAACGAAACACCATCAGGGAGAGTTATCGCAATATCGCGTTTGGTCTGGGCAGGGGGCACAGCGGCGGTGTAATTCGCAACAACTTTATCACCCGTTCAATCGCAGGCGATGCAGGGATTGAATTGCAGGACGTCCAAAACGTTATCGTGGAAAATAATACCGTGTTACTCGGTGACCGGTATCGGGGCGCGGTGGAATATCGCGCGTCCTCTTCGGTGGTGGTTCGTTCCAACCGCCTGACAAGCGAGCCGTGGGATCGCGGTAACAACACGGACGCAAAGCTAACTGACAACACAGTAGTGCCCGCGCCAGAGCTGCGTAAACAGCCCGCCCCCGGCTGCAGAAGAAGGGGGTAGCCGAGGGGCATTACTTTGCGACTCTGTTACAGGGTGTTGTGCATATCATCCAGTGCATTTTTAAGTCGATCGAATATAAGATCCAGTTCTGACTCGCTGATAATTAGCGGTGGGCACAGGGCAACGCTGTCCCCGGGTGTCGGGCGCACGATCAGCTGATGGTTTCGCGCATACCCGGCGATTTGGTACGCCACTTTGTCAGTCACCGGGTACTGCTCGCGGGTGTCTTTGTCTTTCACGATTTCCAGCGCCCCGATCAGGCCAATAGCGCGTGCCTGCCCAACCAGTGGGTGGCTCGCAAGTGCCTGCATGCCATCGTGGAAACGCTGAGACAGCGATTGCACTTGTGAGACGATGTTGCGCTCGGCATAAATATTCAGTGTTTCGGCTGCCACGGCGGCGGCGACCGGATGTCCGCCATAAGTGTTGCCACTGCCGAACATACCATGCTGATCGCTGCCGGTTTCCAGCGCCTGGTACACCTTGTCACTCAACATTACACCGCCAATCGGCTGATAGGCTGATGACAGCTGCTTGGCGACAGTCATTAGATCCGGCTTTGCGTTGAGCGTTTGCGAGCCGAACATTTCACCGGTACGGGCGAATCCGCAGATCACCTCGTCGCAGATCAACAGAATGTCATGTCGATCCAGTACTGCCTGAATTTTTTCAAAATAACGGACGGGTGGAATCAGTACGCCGCCGGCGCCCATGACCGGTTCTGCGATAAATGCCGCAATGTTGTCGGCGCCTTCCTGCAGAATCTGTGCTTCAAGCGTCTGCGCCATGCGTTCGGTGAAGTCTTCTTCGGACTCGCCATCGTGCCCCTCGCGATAGTAGTGGGGCGTTTCAGTATGAATGACATCAATCGCCGGCAGATCAAAGCCGTCGTGCACGTAGGGCAGACCCGTCAGGCTGCCGGAGGCGATAGTCACACCGTGATATGCACGTTTGCGAGCGATGATTTTCTTTTTGTTGGGTCGACCCAGTGCGTTGTTGTAGTACCAGACAATCTTGATTGCCATATCGACCGCTTCGGAGCCGGAGTTCACCAGGAAAACGCGCGTCATGTTGTCCGGCGCGATGTCTATCAGCTTTTGTGACAGTTCTATTGCAGGTTCGGTCGAGCGGTGGCTGAACAAATGGGAATAGGGCAGCTTACGCATCTGTCGGGCGGCAGCCTCTACCAGTCTCTCTTCATTAAAGCCTAACGAAGCGCACCACAGGCCCGACATACCTTCGATGAGTTTGTTGCCCTGATCGTCCCACACGTAGATGCCCTCGCCGTGGGTAATGATGAAGGGATCGAGTTGCTGGTGTGCGGAAAGATTGGTGTAGGGATGCAGGACATACTGCTTGTCATGCTCGGCGATGGCATTTCTCATCTGATATATCTCCGGTCGGTTCAGGCACCTTGTCAGGTGTGCCGGGTATAATTACTCTGTGATCACCCTATTGTGAGTTGGATCAGTGTCTATGTCACCTGATGATCAGACAGCGGTACTTCGTGCAGATATTAAATCGTTGTGCGAACGCTTTAAAACGGTTCTCATGGCGACCTGCACCCGCGACGGGGTGCCGGAAATCAGCTACACACCCTATGTCATCGTGGAGCGCAGGCTGTACGTCTTTGTCAGTGAGCTTTCGGTGCACACCGGCAACCTGCTGGAGAACCCCCGCGCCAGCCTGTTGTTTATTGAGGATGAGGCGCATGCTGAGAATCTTCACGCGCGCCGGCGCGTCACATTTCCTGTGGCGGTATCACCAGTAGGCAGGGACACGCCAGAATGGGACACCGTACTGGGCCAGATGGAAACCCGCTTCGGGGAGATTGTGCCGGTATTGAAGTCGTTGCCGGATTTTCATTTGTTCGCCATGACGACGGATTCTGCGAGTATTGTGCGGGGGTTTGCGGATGCACACACGGTTGAATGTGATGGATTTCAGTAGCGACTGAATCGTTTTGTCCCCCGTCAGCCGGTCCACATGCATGGTCAGGTTAACGGGACTACGATTTAAAAATGGCGCAAATGCGGTTGACTTGTTGTAAGTGGTTGCTCATAGTCAGCGGTATGTCCGTGCGGTTGCCGGGCACAACGATCGCCTCTCTCGCTAGACAAATCTCTGGAGAAATTATGAAAGCAACACATCTTCTCAGCGCGGCTGCTCTGAGTGTGACCATGGCCTTCGGCGCGGTAAACGCCGAGACCACCATTCGGGTGCAATCGGTGCTGTCTGACACAGCAGACGAAGTGTTCATGCTCAAGGAATTTGCCAAAGACGTCTCAGACCTCACCGGTGGTTCACTCAAAATTGAAGTGTTGCCAGCAGGCGCGGTCGTTGGTCCTCGTGACATCATGGACGCGGTCGATGCGGGCCTGGTCGAAGCGGGTTTTGCGTGGACTCACTACTGGGGCGGCAAGCATGTCGCTGCAAACCTGTTCGGAGCACCGGTAGCAGGCGCGGGTGTCGGCATGGATAACATCGCGTTCCTAAGCTGGTTCCAGTACGGCGGAGGTAAGGAACTGTATGATCGTCTGTGGGACGAAATGGGCGTTAACGTCAAAGGTTTTATGCTGCAGCCAGTCGGGCCTGAAGCGCTGGGCTGGTTCCCGAAGCCTATCGAGTCGATGGACGATTTCCGTAAGATGCGTTTCCGTGCGCCTCCGGGCATGGTAGGCGCTGCCTACGCAGATATCGGTGTGCCGGCGGTTGCCATGGGCGGTGGGGACATCCTTCCCGCGCTGGAGAAGGGCACAATCGATGCGGCTGAATGGTGCTGCCCGAAGCCTGACTCTGTGTTCGGTTTTCAGAAAGTGCTGAAACACTACTACTTACAGGGTCTGCACCAGGTGGTCGTGAACGCGGACATGTATCTCAACCGCGATGTTTATGACAAGCTCACCGATGTAGAGAAAAAGGCGCTGGAAGTTGCTGCCAATGCATCGCTGTCGAAGTCCATGTCATACCGCATCTATGAAAATGGCAAGGCGCTCAAGGATCTTACAGACAACCACGGCGTTATCCTCGAAGATACTCCGGCGGAATACTTCACTGAGTATATGTCTGCTGCGCAAAAGGCGTTACAGACAGCTGCTGACGAAAATGAATTTTTCGCAGAGGTCTGGCAGTCGCAAAAAGACTTCGCTGACATTGCAGTTCCTTTCTGGGCGGGTGCACAGGCTTCGAATGCGGGCCTGGGTAAGGCGCACGCCGATACACTGAAGTAAAAGTGTTTTGCACGGGCTCTCATTCGGGAGCCCGTGTTTGTTGTAGGCAAAAATCAGTGTTCAATACGGGCTTTTTTGCCCAGGCGTCCTTTTCCGAGGCATCGCCAATTCAAGCGTCGAACAGAGAACGCGGAATATAACTCCCGTCTAGCGAAGGAAACCCCACATGGCTGAGGAGCCGAATCCAGACGATCTGGAAATCGCGGACGAGCTTATCGCCGAACGGCGTGCAGAGGCGCCCGGTCAAACGCCCGAGGACATGACGGCCTGGCAGCGCCCGATCACTGCTGCCATCGATGTTATTAACTATCGTGCAGGTCAGATCATCGCGCTATTACTGGTGCCGTTGATAGCTGTTGTGGTCTTCGAGGTTATCTCACGAAACTCTTTCTCAATCCTGCAAAATGCAGGGTTTGAGGATCTGGCACGATCCCTCAACCTCGGACCCACCCTTTGGGTCTATGACACCAGTCGCATGATCGCCGGTGTGCTTTTTATGGCTGCGGCGGGTTACGGGCTGATGCGCGGCGTACATATACGCGCGGATTTCCTCTATCGATTCTGGTCGAACAAAACGCAGGCAACAGTGGACGCCACGTTGTATCTGCTGTTTTTCATACCTTCCATGATTTTCTTTGCGCTGGTATCCACGCAGTTTTGGTGGACTTCATTTGCCGGGTCCAATGTGTCCGTCGGCGAGTGGTGGGAAGCGCTTTGTCTCGCCGCGAGCGCTGGCGATCAGCCGATCGGTATGTGGGCAGCCTTTAAAGAGACGCTGACTGCTGGCGAAACCATGCAGGTTGACAGCGCCTGGGGACCATTACTGTGGCCAGCGCGACTCGCCATGCCAGTCGGTGCTTTTCTGTTGATGCTGCAGGGCATTCCGGAGATTTTCCGCGCCTTCCATAAAATGGGAAAAAAGCGTGAACGCTGGTTTGTGCGGGCTCTGCCGGTCTATCTGATTCTTTTGATCTGGCTGGTGCTGGCAGTATTTACCCCTGATATCTTGCCCGGGGGTGCGTGGTTTACCGATCTGATGAGCGCACGTCCGTCTCTCGATAAGCCGATTATCGGCCTGATCATGCTCGGGGTGATGCTCTTTGTGATCTTCATCGGTTTTCCCATTGCGTTTACGCTGATATTTCTCGCCTTTGTGTTTGGCATTTGGGGTGCGAATTTCAAGCTCACCACTCTGTTGATGACGCTGAATACCAACTCCACCATGCTGAACGATCAGCTCATGGCGGTGCCGCTATTCGTCTTGATGGGGATCGTGATGGAAGCGGCCGGGTTGATGGAGCGCCTGTTTGCATCCATTCAAATGATCATGGCGCGGGTACGAGGTGCGCTTTTTATCGCGGTGTTGATCGTTTCCACCATTTTTGCGGCTGCGACCGGGATCGTTGGTGCCTCCGTGACTCTACTCGGTATTATGGCAGGGGCGACAATGAGTCGTTCTGGCTACGATGTAAAGCTGGCGGCCGGCACGATTACGGCGGGCGGTACGCTGGGTATTCTGATTCCACCTTCGATTATGCTGATCGTGATGGGGCCGGTGCTTGAGGTTTCGACGCTTGATCTGTTCCGCGGTGCATTTATTCCAGGCGCGCTGCTGGCGTCTCTTTATCTGCTTTATACGCTGGGTCGATGCTGGCTCAACCCTGATCTGGGTCCAATTCTCTCTGAGGAAGATCAGCCGCAAACTTCGCGATTCTATGGCGCTGAAGTAGCACTTATTTGCCTCGGCATTCTGACTTTGTGTCGCGTCTTCGGTCTGGGCATCGGCGGCGCGTTCGGCGGGATCATGCCGTTCGGCGGACTGGTGGTGATGCTGGTGACTCTGGCGGTGGCCTACGCCGCTTATCGAAATCCGGGCATATTGCGGATTGTGGTGCCGATCGCCGTGCTGTTTCATCTGTATATGATCATCGCGAACATGGGAGATGGTGGTCTGCCGATCTGGTCGATCATCTTTGCTGCATTCATTGTTTTACTGGCGTTTCTTGGCCGCCCGATCTACGACCGGGAAAATGGCGACAGCTTTTATTTTTCTGATCTGTGGGATGAATTCTTCGCGGGTTTGATGCCGCCCACGATTCTGATTTCTTTCGCCCTCGGGTCCATTCTTCTTGGCTTTGCCACCCCGGCCGAAGCTGCCGCTATGGGCGCGTTTGGTGCGATCCTGCTCTCTATCGGATATCGCAAATTTGCTTTCCCGGGGTTTTTCGAATGCCTGGTCAAGGCGCTGGAAATCACTGTACTGATCATGTTTTTGGTGGCGGCTTCAAACTTTTTCGGCGCGCAATTCAGCGCACTGGGTACACCGAAAATGATGACAGAGCTGCTGCTTGGTCTTGAGATGTCGCCTTACCTGATTTTACTTCTGGTCATGGCACTGATCTTTTTGCTGGGCTGGCCTTTGGAGTGGGTGCCGATCGTGCTGATTGTGGTTCCCATTCTATTGCCGACAGTCGAGGCGCTATCGGTGCATGGACTGGAGCGTTATGACCTGATGGTGTGGTTTGGAATTCTGGTTGCGGTCAATCTGCAAACGGCCTGGCTATCGCCGCCGGTGGCGTTGTCAGCTTATTTTCTGAAGGGCGTCGTACCGAACTGGGATCTGAAAGACATCTATCTGGGTATGATGCAATTCATGTTGGTGCAGCTTGTGGGTTTGATGCTGATCTTTCTGTTTCCGCAGCTTGTACTTTGGCTTCCGGAGGTGATGGGAGGGTAGGAAATGCTCTCCTGGCAGGCATTTTACGGCTAACTGTCACTACCGTTTTTCGAGACTTCGGTGAGCCTGTGCTGTCAGTCCTGACAAGGCAGTGTGAGTGGTGCCCGTAGGCGCCCGACTTAGCGGTTAGTGAACAATCTTATTTACGCAGCGGGAGAGACACTCTCTTTCGCTCCAATCTTATCCTGGCTATAGGTTAATGCTAGAACACATTATTGATCTCGGTTCCATTATCATCGCTGACATCGTCTTGTCGGGTGATAACGCGCTAATAATCGGTATGGCGGCTGCGGGCCTGGCACCGGAGCTTAGAAAAAAGGCCATTCTCTTTGGTATGGTCGTGGCGGCAGTGCTGCGTATTGTGTTCGCGATTATTGCGACGAAACTGCTCGGCGTGCCCGGTTTATTGCTGGTTGGCGCGCTGTTGTTGTATTGGGTTTGCTGGCGACTGTATACCGAGATAAAAGTACACACGGATGAGCAGGCGTTACATGAAATGGAGCTGGCCGATGATCCGGAGGCGGGTTACACCGGTAAACCGCGTCGCACGCTGGGTCAGGCGCTATTTGCGATCACAATCGCCGATATTTCCATGTCGCTCGATAACGTATTGGCAGTGGCAGCGATCGCCGATGGAGATACGGGCAAGTTGATCTTTGGGCTGGCACTCGCAATTGTATTAATGGCCGTCGCCGCGACTTTTATTATGAAGTTGCTGGTCCGGTATCCGTGGATATCATGGCTGGGATTGTTCGTATTAATCTATGTGGCCACGGAAATGCTCTACCGCGGTATCTTTGATGATTCGCACGGCATTTTGGCGTTTCTGAGAGCATCGGGTGTCGGGGTGTAGCCCTCGAACCCGCTGGCGTCTGCCGGGTGGGTCTTGTTGCCACCAGTGAAATTACAATAAAAAAGCCGGGTATGACCCCGGCTTTTTTGTGTGTGGCGGAACGACTGTGCGAATCGTCAATCCAGCAGTACGGTATCTATTCCGTGAATGATACCGTTACTCGCCTCAATATCGGTCTCGATTACGGTCGCACTATCGATCAGTACCCTGTTGTCAGTGACCGAAATGGTGCGGTTGGCACCGTTCGCCATAGTAATTTCGCTGCCATCCAGTGTCAGTGCGACGGCGGCCGGGACGATGCTGTCCGGGAACACATGGCCGAGTAGTACCGATTCAAGTGCGTTTGCATCAGTTGCCAGTGCTTCCTGAATAGCGGTGTCAGCAGCGGCGAATGCTGCATTATTCGGTGCGAACACTGTGTAAGTTTTAGCGCTGTCGGCCAATACATCATCGAGACCTGTGCTTTGCAGGTTGGCGAGCAGGGTGCTGTAATCCGGTAAACCCGCAAGTGTTGTCGCGATGTCCACAGTGGCAGGTGTTGTGTCGGTGTCTGGTGACGTCAGCACCGCGTCGATCACGTGGATGATGCCGTTGGATGCCACGATATCTGTTGTGGTGATACTGGCATCATTGATCTTCAGAACGTCGCCGTCCAGGCTTATCTCTGCTGATGAACCGTTCTGCATCGTGACACTATTACCAGCAAGACTAATGGCTGTCTGCGAATCTACCGTGCCGGGCAATACGTGGTAGAGGAGAGTGCTGTTCAGTGCTGCTTCATCGGCCAGTAGTGCATTTATGTTTTCTCCGCCAAGTGCCTCGAAAGCGGCATCAGTCGGTGCAAACACCGTGTATTCCTCAGCGGAATCAGCCAATACCTGGTCCAGCCCGCTCTGTTGTAGCGCCGAGACCAGCGTGGTGAAGTTGCCCGCACTGATTGCGGTTTGAACTAGATTGACTGGAATGGTCTCAACCGGAGGGGTTAGTACTACATCAATCACGTGAATGATGCCGTTGGATGCTGTGATGTCAGTTTGTATGATATTGGCATCGTTAATTTTTAATGTGTCACCGTCCAGGGTCAGCATCGCTGCTTTGTTATTTTGCATAGCGATGGAAGTGTTGACCAGATCAGCCGCGCTCTCGGCATCGATGCTGCCGGGCAGGACGTGGTAGAGCAAGGTGTCCGTTAGTGCATCGTTATCTGCAAGCAGAGCGGTCAGTGTTTCCTCGCCCAGTGCATCAAAAGCTGCATTGGTAGGAGCAAACACGGTAAAGCGCTCGGAATCATCCGCCAGCACCTGGTTCAACCCTGAAGACTCCAGCGCAGACATCAGGGTAGTGAAGTCGCCTGCGGCCGTCGCTGTTTCGATCAGATTCGGTAATGTGGTGTCGGTGTCTTCTGAGCAGTCTGTCTGGCAGGTAAGTACAGTGCTGTCGCATGCGCTGAGCACCAGGAAACAGGCTGTGACCCCGGCGATTGCCAAACGTCTTGTCGTTGAGTAGGTAAAGCCGTGGTTGTTGAGCATGGTGTGACCTGCTTTTTTTATGATTGTTGTGGATCGTGGATGGGTACACCCGACCAGAGGCCCTTTGATGATCGGACAATCTGATGCTTGTTATGAGTGTAGTTCATGCTTCGCCATTCGTCTGACGGTTTCGCCGATCAGGCCCGCATCGGGTGGGCCGTCCGAAATCAGTTGCCTCCCTTCTTTTTTGACCCTGAAGCACAGACCAATACCGTACAATTGCGCTCTTTTTTACATCTATGCGTACAGGACACCGGACATGAGTAATGACACAGCCGATCTGTTTTCCCTGGCGGACAAAGTAGCCGTGGTCACGGGGGCAACTTCGGGTATTGGGCGCCGACAGGCGATCGCTCTGTCGGCTGCCGGTGCCACAGTGATCGCTGTGGGTCGCAAATCAGAGGATCTCGAGTCGCTCATGCAGGAGTTGCCGGGAAATGGCGAGTCGGTGCAGGCCGATTTGCTCTCGGCGGATTTGAGCGGTTTTCTAATGCAGGCGATTGAGCGGACCGGACCGGTCGACATCCTCTGCAATACCGCCGGCGTGAATCTCCGGCAGCCATCTGAGGAAATTACCCGTGCCAGTTGGGATCAGACCATTGCTTTGAATTTGACGATTCCGTTTTTTCTGGCACGCGAGCTTGTGCCTGCAATGCAGGCATGCGGACACGGAAAAATTATCAATATTGCCTCGCTCCAGTCTGAAAGGGCATTCCCAAACAGTATGGCCTACGGTGCGAGTAAGGGAGGTGTAGCGCAGCTCACCCGGGCGATGGCCGAGGCCTGGTCGGCCAGCGGCATATGTTGTAATGCGATTGCCCCCGGTTTTTTCCCGACCGCGCTGACCGCACCGGTGTTTGAAAACAGCGAAGCTGCCACACGCAATGCGGCTCAGACCGCTATCGGGCGTAACGGAAAGTTAACAGATCTGGATGGGCTTACCGTGTTTTTGGCTGCTTCGGCTTCTGATTACATCACCGGGCAGGTGATTTATCTTGATGGAGGTTTTACTGCGAAGTAAGTCGTTATTCGGTTTGTGCCGTTGGTATCTTCTTTGTGCTGTCTTCGTAGCCGCAATAATACGAGTGTTAATTAATCGAATAATTTGGCACTATTGCGCAATTAAGTTTATTGAGTGGCAGGGACTTTCAGATGCGCTGGCAGCAGGGTCGAAGAAGCACTAACGTCGAAGATCGTCGTGGCAAGCGCGGCGGTGGTACCGTAGCGCGTCGGGGTGGCGGGTCCAAGATGGGCGGGTTGATGACGATTGGCATTGTCATCGCCGGGCTGATATTTGGTTTCAACCCGATGAAGCTGATCAACATGACGGGCGGTCTGGGTGGAATTTCTTCAGGAGGCGGACTGGCACCTTCCAGTGGCGGCGTAGAATATGACGCAAGCGCCAGAAAGGATGATCAGGCCGGGCAGTTCGTATCATCAGTGCTGGGGTATACAGAAGATACCTGGCGTGAAATATTCCGCGGCTATGGTGCCACCTATCAGCCACCTAAGCTGGTGATGTTCGAAGGGGCAGTGCGCTCGGCCTGTGGAACCCAGAGCAGTGCGGCCGGACCATTCTACTGTCCGGGTGACAAGCAGGTGTACATCGATACATCGTTTTTCCGCGAACTCCAGAAAATGGGTGCCCCTGGAGACTTCGCCATGGCCTATGTCATCGGGCACGAAGTCGCGCATCACGTTCAGAACCTGGAAGGCATTTCCATGAAAGTGCAGCGTATGCAGCGTCAGGTTTCAAAGGTGGACGCCAACCGCCTTTCAGTTTTGACCGAACTGCAGGCGGACTGCTACGCCGGTGTGTGGGCGCACCACACCCAAAAGCGCACTAACTTTCTGGAAACCGGCGATCTGGAAGAAGGGCTCAACGCTGCCGCCCAGATCGGCGACGACGTACTGCTGCGCAAAGCCGGTCATACGCCACATGAAAGTATGTACACTCACGGTAGTTCCCAGCAGCGCCAGCAGTGGTTCACCGAAGGGCTGCGCAACGGAAAAGTTGAGAATTGCAACACGTTCCGCGAGGCGGGGGTTCGGTTGTAAATCTACCTCAATTGTTTTGAATTCTTTACAGTCTGTTTCACAATTCGAGTAGTAATGAAGTTATTTTTGTCATGACATTGACGAGCGAGAGATTGGGTAATACAGTCTCCGTTCAAGTCTGTCGCGTGAGTTCCTTCTGAATTAACACCGGTTGTTTATCGCGAGTAAGAGTATTTTTGAAATTTTGCGATCTGAGCAACAGAATTGAAGTACGCCTCCCTTAGTATGTAGCGAGCGTAAGGGCCTGTTCGTGCCGGTTGGAACATCATAAAGGAATAGAGTGTTGAGTATGTTAGGCGAGACTACCCAGGGAAATTCCAAAGCTGTGCCTGCCTCCGCCGAGCGGCTGCCCGTTCAGTCAAGTGAGAAAGAAAAACATGAGGTGGATACCTTGATCCCGGAAGGATCAGACAAGCACAGAGTATTCAGTGCAACCCTAAACTCGTTTGTCAGGAACGTAAAGAATTCAGGGCGGAGTCTTCGGCAGCGTGTTGCGGTGTGTGCTGACTGGTGTTTTTCTGTCCTGGCCATTACCTGCGCCTACGAATTAAAGCTCATCGATGCCGATCTTTGGCAATTCATACCTGTCTACGTTGTCGTGCCACTGCTTACCGTGTTTATTTTCAGCGGTGTGGGTGTTTATTCGATGATGGTTCGATTCAGTTCTCTTGAGGAGATGGCTCCCATCGTTAAGGGTGTCATCGTGTCTGCTTTTTTGGTGCTGGTAGTTCAGTTTTTAATCGACCCCAAGCCAGATCCACGATCAGCGTTTGTCATCTACGGGCTTTTGCTGCTTCTTTTCTGTGGGGCGTCCCGTCACCTCTGGAAAACGACAGGAATTTCGCAGAGCGTGAACGAAGGAGTGCCTGTGGCGATCTATGGCGCAGGATCTCTCGGCCGTCGGGTGATGGACATCTGTCGAGCAGGCACTGACTACCGGCCGGTGGTATGGCTGGATGATAACGAAAATTATCATGGTCGCATGTTCGCACAAGCGGAAATTCTCGACCCTAAATCACCAGCAACGCCCGCGCGGTTGAAGCAATTGGGGGTGGAAACCATACTGATGGCCATAGCCTCTGTTGATCAGCGACGTATGAAAGCGATGCTGGAGTCGCTCCAGCGCTTCGATTGTAGTGTACGAACGCTCCCGTCTATCGACGATATCATGGCAAATCGCGTTACTTCGCGAGACACAATGAAATTGCCTTTAGAAGAGCTGATTGGGCGTAAATCTGTCGCGCCGGATATGGCTCTGATGGTGAAGAATATTTCCGGAAAGGTGGTCATGGTTACCGGGGCCGGAGGGTCAGTCGGGAGTGAGCTTTGCAGGCAGATTTTGCCGCTGATGCCTACGAAACTCGTACTGTTCGACGTATCCGAAGCAGCGATGTATGTGATAGAGCAGAAACTGGTGCAACTTCTGGCCGCCTCTGAGTTCGATGGTGTAGCACCGGAAGTATGTTGTGTAATTGGAAACGTATGTGAAGCTGGGGCGGTTGAAAACTCAATCAGAAAGTACGGGGTTCAAACTCTTTTTCATGCAGCAGCCTACAAACATGTGCCGATGGTGGAGCGAAATCCTCAGCCGGCGATAAAAACAAACATATTCGGCACGCTGGCCACGCTTGAAGCGGCACTTCAGTGTGGAGTGGAAAATTTTACGCTTATCTCCACTGACAAAGCGGTGCGTCCCACCAACGTAATGGGTGCCACCAAGCGGGTTGCAGAACTTATCGTTCAGGCCAAGGCTCACGACGCGGCTAAAGATCGCTCCGTGAACACCGTGATGAGCATGGTTAGGTTCGGCAATGTCATTGGCTCCTCCGGATCCGTCGTGCCCAGGTTTTCAGATCAGATAGAGAAAGGCGGTCCGGTTACTGTTACTCATGAGGAGATAGAGCGTTACTTCATGAGCATACCGGAGGCGGCTCAACTGGTGATTCAAGCCAGTGCATTGGCAAAGGGAGGAGATGTATTCCTGTTGGATATGGGTCAGCCAATTAAGATAGCAGATCTTGCCAAATCGTTGATCTATCTTCACGGCAAAACGCTCAGGGACGATAACAACCCCAAGGGTGAGATAGAAATACGGTACGTCGGACTGAGAGAAGGCGAGAAGCTCTTTGAAGAGTTGCTGATTGACGAAACCGCGGAAGCAACCAAGCATTCAAAAATAATGCGAGGTCAGGAAACATTCCTGGAGTGGCAACAGCTTGCGAGGCTTCTCGAGGAAATGAAAGAGGTGATGGTTGCCAACCCGGATGCCGGTATGGTTGACGAGTTGCAGCAAATGGTTTCCGAATATGAGCCGGATAGAAGCGGGCTGCCGCGTGCTGTCTGTGAGGCAGCTACCAATAAGCGTGTGGTGAGGTTGGCGCGCTAGCTTGTCTTAATCGCGCGCAGCGAGAACTGTTCCCCGCGGATTGGGAGGGCTCAGTCAGCAGGCAACTCTGAACTGGTGTCAATATAAGTGCAGCAGGCCTCAAGTCTCGGACGGCCGAGGGGCAGTTGAGTCTACTTGATGTTTCCGATGCCTGATGTCCAACAACAATGCAGGCAAGTGCCTCAACTACACAAAAAGATAAATGAGCAACATTACCCCAGCACCCTGGCCGCACTTCAGCGCCGCCGAGGGCGAGCTTGTACAGCAAATATTACTCTCCAATAAAGTAAACTACTGGACCGGTGAGCGCGGCCGAGAGTTCGAAAGTGCCTTTGCGAATGCCACTGAGAGTGAATTCGCAATTGCGCTAGCGAACGGTACGGTGGCACTTGAACTCGCCTTGAAATGCGCTGGTCTCGGCCCCGGTGATGAGGTGGTTGTAACACCGCGATCATTCATGGCCTCTGCTTCGTCGATTGAAAGCGTTGATGCGCGACCGGTGTTCGCCGATGTTGACCTGGACAGTCAAAACATCACTGCCGAGACCATTGAGGCAGTTTTGACTGATAAAACAAGGGCTGTTATCTGCGTACATTTGGCAGGATGGCCTTGCGAAATGGATTCGATAATGGCGCTGGCGAAACAACGGAACTTGTTTGTCATTGAAGACTGCGCACAGGCGCATGGTGCCAAATATAAAGGGCGCTCTGTTGGTAGTATGGGAGACATTGGCGCATGGTCATTTTGTCAGGATAAGATTATGACCACCGGTGGTGAGGGCGGCATGATTACAACTAATAACCCGGACCTTTTCGAATCGATGTGGTCGTATAAGGATCATGGAAAGAATAGACAGAAAATGGAGAACCCTCCGCAGAACAGGCAGTTTAAGTTTGTACATGACAACTTCGGCACTAATTTGCGACTAACTGAGATGCAGGCTGGGCTGGGACTTTATCAGCTTGGGCTACTGGACGATTGGAATACTGACCGTAACGACAATGCGAATGTCTACAGCAAAGGTCTAAGTAGACTCGATGGTCTTGTAAGAACTACCTTGCCTCCAGAGCATATCCATCACGCATACTACAAATATTACTTTTTTATAAATGAGCATAGCCTTCGAAGTGGATGGACTCGTGATCGAATCGTTGAAGAGGTCAACGACAAGGGTGGGGCCTGCGCGAGTGGAAGTTGTCCGGAAATATATCTCGAGCAAGCATTTACGAAAAAATACGGTGAACATAAACGTCTGCGAAATGCGGTAATGCTCGGAAAAGAAAGCGTTATGTTAATGTGCCACCCAGGACTGAGTAGTGATTTTCTTGAGTACAATCTTGAAGTGATCTCGGATGTCCTGACGACGGCAAAGCGATAGATGATCGATGTAGCAACGTCAGACGAGGTTGTGGAGGAGGGGGTTATTGAAGCTACGGGCGGGCGCATAGCCCTACTGCTGCCATCCCTGGCTAACGGTGGTGCCGAACGGGTGATGTTAAACATCGCTCATGGATTGGTGGAGCGGGATGATGTTGCGGTTGACCTGGTCTTAACGCAGGCCGTTGGTCCGTACCTTGAGCAGGTGTCACCCAAGGTGAATGTGGTCAACCTGGACTCAAAGCGAATTTTTTATTCGATTATCCCGTTGATTCGTTATTTACGTGCGGTTCGTCCTGCTGCAGTCCTTTCGGCCCTCGATACCACTAACCTTATCCTCATATGGGCGGTTGCCCTCGCCAGGGTAGAAACCAGGGTTGTTGTATCCGTTCATTGTAATTTTAGCAGTGCGCTGAAGGGCCAAAAGAATTTTCGCTCCAGGCTGCTTCCGTACCTTGTTCGGCGAAGCTATCCTTACGCTGACAAAATTCTCACTGTGTCGGAGGGTGTTGCGAGTGATCTTGTAAGCTCAACCGGTTTATCCAGGGAACTGCTGACGGTACAGGTAAATCCGGTTATCACGCCTGAACTGATGCATAAATCGGAACAACCTTGTGAGCACTCATGGTTGTGTGATAACCGAGGTCCGGTAGTTTTGGCGACAGGTAGGCTGACCTATCAAAAGAATTTCGATCTTCTACTAAGAGCGTTTGCCATCGTGCGGCAGTCCATTGATGCAAGGCTCATTGTCTTGGGTGAAGGGGAGGAGTTGGCAGCCTTGCAGTCATTGGCTGAGCAGCTTGAAGTGACCGATCAAGTAGATTTCCCTGGTTTTGTAGAGAACCCATACAGCTATATGAGCGCGGCGTCACTTTTTGTGTTGTCTTCCCATTTTGAGGGATTGCCAACGGTCCTTATTGAAGCGCTACAGTGTGGCGTGCCAGTAGTGTCCACGGATTGTCCGAGCGGCCCGGAAGAGATACTGGAGGGTGGGAGGCTAGGTACCCTCACACAACCGGGTGACGTATCAGCGCTGGCAGAAGCGATGGTGCGGTCACTTAGGTCTGATCGCAGTAGGACTGAAAAATCTCGGGCATTGGACAAATATTACCTGGACAATGTAGTACAGGCGTACAGGCAACATGTATCTATAGAGTAAGCAGCCAACGCCGTCGTAAACCCAGTGTTTGACTTGCCTGTAATGTGAAATTGGTGACACACCTTTGTGCAGTTTTGACGTGATTAGTGGCGTGTTGTTCTGGGTTATCAATTACTTGTAGTGCTTTGCTCAATGAAGTCTGGTCAATCAGCTCCGGCGCTACTCGTTAAAGAATATCCAGTTTGAGTCGTAACCCCACGGCAATGTTAGTATTCTGGTTTGTCGGGGATAAGTTGTGGCTACCATGTTGTCAAAGAAACTAAGTGTATTTGGATTTGGAATTCTCATTTTTCTCCTGATCGGTTGTGAGGCGCAGGATGGTGATTTGCCTACAGCTAATCAAAATAGCGAGCCGGCGTTAGCAGCGGCGAACTCCCTTACAGAAACTGATATTGAGTCGGTGGGCGACGCAAGTACTGAGGCGGTAAATTCGCCGGACATCGGTTTAGCGAAGGCTAGTACCGTTCCTTTCTGTGCAACTGCCGGTACGGATTCAGACGGTGACGGCTGGGGTTACGAAAATTCTTTATCTTGCATAGTCCCCGGTGTGTTACCTGTTTGCTCATCTGCCGCTCTTGAAAATCCTAATGGACTTGGATGGGAGGACGACACTACATGCTGGTTTAGCGGGGAGAGTGATGGAACGCGTACGCCTGAGTTCTCAGAATTGCCAGGGTGTCTGGGTGGGCTGATTTGGTACGATTTAGATAACAATGGTCTGAGAGGTGTTGCGGATCTGCTAGCGGACGATGTACTGGTTGAGTTGATCTCATCTGAAGGTGAAACGATAGATTTCACTGAGAGTTTTGACGGTGTGTTTGAAGTTTGCAGTGGGCACGGCAATAATCAACTCGTGTTCGAGGTGCCGGCGGGATACACAGTTCGCGGATACGATGCAAGTAATGGCAGTTATGCTTTGGATGTTGGTGTGGATGAGGGGGCGTTTCGCAGATTGTCAGATGTTGTGCTTGTATCGCAGTCAGAGTTAAGTGAGCTCAATGAGCAGTCTGAAAGCACGGAGCAAGTGCCAGAAGCGGGCGCGCAGCTGCAATTGGAGGTTGGTCTCTCTGAGGAGTCCGGGGAGTCGGCTACCAAAGATTCTCCAATCGATGCAAATATCGAAGGAGACGGTGTTGTGGCTAACCCGGGCCAGCAAACAGATGAGACGATGACTGAGGTAGTTGAGGTCGTTGTTACCCAGCAGGCTACCGGGAAGCCTGATTCAGCTAAGGGTGTGGAGGAAGTCGTCGCTCGCTTGCCAACTCAGGAGGAAGAAGATAGGCAGTCTGCTGCGAACAATCCGGATACACCCGATTCTGCTTCGGTGGAATCTACCTTGAGTACAGCGGAATCACCCAGTGTGGAGGACAAACCTGTATTGGTTGACGTAGAGCCTGGTGATCAGCAGTTGGCTGTTGAGGGTGGAACTGGCAACAAGTCGGGTGAGTCAGCAGCAACCTCGGCTGAGTCTACCGCACCAGCAGCCAATGGAGAGTCTACTGCAG
>CAZOXM010000085.1:0-4944 GCA_964583825.1 uncultured Granulosicoccaceae bacterium
ACTGGCCGAAGTTCAGCGCGACATAGATGCCGGAGGGGCAGCCAATGCCAATTAATCATAGACGGTTGTACTGTCGGGCGATGGTGCATCGTGCCCTTCGCTACGCGGCGGTCCTCGCTCTGGCCATTACGGCGTTGGCAGGCGGCAGCGTCGCCGCTGAAGAATACGACCCCAATCGCGACCCGCAGCTGTTGCGCTGCGATGATATTTATAATCGCGGCGACATCGAAGCGGCGATCAACTGCTTTCAGCCACTGACCCGCGCAGACTCCCTGCATGTCGCGGCCGAAGCGCACTGGGCGCTGGGAGACTCGCGCACCGCCAATGAATACTTCCGTCGCGCAGTCGCCGAACAACCCGGCAACCCCCACATACGTGCGCGCTGGGGCCGACTGTTTCTGAGCACCCATCAGCCGAGTGAAGCGGTGCCACTGTTTGAAGAGGCCATGCAACTCGACCCGGACTATCTGCACGCACAAACCGGACTGGTTGCAGCCCTGCTGACGCAGCCGGGGGCCGAGGGTCGTCAGTTGTTAATACAGCTGGCGGAAACACACCCGGATGATGTTGAGTTACTGCTGCTGCAGGCACGGCTTGCGCTGGAATCGCGCAATCTCGACATAGCTGACCGACTGCTCAACCGTGCGCTGGAAAGCGCGACCAAAAACAACATCACACCACTCGATATCTATGCCCTGAAAGTCTCATCCGATCTACTGCGGGACATTGACGACAGCCCGTGGGTTCAAAAAGCGCTCGACTACAGCCCCGCGTATGGCGACATCCATTTTATTCCGGTGCACTATCACCTGATCAACTACCGCTACCGCGAGTCGGTCGCACTGTTAAAAAAGGCTGTTGAAGTACAACCGACCCACTGGAGTGCACACTCTCAGCTCGGGATCAATCTGTTGCGACTCAACGATATTGAAGGCGCAAAAAAACACCTTGAGATTGCCTACTCCGGTGACCCGTACGACACCGCCACCGTCAACACACTGCGTTTGCTGGAAACGCTGAATGACTTTAAAGACCTCGATACCGTTGCACAGTATTCGTTTAACGGTGACGGCACCGTACCGGTGGTCATGCGACTGCACCGCGACGAAGCCACGTATCTTTCACCGTATGTCGAAGCGCTGACGCGAAGGGCCGTTGATACTTTCACCAGCCGCTACGAGTTTGTGCTGGAAGAACCCCTGATCGTTGAGCTCTTCCCGAATCATGATGACTTTGCCGTGCGTACCGTCAGCACACCCGGTGTCGGATTGCTCGGCGTCACTTTCGGCTATCTGCTGGCGATGGACAGCCCGTCGGCACGCCCTGCTGGCGACTTTCACTGGGGCAGTACACTGTGGCATGAGCTCGCACACGTATTCACCATTAAAAAATCCAACCACCGCATGCCGCGCTGGTTTACCGAAGGTGTCTCGGTTTATGAAGAGTGGACGACCGGTCCACTGCCCGGCAGGCACATCCCTATCGATGTGCTCGAAGCAATCAGGGACAACCGGTTACTGCCGGTAGCAGAGCTGGACAATGGCTTTGTTCGCCCGACTTATCCGAACCAGGTGACCGTATCCTACATGCAGGCCGGTTTGATTTGTCTTTTGATCAGTGAGCAGTGGGGACACGAAAAGCTGCCGGGCATGCTGACGGCGTTTAGAAACGGAGAGGATACGACCGAAGCCGTGCAAAGTGTGCTCAACATCAGCCCGGCACAACTCGACCGCGCGCTCGATGAGTTCATTGAACGGGAACTCGGCGCGATCATTTCGCAGTTTGACGAGTGGCGCGAAATTGTCACCGCGACCAATCGGGCGCATCAGTCCAAACAGTGGACAACCGTGATTGCACTGGCGGATCAGGCCAACGAGATTTATCCGGACTATGTCGGCAAGGGCAATGTCTGGGTACCCCTGCACGATGCCTACGTCGCCATGGGGCGCAATGAAGCGGCCGTTGAAGCACTCACCACGTGGTATGAGTACGGCGGGTATGCACCTGACATGCTGCACCAGCTCGCCCATCGACTGCGCGACAATGGTGATACCGGCAAAGCCATTGAAGTGCTCGAATCCATTAACTGGGTGCAGCCGAACAATATTGACCTGCACGAAAAGCTGGGGCAGGACTACTACGAGACTAACAACTTTGAAGGTGCGCTGCGGGAGTTCAAGTCCCTGCTCGGTTTAAACCCGCACGACAAATCGGTGGTGTATCTGAACATCGCCCGCACCTACCAGCAGCTGGGCGAAATACGCCTGGCCAAACGCAATGTACTGCAGGCGCTGGAACAGGCCCCGTTTTTCCGCGAGGCGCAGGACCTGCTTGTTGAACTTACCGGAGATTCATCTTGAGTGACAATCACACGGCAGATAACGCCGCCAGAGACGTTGAAGAATTTCGCTATGTGATGGACAACATCCGACGACAGGTCGGTCATGTCATTGTCGGTCAGGATGAAACTGTCGAACATCTGCTTATCACGCTGCTGGTCGGTGGGCACTGCCTGATCACCGGCATGCCGGGTACGGCCAAAACACTGCTGGTACGCACCCTGTCCGAAGCCTTGGGTCTCGGCTTCAATCGTATACAATTCACCCCGGACCTGATGCCGACGGACATCACCGGCACCGATATCGTCGATGAAGACGAAACCGGTCGACGCAGCTGGACTTTCGTCCCGGGACCAGTGTTTACCAATGTGCTGCTGGCCGATGAAATCAATCGAACGCCACCGAAGACTCAGGCAGCGCTGCTCGAGGCGATGCAGGAAAAGTCCGCGACCGTGCGCGGCACCATGCATCAACTGCCGAATCCGTTTTTTGTACTGGCGACACAGAACCCACTTGAACTCGAAGGCACTTACCCGCTGCCTGAGGCTCAGCTCGATCGCTTTTTATTTAACCTCATGCTCGACTACCTGCCGGCACGCGATGAACTCGAGGTTGTTGCACGTTTTACGTCGGACGTCTCCGCCCCCACCCCGACCCGATGTACCGATGCTGCACAAATTATCGCCTTTCAACAACTGGTCAGGCAGGTACCAGTGTCAGAGTCAGTCGCGCAATATGCAGTAGATCTGGTGCGCGCCACCCGCCCCGTTGATGAAACCTCACCGGAGCTTGTAAAGAAGTACGTCAAGTTCGGCGCCAGTGTACGTGCAACCCTGTTTTTGACATTGTCTGCGAAAGCGCGGGCGCTGATGAATGGCCGCTACCACGTCACGACTGACGATATGGCAGCACTGGCAGCACCGGTGTTACGACATCGCGTATTACTGAACTACTTTGCCGATGCCGATGGTGTGAGCATGGAAGATGTGATTGGTGAGATCGTTCGCACGCGAGCGGGATAGCCTGCCTTTTTACGCGGCGGAAAAACAAATGAACGCATCCACCAACACGAGCACCGGCGGCAACCCGCATCGATGGCTTGTGCCGTCCACACTGGCGCGATTGTCCAACCTCGAACTGGTTGCCAAAGCGGTAGTGGATGGCTTCTTCACCGGTATGCACCGTTCTCCCTACTTCGGTTTCAGTCAGGAGTTTGCCGAATACAAAGCCTACAACGATGGCGACGACCCGCGTTTTATCGACTGGAATGTCTACGCCAGAACCGATCGAACCTATATCAAACGCTTCCTCGGTGAGACCAACACCGCATTGAATCTGGTGATCGATGTCAGCGGATCGATGAGCTATCGCTCGGGTGAGGTCAGCAAACTCCAGTATGCGAAATTCCTGTGTGCCACCCTCGCCTACATCGCACGCAAACAACATGATGCGATAGGCGCGACACTGTTCGACAACCGTATTCGCGAAGTCATGCCACCTGCATCTCATCCCGACACGCTGTATCGACTGCTCGCGCTGCTGGAACGTACCGAAGCCGGGGAAGGCACCGAGATCAACGACAGCTTGCAACACATTACCGGCACCATCACCAAACGCGGCATCCTGGTTGTGATATCGGACTTTTATTGTGATGTCGACGCACTCGGCAAACACCTGTTGCCCCTGGTCAACCGCGGTCATGAAGTGGTGTTGTTTCAGTTACTGGATGCCGGTGAACTGGCACCGAGTGACACTCTGAAATCAATGCGTTCGCCAGCCACACTGCGCGATATTGAAGGGTCAGCCGAGGTGCGTGTGACAGCTGAGTACATGCGTGATGAATACCCGCAGCGCATTGCCACACACGTCGAGGCGCTGAAATCTGCAGCCAGTCGTTATGGATTCACCCATGTGTTGAGCAACACGGCGAAACCACTCGATGCGCTATTGCAGCATTACCTGACCGTGCGTCAGCAGCAAAGGTAAGCGGCATGATAGTTAATCGCACAGGGTTTAAGCTGCTCCAAATTCAAACGGCAGGTATGCGATGAGCTTACTGGCCCCACTCTTCCTGCTCGGTCTGCTGGCACTGGCGCTACCGTGGTGGCTGCACCTGATCAGCACTGACGATCCGCCGCGACAGGACTTCAGCTCCAGCATGTTTCTGGAGCAACAACAAACGGTCTCATCGAAACAGTCGCGTCTGCGCTACTGGCTGTTGTTACTGTTGCGTACGCTGGCCGTAGCGCTGCTCGCCCTGTTGTTTGCCGAACCGGTTATCGAAAAACTCGGACTGGTGTCGAATGACGCCAGCAGACACATTATTGTTGTTGATACCTCGATGTCACAGAGTCATCAATCCCGCTGGGACAACACACAACGCATCGCCGGCGATATTATCGGAAACATACCCGCAGATGATCAGATTCTGGTGGTCGGCGCGGGGGCTGAAATCGCGCTGACAGACGATGGCGACTACTCCGCCGAAACGGCACGGCGGCAACTGGCTTCACTGTCACCCGGTGCACTGCGACTGGAGTTCAGTCGCATCACCCCGTTGCTTAACGGGCTGGTACAACAGAGTCCGCTGCCGGTGCGTGTTCAC
>CAZOXM010000085.1:5044-8073 GCA_964583825.1 uncultured Granulosicoccaceae bacterium
CTGTCAGTGTCGACGCCGCCGACCGGGTAATTCTGTCCACCGACAACAACCGCCCGCTGCTGCTTGAACGTAACGTCGGCAACGGTCGTCTGCTGGTGTTTACCAGTGCACTCGATCCGCTATGGAACAACCTTGCACTCGAACCGCTGTTTGTGCCGTTTATTATCCGCTCAATCGAGTACCTGCGCGGTGAATCCGCATCGAATCGCAGCCTCGCCATTGGTGATGCCATCAGTCTGTCACCCGGCGCGCAATTGCTGGACAGCAACGGCAAGTCGTTGCGTGAACTGGCCGAGCTTAATCAACGCGGCAGCTTCACCTTCACCGAGCCTGGTGTGTACACTGTCAGAAGCACGGCTGGCAATCGCTATCTGTCGGTAAACACTGATCCACAGGAATCATCGCTTGAGGTGATCGACGCAGCACAGATGGAGCAGTGGCAGAACCTCGGTGTCACAACCGCTGTGGCCGGGAACACCGCAGGCAATACGGATGACAACGCATCAGATCAGCAAAGTCTATGGATCTGGATCCTGCTGAGTCTGCTGGCGGTGGCAATGGCCGAGTCGCTGTACAGTCACCGGCATCTGCTGATTAAACGTGGGGCATGATATGACGGCACGCAGACACAGTCGCATCAACTATCAACAGCGTTTCGATCGTTATCTGCAGCAGTACCGCCAGCGTTATCGCACGCGCAGTCTGGCCGTGACGATTGCGGCCATTCTGTTTGTGGCAGTCACCGTCACGCTTTTAACTGCCGTACTCGGTGACACGCTCGCCTATTCATCGTGGCTGTACTATCCGGCGCGACTATTGTTACTGGGCTGCGCGGTGGCCATAGTGGTGGTCTGCTTTTTAAAGCCCCGTAATAAAATTAATATCGCCGATGGCGCCAGTGAAATAGAGGCAGCGGTACCCGCATTCGACGGTCGTGCAGAGACCTACCTCGACATGAAACGTCGCCATGCCGATTCCCCTTTTGTGTCGCTGCTCGCGAAAGATGCCACGCGCAGAGCGACCGATGCACCGGTACACCGACTGTTGCCAACTTCTGAAATTATCGGACCTGTCATTGCCGGCGGAGGTCTGGTGCTGTTGCTGGCGTGGCTGTTCACAACCATGCCCATGCAGTGGCGGGCAGGTATGCAGCACCTGTGGTTCGGCTGGTACAAGCAGGACATCCTGCCGGAACGCACGATCGCACTCGAACCCGGGGACACCAAAATAAGGCTGGGTGACAGCTTATCGGTCGTGGCATGGCTCGACGGCTTTGAAAGTGACTTTGCCGAACTTCACATCCGCAAGGACGACGGCAGCGGATCATCAGACACGTGGGAGACGATCGCGATGAATCGCGGCGCGGATGGCAGCTTTGCGTTCACGATGTACGGCATCAGCGACCCGCTCGACTACTACGTATCTTCTGCCTTCACCAAAAGCGAGCAGGCCAGTGTCGAAGTCGTGGTGCCCGCCAAAATCGAAAGCCTGGAACTCACCTACCGTTACCCGGCATGGACCAAACGCGAGCCGCGCACGGTGGCCAACGGCGGCAACATCGCCGCGGTGAGCGGTACCACTGTCGAACTGTTGATCAAAACCGACAAGCCCCTGAGTGACGGTGAGCTGCTGGTCGATCAGGTAGCCGGCAAGCTCAGCACCGAAGATGACCTGACCTATCGCGCCTCCCTCACGGTCGATGAAAACAACAGCAGTTATCAGCTTGCAGATCTGTTTGGCGACGACCGAATTATGCTGTCACCGGAATACACCATTGAGATCACCGAAGACGCGAGCCCGACAATCAGCTTTACCCTGCCCGCCGGTGATCACAACGCCACAGCGATTGAAGAAGTTACCGTGATCGCCACCGCCGCAGATGACTTCGAAGTCAACGATGTGCTGCTGCATTATTCGCTCAATGGTGGCGAATGGGCCACTGTCGCGCTGAATGCCGAAGACGATTACCGTCACGTTTTTATGCTCGAAGAGTTCAGCAGCGAATTTGGCGAGCCGCTGATACCCGGCGACCTGCTTACCTACTACGCTGAAGCACGCGATCGCGAACAATCCACCTCCACCGATATTCAATTTATTGATATCCGTCCGTTTGAACGACGCTATACGCAATCACAACAATCGGGTGGCGGCGGAGGCGGTGGGCAGCAGGAACCCCCACCGGGGGAAATCTCACAACGCCAGCGCGAAATACTGGTGGCCACCTGGAACCTCATCAAAGCGCAGGAGTCAGCACCCGTAGCCGGTAACGGCAGCGGCGCGTTTCCCGTTCGCGGCCTCCCGCGACGCAATACTCCGCAGCAACGTATTCTCGAGGAAAACGCTGCTCTGCTGGCCGACCTGCAAACCAAGCTTGCCGATCAGGCGCAAAAGCTGGCAGAACGCGCCGAGGCCAGACAGCTGCTGGACAACGACCCGAAGATTGCCCAGTTTGTCGACTACATGAAAAAGGCAGCCGATGAAATGCGGCCGTCGGCAGATGAACTCGGCACCCAGTCACTGCAGGAAGCCGTTCGTCATCAGCAGCGTGCACTGCAACTGTTAAGGCGCGGCGAACTACTGTTCAACGACATCACTATCAATCAGAACCAAAACGGCGGACAGGGTGGTGGTGCCGGTCGCGATATGGCAGAGATCTATGAACTGGAAATGGATCTGGCCAAAAACCAGTATGAAACGCCTGACCGGGTGCAGCCGGGTGCAGCGGGCAGTAACCAGTCGGAAGACGATGCGCTGAAAAAACTCAAAGATCTGGCGCGACGCCAGCAGCGTCTGGCCGACGCAGCCAAAGACAACGAGCTGTCGATGGCAGAGCGCTGGGAGCAGGAAAAACTACGTCGCGAGCTTGAGCAACTGAAACGCGAACTCGAACAACTGCAACGCAACTCATCACAACAAGACTCGCAAAATCAGTCAGCGCAAAACGAGTCTGGCAGCCAGCCTCAGGAGCAGGGACAACAGGGACAACAGGGACAACAGGGACAACAGGGACAACAGGGACAACAGGGACA
>CAZOXM010000085.1:8173-19555 GCA_964583825.1 uncultured Granulosicoccaceae bacterium
AACAGGGACAACAGGGACAACAGGGACAACAGGGACAACAGGGACAACAGGGACAACAGGGACAGTCTCAACAGGGACAAAGCAGCGCGCAATCAAATGATGCAAACCAGGGCACCAATGGGTCACAGGGCAGCCAGCAGCAGGCAATGCAAAACCTGGAGCAGGCAATACGCGATCTGCAAAACGCTGAAAATGCGGCCGATAGTCAACAGGCACTCGAATCCGCCAGTGAGCGTCTGCAGGAATCACTGCAACAGATGCAACAGGCGCGACAACAACGCCTGCAGGATCAACTCGCCGCCGCAGCCGATGAGGTACGCGACCTGACGGAACAGCAGCGCGACACGGCACAACAGCTGCGAGATGCCCTGCAGCGCTCTATCGAAGCACGCAATCGCAATGAGTTCAGCAGTGGTCTGACCGCGGAACAACAGGACGCGCTGGCTGAACAGAAAAGACAGATGCAGCGCGACCTGGAAAAAATCCGCCAGCAGCTCACAGACGCGACAAAGCGTTTTGCCGAGGATGCACCGGAAACCAGTGAAAGATTGCAACAGGCACTGGATCAACTCGACGCCACCAAGGCATCAGAACTGATGGGCATCGCCGGGGATATGATTGAGGAGGGGCTGGCACCACAGGCGTCTCTGCGCGAACAGCGCGTCACCGAGGCATTGCGCAATCTGCAGCGCGATATAAACGAGGCAACCGAATCCGCCGTTGCCGAAGCCGTTCAGCCGGGGACCGAACAGCCCACTGCTGCAGATGCGGCACGTTCAATACAAACCCTGCGTCAGGCACTGAGCCAGTCACTGCAGCGCGGCGGAGAACCTTCGCAGCAGGGAGAAAATGGGGGATCACAGCAGGCGCAAGGCAGCCCCGGCGGACAGCGCGGTAATTCGCAGGCGGCCAACGGCGAACAACAGGGAAATCAGCCCGGCACCACCGGCAGCGGGCAGCCCGGAGCATGGGGCCAAAACCGAGGCACATTGACTGAATCGACGCCGATCAACGGTGGTCAGCAGCAACTGATTGTCGAAGCGACCACCGAGCTAACGCAATTGGCGGACACCGACATTGAAGGTTTGTCGCAAACGACCATCACCGATATGCAGGCCATGGCGGAACAACTGCGACTGTCGACCGACAACCCGGAAAACGACCGCCGCATCGACGCCGACGTCCGTCTGCTGCTGCGACAGCTCGAACAGCTGGAACTCAGTATCTACCGGGAAACACAGGGTATCAGCGGTATCCGCAGCGCACGCAACAGCAAACCCGCCACCGGTTTCAGCAAGCGCACCGCCGACTACTTCAAGCGCCTGAGTGAAGACGCATCCGGCTCCTGACCTGCCAGCATGATCGCTTCAATCAGACTCCACCGATGATAAATGATGACCACGGCTGAAGCGCCCGTGCTGAACGCGTTTGCCCCGCTCGCTCAGCCCGACGCCACACTGCTGATACTCGGGTCGATGCCGGGCTCAGCGTCGCTGGATGCGCACGAATACTACGCGCATCCTCGTAATAGCTTCTGGCACATTATGCAGGCCCTTTACGGCACGGGGGCTGCACCAGCCACGCATAGTGAGAAGCTCAAGCTGCTACACGAAGCGCGTATCGCACTCTGGGATGTACTGGCACAGTGCCGGCGCCCCGGCAGCCTCGATTCGAACATTGACCACAGCAGCATTGTCTGCAACGATTTTACGACGTTTATCAGCAGTCACCGACAAATCAGGACCATTGCTTTTAATGGCCGGGCGGCCGAGCAGTTGTTCAGAAAACACGCATTGCAGGGCATCGACACAGGCAACATTAAGCTGGTGTCACTGCCCTCGACCAGTCCGGCCATGGCAACACTCAGCCGGCACCAAAAAGCAGACGTATGGCGCGAGCGCCTGCTATAACCTCTGAGTAGAAAACTAATGCCATGCGCCTGACAATGATACCCATGCTGTGAAGACACTCCGTCCGTCGATAATTCGACCGCTCGCAGCGACAGTGCATGCCGCTGCCTGGGCCAGCCCTGATATCTTTCAGACGGCTCTTGCGCAGGCCACACAGATTGACCGAGCGACAGCCGCCCAGCCAGCCGGCAGCCCGGTGGTGCCGCTGGAGCAGACCGGCCAGCCACTGCTTTTTGCCGCCATCGGTGTCATTGGTGTCTTGTCGTTTTTGTTTATGCGCCTGTATTTAAACCACCGATCCCTGAAGCAATCGCTGGATAACACCAAACTACAACTCAACCAAAAGCAGCACGCGCTGAACGAACTGGCATCGGTAGATCAACTTACCGGCACCTCCAACCGCAAAGCAATCACCACCTTTCTTTCCGAATTCCATAAACAGCCACACGCCGATGGCGAATTCATTGCACTGGCCATTCTGGACATTGACTACTTTCAACGCATTAACGATGCGCTCGGCTACTTTGCCGGCGATGCCGTACTAAAGGAAGTGGCGAGCCGGATCGAAGGCGAATTGCGTGATGAGGACCGGGTCGGCCGCATGAACGCGAATCATTTCGCGATTGTGCTCTGTGATCTCATCGCTCCGAAAACCGCAGAGAACATCATTCACAGAATACAATCGGTTATCGCGCAACCGATTATCTTCAACGATACCGACATCAACGTCACATGCTCTGTCGGTGCTGCCGTACAGGAAGTGGAAACTCTCGATATTGCCGAGCTGTTTAAACTGAGTGAGCAGGCGCTGCTGCAGGCCAAGCGGAATCAGCGCGGCTCTATTTTTCTTTTTTCAGAGCATGCGCAGTACGCGTTGTCACGCCAGCGACAGATTATCAATCTGTTGCGCGAACGCGATTTCGACGATTTGTTTCAACTGGCTTATCAACCCATCGTCGCAATCAGCGACCGCAGTGTGGTCGGTTGTGAATGTCTGTTGCGGTGGATTGCCGATTCACCCGCCGACCTCGACACCGCAGAACTGATGCCGATTCTGGAGATGTATGGCGACATCCATGCGGTCGGTGACTGGGTGTTGTCGAGAAGCTTTGCGCAACTGGCCGCCTGGCATCAGCGACTCGACTGTCCGGGGCTGTTTGTGTCGATCAATGTTTCCGCCATTCAACTGGAGGCGAGCGACTTTGCTGAAAAAATCGTGTCACTGGCCGACGAACATGCCGTGTCACCGCGGGACGTGAGCCTGGAACTCACCGAAACGGTGGCGATCAAGCACCTGGAGGCCGGGCGCAAACATCTGGCCCTGTTGCGCAACCTTGGCTTCGGCGTCTCACTCGACGACTTCGGGACGGGCTACTCGTCGCTCCAGTATCTCAAAAGCATGCCCGCCTCGACCATCAAGATCGATCAGACCTTTGTGCGCGAAATGAATGCCGACAAACGAGACGCGGCGATTGTGTGCAGCGCAATCAACATTGCCAAGGCGCTAGGGCTCAATGTGGTTGCAGAGGGTATCGACAATGAAGAGCAACACCGGCAACTGCAACATGCCGGCTGCGACTATGGCCAGGGCTTCTACTACGCCAAACCTCTCGACAGCGGGGCATTCGAGCAACTTATTGCGGCGGGTCCCCGGCAACGCCTGTCCGGCTGACACCACAAAGGCAGCCCCCTGCCCCCGTGAAACTACTGATTTAACGTAGAATTTCCCCCAACTTGAATCCTTATTTTACAGTTCACTAAACCGCCTCGACGGTGGATTTCTGGTACTATTTGATCCGTTCAGTGGAAGCGCGGTATCGGTAAAAACAACAATAGCCGACCTGCCCCCGCCCCCAACTTTCACTCTGACCACGTGCGTCACGCACACCAGTGCGATACGAACCACACTCACGAACGCATTAAACCAGGAGTAAGCATGTCATTTAACATCATGGATGCCGTCAAAGGCCAACTCAGTGATCAGCTGGTCGGACAAATTGGCGGACTTCTGGGCGAAAGCCCCGATAAAACCCGCTCAGCAATCGACGGTGCCGTACCGACCCTGCTGGCCGGCATTGGCGAAGCAGCTCAGGAGCCATCCGGTGCGGAAACGCTCTTTAATCTCGTCGACAATCAGGACGACGGCCTGCTCGATAACATTGGCTCAATGCTGGGCAACAATCAGTCGGCATCACTCATTGAATCAGGCACCAGGGGCCTCGGCTCACTGATGGGCAACAAAGGCGTAACCGGCATGATCTCCGGTCTGGCCGGTTTTACCGGGCTCGGCAAAGGCTCGGCGGGCTCACTGCTCGGTATGCTCGCGCCAATGATCATGGGCGTGCTCAAGCGCAAATCCAAATCAGACGGACTCAACGCGACCGGACTGGCCAGCATGCTGAAAAGCCAGGGCAGCAATATTTCTGCAGCCTTGCCGCAGGGCCTGATCAGCCACCTCGAATCTGCCGGTATGGGCGGTGATGGTGGCTTCAGCGGCGGCAAGGTTGCCGCTGGTGCGGCCGGTGTCGCGGCTGCAGCGGCCGGTATGGGTTCACGCGCAACGGGCTCGGTTACCAGTACCGCCAGCGGTGCAGCTGATACAGCACGTGGTGCGGTGGGCTCAGTCGGGCGCGGAGTCGGCAATGTCGCTGAAGGCGCAAGCGATGCAGCACGCGGTGCAGCCGGTTCTGTCGGCCGCGGTGTGGGCAATGCAGCTGAAGGCGCGACGGATGCGGCACGCGGTGCAGCCGGGGCCGTGGGTGGTGCAGTCAGTTCTGTCGGCCGCGGTGTTGGCAATGCAGCCGAAGGCGCGACGGATGCGGCACGCGGTGCAGCCGGGGCTGTGGGTGGTGCAGTCAGTTCTGTCGGCCGCGGTGTTGGCAATGCAGCCGAAGGCGCGACTGACGCGGCACGCAACGCTGCCGGATCAGTCGGTCGCGGGGTCGGTAACGCGGCCGAAGGTGCGACAGATGCAGCTCGCGGTGCAGCCGGTGCCGTGGGTGGCGCAGTCGGCTCTGTTGGTCGAGGTGTGGGCAACGCGGCTGAAGGCGCAACCGATGCAGCGCGAGGAGCCGTTGGCGCGGTGGGTCGTGGTGTAGGCAATGCAGCCGAAGGTGCGACGGATGCAGCACGCAGCGCGGGACGCACCGTCGGCAATGCCACAGAGGGTGCAACGGATGCAGCACGCAACGCCGCCGGGTCCGTCGGTCGAGCAGCACAACGCGGAGTCGACGCCGCCGGTAATACAGTCGGTGGTGCGGTCACCGGTGGACGCGAAGCCATCGGCGGCGCTGCGCGGGCAGCCTCAGACACTGCAGGTCGCGCAGGCGATGCGGTCAGCAGTGCAGCACGTACTGGTGCTGACGCGGTAGAACGCAAAAGCGGTGGCGGCTTCTGGAAGTGGCTGATTCCGCTACTGATCGCAATCGCTGCGTGGTTTGGTTACAAGAAAATGAACGAAGCTGATGTCGATGCCGGTGATGCGGCGACTGCAGTCAGCGAAACCGCCGGAGATGCGGCCGATGCGGCATCAGACGCCGCCAGCGATGCAGCCGATGCCGCTTCGGACGCTGTTGGCGATGCGACCGAAGCTGCGAAAGACGCTGCAGGCAGTGCGGCCGATGCCGTCGGTAATGCGACCGATGCCGCTAAAGACGCTGTCAGTAATGCAGCCGATGCTGCTTCAGATGCCGCCAGCGATGCCGCGGGTGCAGTTGCATCAATGGCCGACGGAGATATCACCTCACAGCTGACCGGCATGTTCAGCTCAGCAACAGAGACTCTCGGCGGTATCACTGATGTCGACAGTGCCAAAGCAGCCCTGCCCAACCTGGAAGACATGGGCGGCAAGCTCGACGGCTTGACCGGCATGCTCGGCAGTGCTGATGATTCGGCCAAATCGGCTATTGCCGATGCAACCGGCAAAGGTATGGAGGCACTGACGCCGGTCGTCGATAAGCTCAAGGGTGACGACGGTATCTGGGGAGTGTTGCAGCCGGTGCTGGAGCCGATCCTCGAGAAGCTCAAAGGCTTTATGTAATCCTGCGATTCACCAGGCAGTACAAACAAAAGCCCCGCCGATGCGGGGCTTTTTTTAAATCACCACACGCACAACCACAAAGCACATACCTTCATCAGAAGCCGCGAACGAAAATCACCTAATAAAACTGTCAACCGGACTCTGGGGCCGCACTGACCCTATAGCGATCCTTTATCGAAAGGATGGACGGCGCCTTGAGTCTGCTGAACAGCGGCGTCAACGGCACCACATGACGCATTGTCCTTAAACACTCGGCATAGAGTCTGCGAAAATTGCATCCGACCCATTGGCACAGATTTCACCGACCATTCGACTGCCCCCTCGCGGAAAAATAACGCTATATCTTGCGCTTTGGTTATCGAGCTATACTCGCTGCAGATAACCAGCAACCGAGCACCATCAGATAAGCCATGTCAGTCATCGATCTCGATCAGGCGAAGAACTCATCCGGGGGCAATCCGTGGGATATTGTAAAATCACGAGGTGGTGGCGGACCGGGAGGATTTAACTTCAAGCTTCCCACGGGTTCATTCCGGATTCTCGCTATAGCTGCCCTGATTGCCGCAGCCCTGTTCGTCTACACCGGTGTATATACGGTTCCCAGTGACTCGGTAGGGCTGGTGACACGTTTTGGAAAATATCTAAAAGAACAACCCGCCGGACTACACTTCAAGGTTCCATGGGGTGCTGATGAAGTGACAATCGTACCGGTAAAACGCCAGCTCAAGCAGGAATTCGGCTTCGGCACCCGCGGTGCAACCAACCCGACACAAATCGGTGAAAACCCGCAGGCCGAGAGCCAGATGGTTACCGGTGATCTCAACGCGGCCCTGGTGGAGTGGGTCGTACAATACCGTATTGAAAATCCGCGAAAGTATATCTTCGATGTGCGTAACCCCGGAGAGACACTGCGCGACCTTTCCGAATCCGTGATGCGGGAAGTAGTTGGCGACCGAACCGTCGACGAAGTCATTACCATTGGCCGGCAGGAAATCGAAGACGAAGCGCTGGTGAAGATGCAGGAACTCACCACCAAGTACAACATCGGGGTCAGTATCGATCAGGTACAGTTGAAAAACATCAACCCGCCGCGCCCGGTTCAGGAATCTTTTAACGAAGTGAATCAGGCACAGCAGGAAAAAGAGAGCCTGATCAACGCGGCACGGCGCGAGTACAACAAGCTGGTGCCACTGGCTGAAGGTGAAAAAGATCAGCGCATTCGCGCAGCAGACGGCTATCGACTAAAACGTATCAACGAGGCCGAGGGGGATGCGGCCCGATTCAATGCGGTACTCACCGAATACCTGAAAGCACCGGAGGTCACCCGCAGGCGCATTTACATCGAAACGCTGCAGGAAGTCCTGCCCGATCTCGACGCGAAAATAATAATGGATGAAAAATCACAACAGGTGCTGCCACTACTGCAACTCAAATCGCCCATTGGCAACGGAGGAGCCGCCAAATGAAATCTCTGGGCATCATTGTTATCGCAGGCATCATGCTGTTACTGGCAAACTCGCTGTATACAGTAAAAGAAACCGAACAGGTGATCATTACGCAGTTCGGCCGACCAATCGGTGAAGCAGTAACCACAGCGGGCCTAAAGTTCAAAATGCCTTTTATCCAGCAAATCAACTCCATAGAGAAACGAATTCTGGAATGGGACGGCAGTCCGAGTAATATGCCAACCAAAGACAAGCTATATATCGCAGTCGATCTTTTTGCACGCTGGCGTATCGTGGAGCCGTTACCCTATTTTTTAAGGTTGCGGGACGAACGCAGTGCTCAATCCCGTCTCGACGATATCCTCGGTAGTGAAACACGCAACGCGGTGGCAAAGCACGAACTGATCGAAATCATCCGAACCACCAAAAACCGCAAACCGCTGCTCGACTCTTCACTGACTAACGAAGAACTCAACACGCTCGGCACGCTGGTACCGATCAGAAAGGGCCGAAAACTGGTAGAGGAAGAAATTTTTACTGCTGCGGCGCCGAAGCTGCAACCGTTCGGTATTGAACTACTGGATATACGCTTCAAGCGAATTAACTACAACGAAAGTGTGCGACCAAAAATATACGACCGCATGATCAGTGAGCGCCGGCAGATCGCAGAGCGGTTCCGCTCTGAAGGCAATGGTGAGGCGGCCAGAATAAAAGGCTTTAAAGAGCGCGACCTGAACCGGATACAATCGGAAGCCTATCGCGAGGTCGAGGAAATCCGCGGCCGCGCCGATGCGGAGGCCACTGAAATCTATGCAGAAGCCTACGACCAGAGCGATGAAGCCAGGGAATTCTATGAGTTCCAGAAAACCATGGAGATGTACAAATCGGTTATTAGAGATAACACCACGCTAATGCTGTCTACCGAAAGCGAAGCCTTTAAATATCTGAGGGGCATGAACCCCGAATAAGTTGCAACGGCGCCGCGGCACACTGCTAACTCTTGTAAAGAGCCAGTGTGTGCTGCGACTGCCGCGTCCGATCGGTCCTGTTCGCCAGTTTGTGAATAACAGACAACATGTAAGCAATAAAGCGTTTGCTTGAATATCTAAAACTGCTATAGACGTTCAGTCAAGCAACACCACCGCATAGGCGGCTATGCCCTCTTCCCGACCGGTAAAGCCCAGCTGCTCGCTGGTGGTCGCTTTGACATTGACGCAGTCGCGTTCAATGCCAATAACATCAGCCACTGTCTGACACATCGACTCGATATAAGGTTGCAGTTTCGGGCGCTGTGCGACGATGGTAATGTCCGCATTGACACACTGAAGTGACTTGCGGCCGAGTAGCTCGACCACTTGCTTCAACAGCAGTTGACTGTCGATTCCGGCATACTGCGCATCGGTATCGGGGAAATGCCTGCCGATGTCTCCAAGTGCCGCAGCACCGAGTAAGGCATCACACAGGGCGTGCAGCGCCACATCGCCATCACTGTGTGCTTTAAACGCCTTGTCGTGCGGTATCCGGACGCCGCACAGCACAATAGAATCACCTTCACAGAAAGCGTGCACATCAAACCCGTGGCCTATTCTCATGTGCTTTCCTGTGAGTTGAGAATTGTCCGTGCCAATGCAAGATCATCGGCAACAGTGATTTTAATATTGTCTGCAGCCCCCGCAACCAGCTGCGGGCGAAAGCCGGCTAACTCCATCGCCGAAGCCTCATCGGTGACCTGCTTTGCGGTATCGCGCGCATCGAGTAACGCCTCAATTAACAGCTCAAGCGGAAACAATTGAGGCGTCACGGCGCGCCACATATTGTCCCGCGATACCGTCTCTTCGACGCACTGGTGTGCATCGGCGCGCTTCAGTGTATCGTGCACCGGAATCGCAAGAATGCCACCGTCAGGCGAATCGGCAACCGCGTCGATTAACCGACTGATGTCTTCCACGCGCACACACGGTCGCGCCGCATCGTGCACCAGCACGCGTCCGCGATAATTCAGGGAATCGCGAATGTAGTAAAGACCATTCAGCACGGACTCCGCTCGCGTGTCTCCACCGGTCGTAACATGGATGTTTTTAGCGCTTTGTATAACGCGCTCCGATTCAGCGGACGCTACGGTGATTACCACCCGACTCACCAGCGGCACGGCAAGCAGACGCGCCAGTGCCGTGCCGAGCACGGTGTCATCTTTAAGTGCCAGGTATTGCTTGGGTATCTCACCGCCCATGCGGCTGCCAGTACCCGCCGCAGGCAGCAGCGCGACTATTTCGTCACGCGCTGAGTTCACTACTGGCCGGTTCCGGTTGCCGCTCCATCAACAATAACGGACTTGCCGTCGGCGATGTTGTCGGCGGCGGGCTCAGGACGAGTACCGACGAATTGATAGAACGTTTCGTCCTGACCGATCATGCCGAGCTCGCCGCGAGCGCGTTCTTCTATTTCCCCCACACCGTCGACCAGATCGGTGACTTCAGCCCGGAGTGCCGTGTTGACATCACGCTGTTGGTTGAGCTTCGTTTTAAGCTTCTGTACTTCATCGCGTGTCTGGCCCAACTCCCGCACACTGCCATCCCCCACCCAGAAGCGCCATTGCAACACAACGAACAGCACTGCCAATAGTGCGATTAGCGCTTTCAACTAACCTACCCCTTTTCTATAATGCCTGCTTAAATGCAGAGCGACCGGCATAAACGGCGCGACTGCCGAGCTTTTCTTCAATTCGCAGCAGCTGATTGTATTTGGCGATTCGATCAGAGCGCGACATCGAACCGGTTTTAATCTGCCCCGCGTTGGTGGCCACAGATAAGTCAGCAATCGTTGTATCTTCTGTTTCACCGGAGCGATGCGATGTCACGGTGGTGTAGCCAGCCTTGTGCGCCATATCAATGGTACGCAAGGTTTCAGTGAGCGTACCGATTTGATTCACTTTGATGAGTACCGAGTTGGCAATAGACTTTTCGATACCTTCGGCAAGAATTTTCGGGTTGGTGACAAACAGATCATCACCGACGAGTTGTACCTTGTCGCCGACCTTTTCGGTCAGCAGTTTCCAGCCGTCCCAGTCGTTTTCATCCATACCGTCTTCAATCGAAATTATCGGATACCGATCAACCCAGTCAGCGAGGTAGTCAGTGAATTCTTCACTGCTGAACTTCCGGTTTTCGGATGCCAGATCGTACACACCGTTTTCACAGAATTCAGAGCTTGCCGCATCGAGTGCGATAAAGACATCTTCACCCGGCTTGAATCCGGCCTTCTCCACTGCCTGCAGGATGACTTCAATGGCCGCTTCATTGGACGGCAGATCCGGTGCAAAACCGCCTTCATCACCCACCGCCGTATTCAGGCCTTTCGACAGCAACACTTTTTTCAGTGTATGAAAAATTTCAGCGCCGTAGCGCAACGCCTCCGACAGGGAGGATGCACCGACCGGCATCACCATAAACTCCTGCAGATCGACACTGTTGTCTGCATGCGAGCCACCATTGATGATATTCATCATTGGCACCGGCAGGGTGACGGCATCATCACCACCAAGGTATTCAAATAACATCTGCTTCGATGCCAGCGCACCGGTATGTGCACAGGCCATCGACACAGCCAGCAGTGCATTGGCGCCGAGCCGGTCTTTATTCTCGGTGCCATCGAGTTTTAACATCGCCTCGTCAATCGCTTGCTGCTCGGTGACATTCATGCCGGTGAGTGCCGATGCGATTTCACCGTTGACGTTGGCCACGGCTTTTCGCACACCTTTGCCGAGGTAGCGGCTTTTGTCCCCGTCGCGCAGTTCCAGCGCTTCGCGTTCACCGGTAGAAGCACCGGAGGGGACAGCGGCGCGGCCGGTTTCACCGCTCGCGAGTGTCACTTCCGCCTCTAGCGTCGGATTACCGCGTGAATCGATAATTTCACGCGCGTGTATTTTGCTGATAGCTGACATTATATTCTCCGCCTGTCCGTTACCGGGTGTAGAAAACACAGCGCTTCG
>CAZOXM010000086.1:0-10122 GCA_964583825.1 uncultured Granulosicoccaceae bacterium
AATATGTGGTTCTTATGGATATTTGGAAACAATGTGGAGGATGCCATGGGCAGCGGACGCTTCTTCGTGTTCTACATGCTGTGTGGTATCGCAGCTTCATTCGCGCAAATCGCTGCCGACACCACTTCGGCAGTGCCGATGGTCGGTGCGTCGGGTGCGATCGGCGGGGTGATGGGCGCTTATATCGTTCTGTACCCGAAAGTACATGTACATATGTTTTTCCTGTTCCGAACTTTCGCCATACCCGCGATACTCATGCTCGGTTATTGGATCATCATGCAACTGGTTGGCGGGTTTAATTCCATCGGTTCAAGCAATGGCGGGGTCGCGTTCTGGGCGCACATCGGTGGCTTTATCGCGGGGATGGGGTTTATATTTCTTTTCAAGGACGAAAAGCTACTATCGTTACACCCCTATCGCGGATGGAATCAAACTGCGCATCAGGATCGAGTGTGGCAGAAGGTACCTACCAAAAAAGGAAGCTGGCATTAGAAGCATGATGGGCCGCTTCAATGATTGAAGCCTGGATACCCATTACGCTGTTCGCAGCCTTTAGTCAGAACCTGCGTTCTGCAACGCAAAAGCATTTAAAGGGACGGTTGTCCAACAATGCTGCTGCCTATGCCCGCTTTATATACGCGCTGCCGATAGCTGCAATCTATTTATACGGTGTCACTCAACTGACAGAAACTGCACTACCACATGCAAGCCCACGCTTCTTCATTTACTGCCTGGCAGGCGGGCTCTGTCAGATCATTTTCACTGTATTTCTCCTATGGATGTTTTCATTCAGATCCTTTGCCGTCGGCACCACTTTTTCGAAGCTGGAAGTTGTATCTGTCGCGATGTTTGGCGCAGTTTTTCTCGGTGACACACTGAGCCCGGCGGCAATTGCTGCTATCGCACTCTGCACCCTCGGCATCCTTGCGCTATCTAGCCGACATTCGGCTGCGAGTACCGCATCGTTGCTTTCCAACCTGTTTCGTCGCGATACCTTAGTCGGTTTGATTTGTTCGATATTTCTCGGAGCTTCTGTTGTGTTCATTCGCGCAGCATCGCTTTCGCTTGGCAATGAAGATGTGGTGTTGAGTGCAGCCTATACACTCTTCGTCACTCTGCTTATTCAGAGTATTGTGATGGGTGCATGGCTGGTTTTTGTTGAACCGGACCAGCTAAAGGCATTACTAAGAGAGTGGAAGTGGGCTGGCCTGGTTGGCATTGCAGGCGCACTCGCGTCGATTGGCTGGTTTACCGCGTTCACACTGCAGAACGCGAGCTACGTCAGAACCCTCGGACAAATAGAACTGTTATTTACCTACTTTTTTACAACCAGGGTATTCAATGAACAGGTGTCAACGATCGAACTTGTCGGCATCGGCCTGGTAGGTGCCGGCATCGTGATGCTGTTACTGAGCACTTAATGCGGACAATGACGGTAGCGGGCGGCTGGTCTGCGGTGATCCATTCAACACCTGCTCCAGCGCTTTCGCCACCGCCAGCACTTTATTGTCCGACCCATTTGCCCCGATGATCTGTATGCCGAAAGGCAGCCCTTTGTGGTCAATCCCGCAGGGCAACACACAACTGCAACACAGAGTGACGGTCGGCACATAGGAAAGCGCCAGCCATCGCATATAAGAAGACATCGGTTCGCCATTGATCTCGGTAACGGTCAACTGACTGTGTGGGAACGGGCTGACTGATGCCGCCGGTGCGATCAGTACATCTACCTCACTAAAAATTTCCAGCATACAACGATACAGCTTAGCCTGTTCCGCAAACGCGAACGCGATATCTGCCGCACTGTGCACCAGGCCGCGTTCAGTATTGTCGATGACGTTAGCACCGAGCAGTTCGCGCCGGTTTCTGACACGTTCTTTATGGGCTGCAACAAATACCACGCCGCGTAATACCTCAAACACATCGTGTATGTTTTCGGTGTTTGGGTTGCGTTCGTCGAACGATGCAAAGTGACTACCGAACATACCCACGCGCGTGGTAAATATTTTTCGAATCTCCTGGTCTACCGGACAGCAACCGAAGTCTGATGACCAGGCGACGGTGAGCTTGTCGAGTGCGGCCTCTTCCAACACCTCACACAGTGGTCGCGCTGCAGCACTGAACGGATCTCGCGCATCAAACCCGGCTGTTGCACGCAGTTGCAAATGAACATCAGAGACACAGCGTCCCATCGGACCCAGCACAGTAAAGGGACTCAGTGCCATTACGCTGCCTACGTTGGGCACCACTCCGGGCGAAGGACGAAAGCCCACTATGCCATTGAACGCCGCTGGCGTGCGGAGACTGCCACCGTAGTCAGAACCGGTGGCCAGTGGCAGCATGCCGGTCGCAAGGGCCGTCGCTGTCCCACCGGATGAACCGGCTACCGTCAACTCTGTCGCAAACGGATTGCGGGTCGCGCCGTACACCTTGTTGACCGTATTACCACCCGCGCCAAACTCGGGAGTGTTGGTTTTACAAAAAACATTGCCACCATGACGCCTGATATCGGCAACCAGCTTGTCGTCTTCCTCCGGTATGTGATCGGCGTACAACAATGAACCCCAGGTTGTCCTGATTCCCCTCGTCGCTTCCAGATCCTTGATACCAACCGGCAGTCCACCCAGTAACCCGGCAGACTCACCACGTGTGATCCGGTCAGTCGCCTCCAGCGCCGTGTTGCGCCCGATATCAACATCCATCGCCACCACCGCATTGAGCACCGGATTGATTGATTCGATGCGTGCCACACAACTATCGAAAAGCTCCAGCGGGGATAGTTCACCCGCTTCTATTCCGGCGAGTGCTTCGGTCGCAGTCAGGTCACACGGTTCAGTCATGGAGGTGGCTCAGGTTATGTCAGGAGGCGCAGTGAGATCGGGGATCGGCCGCGAGCTGCACGGCAGTACAATGCGAGTGCGTGCCAGGGCATGCGCTGATCCTGGTCAATGACGGGCAGCACGCAACGATGCATGATTCAATAGCCGCAGTGACGGCAATGTCAGCACGATAAAAAATATAATCGCCGCCGCGACAGCCAGCACCTTGAAAAGCGCTGCAAAACCCTGTCCCTGATGAATGGCGGCAATTAGCGGTATCGCGCACGCCATCACCGTGATGGTAATGGTATACCTGATGCCGAGCACTCTGCTTCGATACTCGGGTCTCGACACCCTGCCCACCAACACATCATTGATCGGAATCTGACCGAAGGCCGCCAACATGTATCCGATGGCGGCAACAATGGCAACTTTGTCGACCGCCTGAATGGCGATACTGAAGAAGACGACCTGCAATGCGGCAACCGAGAGGAACACGCGCTTTACAGCGACTCTATCGAGTAAATACCCAACAATCAGTTGCCCCGCTGAGCCTGCAAAAAAGGCAAGAAAGGCGAGCTTACCGATCCACATTGCCTGATCTGTATACGCCGTGACACGTTCATCCAGGACTTTGGGCAAGGCAAACGTTGTACTCTGAAATACTAATCCACCCAGCGCCGTTGTTAAAAACACCACCGCAAACACCCGTATCAACACGTGCCGCTCCGGCAGAGCGTTATCTTTACTTTTCCGTGGCGCAGACTGACCACGCTGATCTGCCTGCTGCAAACTGTTTTCCGTGTGATGTAATGCGAAGTAAATCAGCCCGAGTATCACCGAGACCACACCCGGCACAATGAACGCCGAGCGCCAGCCACCGGTCTCAATAAAGAACGCCGTTGCCAATGCGGCGCATGCCACTCCCATATTGCCCCACACCCCGTTGATCGCCACCATCATCCCGTCACGACGATGGCTGCCAAGCACCAATGCGATGCCGACCGGGTGATAAATTGCTGCAAAAGTACCCACAAAAAACAATCCGATGCTCATTTGCAACGGCGTTTGTGCCAGCGCACAGACGATGGACGACAAACCAATGCCAACAAAAAACACCACCATCATCCCATGTCGGCTCCATCGATCCGCCAGCCAGCCAGCCGGAAGTGCGAACGCACCGAAGGCAACAAAGCCGGGGGTGGCATAGACTATCAACTCAGCGTAGGTCAACTGCCATTGTCCGGAGAGCACCAGTGCTGCCAGGGTGGCAAATATCAGCATGAACAGGTGATCGAGGAAGTGAGCAATATTCAGTAATAAAAAACGCAGTTTGGCGCGCATGGACAAGGTCTACCGGAGCACAGACAAAGATTATCAGATAAACGGGGCATCCGGGGTGCAGGCGATCGCTCGCACCCGACGACGACAATCTGTCCTGCGAATGCGTGACACCCCGGCGTGCCGGCACAGTATCCGGGTAATTTTTCGCCCGCGCCACCGACATTTTTCTCGAATTATCGGCTGCGTTGTGAATAATGACCACTGACAAGACAATCAGACGAACAAATTAAATATGGCACGACCCTCGGAATACATCGGCACGCTAACGTTGGTACTGCTGGTGATGGCGGGCATCAATGCTTCCGCCGCAACCGCCATTCCCGCGCCATCCGGACAAGTCCTGCTGAGTATTTCCGGGAATATCAACCAGCACAACGATGGCAAATTACTACAGATGGATCTTGAGATGCTGGAGGCCCTGCCCGCCTACACGTTTACCACCAACACGCCCTGGACGGATGAACCCACCGAATTTACCGGGGTGCGTATTAAGCATCTGCTGGTGTACGCGGGTGCCGGCAGCACTGAATTTCGCGCTCTTGCCAGTGACAAGTACTGGAACGACTTAAAAGAAATGGACTTCGACAATATACCTGCCATTGTCGCCTACAAACGGAATGGTCAGTACATGCGCCTGAGAGATCTCGGTCCCTTGTGGCTCATGTTTCCGTTCGATGAATTTCCTGAGATTTCAACTGAAAAATACAAGACCGCCTGCGTCTGGCAACTGATTGGAATTGAAGTGTATTGACTACCGCACGCACCGCCACACTGCTGACCGTATTCTTCGCATTTCTGTGTATCCTGCAAGTCAGTTTGATTGCACAAACACTCGATAAAACGCGCTCACAACTGAGCAGTAAGAGTACCGGCGCGATGAATTCATTGACTCAGATAGACCGGAGCTTCGATCAATTTAGCTATGCACTGGTTGCACACCGCCTGAGAAGTGCCGCCGACACCACAGCCAACAATACCGCACCGGCACCTGCCTATCGCGACAAATTTGAAATACTGTGGGCTTCAGTGACGGTACTGAACCTTAGAACTCCCGGAACCACAGAGAAAATGCCGGCAGCCACCGAGCTGATGGACGAGACACAGCAATATCTCAACACCTATGATCCGCTTGTCAACGGGGATCAGCCGCTGACAGACGAGCAGACATCAAAATTGTATAGCGACACGATGGTGCTGGCGGAGAAATTTCACGCTCTCACCCATGACTACTTTCTCGCGTTGGCGAAATTCAGTGATGAACTGAAAGGCCGAACTCAACGGTTGTACCAGACCTTTATCGCCTTCGCCATTATGGTGCTCACCTGCGGTGGCGTATCGCTTTACTCGCTGTTCAAGGCTAACCGCAAATCAGAACAGATGATTGCAGAGTCCAACCAGACGCAGGCGCGATTGTCTCAGGTTGTCGATGAGCTGCGCAGCGGTAAGCTCGAAAACAAAGCCAAAGACAGCTTCCTTGCTGCAGCGAGTCACGACTTACGTCAACCACTACACGCGCTCGGTCTGTTTCTCGGCGCACTTGAGAAACACGTTAAGCCCACCGGTCACGCGATCATGAAAAATGCGCAGGAATCGAGTTCCGCATTGACCCGATTACTCTCGAGCCTGCTCGACCTGTCTCGCCTCGACGCGGGTGCCGTAAAGGTACAACATCGTCGCTTTAACATCGGCAAGCTGATAACGACGCTGGAACACGAGTTTCAGCCGACGGCAACATTAAGAGGCATGACGCTCGATTTCGATAGCCGCGATCAATACATATATTCAGACCGGATACTGATCGACAGAGTCCTTCGCAATCTGATCGAAAACTCACTGACGCACAGTCATGGCAGCAAGCTGGAACTCAGAACACTTCCACATGAAGACTACCTGGCTCTGGAAGTTGTCGACGATGGCATTGGTATCCTCAAATGTAATCAGGACGACATCTTCTCCGAGTATTTCCAGATTGGAAACCCGGAGCGCGACCGCTCCAAAGGACTCGGTATCGGGCTGGCAATCGTAAAGCGGCTCAGTGAATTGCTCGGGCTAAACCTGCAGCTACGATCCGACACCAGGGCGGGCTGCCGGTTTACACTACAAGTGCCTTTGGCCACCACACAAAGTGCACAAACAACAACGGTTGACCTTCCAGCATCAGGTTCAGATCACGACAGGGAAATCGTCGTTGGTGTGATCGAAGACGAAAAGGGCGTGCGAGAAGGAATGCAGGTGATGCTTAACAGCAAAGGTTATACGGCGTTGATCGCCGACTCTGCAGAGTCCCTGCTGAAGCTCGTGGAGCAGCGCCGGCAGATGCCAGACGTATTGGTGTCGGACTATCGATTACGCCACGGCACCACAGGAGACCACGCGATCAGGGTGGTAGCAGAAAAACTGCACAAGCACATTCCAGCCGTCATCATCACCGGCGACACTTCCCCTAAGCGCGTCAAAGAGCTCACCCGAAGCGGCTACAAGTTGATGCATAAACCTGTAGAACCACAGGACCTGCTTGTGATGATTGATCAGCTGGCGGAACCAACGACGCGCGAAACCATGTTGGAAACCACTGATTAATTGAGCGCGGCCATACCGGCAAGACTATATTTTCGAGAGCGAGGCGTCCCTCGCCACATGAACAATGGTTGTTCCCTTTAGAATAATCTCTTTGAAGCGCTCGGAAAAACAGGCCGTCAGAATGACGCGAGCAATGGATCAGAGGTTCCTTGGCTTAAGACTGTGCAGTACAGCACCCACGGCGTTCCCATCATGCGTTAACCGCGGTTGATTCGCCTGTATGTGTACCGGTGATGCACTGTGCAAGTTGTACCGGCTGGTTCAAAGTGTAGATATGAAAATGGCTGTAGCCGCGTTGTTGCAGCGCATCGATAAATGCTTCCGCATAAGCCTGACCAAGTGCCACAGTCAGTGAAGGATCGTGGACGGCGGGCTCAAAATGGTCGCGCAGTGCTTTCGGCACTGATGCACCACAACGTTTTGCAAACTGAGCCATTTTATTGAAATCACGAACGGGCAATACACCGGGCACCACAGGCACGCTGACTCCGGCGGCATCTAAGCGTTCCTGAAAACGCTCGATTGAGTCCAGATCAAAGAAGAACTGTGTGATGGCGCGACTGGCACCTGCATCCACCTTACGCTTGAGTTCCTGCACATCCGCCTCGGCACTGGCTGCCCGCGGGTGCATTTCGGGATAACAGGCGACACTGATATCAAAGGGGTGAATCTCAAGCAGCCCGGCAATAAATTCAGGGACGCTCTCGTAGACCGGCCCGCGCCTGGCAGCAGATTGCGCGTGCTCACGGTCATCGCCGCGCAGCGCCACCAGTTTATCAACCCCCAGATCGCGCAGCTCGCAGGCAACGGCGTTGATCTCCGCTCGAGTCGACCCTTCAAACGTCAGGTGCGCTGCAACCGGCACCTCGGATTCCGCCAGTACATGCCGAATGGTCGCGAGGCTGTTGTCCTGCGCACTTCCCAGCGCGCCGTATGTGATAGAAAAAAAGGACGGTGCGAGTGTTTCGAGACACCCGATGGTGCGCCAGAAACGCCGCTCACCGATAGCATTACCCGCTGGCGGAAAGAACTCATAAGAGCATTTAATACTCATGGCTTCCTCTTCAATAATCCCTTGTTGACTGATGACGCTGACGTCGTCGCCTGTGGTCGGCGATCCCGGTGACTGGTAACCCGTGCCAGTCGATGCATGACAGACTGCATTAGTGCGTAACCGGCTGTGTGCGAGTGCCCTGCCAGATCTTGACTGTCAGCGGCTCACCCTGAAGATCACGGCTGAGGTCCCCGGACAGATCCGATTGCGCGAGCCAGGCGGCTATTTCTTCATCATCGAAACCGAGCCGATGGTGCTGGTGCTCTGTTCGAAGCTGCTCGACTGAATGCGGTGCGAAATCGACAATCACCAGACGTCCGCCCGGTCGCAACACTCTGGCAGCCTCTTCTATCACGGCAGCCGGATCGTCGCTGTAGTGCAACACCAGATGCAGCGTGGCCAGATCGACCGAACTATCGGCCACCGGCATGTTGTACATATCGGCCTGGCGCACATGCACATTGCGCAGTGCAGCTTTTTCGAGATTGGTTCTGGCAACCGTCAGCATCTCCTGAGACAAATCGATGCCCATGCCGCGTTCCGTGCGGGGTGATAACAGCTCCAACAACCTGCCGGTACCGGTACCGATATCGAGATAATCGGAAATCGGCGCTTCCCCGACAACGTCGAGAAACTCCTGCTCGAGCAAAGCTTCAGGTACATGTAATGCCCTGATTCGATTCCACTGCTCTGCGTTCTCTCGAAAGTAGCTCTGCGCCATGTCGGCACGCTTTTGCTTCACCTGATCGAGACGAACCAGATCGCGATTGAGTTCCGTGTCTTCTGCCGGCAACAGATCAACCAGCGTCCGCGCGAGCTGTGCGGCCTCTGTACGCTCGGCGATGCGATAATAAACCTGCGCGCCCTCGCGGAATCGATCCAGCAGACCGGCCTCAACCAATAGTTTCAGATGGCGCGACACACGGGGCTGACTCTGACCCAGAATCTGGGTCAGTTCGCTCACGCTGAGTTCCCCGTAGGCACACAACGCAAGCAGTCTGAGCCGGGTGGGTTCTCCGGCAGCGCGCAATCCGCTTAGTAATTGTTCCATAGTAAAAAACACATAAAGATATATTTATATGTACATTATTGCAGATTTTATCGTTATAGCAATTACTCTTCCAGCCTCACTGCACAGGTTGTGAATCAGCACTCGACCGCCGCACACTGAAAGGCATCATAAAAAACTTAATATCTTTAATAATTTCAACCAGATAAGCGAACCCAAATAATTCAGACCCGGATCGCACCAACCCCGATCAGACATTCGCGTGTCGGTGGGTAGAGTCGCCACCCTGACTCACGCGAGGCAGCGCCGGTACTGATAAAACTATCGCTGACTATCGCCCGTTCACCGCGTGGGGTACCCTCGCCACTGGGCGAATTGGTGGGCGAATTAGACAGGCTGTTATGCAACTCAAGTACAGTATTCTGACATTCATCGCCGCCGCATTCTGGGGACTGTACTGGTGGCCGCTGCGTCAGATCGAAGCCGGTGGCATCGTCGCCGGTTGGTCGGTGGTCGCGGTGTATCTGATTCCGCTGGTGGCCATCCTGCCCGCTGTCTTTTTCTATCGCTCCACCATGCGCGAGCACTGGAGAAGTCTGATTTTTATCGGCATGGCGGCCGGTACCGGGCTGGCCTGCTACGCAACGGCTTTTCTCTATACGTCCATCGTTCGCACGGTACTGCTCTTCTACATGATGCCAGTGTGGGCCACGCTGATGGCCATTGTTTTTCTCAAGGAAAAAAACAGCCCGAGAAGGTGGCTTGCGATGCTCACCGGCTTTGCGGGATTGACCCTCATGCTTAGTGCCACGGCCGGTTCCGACGTGGCGATGCCATTCAACATCGGCGACCTGATTGCCCTGATCAGCGGTATCGCATGGGGCGCAGGTACCGTACTGATCAGACGAACCCCCGACATCGCTCCGCTCAGTATTCTGCCGGGCCAGTATTTTTTCGCGGTGCTGGTTGCTGTCTTCTTTTTACTCACGCTGTCAGCAGATCAAACCGTTCCGGATACCGCGGCATGGCTCAAAGCCATGCCCTACCTGATCGGTTTTTATGTGCTTATTGTGCTGCCGACGCTTTACATCTGCGCTCGAGCGGCCCAGGTGTTGTCACCCGGGAGGGTGGGCATCCTGATGATGTCAGAGGTGCTGGTGGCGGGTATCAGCGCGCCTTTGATCGCCGGGGAAACGCTTTCAGGGGCAGAACTGCTGGCAGCTGCGCTGATTATACTCGCTGGCGTCGTCGAGGTGACCACCCCGGACACGGCCTGAACCCAGATAGCCGTTAGCCGTTAGCCGTTAGCCGTTAGC
>CAZOXM010000086.1:10222-14001 GCA_964583825.1 uncultured Granulosicoccaceae bacterium
TAGCCGTTAGCCGTTAGCCGTTAGCCGTTAGCGAACCTACTTTGCCTGAGAGAAAATATCGATAGTCTTATCGGTCTCATCGTCCACAAAGCGAACTGATGAAAAACCGCCATCGTAGTACTGCCTTACATAAAGATGCCAGATATTGCTGATATCGTTCTTCAGATCGACGCGAGTCTGATAGCGCACCCGCTCCCAGAATCCCGCATCGAGTCGAACCTCCATTTCACTTTCGTTCTTGCGGCGCAAATCGAGAAACATCCGGTCACCGACCACGTCGTTAAGCCCCTCGATGGCATCACTGATCTCCACCCACACTTCTTCCTGATCATTGGCGTCAGTGTCACCCGGTTGCTCGGCAACAGTGGAACTGCTGGATTTACCCACCAACAACGCCTCTTCAGCCTTAGTGTCCCTGGGCACAGTCACGCCGTATATGCTACTGGGTGAAAAGTTTTTTCCGTTCTCGGCATGGGTCAAAGAGCTACCGAGTACCGGGCTCAGAATGACCATGAGAAAAGGAAGAATCTGGCTCACTGGGTCTCTCCAATATTGCTAATCGGAAATGTACCAGCATTGAGACATGATGTGTAGCGTTAACGTTACAGCACAGATTACAGATGACCGTCGCGGGCAGCCGCTTTGTTTTGCCGCTGCTTGTCCATATGATCCAGGTACCCACCCGGGACACAAGACACGTGACAGAGACAACCGAATCGAGACCCGCCAACACGTCGCGGGAGCTCGAATTTCAGCAACGATTCACCTCGGCACTGGCCGGTGACCCGGAAGAATCCAGCACCTCCCGCCAGGTGTATGAGGCGATGTGGTCGAAGGTACCGCCGGCGCGGTCAAAGGCACCGAAGCTGATCGCATGGATTCCCGAGATGGCAGAGCGGCTCGGAATAGACATCGCTGCCGACCCCGACGCTGCCGCCGCTGTCTTTACCGGCACCAGCACACCCGCGGGCACCCTGCCCTATGCCATGCGCTACGGCGGCCATCAGTTTGGCAACTGGGCTGGTCAGCTGGGAGACGGGCGTGCAATTTCGCTGGGCGAACTCGACGATCCGGATGGCAGGCACTGGACCTTACAGCTTAAGGGTGCCGGCCCCACGCCCTACTCGCGACGCGGTGACGGCTACGCCGTGCTGCGTTCTTCCATCAGAGAGTACCTCTGCGCCGAGGCTATTCATCACCTCGGTATACCGACCACCCGATCACTCACCCTGTGCCTGACCGGTGAGCGTATTGAGCGTGACATTTTCTATGACGGCCGTGTGGAACAGGAGCCCGGCGCAATTGTCTGTCGCGTCGCAGAGTCATTTGTGCGCTTTGGCAGCTTCGAAATTCACGCTGCCCATCGCGAGCTCGATCAGTTAAAGCAACTTGCAGACTACGTGGTGCGGGAGCACTACCCGCATCTGTACGACGGGGCAATCACCACGGACACGTATCAGCGCTGGTTTGCACAAGTGCTGCAACGCACCGCGCACCTGGTAGCGGATTGGCAGCGTGTCGGGTTTGTTCATGCGGTAATGAACACAGACAACATGTCCATACTCGGCCAGACCATCGACTACGGACCTTACGGGTGGCTGGAAGAATACGCGCCATCGTGGACACCAAACTTTGTCGACCAGCAAGGCAGGCGATACAGCTATGGCAATCAACCGAAAATTGCGCTGTGGAATCTGTATCGCCTGGCCAATGCAATTTTGCCGCTGTTCAACGACGAGACCGGGCCGCTGGTGGAAGTGCTCGATACCTTCGACACACTGTTTAGCGAACGCTGGCAGGAAATACAAAGGCAGAAAACCGGACTGGCAGCAGACAAACCGCAAGCGCAGGATCAGGCACTGCTGGATCAGCTCTGGGAACTGCTGGAGCAATCCGCACCCGACTACACCGTGTTCTTTCGAACACTCAGTGAACTCGACAGAACCAGCGCAACAACTGTGATGGCAGAAACGCTCACCACCACGGCATTCTATCAGCCGGTCGATGAGGACACCCGCGCGGCACTGCAGCAATGGCTGCAGACCTGGACCCAGCGTTTAGCCAGTGTTGACGGTAATCAGATCGACCAGCTAATGCGCACAACCAACCCGAAGTACGTACTGCGCAACCATATTGCGATAGAAGCCATTGATGCCGCCGAACAGGGTGACTTCAGTGTGCTGCACCGCGTTGCCGAACTGATTAGAACTCCCTATGAACACAAGCCGGGGTTTGAAGCTTACGCATCGTTGCGACCGGACTGGGCCCGCACGCGCCCGGGCTGCACGATGCTGACCTGTTCAAGCTAGTGGTACTCAGTGCCGAGCACAAATGCACCGCTAGTAGCAAAGGCTAACGCCCTTTCCAAACCGGCTCACGCTTTTCTGCAAAGGCGCGCGCGCCCTCCAGTTGATCTTCCGAGCTGTACAGGCGATCAACCGTGCTTAACTGACGGCTGGTAATTTTATTTAACGCATCCTGAAACTTCATGTCTTCCGCCTCGCGCACCACCTCCTTGATAGCGGCGTAGACCAGCGGTGGACCGGAGGCTAAAAGGCGTGCCAGCTCCCGGGTTTTTTCCAGCAACTGATCCTGCGTGCATATCTCTTTGATCAGTCCCCACTGCTTCGCTTCATGCACATCGAACCAACGGCCGGTCAGCAACAGATCCATCGCCACATGGTATGGAATGCGTTTGGGCAACTTGACCGAGGCCGCATCCGCAACCGTGCCGGAGCGGATTTCGGGCAGCGCAAATGTCGCGTTGTCAGATGCCATTATCAAATCGGCCGACAACGCAAGTTCAAGTCCGCCGCCACAACAGATACCATTCACTGCACATATCACCGGCTTGTTTAAATTGCCAAGCTCCTGCAAACCTCCGAAGCCGCCAATTCCATAGTCGCCATCGACCGCATCACCTTCCGATGCAGCTTTCAGGTCCCACCCGGGGCAAAAGAACTTCTCACCCTCCGCACGCAGTATCGCTACCCGACATTCAGGATCATCGCGAAACGCCATGAAGGTCTCGCCCATGATTCTGCTGGTCGCCAGATCAATCGCATTCGCCTTTGGACGATCGAGCGTGACTTCGAGAATGTGGCCCTCGCGCCGGGTTTTAATCGGGGTGTCAGTCATAGCGGCCTCAGTATCGCTTCGGTTCAGTGGTCAAGCTTCATTGTACCTTTGTTAAAGCGCTCACTAACAATCATTAAGCGCCAAACACCCAGCACGGCAGCCACGGAAAGACCGACAAACAGCGCATACCAGACACGTTCAACCCCTCCCTGTCCAAGCCATTGCGTGCGGGTGAGCAAATAGGCCAGTGGAAAACCGACACCCCAATACGCGAACATCTGAAACATCGCCGGTACCAGGGTGTCCTGATACCCCTTGAGGGTGACGTTGCAGCCCATCTGCACGCCATCCACAATCAGTTGAAAGGCGACGATGGTCAGCAGCCCGAGACCGATGGCAACCACTGCATCATCCCTGGTGAACAAGCGCATCAGCGTAACGCGACCGGTGAGCATCAACACACAACAAGCCAGCAGCATTACGACCAGCAACAGTAGAAAAAAACGAGACTGCTGCGATGCCTTAACCGGATTGGCCATACCCAGCGAGTTGCCCACGAGTATCGCTGCGGCCTGCCCCAGCGCCATGGGGATGATCAGCGACAACATGGCAATGTTCAGCACCACCTGATGCGCGGCCAGCGGTATGGTCCCCAGTGGAGCAACCAGCAAACTGGTGCTGGTAAAGAAGCTTTCTTCAAG
>CAZOXM010000086.1:14101-19419 GCA_964583825.1 uncultured Granulosicoccaceae bacterium
TCATCGTCCACCATCTCGGAGGGAAACCCGGAGGCAGTCACAGAAAGGCCGGTGGCATCTTCCAGTCTTTTTATAATGTTGGGAGAAAGCTCTCGTGAACCATAGCGTGTCTCTCCGTCTTTGAAGATACTGACCAAAAGCGGACTGACCTCGAGCGGTACATCGTGACGCTCAGCGATAGACTGGAACAGGCCGATATCTTTACTGACCAGATCCATGGTAAACGATATGTCGCGTGAGCCGTTGAGTATGACCTGACTTTCCGTTTCATGAACAAACGAATTGCCGGAGGAGATACGAATCGCCTCAAAGGTTGTGTTCAGATCCATACCGGCCGCTTTGGCAGTCACCAGTGCCTCGCAACAACTGACCAGATTAGCCGTGGCAAGATAGTTCGTCATCACTTTCAGCACAGACGCCGTACCGAGCGGACCGGTGTGCAGAATGCGCCTGCCCATACGCTTTAAGAGTGGCAATACCTGATCAAAAGTGTCGCGCTCACACCCGGCGAAAATTGAGATGTTGCCTGTATCAGCACGATGACAGCCACCGGATACCGGACAATCCACTGCCGCCGCCCCACGCGCTATTACCTTCTCACCGAGCCGCCTGACTTCAGCTTCATCAGTGGTGGACATCTCCAGCCACACCTGGCCCTCTCCAAGATGCGGCAACATACCGTCCGCGCCTTCCATTACAGCTGCCGAGGCGACAGGTGATGGCAGACAGGTGATGACCACATCACATGCCTGTGCCAGCGCCGCCGGTGACTCGGCCCAGGAAGCACCGTCGGCTAAAAACGGCGCTGCAACCGACTGATCCAAATCGCGCACCGTCACATCGACACCATTGCGCAACAGGCTGCCCGCCAGCTTCCCCCCTACATTACCCAGTCCGATGAAACCGACTTTCATTCACATCATCCTCAAGACAAAGCGGTGAGCTTGGAAGGTTTCCGATGATCACACTTAGCTCACGCCGACCAATTGCTTGCCCGTACAGACCCATGAGCTTTTCCCTCGACCAGCGCTCCCAGCACGTTCAGCCCCCGCTCCATTTGTTCAACCGATGCGTGGCTAAAGTTCAATCGTAAACAGGATTCACCGGGTGGTCGGGTAAAAAAGGGCGTACCGGGCATAAAGGCAACTTTACTTTTCAAAGCTTCCTGTAACAGTACGTCGACATCAATGCCCAATTCGGCCCTGAGCTTCAACCAGAAGAAAAGCCCGCCAGCCGGCACCGACCAGTTGGCGTAAGGAGCCATGGTTTGTTCAAGCAGTTCATGAAACTGATCGCGTTTGGTTTTATAGTGCCCGACCACTTGCGGCAGGCGCTCGCTATTGGTTGTCAGCATGTGCATCACCAGTGACTGACTCAGACGGTTACTGTGCAAATCCGCCGCCTGCTTCAGCCATACCAGTGTCGGGTATAGCTCAGGTGAGCAGGCCAGATATCCCAGTCGCAGGCCCGGTGCGAGCGTTTTTGAAAAGGAGGACTGATAGATCCAGGGTGCCTTTTTTATGTAAGCGCAAACAGGGCGGCGTTCACATTCGCTAAACACCAGGTCGCGATAGGGATCATCCTCAAACAATACACACCCCAGTGAATCAGCCTGTGCCGCCAGTGACTGACGCTGCGCCTGGGTATAGCAATATCCGGTCGGATTCTGAAAGGTCGGGATGGTGTAAATCAATCGAGGGCTGCTACCACCGTTCAAAGCGCTAAGGTCGTCCGCCGTGTAAGTGGCATAGTGCGCACCAAACAGAGAGAACACCTGCAATGCCGCAAGATAAGTGGGCGCTTCAACCGCAACGCAGCTGCCCTGGTCGACCACCAGCTTTGCAACCAGATCAATACCCTGCTGTGACCCGGACAATATCAACACCTGATCAGCCCGCACCGGCAGACCATTGCTGCACAAGTGCTCCGCAATGTGTTCTCGCAGTTCTGTCTCCCCTTCCGAAGCGCCGTATTGAAGCGCATCACGATGCTGCGGACTTGCAGTGATTTCGGGGAAACTTTCAGGGCTCGGCAGCCCACCGGCAAAAGAGATCACACCCGGCTGATGAATTGTTTTGAGTAGCTCGCGAACCGCAGACGGTGCGAGTCTGGCAACGCGCTGGGACAATTGCAAAGGGGCCACTCCCACATTTAGGTCAATATTGTTGACGTATTGACAGTCTGTAGCACGCCACCTAGTGTGTCAACATGATTGACCGAAATAACCACGACCACTTTTCCGAAGCGCGCTCGACGGAGTTGCGCGAGGCGATCGAGCTGCTATTTTTTTCCTACCGTGCATTTACCCGCGGGCCGGACAGAATTCTGGAGAAGCGCGGACTCAACCGGGTTCATCATCGAATCCTGTACTTTGTGGCGCGCGACCCCGGCTTGTCGGTTAATGATCTGCTGTCCGTACTCGAAGTGAGCAAACAGGCACTGCACATCCCGTTGCGTCAGCTGGTGAGCATGAAGCTGGTACAAAACGACAAATCGAAAACGGACGGCCGGGTCCGCGAGCTGCGCCTTACTGCAGCCGGCCGAAGGCTGGAAGCGAGGCTCACCGGCACCCAGCAACTTCAACTCGAAAGCGTTTTTGCCGACGCCGGCGTCGACGCGGAACGCGCCTGGCGCAGAACCATGCTTTTACTGGCCGAGGGCTGATCGTGCACGCTGGCGCCGGAGTTGAAGCGTTTGCATCAATCACAAAGCAGCGGGGGAAACTGACAAGCCGGTGTACACAACCGCAGTCAGTGGTTACAGTGGTCCATAAATGTAGCTGCGCAGTGTGTCTATTCGACCTCCGAGGAATAGCGCCATCGTTCTCGCATGACCGGGCAATTGCGTGCGTTTTCCAGTGCTACCGTACACGGCGAATGGCGAGCCCCATCAATTATTCAGGCTAATCTATAAAGATGAAGGATTTTGACGCACTGAGATCTGTTCTCGAACTGGAGAAGATCGAAGACAACCTGTACCGGGGGCAGAGCTACCGCACCCCCTGGGGCCGTGTGTTTGGCGGACAGGTGCTGGCGCAGTCCATTCACGCGGCACAGCTGACCACTCCGGACGATCGAATACTGCACTCCATGCATGCCTACTTTCTGCTCGCCGGCGACATCGAACTTCCTATTGTTTACGATGTCGAGCGCGTGCGCGACGGCGGCAGCTACACCACACGACGCGTCAAAGCCATTCAGAAAGGCCGGCCGATTTTTACCATGGAGGCTTCTTTTCAAAAGCCTGAAGGCGGCTTCAGTCATCGCGAACGTATGCCGGATGTACCACCGCCGGAAGGCCTGAAAAGTGATCGTGAAATCGGCGACGAATTGCGTGAACAGGCACCCGAGATCTACAAGGTCACGCGCCTTGAACGCCCGATTGAATGCCGACCGACAGAGGGTGCAGCACTGTACACCGGCGACAGGACTGACGCACAGCAGCACATCTGGATCAAGGCGCTGGGCTCATTGCCGGACAGTGATCGCATGCACCAGGTAGCACTGGCATATGTGTCAGACTATAACCTGCTGGCCACAGCGCTGCTGCCTCATCGGCTTCAGTTACATTCGAAAACACCTTTCCTCGCCAGTCTCGATCACGCCATGTGGTTCCACCAGCCCTTCCGGATGGACGACTGGATGCTCTATAGCATTGAAAGCCCGAGCGCGGGTTCGGCTCGCGGTTTTTCCAGAGGCAGCCTGTTTACCCGCGATGGCACACTGGTCGCCTCGGTGGCTCAGGAAGGGCTGATCCGCATTAGCCGGTAGATCCATATCGAGTATTGTAAATCATGCTTCGAATAGACATTATCTCTGATGTAGTTTGTCCCTGGTGCGTTATCGGCTACAAGCAACTGGAGCAGGCGCTGCAGCAGGCCGGATGCGCCGCTGATATTCACTGGCAGCCATTCGAGCTCAACCCGGATATCAGTGCTGAAGGTGAAAACCTGCGTGAACACCTGAAACAGAAGTACCGCTTATCCGATGATGATGTCGTGCGGACAGAACAAAAAATAAGCGACGCCGGTCAATCACTCGGCTTTCCTTTCCGGTTCTATCCCGACATGCGCATCGTGAACACCTTCGACGCACACCAACTCATTCACTGGGCCGCCCTCCACAACCGGCAGCATGAACTTAAAATGACGCTGCTGCACTGCCATTTCAATCGACAGCGAGATGTCAGCGACCACGAGGTGCTGACCAACGCCTGCGTGGAAGCCGGGTTGCCGTTCGAAGAAGCCAGTGAGGTACTCGAGCAGCAGCTCTATGCCGATGCGGTCAGACAGCGCCAGCGGCTATCTATTTCAAAAGGGGTAAAAGCAGTACCAACGATGATTTTCAATCAAACCGACCTCAAGGTCGGGGCGCCAGGGGTAGAGGCTTTTATGGAAATCATTAACCGGCACAGCTGATTTCGCTTTAAGCGATGGCTTGATAATCCCGCTAAAAAGTAAACACCTGCCCCAGTGCCGCTGAAAAGACAGGGTCGGTTTCATCGCCGTCAAGCGGAAAGGCCACATCCATCCGGAAGACAGAGCGACCCAGCAACGCGTTGCTGCCCAGCCGCAGACCAACGCCGACAGCACGCTTCAGTGAATCCGGTTCGGGCGCTACCCATCCTGCGTCAACAAACCCGATCAGCCCTACATCGAGGAATCCCACGCGGCGCTGCAGATCAACCCTGTGCTCAAGATTCAGCCGCAGCATTTGGTCACCGGACAATAATCTGTTGGCGTAACCACGAAGCCCGTTTGATTCGCCCAGCGTATATTGAGTGGGTATCACCGTCGTGTTTTCCGCGTGGCTGTAGTCCACTCGTGCCGCAAGCACCGCCGATGTTGAAAGCCGCCGATAAAGTTTCAAACCTACTGTGGCGGTGGTCTCAAGCCCGTCATCGAACGCCTCCGCTGCCAGGCGCAGTGAGAGTTTTCCGTAGGTATCGTCCGCCACCACGCGACTGCCTGAAAAACTGCCTGAGACCACCGGCGTTAAATGCGTAATGCCGCTATCACGACGCTTCACCCGCGCGCCCAGCCGCAGTTCACGGTAAAAACCGAAATTCAGATCCTGCACGAATTGAAGCGTATCAAAACCGGTTGCCTCCCGATGAGATGTTTGCGCTTCCCTTCCAAGAATTGTACTCAACAGTAACTGCGTATTGTCCGACGGTTGTGCGTAGGAATTCGCCTGACTGCCCTGCACCGACTCATAGGCGTGATCACCGAACTGAAAAAACCAACCGCGTCTGTCAGCACGGTTGCCGGTGTATAAGCGCCTGAGCCATTGCGCATTGAAAACAAAACGCATCTCCGG
>CAZOXM010000087.1:0-19222 GCA_964583825.1 uncultured Granulosicoccaceae bacterium
TCGCTGCGCAAAAAACCAAGCGTGGCAGAAAATCCGATGGTGTAGCGGCGCGTCAGCAGATTATCCGCACCGCCATTGAACTGCCCCTTGAGATACACCGGGCGCGTTACACCGCGAATAGTCAGCTCGCCTTCAATACCGATCATATTGTTTTCAAGCGGCTCGACCGAGGTTGATCGAAAAGATGCCTGCGGGTGACGTTCGGTATCAAACCATGCCGGCTGTGATAGTAAGTCATCCACTTCATCGTCGCCGGTATCAACACTGCCAAGTTCCACGGTACCCTCGATGCGGGTAGCGCCGATATCCTGCGGATCAAAATCCAGTGATGCATCAAAGCTGTTAAACCGACCGACATAGGTTGAAAGGCCGAGATGGCCGACTTTGAAATGTACTGATGAATGCCTGGCGTCCAGGCTGTACTGACCCGCGCGCAGTTGTACCACCTCGGCCGTGAAGTTTGGCCGCACAACAGCGGCACAAGCGCCGAGTAACAGGCAGAAAAAGCCCGCAGTAAGCAGCGTGGCACTTCGATTGAACCGCCCCTTGAACATTCGCTGATGATTATCCATAACGACAGAGCCTCTTATGGCAGGACCTTGCGCACCTGATCAATCCTGATCGCACCATGCAGCAATTGCATGCCACGCTGCGGGCAATCGTTCACTCCATGTTACAGAAGTCATCGCGTACTCACCAGGCGATGCCTTAGGCCAGCCGCCCATGGCCAAGAACGCTTAAATTATCAACTGCAAACTATCAGTCTGCTCAGCCAACTGCACTTCAAACGCAGACCGTAGCGGCACAACACCGACAGACTACTTGACGGTAATTTCAACCACTTCCGAGACAACCGGGTCTGCATGAGGCACGTGAATGAAGTTGCCCATTAACAATTGCAATGTGTGTTTGCCCGGGGCAAGCTCAATGACTGTTTCAGTTTGTCCCTTGCCAAAGTGCCGATAATTGTCATCTGCCGGTATAGGCAAATTCATATCGGGCAGCGGTGCATCGATAATCAGGTGATGATGACCTGTGTGCTCGTGGTTCACACCGGCCGGGGCGACCCCCATATTCGACAAACCGAACACCACACGCACCGGACTGGTCACGGTTTCTCCATTGGCAGGAGAAACGATATAAACCTCTGCGCCTTCAGGCGTGGGCGATTTATCCAGAGCCACACAGACGCTGGACAGCAGCAGTGCACCAGCAGCAATCAGGCAGTTTCTAACAGACAGTATTTTGGACATTTAAAAATTCTCCGGTAGACAACAGTTTTTTTGACCCGTCAAATTGCCCAAAAGACCTCTGTATGGAATTCAGCATTCTGACAGAGCGCGGTAAACCAGTGCAGGTTCCCGGGTCGGTTAAACATCAGAACATCCCGCCCCACATCGTGATGTGATACGCCAGAGTAAAACACCTCTGAACCGCTTCTTATTCCATAGTCCACGACAAAATTTTTTCGCACATCGAAGAGTTCACTACTAAGCGGGGGCCAGCACCATTGGCCACAAGGACAACACCAGCCCGGCAGCCATCGAATAGTTAAATATTTTGCGGCGCCACGGATCAGCCAGCCATCGACTGAGCAGATGACCGAACCCCGCCCAACAACTTACCGAAGGCACGTTTACCAGCACGAACACCAATACGACCACGGCCACATTGAACCAGTAGTTCCCCTCCTGTGTATAAACAGACATGGCGGTCACTGCCATGACCCACGCCTTGGGGTTGACCCATTGAAAGAGCGCCGCTTCCAGAAATGTCATGGGTCTGGATCCGGTTTCAGCGGCTTCGACGTTGCTGCTGGTCGCAATCCGAAAGGCCAGATAAAGCATGTACACCGCACCGCTGATTTTCATCAACAGGAAAAACAGCGGTGACTGTTTAATGATGGTTCCAACACCCACACCAACCGCCAGCAACAATATGGCAAAGCCGAAGCCAATGCCGAACGCATGCGGCCAGGTGCGACGCAGGCCGAAATTTACCCCGGATGCGAACAGCATAATGTTGTTTGGGCCCGGCGTAATCGACGACACAAAGGAGAATACAATGAGCGCCGCGAGCGTGGACGAAGACATAGAGCCAACTCATATATTGGGTCAGCATTATTGACCCTTCCGGGGATAAACTCAAACCTGCCACGAAGCGTGGCCGTCATCCTGAACCACTCTGCCCGCACTCTGCACAGCAAGCCTTCGACGAATAACTCCGGACTCTTGTGTACAATGGCGATTTACCTGCATCCACTGCCATGAAAATATCCAGCGTCGAAGTCTATGTGTTGAAAACACCACTGGACACACCGTTCGCCTTTTCGCAGGGCTGGGTTCATCAGCGCAGCGCAACACTGGTAAAGATCAGCACCGACAACGGCCTGACCGGCTGGGGAGAGGCATTTACTCAGGGCCTTGAGCCACCGGAGATTGCAGCCGCCGCTATTGAACATGCACTGAAACCACACCTGCTGGGCGCCAGTGCACTCGATCGATCGGTATTGTGGCATCAGTTGTATCACACCACCCGTGACTATGGCCGCAAAGGCTCAGTGGTGGCGGCGATCAGCGCGGTAGACATCGCCCTGTGGGACCTTGCCGGGCACTACTATCAGCAGCCGGTCTATCAGTTGCTCGGCGGTGCGTTTAGAACCGAGGTACAACCCTACGCCACCGGCTTTTATCGGCTGAGCGGAAAAAACGAAGCGGATAGACTGGCGCAGGAAGCACTGCTACATGTCGACAACGGGTTCACCGCCATGAAGGTCAAACTGGGCTTCGGCGTCCGTGACGATATTGTCGTGATGCATAAAATTGCCGACGCACTCGGTGATCGGGACGTTGAGCTGATGGTGGACTCAAACCATGCCTACGGCTATCGCGAAGCACTGCAACTCGGGCGTGAACTCGAACTTTTTAATCTGCGCTGGTATGAAGAGCCGGTAGCGCCCGAAGACATCAACAGTTACCGCCGCCTTCGCGAGAAGCTGGACATACCCATCGCCGGCGGTGAAAACGAACACAGCCCTTACGGATTCAATGCACTCTTTACAGCGGGTGCGATCGACATCGCACAGCCGGATATCGGGTCCTGCGGTGGTATTACCGCCGCGCGTGACATCGCCGCACTGGCACAGGCCGCCGGCATCGCGGTTAACCCGCATGTATGGGGCAGCGCAATCGCACAGGCAGCATCACTGCAACTGCTCGCAGCGTTGCCGGTCACGCACCATGCGCTGTTTCCACAGCAACCGCTACTGGAGTTCGACTGCTCTTCACACCCGTTTCGCGATGAACTGATCACCACCCCGTGGCGCCTGGAAAACGGGATGGTCCGTATTCCGAATGGTGACGGACTCGGTATCGAAGTGATCCCGGAGACCATTGAAAAGTATAGAAGCCGCGACTAACCGGCAAGACTGCGCTAGTGGGCCGCTGCGTGCCGTATTTCCGGAACCACCCAAAACAGGGTGAGGCCGAACAACAGCGACACCACACAAAACAGAAAACCAGCGTTGTAGTTGCCGGTCAGATCATACAGAACACCTGCGGTAAAGGCGCCCAGCGCGGCACCAGCACCCTGCCCGATATTGGCGGCACCATAGATCGATGCGAGCCCCCGGCCGGAAAAAAATCGCGCCATGAGCGTGGTGATGATCGGACCGCGCGCGCCGGCAGAAAGCCCGACACACACCACATAAGTGACAAGCAACACCGGCGTGACTTCAAGCTGCAATAAGGCCAGCGCGGCGATGCCGACCAGACTCAGCGTATAACTGCAAGTCGCGACCAGGTGTTTCGGCCAGAACTCCGCCGCCACGCCGGTCAGCGCCATACCGAGAAAGCTCAACATACCGACTGTACCGAAAGCAAACGCGGCTTCTATTTCTGCATAACCCCGTTCGATCAGGTATGCAACGGACTGCAGACTGATACCGAAAATGCCGATGGCTGTGAAGCCAAAGATCCCGAAGAAGGCCCAGAAAGCACGCGTTCGAAGTGCTTCCTTCAGGCTGGTGCCGCCAACGGCACGGCCTCCTTCGGTCTTCACCGGATTATCGGCTGCCCCCGCCTCGATAGTTTTCCATGGCAACAACAGCACCAGCACAAACGCGCCAACAAACACAAAGCCAAGCGACTGATATGCCCCGTGCCAGCCCGTGCGCTCAATAAACACCTGCACCAGCGGTACCAGCACCAGCGTACCGAGGCCCTGACTGGCATAACCGACAGACAATGCCGTCGAAAGTCGTCGGTGGTACCACCGCGCCACCAGGCTTTGCGTCGGCACCAGTCCAATCATGGAAGCACCGATGCCGCCAACGACCCCGATCACCAGATAGAACTGCCACAATCCCTGCAGCCTGCCCGCCAGCAGATAAGCGCAGGCGAGTAACGCCGTCCCTGTCAGGTAGTTGAAGCGCGCACCATATCGATCGAAGGTCATGCCTGCCAGCAGCGAACCGATACCGATACTGACCATATAGATCGAGTACACCGAGGCGACCGACGCCCGCTCCCAGCCAAAGTCGGCGCTCAGCGGCAACAAAAACACACTGAACGTCTCACCACTGCCCCGACTGAGTGCCGTCATCAACACGCAAAGCGACAATACCAGCGCACTGATCAGCAGCGATGCTATAGAGGATTTGGAATTCAAGGACAGTTGCTATTTACAGGGAGCACTGCGATATCGGTGAACGCCGGTGGTGGAGTGATCGGCACTTATAACAAGCCTTTGCTCTCAAGTTCCGACAGTTGACGCAACAGGTCGGCATGCTGGTAACGCTGAAGTGACAAGTCCCTGAGGTAATCGTCAACAGGTTGATTCAACACCAGAGAAGCGATCAGTTCGCCGGTGGCACACGCGGCCATCGACCCGAAACCCGACAGCCCGGTGGCGATCAGATGACCGGGAATCTCCGTGCGCCCGATAAGCGGCCAGTTCTCTTCAGTCATCGTGTAAAAACCGCCGTAGTGCACCCGGCCACCTGGAAAAGCACCAATGTAGTGCTGAAGACCCGGGTGCATTCTGCTGGCACCGCGCAGCACGATCTCCGGAAACTCATCGTCGAGGACCGGTTGTCGCCCCGGCTCACCCGGTGTGCTGTTATACGCCCAGCCAAGCTTTACCCACTGGCCGTTCCCATCCGGTCGACAGTGAATTGCACCGGCCATGGTGTTTGCAAAACGCGCCATGGTTTCATCCGCCGCCAGCAGCGCCCTTTCCTCTGCTGTCCAGTCGAGTGCGATATCGTCCAGATCAATCGTGAACGGCAGGTCGCGCGATATGACACCCCGGGTATCTTCAAAGGAAATTTTTTGCTGCAACACATTGATCAGCGGCAAATCCACGCCAAGCATCGCCGATACCGCCTTTGCAAACGGACCAGCGGCATTGATCACATAGTCGGAGTGGAGCGTGCTCGTGCCGTCAGCAGTGACAACTGTCGTTTTAAAATTCCCGGTGCAATCAATGTCACACACTTCACCCGGCAGCGTGTTGCCACCTGCTTCACGAAAAGCCTGCAGCATGGTCGACGCCAGTTGTTGTGTATCGAGCGCACCGCCGCGCCTGATATGCACCAGTGTTTTCGCGTGGTGACCCGGCCCGGGATAAAGCGCCTGCACAAGGCTTTGACCCTGAAGTACATCAACACCATCCGATTGCAGCAAAGGATAGGTGCCTGCCTGTCGGTGCAGCCTCAACTCGCTACCGAACGTGAGGGCGAGGTTGTCCAGCAACGGCTGCGGTTGTGCGTCACCGGTACACAACAGGTATCCCCGTTCGTTTTGCCTGAAGGATCGGCGATACCGCTTTTCGAGTGATTCGACCAGATCGAGTGACCGGTCGATAAACCGCTTCATGGTGGAATGCGGCCACCAGTTGCGATAATTTTCACCTGAACTGGCGGAGGTGAATGACATGGGTGCGTGACTGTCGACGAGTGTGACACGCAAAGTCGGCCGATAGTGCGATAAATAATACGCACACGCGATCCCGACAGACCCCGCCCCGACGATGACGACATCACAATCGCGTTGTTGCTGTTTACTCAAATGAAGTCTGCCCTTCTAATTTTTCGCCTGGTAAAGTACCCGGAATACTCTCAAAGTTTTAAACGCCGGCATGGCGGCTGTGACGAAGAAAATGGTTACCTTATTTGTCAGGCAGCCCACCTGGCGCAGTCAGCCGATCAGAAAGTACTGTAGCGCGAAAGTCGCTGCAAAGACCACCAATACTCATAGACACCTGGGGTAGAATGAATTCTGAAATGACTGCGAATGGACAAACTATGTACCGCAAGCACGAGAACCCGACTGATCAAACAGCTGCCAGCCTGCGGTGCGATGCAGGCATGATCTACCGATGAGTAACCCCCGGTTCGGCAGTGGCTACAATCTCGCATTCCGTCAGGGGCAGCTCAGTCTGGGTGTGATTTTCCCGATCGAGGCACATGACAGCCCCGTGCCCGATATGCACAATCAAATCGAACTGGCGCAACAGGCCGAACGACTTGGCTTTGCGGCACTGTGGTCGCGCGATGTGCCGCTGCTCGACCCCTCGTTCGGAGATGCAGGCCAGATTTACGATCCCTGGGTCTGGCTTGGGTATGTCGCTGCGCACACCAGTACCATTGCACTCGCCACCGGGTCGATCATCCTGCCGCTGCGGCAACCGACCGACCTGGCGAAAGCGGCCGCCTCTGTCGATCAGTTGTCAGACGGTCGATTAATCATGGGGGTCGCCACCGGTGATCGGCCTGTCGAATATTCGGTGTACAAAGCCGACTTTGACAATCGCGACGAGTCGTTCCGGCAAATCTTTTCATTCATTCAGCAAAATACACATCGCAGTGACGGCTGGGACAATCAACTACCCGTGCGCAATGGCAGCCTCGACCTGCTACCGAAAAGCGTGCGGGAGAAATTGCCGTTGCTGGTGACCGGACACAGCCGCCAGTCGCTTGAATGGATCGCAGAACACGCTGACGGCTGGCTGATGTACCCGCGCCCAGCGGCACAACAGCAACAGGTAGTACAACAGTGGCAGCAGACTCTGGAAAGTAAAGAGCAGCCGTGGAAGCCCTTTGCGCAATCGCTTTATATTGACCTCACCGAACAGGCCGACACGCCACCAACGCCGATTCACCTCGGCTATCGCTGCGGCAGAAACCACTTGATTCAGCACCTGCTGACCCATCGTGACTTCGGTGTTAACCATATTGCGATCAACCTGCGCTTCTGCAAACGACCGGTTGATCAGGTGATGGACGAAATAGCCGCCGAAGTGATGCCACAACTGTCGTAGCGTATCGGAATCGTGGCAGCACGGCTCGTTACTTTGCGACGTTCTTTTGAATGACCTGTTTCAACAGGGTCAGGTCAACTTTGTCACCGTACTTGAGTTTCAGCCCCTGAAAGTAGGTATTAACCTGATTGCGACCGTTATCTTTTGCCACGTACAGGCACTCGTCGGCCCGTTCGAACAACTCCTTCTGACTGACTGAATCCTTGGGCGCGCAGGCGACACCGATAGACACCGTCACAGACATGTCCTCGCCCTCGTAACTGACCACCTGAGCCTCGACCTTGGCGCGATACGCTTCCATCAGCTCAGCCGCCTCTTCAGGCTCCGTGTCAGGCAATAACATACAGAATTCTTCGCCACCGTAGCGGAACACAAGATCACCACTGCCCGGGCGGATACAACTCTCCATAACACGCGCTACCGTCTGCAATACGGCATCTCCCGCCTTGTGACCATGGGTATCGTTGAACTTTTTAAAGTGATCAATATCGGAAACCGCAAGACACAGCGGTTCACCGGTTGCTCTCGCATGCTCCAGTTGTGCGGCGAGCGTATCTTCGAAGTGGCGTGTGTTATACAGACCCGTCATCTGATCAGTGATTGATTTGTTGTAAAGGCGACTCTTGTGCAGGTTTACCGCAGCCTGATCCGCAAGCCCCTGGCACAAACTGACGTCCTCCTCGGTAAAGCGACCGATTTTATCCAGTACCAGCACGCCCTCATCGTTGGATCGCACCTTGTTGGTCATTACGATCACACCTTCCAGATCGTCCCCCCGCATCAGCGGCACGCAACAGATGCAGTACACGACGTTTTTACCCACCTGCTCGATGTTGTTCTTGTCGTTGCGGCGAATCGGTTTACGCTGTGCTGCACATAAACCCGCAATACCCTCACCCAGATTGAACGACTTTGTCGCTGTGATACCGTTGTTGATGTTATCCCGCACATGCTTCGGTATGTTGCCCCACACCACTCTTATTTCAAGCTTACCGGTGTTTTTGTTAAGCAGCATCAGGTTCCCTTTCTGCGCACTGACCGCTTCCACCGCTGTGGACAGTGTCTCGATGCACAGTCGCTTGAAGTCGTTAACATTGGCGAGTTGCTGATTAACATCGTACAGCGTTTGTATGTTTTTAAGGATGGTCTGGTTTTTTTCGTATTTCAGTGTCGAGTCAATATTGGTGGTTGCAATGGATGCGAGTTCCTGCAGAAAAGGGAACTCCTCTTCACTGATTTGTGCACCCCCGGTTTTCTCGCCCAGCGTCAATACTCCGAGGACTTCCCCATTTTTTATCAGCGGACACCAGATATCTGACTTCAGAATACCGAGGTGCCACTGATGCCATGCGGTATCGAAACGAGGGTCGCGCTGAAGGTCCCTGACACTGAAGACATTGCCCTGCTGAATAATCTGCCACAGCAGCCCGTTATCCTGTGGGAACTTGAACATAAACAACGATTCAGTCGTACCATCGCTTAACGGAAACTCACTGGACAGACCCGAAAACGCCTTCACCCGGTAGTACTTCCGCCCGGGCTCGAGATCATCCCGCAACAATACAGTGCTGTTAACTGCACCATACTTTTCACGCACTACCGCCATGAAATTGTCCAGCAGATCACGCAGGTTCAGAATGTTGCCAAACCCTTTCCCCGACTGCAGCAATGCGCGCATTTCGAAGATCAGGATATCCTGGTGAATCGCTTTTTTGCGATAGTATTCAAGCTCATCTTCAACCGTTGCCGGGTCGCATCCCCTGACCGGTTCGCGCGCAGGCACCACGTCTGAGATTTCCTCATCATTTGCAACCACCGGCGATTCTATCTCACTGGTCGAATCGTCAACATCACATTGATATTCAGCTTCTTTTGGTGTGGCCACCGTTCTTTCGTCCCCGACTGACAATATGGAGCACCGCCTTTAATTCATCGGACGAGCGCGGTATTAGTTGAGTACGGGGAAGCTGTGAGCCACGTCACACCAACCACAGCCCTGCTCGCCCGGCGGGTGGCGGGGTGGCGGCAATGCAGGTGGTGACTTTCAGTCGTAGCGCAAACTTTGTGTGCTTAGCCTTCGTGCCGCGGCACTTCCGTGCGCTGCAAATACAGATCAATCGCGGCTCGCAGCGCGCTGACTTTTTGCTCCGAGGTCACCGATACCGTGCTGGTAGGTCGGCTGCGCAGTGACTCCAGACAGTCAGTGTGATTTTCACGGGTCGAACAGGAAGCGTGCACCTCCTGCGATAACGATGAAAGACTGATTCGTCGACAAAGCCTCAACCGCACACGCAGCTACATTGAACGCAGACTTCCCCGGCTGGTGGGAGAAAAAGTCGTCGATTCAAAGTTCAATCAGGTGATACTGACACCAGACACTCACTTTGTTGTCGACTGGCATCCGACCCACGAAAACGTACTGTTTGCTGGCGGTTGCTCCGGACACTTGTTTAAGCACGGCCCGACCTTCGGAGACTTTGTTGCCGGAGTTGCCGTACGCGACTATGCAACAGCGGATCGCTTTAAACTCGGCGCCCGGAAAAAATTGAGCCAGAAGGAAAGCCCCTCCGGCAGATAGCTTTCACAGTCAACAGACAGTCTCTGCGTTCTGCCGGCGCTCAGCGTGTTGAGCAAGTGTGCGGATGATCCCGTCTGTGCCCGCTTGTCCGCCACGCAACCATCGCAGGCGAACGAACGAGTAATGCAGGTGCCGACGGCCAGCAGGTTGCACCTGTCATTTAGGAGTACACTCAACGTTTGCACCACAGCGGCTCGGCCACTGTGAACTCATCGGCTCCCACACGTTTAATTGGAATCTCATCATGCACCTGGCCCGATTTCCACGACACTTCCTTGCCCACCTGCCAACACCGCTTGAGCCGCTGCGACGATTAACCGCCGAGTTGAACGGACCGGAAATCTGGATAAAGCGCGATGACTGCACCGGCCTCTCTACCGGCGGGAACAAAACCCGAAAGCTCGAGTTTTTAATGGCTGAGGCCGAGCAACAAAACGCTGACCTGGTGATGACACAGGGTGCAACACAATCCAATCACGCGCGCCAGACCGCTGCCTTCTCTGCAAAACTCGGGATTCAGTGCCACCTGTTACTGGAGGACCGCACTCACTCCAATCAGGCAAATTACAACAACAACGGCAACGTCATACTCGACCACCTGCATGGCGCTACCACACAAAAATATCCCGATGGCCTGGATATGAACGCAGAAATGGAAAAGCTGGCCGACGCCTATCGCGCCGAGGGCAAAAATGTTTATACCATACCGGGCGGCGGCTCCAACACCACCGGCGCACTCGGATACGTCAACTGTGCATTTGAACTATTGGCCCAGTGCAACGAACGTGCACTGAAGGTTGATCACATTGTGCATGCCACGGGCAGCGCCGGTACACAGGCCGGTCTGATTACCGGCCTCAAAGCCATGAACGCCGGTATTCCACTCCTGGGTATCGGCGTCAGAGCGCCCAAACCCGCTCAGGAGGAAAACGTTTTCAAACTCGCCAATGCCACCGCAGAGAAACTGGGCTGTCCGGGTGTGGTGCAGCGCGATGAGGTGACCGCCAATTGTGATTACGTCGGCGAAGGTTATGGCCTTCCCACTGAAAGCGGTCTTGAAGCCATTGCGCTATTCGCCGAACTGGAGGCGATTCTGCTCGATCCGGTGTATTCAGCCAAGGGTGCCGCGGGACTCATCGACCTGATTCGCAAAGGACACTTTAAAAAAGGCGAGCGCGTTGTCTTTATACATACCGGTGGAGCGGCAGCACTGTTCGGTTATGACAGTGCATTTGACTTCAGCGGTCGATGGGTTGCCGCCAGCTAGTAGTGTGTCGTGCGGAAAGGTCGACAACACAGATTGAAGCCATAGCGGCTATAGGCTGCTATCAGAAGCACGGGCTCGACGCAGGCTCTGCTTTGCCTGCGTTTTTCTGCCTTGCTCTGACGACTATGGTTGTGAAAAGTTTGTTACCGAACTTCCCGCACGACCTACCAGGCACGAGCCCTGGTCTGCCGTATCGCCTGCAGACGCCGTAGTACAGCAATCACACTAAAAGTTACAATCTGCACAAAAACACCACCAGTTTACAAGGTGTTGCAGTGTCACGTCGGCATCTCGCCATAATTACCGGCACGCCGCTCGAATTCGGGGCGGCGATTTACCGGAGTTGGAAATGAACGACACTGCAAATGGTTTTCTCAGTACCCTGCCTTTCGGCGACAAACTCGGTCCGATCATTATCGCACTGATTATTCTGGTTGTTGGCTTGCTGCTCGCGAGACTGATACGTGGCGTAGTAGAAAAGGCACTCAGCCATGTGAGCTTCCTCAACCGCACCGCAGCGGACGGGTCTACCACCAATTTCGCCAGACCAATCGCAATGCTGGTGTACTACCTGATCGTGCTGTTTGTACTGATTGCAGTACTGGCTCAGATGGGTCTGACTGATGTGCTCGACCCGTTGAAAGCCATGGCCAGTCAGTTTGTTAACTATATCCCCAATATTATCGGGGCCGGCATCGTGGGTTATGTAGGTTACATACTCGCCAAAATCATATCCGATTTTGTCGGCATCGGACTGGGCAAGGCAGACGAACAACTCGCCCTCAAGACCGGCAACAGCGACATACAGGTTTCCAAACTTGGTAAAACCTTTGTTTTCGCAGCTATTCTGTTACCTATTATTGTCGCCGCCCTGGGCATTCTGGACATTGAAGCCATCAGTGGCCCGGCCACGGCGATGATTCAGAAACTGATGGCAGCAATACCCAACATCATCGCCGCTGGCGTTATTCTGACCGTTACCTGGTTTGTTGCAAAGTTCGTTGTACAGATTCTTACCGGCATACTCGATGGTATGCAGGTAGACACACTGCCACAAAAGCTCGGTATAACCGGCTTGTTTACACCGACGTTCACACCGACCCGACTCGTCGGTGGTGCTGTTATGTTCTTTGCCATGCTGACCGGCTTCACTGCTGCAGTCGATAAACTTAACATCAGCATCATCTCTGAAATCATGGCACGCGTACTCGAATTCGGTGGCGGCATTCTGATCGGCGGTGTCATTCTCGTGATCGGAAACTTCCTGAGCATGCTCGCGCACGATGCGATTGCAAAATCAAATCCGTGGATGGCCGGCATTGCACGTTTCGCAATTCTTGGGCTGGTATTAGCGATGGGACTCAAAGCCATGGGCCTGGCCGACAACATTGTCAACATGGCCTTCGGCTTTACTCTTGGCGCCGTGGCAGTAGCAGCGTCACTGGCATTCGGTTTCGGCGGCAGAGACGCCGCAAAGAGAATAGCCGACAACATCGCAGACAAGATTCTGTAGCTGCGTGTTGAAGAACGTGATGAGCGACGGTCTGAGTAGGCAAATTTCCACGAAAAAGCGCAGTTTATGGATTATAAATGAGCATTTTGAGGGGGAATTTAACGCCCTCAGACCTAGCGCAATAGTTTTTCAACATCCTGCTAGCCTGCAGTATTCATCATCCATGCAAGACGCAGCCTGCACTGACGCTGAGGTGTCAGTGCAGGCACGTCAAATCCTGTCGATGAGCAGTTGAGGTAGTATCATGAAAAACAGCCTGTTTAACTTCCGCGATGAGGAAGAGCGTGAGGTGTTTCTGGTAGCCATTCCGGTAATCGCCTTCTTTGCCGTGCTCGGGTACTGGCTGCTGAGGGGCGATCCGCCACCAGCGGCACTACCGGTAAACTCAACCGTAATCGCTGATCTCGATGCAGATGGTGTCGCTGACGAGGTGGATCATTGCATCAATACGGCAGGTGATAAAAACAGGTACGGCTGCCCGGCAACGATTCCATGGGCCAGGCAGGACGCGGATAACGATGGTATTGCCAACGCTGAAGATCGCTGCCCTGCAAGCAAAGGCACGGCGCAATACCAGGGGTGCAGAACGACAGGCCAGGCACAGACCGCTGGCAAGGCGCAGACCACCGGCAAGGCGCAAACCACTGGCACGCCTCAGGATACAGATGCAGACGGAGTCGCAGACGAGCAGGATCTCTGCCCCGATATTGCCGGCACCGAATCCGGCTGTCCGACCGATAGTGACAGCGACGGTGTGGCTGACAACGAAGATCTTTGTCCCGAACAGCCTGGGGTGCGCGAGTCTCAGGGCTGTCCTGCCGACAGCGACGGTGACGGCATAACAGGCATTGCCGATCAGTGCCCGGATGTGGCGGGTGATGCCACCGGCAATGGCTGTCCGCCGGATGCCGACGCTGACGGCATTGCCGATGCGAACGATGCATGCCCCGATACCGCAGCGCCAACCGCAGACGGCTGCCCTGCCGACACAGATAACGACGGTATCGCAGACGATACGGACGACTGCCCTTCGCAGGCAGGCTCAGCAGGCAATCGCGGTTGTCCGGCAGACGGTGACGGCGATGGTGTTGCAGACATTGATGATCGCTGCCCGACCCAGACAGGAACCGCCGCCAATCGCGGCTGCCCAACGGACAGTGACGGCGATGAGGTTGCAGACACGGATGATCGCTGCCCCGATCTGGCGGGCAGCGCCACACAGGCGGGCTGTCCGGCAGATGCCGACAGCGACGGTGTTGCGGATGAAGAGGACAATTGCCCGGCCATCGCAGGTCAGGCGGACAATTTCGGCTGCCCGATTGACAGTGATGGAGACGATATTGCCGATGCGGACGACCGCTGCCCGGAACAGCCGGGGGTGATTGAGCTTTTGGGTTGCCCGCAAGCGGACGCTGATGCGGAAATTCAGCGCGTCATCGATGCTGCCGTCAGCGGTGTGCGATTTCGTTCCAACAGCGCGGAGCTATCCGGAGATTCCACAAACCTGCTCGATGATATTGTAAAACTGATGCAGCGATACCCTGCCGCCGCACTCGAAATACACGGTCATACCGACTCCTCCGGCCCGGCATCGCGCAATATGCAGCTGTCGGTTAACCGCGCCAGAGCCTGCGCAGACTACCTGATCGCACAGGGCATTGGTGTAGAGCGCATCCTTGCCTACGGCTACGGGGAATCAGACCCGGTAAGCAGCAATAACACGCCGCAGGGCCGCGAGGCGAACCGCAGAGTAGAGTTTAAATTCAACCGGTAAACGGTGCCGGACGTGCGATCCGAAAAAAAGACAGCCTGCATGGAAGTCTGCCCGAATCATCGAATTCGGGCGAGCCTTGGGACTGCCCCCCGAGCCGAATCACCGGCAGCCCCAGTATGTTTCGCCGCGCCACCCGCCCTGTTACAACCTGTTACAAGCCGATACGCCGTGGCAATGCTTCCCGCCCCTGTTCCGCCGACACTATATTTGCCAAAAGGGCAAACCAAACAAAGGAACAGATCCAATGAACAGAACCAATAAAATTATTACTGCAATCGCACTGACTATTGCCGTCGCCGGCGGAACCACTGCCTACGCCAAACATCAGTTCGGCAGCCCTGAAAAGCGCGCCGACAAGATCGCGGGATACATCGCCTACGAACTGGAACTCGATGAAACACAAAAGCAGGCACTCGACGTCCTGAAAACGCAGATGATGACGGCCAGACAAACCGTTCGCGGCGACCGCTCCGAGATGAAAGCAGAAGCCATGGCGCTGATCAACGCGGACTCGTTTGATCGAGCCGCAGCACTCGACATGATCAACTCAAAGGTCGCCATGGTCAATGAACAGGCACCAGACATGGTCAATGCACTGGGTGACTTCCTCGACACACTGAATGCCGAACAAAAAGGTGAGATCGCAGAATTTGTCGAGGAACATCGCGGTCGGCACGGTCGCAAGCACCGCTAACACTCTACATTCCCCACCTCCATAAACAGTGTCTCCCCCACTCCGGCCGGTCAGCGCAGCTGACAGGCCGGTTTTTTGGACACTGCCGGCTGATATACTCCACGTACCACCCCATGAGGCAGTTCAACCGGACAGAGCGCCCGCCCCCTATGCTGAAAGTGCTGATCATAGATGACGATGAAAAGCTTGCCGAATTGCTGACGGAATACTGTGCAGGATACGACATCAGCATCGACGCGGCACAACTGCCTTCGACCGGACTCGAAAAGCTCAAACGCCTGCCATTTGATGCCGTCATTCTCGATGTCATGCTGCCGGAGATGGATGGTTTCGAAGTCTGCAAAACGATCCGTTCGTTCAGTGAAATTCCGATCATCATGCTGACTGCTCGCGGCGATGTCATGGATAGAGTCGTCGGGATAGAACTCGGTGCAGATGACTATCTGCCCAAGCCATTCGAACCGCGCGAGCTCGTGGCACGCGTTCACAGCATTGCCAAACGAAAACCGGTCGCAGACGGCTTGCTAACCTTTGAGGGTCTGACGATCAATCAGCAGCAACGTACGGTAGAAGTACAGAATAAACCGGTGGAGCTGACCACCATGGAATATCAACTGCTGTTGTTACTGGCCGCAGCCCCCGGAAAAGATTTTTCACGCGACGATATCCTCAACCAGCTCAAGGGCACCGAAACGGAGCTATTCAGCCGCTCGGTAGATATACTGATCAGTCGACTGCGCAATAAGCTGAAGCCGTTAAAACCGATCAAAACAGTCTACGGTTCAGGCTATGCCTTTGTCGCCACACCCGCGGCTCACCCTTAGTGCTGACACGACTTCGACAATCACTGACAACCCGCCTGCTGATCGTTTTCATTCTGACCAGTGTGCTGCTTACGATGCTGTTGGTCGGGTCACTGTTTCACGCCGTTCGCACGCAATGGCGCGGCACCATCGCACCGCATATTGAACAGTATCTTGACTACGTCAATGAAGATCTTGGCTATCCGCCAAACCGGGAACGCGCACTGGCACTGTCTGACAAGCTCAGCATTAATATCTACATCGAAGGCCCCGACATCAGCTTCTCCACGACAGGCAACCCGCTGGATGTCAGCGACCTTGAGTTCAGAGAGAGTCATGCACATGTCAAGCGTCGCGAACGCCGCAATCGCAAGGCGCTGGACCCCACCATCCGGATCGGTGAACACAATGACCGGACCGTGGTCAGAAACCAGCGCGGCGAATACAGCGTGTTCTACGAGCTGCGACACCGGGATCAACGGCCGCGAGAGCGAGACCGGTTGTGGCCGCCAATCCTAATACTCGGTGCAATACTGGGCGGCTGTTACTGGCTGCTGCGCAGACTGTTAAGGCCCGTGCAGGATATCAGCAGCGCTGTGCGCGCGATGGGTGCAGGCAGGCTCGATACCAGAGTTCCCGTGCGCAGCGGCAATGACCTCGGTGTACTTGCGCAAAACATCAACACGATGGCATCGGACATTGAACAACTGCTGGATGCAAAAAGACAGCTGCTGCTGGGTGCGAGCCATGAACTGCGAACACCGGTGACACGTGCAAAGCTGGCCGCAGAGATGCTCGCCGATTCGAACAATCGCACGCGCATCATCGAAGACCTCAACGAGATGGAATCACTGATTACCGAGATCATGGAAAGCGAACGGATTTCCGGCGGGCATTCAGTGCTGACGCTCACGCAGGTCAGCCTGCCGGCACTGATCGCATCCGTACTTGAAGCGCTCAATTGCACAGCATCCACCATTTGCGAATTCGACGATACGCTGCCCGTACTGCAGGCTGATGCCACCCGGTTGAGGCTGTTGTTTCGGAACCTCATCAGCAATGCAATTAAACACGGTGACAGTGCGCAACCGATACTGATAAAAGCCCGTGTCACTGACCGGTTTATCCGCACCACGGTGACCGACTACGGCGAAGGCATCGCCGCTGAACACCTCGACAAAATTACCGAGCCATTTTACCGGGCTGATCCATCACGGGCGCGGGCTACCGGAGGCTTTGGACTCGGCCTGCACTTATGCGAACTGATTGTGCAGGCTCACGGAGGTCGGCTGTCACTCGATAGCACACCGGGACAAGGCACAGTGGTTACCGTGGATTTGCCGCTTTCCCACGGACAGGCAATCAATCAATAGACCACTGGTCACAGCGCACCAATTACAAGTGACCACAGATACTCAACCCTCGTTCTGTGAGCACCTGAGCCAGGTGGTGAATGTGTGCGGGTGAAATCTCACAACAGCCTCCGACTATCCCGGCACCGCTGTCTACCCAGTGCATGGCGTATGCGGCATAATCCGCCGGCCCGAGATCGGTTCTCGCATGCAGGTGCTCGACAGTGCCGCCGATTTCCAGATCCAGCACCGACGTAAAACCATTCGCATAGGCACCGGTTGCGCAGGGCAGATCTGCCAGTCCCGACCAGGCTGCAGTTACCGCCTCGGGAATACTGCAATTAAGCAGTACCGCCTGAGGCTTTAACGACTGCACTGCCGCATAGGCCGCGGCTATTGTCTCACCGCTGCGCAGCAATCCATTGCTATTGTCATTCACGGAAAGCGCAAGCCAGACTGGCAGCCCTGACTCACTGGCAGCTGTTACCGCGACCACGCATTCCTGCACGCTGCTCATGGTTTCGCACAAAAACAAATCCACATTGTTTGCCTGAGCTTCAACAACACGCCGGTACGTCTCCAGCGCTTCTCTCTCACCGGGGAACGTGTTCGGCCGGTAGCTGCCGTAGAGCGGAGGCAGACAACCGGCAAGAGACACACCGGCAACACCCGCCTCGTCCCTGCCCTGCCGGGCAAGTTCAAAGCCCCGGCGTTGCAACGCTGCGAACTGACCTTCCGCATTGACGTAGGCCAGACGCTCCGGCGTGACGCTGTAGGTGTTCAACGTGATGACACGGGCACCGGCTGCAATGTACTCCCGATGCAACTGTGCAACGAGTTGTGGCTGGTCCATCAACACTTGCGCACCCCACATCGGACCGGGATCGGCGTTAGCGCGGTGTATCAGTTCCTGCCCCATCCCACCGTCTGTCAGTACAATATTTTTAGAATTCATGGGTACAATGGTAGGCTGCGCTTTCGCTCATACTACCTGACAAATATGGCCACCGACGATTTAAAAGACAAGTTCAAACTGCAGGTCATTCCAGTCACCGCGTTTCAGCAAAACGCCATGCTTTTCTGGCAAACGGAAACGATGAACGGTGTGCTCATCGATCCGGGTGGGGATGTCGCCAAAATTAAAAAAGCCGTTCAGGACCACGGCGTCAACATCACCGCAATCTGGCTGACCCACGGGCACATTGATCACGCCGGTGGTGCTGCCGAATGCCGACGAACCTGGGACTGTGAAATCATCGGCCCGCACCCGGATGATCAGTTCTGGCTGGACGATCTTGAAAAAATGGCCTCGAACTACGACATGGAAGGTGCCGAGAACTTCACCCCCGACACTTATCTCTACGAAGGGGACACTGTGTCGCTGGAAGAACTCACCTTTAATATTCTGCATTGCCCGGGACACTCACCGGGCTCAGTCGTCCTCTACAACGAGGCGCTGTCTTTTGCCTTTGTCGGCGATGTCGTCTTTCAGGGTTCAATCGGCAGGACCGATCTGCCACAGGGTAACCACCAGCAGCTGATTGAAAGCATCACACAAAAGCTCTGGCCACTGGGTAAAGCGGTTCAGTTTATTCCGGGACACGGACCGGGTTCATCGTTCGGGGAAGAACGGGAAAACAATGGCTTTGTCGCGGATTCGATTACCGGGTATTCAGATGAGTAACTGATACCACCTGCTGTCAATCTACGCCGTAGTGCCGCAACCACAGCAGGTCTTCACACAGTAACCCATATGAGGGAAAAATTCCCTAAACGCATCACCGCGTTGAAAGTGTTTTCAATGGTCGTCGGCCGACGACCATTGAATCCGAATGGTTCAACGCTATTTCGGGCTGAACACTGAATTCCTAGCCTGCATTATTCATGATGATTCGACATTCAGCGGCCAAATTGATAAACC
>CAZOXM010000088.1:0-19199 GCA_964583825.1 uncultured Granulosicoccaceae bacterium
AATTCTGCCAGCCCTGAAGGCTCACCTATCAATCCGCACCCCGGTATTAACGACGCCACGCTGTTGGTTTACTACTGTCAGTTCGCCATGCCACTTCATCTTCACCTGTGATGTTCTAATTGGCCTTTCCCGGCGCTTTGCGTCGCCTGCGTCGTCCTTCATTTTACGGAAAATAAATGTTGACCACCCTATCCGGCCCATCCGCAGAATGAAACCCAAAGCCGCCCCGGGCCAACATACTGGCAACTGATTGCAATAAGCACGCGCGCCCTGAACGCTCCACGCAGCGCTTTGATTCAATGACCGACTGACTACCGTTATTTATGTTTAGCTGTTAAGCGCATATAATCAGCCAGGCAGCACGTGCGGTGAGAAACAACCGAATAGCATTGAGTTTCAATTGAGAGGGGCTCACGCCGGAGGAAGTGCTTAATGAGCAGCGACAACCGTCAAAACATCGTATTGATCTTCACTGACAACCAACAGGCCTCAACGCTTGCCTGCTATGGCAACAGCGAAGTGCACACACCCAACCTCGACCGACTGGCTGAGCAGGGCATGATGTTCAATAACGCCTATTGCCCCAATGCATTTTGTTCACCGTGCAGAGCATCCGTACTGACTGGCCTGCTGCCTTCACAACACGGCGTACATAGCTGGATCGACGATCGCAACATGGCACAATGGCCTGACAACTGGCACGCGTTGTCGGGCATGCGGACATTGCCTGCAACACTACAAATGGCAGGATATAAAACAGCGCTGTCCGGCAAATACCATCTTGGGCAACCTACAAGCGCGATGGTAGGGTTCGATTTCTGGTGCACCATGGCAGATGGGCATGTCCGGAGTTTTTATCGAAACCGTATCACCGAAAACGGCGAAACCTATGATCATGAAGGTCATACTGTTGATTTTTTCACAGAGAAGGGAATTGACTTCATGGAGCAACAAGTCAATGCCGGGCAGCCGTTTTTTTTGTATTTGCCCTATCCCGCGCCCTATGGTCACTGGCCGGCCACCAAAGAATCCGATCGCTGCAGATATAGTGATCTTTACGATGATTGCCCGATGCAGTCCATTCCTCGCGAGGGCCTGAGCAAAGGGTCGATAGATGCATACTTAATGCGCCAGAAATATTCCGGCGGGGGTCTGGACTATTCGATGACATTGCGCGCCCCCAATGATCTGCCAACCCTTAGAAACTACTACGCTCAAATATCCATGGTCGATGATGGTGCAGGCCAGATCATGGCCGCGCTTGATCGACTGGGGATCAGCGACAATACTTTGCTTATATTCACATCCGATCATGGTTTGTCGGTCGGGCATCATGGCTTTTGGGGACATGGCGCTTCAACTTATCCATCCAATCTGCACCACGCCGCACATTCGGTACCGTTAATTGTTCGGCACCCCGCAAGTATAAAAGCCGGACAACGCTCTGATGCCATGGTATCGAATATGGATATCTACTCAACCTTGCTTGACTACACAGAACTGCCAGGCGAACAAGGTGAGCTGGTCGTAACCAGTCAGTCGCTAAAACCCCTGCTGACCGGAGAAGCCAAACAACTAAGTGACGACTCAGTCTATTCCGAACAGGAGGAAACACGGGTGGTACGCACCCGAAAATGGGTGTACTTCAAGCGCTTTGCGCAAGCACCAAATCATCCCTTCGAAGATGAACTCTACGATATCGAAAATGATCCGCTGGAAAAACACAACCTGATCGCAGACCCGGCATACAAAACGGTTCGTGACTCGCTCGATAAACAACTTGTTGATTTCTTTACGACACATGTGCGACCGGAAGCTGACCTCTGGAAAGGCGGAACCACGCTGCAGAATACAGAGCGCGATGTGTTTTGGCGTGATGCCTGGGGAAGCGATTGGCAGCCCGTCTATCAATATGACGACAGCTAACACATCCCTGCACTGCTGCCTGCCGCACGTCATTCCTAATAATGACGCACCGGTCTGTATCCGTCCTCGATTTACAACCGGCAGTAGCGTGAACAACAAGTGCGAGCAATTGATTACAGCGAAAAGCACGGCAATCTGGGTAAAATCAAATACGGGAGTGCACCCGAAGTATTTGCGTGACATGCCTTAACTGACACACCAACCAACGTGAGGAGTGAGTGATGAAAAAACGTTTTATAGCGGTAGTTGCGGTAGCGGCAAGCCTGGCCGTTCAATCTCCCAGAGTCGTAGCCGCCGACACCCTGAAACTGCGAATTGCGAACTGGCTGCCCCCGGTTCATCACATGACAAAAACACTCCGCTCCTGGGCTGATGAACTGGAGAATGCGTCTGACGGCGCGCTTGAGGTTGAAGTCATGACCGCACCACTGGCAAAGCCAAACGGCCAATATGATCTCGCAAAAAACAGCATTGTCGATATGGCGTACGGTGTGGCAGCTTTTACATCCCAAGCGGTTCTGGCGCCTGCAAGCCGCTGAAACGCCATTTGCCGCCCCAAACGCCGAGGTCGCAGGAGTTGCAGCCTGGCGATGGTGTGAAAAACACGGCAATATCAAATGTGTGGGCCACTCTGGCGCTGTTTATTCTGGTCATCGGCGGTATCTACAGCGGCTTTTTTACACCCACGGAGGCCTCAGGTGTGGGTGCGGTTGGTGCACTGCTGATCGGCTTGTCATTACGGCGCCTAAATCTCAGCAGTATCGGGGAATGCCTGATCGAAACTGTTCAAACCACATCAACCATATTTTTAATATTGATCGGTGCGATTCTTTTTTCCGGGTTTATTTCATTAAGCGGCACACCCGCATTGCTCGGCAGCTGGATCGTTGATCTGTCCCTGTCACCATTGATGACCATTATGCTTATCGTACTGATTTATCTGTTGTTGGGTGCATTCCTTGATACCCTGGCGATGATCATTCTATCCATTCCTATCTTTTTTCCCATCGTCATGGAGATGGGATTCGATCCGGTCTGGTTTGGAGTGCTGGTCGTAATCGTGGTTGAACTGGCACTCATAACACCACCGCTCGGCATCAATGTGTTTGTCATCAAGGGACTGGCAGACGATGTATCGCTGGTCGATGTCTTCGCGGGTGTTTTGCCATTTTGTCTTGCACTGCTGTTGCTTATCACCCTGGTGATTGCCTTCCCTTCACTGGTGACGTTTCTGCCGGAACTAATCAATTAGTTGACTGGGGGCTACCCCTTACCATAACGAATAGCTCACCAGACTATTCCTCCGCCAAAAATACAACCGTATTGCCAGTCTCTACAGACACAATGTTGCCTTGAACCGAGAAGTTTTCAATCAGAGAATCCGGTGTGTATACCCACTGTACCTGTCCAGTCGCCAGACTGATCGCAACTAACGACTGCGCCTCCACATTGAGAATGGCGCTGACCGAACCCGCTTTAACCGCTACCGCTTCACCGGAACTCTGATACGACCATCGTGTTGTGCCGTCTGCACCAATATTGGTCAGCCCATGAAAGCCATCGACTACCAGTGTTGTTCCATGGGTTATAAATGAGCATTTTGAGGGGGAATTTAACGCACTCAGACCTGGCGCAATAGTTTTTCAACATCCTGCCTAAGAGATCAAAGAATTTTATCGGGGTTGCAAAGCCTGACGACGCACCCCTCCCTGGCGGCAACTGTCCTGCTAACTATCGTTGTCAGCTGCGCTCAGCTTTCAAGTCGAGTATCCCCGCGGCGACTGGGATCGACCGAAAGTTCCATTACCATGGGGTCGTGCGCGCGCTGTGCACAGGATTGTCGTGGACATACTCGACAGTTAATACCAATCGGGGTGTACAAAGATTCGTCGTCACGATTAAACGCTTGTGCATAGCCAATAGCCGGGGCAAAAGAGATATCGCAACCTAATGATATTGCGTGCCTGCGCGCTTGCGAGTTGCGGCTGTAAGCGGGTCGGTCCGCCGTACGACTGATGGTGAAAAAGCGTTTGCCGTCCGGCAACTCAACAAACTGCGGAAAAATGGTGCCGGGGTTGCTGAATGCTGCATGCAGATCCCAAACCGGACATGCGCCACCGTAATCGGCAATACTGATACCACTGGCGGTAATCCGTTTTGTGACGTTTCCGGCGCGGTCGACGCGAATGAAAAAAAAGGGTATGCCTCGAGCGCCATCCCGCTGCAGCGTAGTCATCCGATGACATACCTGTTCGAACGATACGCCGAATGTTGTACCCAACCGGTTAATATCGTACGCCAGCGATTCAGCTGCACGTTTGAAACGCTGGTAAGGCATCAGATAGGCTGCGGCAAAATAATTAGCCAGCTCAACACGACAGCGCACCCTGCCCGGCCCTTCTTCAACATCGGCCGTTAAGGCATCTATCTCTTTCTGGAATTCGATCAAACCGAGCATGTGTGCCAATTGAAAGATGCGATTCGGAAAGTCTAGTGCTTCCGACAGTCGTATCTCACCACGCTCCTTATCGTAAAGCCGAAGCGTTTTCGGCATTGTAGTAATTGATTCTATCCTTACTCGCATACCGTGCTGTCGTGTCAGTCTGTTTTTCAAGTCATAGTAAACATCATCCGGCTCACCGGACTCACGCTCGCGCAGCTGCTCCGCCGCCTCATCGAGCACCGCGAAGTAATTCGCATTGGTTCGGAAAAAATCGTGCACCACCACTTCGGGTGTGGCGGCCGACGGAGCACTTGCACCGCGCTCGCCAGACTGCATGATCTGTTCGACAGCACTTGAGTAATTTCGATACAAAACCAGAAAGTGTTCAACCAGCACCGGCGCGTGATCAACTGCCGCACGCAACTCCTGCAAATCCGGCAGATCACGACTGAACAGCGGGTCTTGCATCGCTGTGCGAATGTCTGCCAGCAACCGATCGTTGCCATCCTGAATGAGGTCGCGCCAATCGACCCCATAGGCGTCTGCAATAGACATCAACACTTTAACAGACAGGCTCCGCTGATTATTTTCCAGCAGGTTGATATAGGCGGTACTCACGCCAACCGCTTCCGCCATCTGCGCCTGGGACTGCTTGTTTTCCCGTCTGAGTCGACGCAAACGAGAACCGACAAAAATCTTCGCCATGAATATTTACATTTTTACTATTTTTGGTTTTGTGTATATACACATTAACACATAAACCCGATTTGTGTAGATTTTGCTCTGACCGGACGCTAGGTTGTGGGTGAAGCAACAAGGAGAGGCATATGGGAAAGAAATACCAAACTCACTTTGAAATGAATCCGAACGACATCGAGCTGGTAGAAAACGCACTGCGCGCACAGGCGTCCGCGTTGAGTCAGGATTTGATCCATGACGAGAATCGACAGCCATCGCTCGACAGTTTAAGAAAGGACGAACGCCACACCAAAGTGGTCGAGATTCAGCATCTGCTGGCCAAGTTGCACGACCGGAAAGTCTGGTATGCCCCTCAAAACCGCCTGCCCCGCGGTTAAGGGTCGTCCGACATTCAAAAATTGTTGTCGCTGGCGGAACCTCCGCCAGCGCCCCGGACGTTTGCAATTTCCGACAAATCGCCAGTACGCACTACCGACCGAAAAAGAACACAATCCACACCCCGGCCAGGCCTGCGAAAAGACGAACGGGCCAGCGCTTAAAACCTATCAGCGCGTAGGACACCAGACCCAGTCCGATCAACACTCGCAATGCCGTGAGCAATGCAGCGAGCGGAGTGGTGGAGAGTGCAATTAGAGCCGGGTTGGCGATCATTGCCAGCGGTATGAAATAAAGACCGACCCCAAGCGCCATTGCGGTTAACGCAACCCTGAACCAGTTTTCGTTAATCATGCCGGCAGCAATAAACACAGCGCCACAAACCGGCGGCGTGATGGTGGACAGCAAGGCATACCAGAATACAAAAAGATGCGCCTGTAGCGGCTCCAGACCTAACTCAATCAGTGCCGGTCCGGCGATCGAAACACAAATCACATACGCCGCCGTAGTAGGCACTTCCATACCCAGTAACATACAGGCCAAAGCGGTCAGGAATAATGAAGGCCACAGCAATCCGCCGGATCCGGAAAGAATCAGGGAGGTAATCTTCACACCAAGACCAGTGATTGATAACACACCAATTATGATTGAGGCACACAGAATAATCGCCGCGATCATCGCCACCTGTCGTGCAGATGTAAGCAACGCATTTTCCAGACGCAGCATCGTCTGCTGCAAACTGCCCAATCCCTCCGCGGTAAAAGGAAGCAACAAAAACGCGGCCAGTATCGCAAGACATGCCGCGAATGCCGCCGTCACCTGCAACCAGAACATACCAAGCATCAGCACCGAAAACGGCACCATGAAAAAGACTGACGTGATCACCACCTGCCTGCCTGACGGCAAGTCTGTTTCGCTCTGCCGGGACAAGTGGTAGCGACCCGCATAGGCGTTTATTCCTATCCACACCACAGCAAAGTACAACACTGCCGGTAACAGCGCCGCAGACATCACCCCGGTATAAGGCACACCGGTCAACTCCACCATCACGAACGCCCCTGCCCCCATGAGCGGCGGCATGATTTGCCCGCCGGAAGAAGCAACAGCCTCAACCGCGCCCGCCAGTCGCTTCGGGTAACCGAGCCTTTGCATGGCCGGCAGGGTGATCGCACCGGTGGAGGCCACATTGGCGGAGGCAGAACCCGATATAGAACCAAACAACGCCGACGACAATACCGATACCTTTGCCGCCCCGCCTTTCAACCGCCCGGCCGCTGCGTTGGCGAGGTTAATAAACCCCTGCCCGGCTTCCCCGGCATTGAGCACGGCACCAAAAATCACAAAGATTGCGACGATATTGACAGAGACACCGGTGAGGCTCCCCCACAGCCCGCCCTCGGCGATGGTCAGGGTACCCAGAAAACTCTTTAGCGGCGTTCCTGAATGACCGAACTCACCCGGTATGTACTGACCGAACAACCCGTAAGCAAGCGCCATAACAGCGACCGTGGGCAACGGCCAGCCAATAGAACGGCGCGCAGCCTCGAGCACCACAACCAACAGCGTAACGGCGACAATAATCTGGAAACGATTCTCCAGAAAGCCATATTGATCACCGAGGTCGTTGTGAGACCACGCAATCCACACGGCGCAAAGAACCCCCGCTATCGCCAACATCACACCCGCGACGCGCGACACCTTTGACGGGCGATACAGCAGGAGAATCCACGGTACAGTTAAGGCAAAGTGCAGTGGTCTGCTGACCAGATTCGGCACCAATCCGGAAAAAATCAGCCCGATATGAAAACCCACCAACAGGACGGCCGCGGTAAGTGCGACCACCCTGAACGACCAGTGCCGCTCAGGCTCAGGTGTATTGATCAAATCGGTGCAGCCCGCCTACCGCGATTGCGCGCTACGACTCCGAAGATCTAACGCTGCGCGTCGGTTAATTCGACACCTGCTTCTTCGTAGTAGCGTATCGCACCAGGGTGAATTTTACCGGTAATATTCGCCATCAAACCTTCATCAACCCCATGCCACCAGGCCGCACCCGCCCCCATCGCAGATTTTCCTTCCCAAAAAGTTTTGGTCAGTGCATAGGCGGCATCATCCGGCATGGCCGTTGTGGTAAACGTCGCAACCGGCAGAGATGTGGTGACAATGTCTGTGTCCTGCCCGGCATAGGTACCTGCAGGAATCACGAGTCTGGCTCGTTTAGTCAATGCTATCTGCTCGTCGTCCAGAGACATCACCTTCACACCGGTGGAGGCTGCCGCTTCGATGACATTAGGCGCTGGCCATGACCCGGCGGTTACAAAGCCATCGATCTGTCCATTTTTGAGTGCGGATACCGCGTTGGAAAGCTCTACTTCTGCAAGCTTAACCTTACCTTCAAGACCAAACAGGCCGAGGTACTTTTCACCCTCGCGCGCACCAAAAGATCCTTTACCAAGCAGTATGGTTTTCCCTTCCATATCGCTGAATTTTTCAACGCCACTGTCTGCCCCCATGACAAAGTGCATGGTCAGAGACGGGATCGGAAAGAGCGCGCGAATATCATCAAACTTGGGGTCACCCTTGCCCTCAAACATTGCCTTGCCACCCTGAGCGAGGCTAACCAGCACCGGGGGCGTTGTAAAAACATAGTCAGCCCCGCGCGACTTCACCTCCATCACGTTCTGCACAGAACCCTGGCTTTCCTCTACGGTAACCAGAATCTCCCCGTCCGAGCCGGCCTTCATCGCTTCGGCAATCTGCACACCCATTTGATAATAGGACGACGTGGATTTCGCAGACTTGTACGTGATGCGCGTCTCAGCCAGCGCACTGAAAGACACAGAAAACAGGCTGAAGACCAGCGCACTGACGCGCACAGTATCGAGTACTCGAAACATAAATCCTCCGGATAGAATGGAACAGACAATCTGCAGCGGACGCCGACAGTCACTTTTTACAGCTTATAATATCAGGCCGTCATTCACCAGATCTAAAAGGCTGCAACAGGGACTCGACGGGCAAATGCTGCGGATGCATTCCATGCAAATTTTTGTACCCGCTTGTTGGCGTCAATGCCCCTGAGAAACACAGTTAAGCGCAGCTCAGAGCATAGTCAACGGCAGACACTTTACCACCACCCGGGACAGGATAAATAAGGCAGACCTCAGTGCTGAGATCACAACGGTATTACCTCGGCATGCACATGCCTCCAACCTGGCGCTGAGATCCTTACTGTTTTAGAACCATGTAGCGCAACTCTTCAACAGAGTCCCAGGGCAATCGAACATAGATCAGGCCGTCATTGCCCGGAGTCACATCATTAATCTTGCTACCTGGGCGGTACTGCCAGCGAACAGTTCCATCATAGTTGTAAGACAACACGGTGGATCCGACGTTTGAGTGACTGGCCGCCTTATAAAATGCAATAACGGCAGCATCGCCCACAAAAATTTCCGGAGGCACACCGATACCCGTCAGCTCAGCTCTCCACACAATAGAACCGTCCAGAATGTCATAGGCAATGGTCTCATTCGTCAGCGCGCTGGCGATGAGCAGGTCCTCGTTTACACTGAGTTGCATGTCCTGCAAAAATGTATTCCCAACCGACACGCGCCAGATTGGATCACCAGTGTTCGTGGTCGCAGACAGCTTACCGACGGAAGGTTCAAATGTGTACAGAGTGCTATTACTACTGACAGTTAGCGCCAGGGCAAACTTCTGATCAGGTATTCTAAGCTCACCAACAATTTCCGGTGCGGGCGGTTTATCAAGTGGCGTACAGCTCTCCGAAAGCACATTGTTCCAACCCCAGCCGCCCTGACTTCCAGCATCGCTGTAGTCGCAGTAGTCGGTGCGCAATTGCGCTATGATCTCGTCGTAACTCCGACCGGGATCCAGCGCTTCATAAAGCGTTACGAACTCTGCCACGGTCATCTCGCGGTCTGGCACACAGCTTGTTTGCGTTGTACTGTCCCACCCCCAGCCAAAATGATTAATCGAATCGGAATAGTCGCAAACATCCGGCTGTTCGGTCTGCGCAACAGCGGCAGCACTGAAACCAACCCAAAGAAAACTGCCAAGCAGGAAATTTCGCAAAATCATCGTGTCGCACACCTTAACTAACATTCCTCTTCATTATGTCATGACACCATAAGCTCGTCAAGTCAAATACCGCTCAACAGGTAGCAATGCCTCGTCAGGGAAACCTGATTCGGCAGGGTCCCCAAGGTGACACTCTTTGGGGTGGCGGATATACTGGCCCTCACTATTCTGATTGCACTGCCGGGCATTGCGTTGTTACCCGACGGGTATCCACGTTTACGGTTAGCGACAGACTAAAATCGGGGGAATCGATGATCCAGCAGCAATCGACAACCAGGTTCGCGTTATTTGAGACTGAGGTATTTCAGTCAAACCTGAATGCTATTTGCGGCGCGTTTGATGTGCAGGCAGGCCGGACCGTCGCAGGCAGTCTTGCGGTCAGCCACTGCGGCGGGCTTGATATCGCTCAGGTCGGGCTCAACGCACCCAGTGTAGTACGCACCGCTGCCAATATCCGTCAAGACCCGGGCAACCATTTTTTCCTCATTATGCAGCAGTCCGGCCGCGCATACTTATCCCAGAATGGTACGTCTGCCACGGTAAAACCGGGTGATCTGTTTTTGGTCGATTCCGCAAGAGAATGCCAATTCCACTATTGTGCGAAAGAAACATCTTTACAACTGTCCCTGCATTTACCGCGCGATGAAATGACTCATCGATTTGGCCAACGCATTTATGGTGGTATGGCTATAGATGGCAGAGATGCACTGGCCCTTGCAATGAAATCTACCCTGACGAAACTCATCGCAACCAACGAGCCGATGCTGCAGGTCCGTGTGAGAGAAGCTTTTTATAGTGTATTCGGGGCGCTGCTGGCGGAGCGGGCACAGGGAAGAAACTCTGTAAAAGATAATGATCAGCACCTGGTGCAGTGCGCGATGTCTCTTATAGCAGAACACTATGCCTCCCCCGACGTTTCCACACAGTCGCTGGCAGACTTGCTGGGTGTTTCAATAAGACGACTACAGCGAGCATTTAAAACCACCGGGGAAAAACCCAGCGAGCGAATACAGCGCTACCGCGTTGAAGCGGTAAGAAACGCACTGACCGCTCAACAGAAATGCAACACCAGGTCGATTACCAGCATCGCCTACTCCTGCGGGTTTAGTGATCTCTCTACCTTCTATCGCCACTACAAAAGCCGATTTGGCTGCACACCCGCCGCCGATCGAAATAACTTGCCTGTCGCCAGGTGCAATAGAACCTGACGCCATACGCCAGGCGATGAGCACCGCTGCCGGTCATGCTCCGAAAGTGAAATTTCAAATTCCGGAGGAGAAACCTTGACCAAACCTAAAATGAACCGCAGGCAGTTCCTGCGAAATACAGGCGTCGCGTCAGGCGTGTTGCTGGTTGGCCCGGGAATATTCGGCGCGTCAGTGAATACAGTAGCCGCTCAGACCGGCACGTTCGACTACATCATCTGCGGCGCCGGGTCTGCCGGTTGCGTGCTGGCAAACCGCCTGACGGAAGATGAAAACGTGTCGGTGCTTATTATTGAGGCCGGCGGACCTGAGCTTGGGGTCGAGGCAATTTCAACACCACTGAGATTGCTAGAACTTTGGAACACTGAGTACGACTGGGCATATTTCACTGCACCACAGAAGCACTGCAACAACCGCAAGATACACTGGCCCAGAGGCAAAGTGGTTGGTGGCTCCAGTTGCCTGAATGGCATGCTCTATGTTCGGGGTCATGCCAGCGACTATGACCACTGGGCCAGCCTCGGCAATCCGGGCTGGGAATACGAAAACGTGCTCCCGTACTTCAAGAAGTCGGAAGATTTTGAAGGTGGAGAAAACGAATACCACGGTGTGGGTGGTCCATTGCACGTTACCGTGGATTACGAGCGACATCCAACCACGCAGCGGATTGTAGAAGCCTGCCTACAGGCGGGTTATGAATTCAACGAAGACTACAACGGCGAAGATACAGAGGGCGTTAACTATGCACAGATGAATACCAGAGATGGCTTGCGCGACTCCGCTGCCCGTGCTTTTCTGCGTCCGGCATTAGAGCGCCCTAACCTGAGCTTGCTCACCAACGCGCGCGTTGAAAAACTCACGATGGATGGAAACACTGTCACCGGTGTTTCCTACACGCAGGATGGCGAAACCAGGCAGGTCAGTACCACGCGTGAAGTAATCTTATCCGGCGGCACCATCGAAAGCCCCAAAATGCTGATGCTCTCAGGGATTGGCGAGCGCGAGCAACTTGAGCAACATGGCATTGAAGTGAAGCACGAACTCCCCGGTGTGGGTAAAAACCTGCACGACCACTCCCTGGCACCGGTAATTTATGAGGGTGACGTACCGCCACCATCGAACATGGCCGTGATACCTTTACATGCACAGGCTTTCATGCGTTCTGACCCGGAACTGCCCGCCCCGGATATGCAACCACTGTTCTTCCATGTACCGTTGTACACGGCCGACACTCAGGAACCAGTTACACCGTCAGCCTATTCTCTGTGTGCAGGTGGCGTCAGCCCGACCAGCCGTGGAGAGATACGGCTGACAGGTCCGGGAGTGGACGATCCACTGGAGTTAAATCCCAACTTGCTGGAAACAGAATACGACGTAAACACGCTGGTTGAAAACATCAAGATGATGCGGGAAATCGCAAAACAACCTGCGCTCGCAGAAATTACCAAGCGGGAAATCTACCCGGGGCCCGACGTACAAACCGACGCCGAACTCGCTGACTATGCACGCAACTCACTGCAGTCTTATCATCATCAGGTAGGTACCTGTAAAATGGGTAACGACGACATGTCAGTGGTGGATCACGAACTGAAAGTACACGGTATCGATGGCCTTAGAGTGGTCGACGCGTCGATCATGCCAGTTGTACCCACCGGTAACACCAATGCGCCGACTTATATGGTGGCAGAAAAAGCGGCAGATATGATCAAGGCCAGCTAGCCGTCATCGTCACATCAAAGTCACTGGCTTTGTGAGGTTGCACCCGCTTGCGAAAGCACTTTTCGCAAGCGGGTTATTGTCGGTTGCTGTCATTGGCACAACAGGTTCTTTCAGGACAGGCCTACCGCTCGAAAGCGTTTGTCACGCTTTGACTGCACACAAGGACCGGAATCACTGTCTCGCCGCCCTACGCCCCTCTTTTAGGCGCCTCTTTTAGGTGCCTCTGGAAAGAACACCATATCGCCCTTTTTGTTAATCGGGGGTACCGGCCATTGATTACCGCGGGTTAACGACAAGCCACGATTAGGGCCCGGGTTGAACGTGCGGGCAGCCTCACCGGTGGGGGTATCGCCATCCCACCACTTTTCATCTGAACCGTAGGTTTCGCTGTGTAATAGTTTTATCAGTCGCTGCTTCGTTTGTGCATGATCGGGGTCACCGGCAAGATCAACCATTTCATTCGGGTCGTTTTGCAGATCAAACAACTGCATGTGATTTCCGCACGGGTACCAGATAAGTTTGTATTGCGAATCGCGAATCATTCGCGAGCTGTGTGCCTCTTCGCCAAACTCTCCATAGATATGATCACGCGGCGTTTCGGTTACCATGGAGCGGCCGTCGATGTGGTCAGGCGCATCGATTCCCGCCAGACCAAGCAAGGTGGGCATTACATCCTGCAGACCGGTCACCCGCTCATCAGTGTTCCCAAAAGGTATGCGTTCATCCGCGGCCTCGCCCACCAGAATCATCGGGATGTTAGATGAACCTTCATAATAGGTTTGCTTGGCCCACATACCGTGATTACCCAGCATATCGCCATGATCTGAAGTAAACATAATCACGGTGTCATCGAGAATGCCTTCCTCTCTGATGGTGCCAATCAGCGCGCCGATCTGCTGGTCAATATGGGTACACAGCGCATAGAAAGCACGCCTTGCCCACCGCACCTCACGTGCAGAATAAACATTGCGCGACTGCACACCCTGCAAATTATACGGTAGCTCCTGCTGCGACCAATCACCGACAAACGGGGTATCGATGTCTATGTCATTGTAGTGGTCGAGAAACCGCTGCGGCGGCACCAGCGGCGGATGCGGGTGCCGGTACCCGAGATACCAGAACGAGGGCCGGGTCGGATCACGCCGGCGCACGTAACGGGCCATCGTATCCGTGGCCCAGTTGGTTGCATGCAGTCGTTCCGGCAAGTGCCAGGCAGTTGCCTGATAAGCGTTATTAGACATCCCGTGTCCAAACTGCTGACCAACATACCCCTGATCACCCAGAAATATTTCGTAGTCATCGGTCACACCGTAGAGGGTACGCCCTTCATCATCCAGTTGAATATCGTCAAAACCAATCCGGTCACGCTGCGGATAGGTATGTGTTTTCCCGACCGCATATGCCTGATAGCCGGCATTGCGAAAACACTGCGCCATGGTAGTGAGCTGCGGCTCCATCGGTCGATAGGGCTGAAAGGTTCTGTCGCCGTGTTGCCTGGGGGTACAGCCGGTCATGAGTGTGCGACGTGCCGGCAGGCACACCGGAGTCTCTGAATAGCAGTTGGAGAAGCGCACACCGTTGCGACACAGTTGATCAAGTACCGGTGTATGAACAGCGGGATGCCCTGCCGCACCTAACACGGCTGCAGGCCAGTGATCGGTCACGATAAGCAGAACATTCGGTTTATTTTTCATGGAATAAAATATAACTTTTCTATAGAAAACGATTCACTAACACGCTCTGACATGCTGTGCATCAACGTGGTTGTTAACCGGCTCTGTTCTTTTTTATTCGTTTGGCGAGCAATGGCCAAAGCATCACGATAACGGTTATTGAAAAAAAGAAACTGGCAATCGGGCTTTGAAAAAACTGTAGCGGCTGGTTTTTGGTCAGAATAAGACTTTGTCGCAAGCTGTTCTCAAGCGTTGGGCCGAGAATAAACCCGATAACAATCGGTGCCAGTGGCACATTGCAATAGCGCAGCAACAAACCAACGAAGCCCGCAATCACGGCGACCCACACATCGAGGATGGAGGTACGGATCACATAAGACCCTGCCAGCGCCAGCGCCACCACAGACCCCATAATTAAAGCATGAGGCAGTTTGAGTATTCGGGTGAACAGTTGCGATGTAAATGCCCCCACCAGCAACATCATGATGTTCACAATAAAAAGCGCAATAAAGATAAATGTCACTAACTCCCCGTTGCGGGTAAACAAGTCAACCCCCGGAGTAATACCGTGAATAATCAGCGCACCCAACATAACCGCAGTGGCAGCATCACCCGGTATGCCCAGCGCAAGTGTGGGCACCAGCGCGCCCCCCGTCACGGCATTGTTAGCACTTTCTGATGCAAGCAAACCCTCCGGCTCCCCTTGGCCAAAGTTATCCTTATTTTTTGAAGAAGCACGCGCCTGCGCATACGCAATGAGGGACGCGGCAGTAGCACCTACCCCCGGCAAGATGCCGAGAAATGTACCGATAGCCGCCGACCTTATCGCCGTGATTTTCAACGCCCACCACTCACGGAAAGGAGCCACTTTAAACCCGGCTTTTGCAACTTCCTGGATCGATTTGCTCTGCGCCTTGCCCGCTGACGCAAACACCTCGGAAAGTGCGAACAGGCCAATCAGAATCGGCACCACATGAAACCCTGCGGTCATCGAAAAGTTACCGAAGGTATAGCGAGAGGTGCCGCTCATTTCATCGATTCCCACCGTGGAGAGCCCCAAGCCGACAATACCGGCCAGCAACCCTTTCAATGGATTGCCCGCACTCACCCACGCAATAGTGGTAAGCGAGAAAAGAATCAACGCAAAAGTTTCTACGACACCAAACTCCAACGCCAGCGACGCCAGCTGAGGTGCGGCGAACATTAATACCGTAGCCGAGAATATGCCGCCAAGTGCAGAGCCAACGGTCACCCACCCCAGTGCCAATGGCGCATCACCGCGCTGTGCCATCGGGTAGCCTTCGAATGAAGTCGCAGCAGATTGCGGAGTACCGGGTACATTAATAAGCACCGCAGGTATCGCACCGCCAAACACCGAGCTGACGTAGATCGCCAGCAACATGCCAATGGCGTAAGCGGGGCTGAGTATAAAAGTAAACGGCAGCACCATCGCCAGCGCGGTTACCGTACCCAGACCGGGTAACGCACCGACTACCATGCCGATAAAAGTCGCGGCCAGCATGATCAACAGACCTGCCGGGTCAAGCGCCAGCCCCAGGGCTGCGCTGAAAGTTTCTGGATTCATTTTAACGTCCAGAAGGGTTGCGGCAGACTTAAGCCGGCAAGCTGCACCAGTAGTAAATACAGACTCAGAGATACCACCAGTGAAACGATCACGTTAAGCAGATGGTTGCGATAACCAAGCATCCACACGCTCAGGTAAACCGCCACGGGTGCCACCACCATATAACCCAGTGGCTTCATCAGTGCGGTGGCACACACGCAAGCCACAAACACGGCAATGATCTTCCCCCAGCGATGCGCTGCGGGAGCATGAGTATTGCCGGGTAAGTCGCGAATGCCTTTCACCAGTATTGCCAGAGATACTGCAATCCAGCTGTACAGAAATACTTTAGGTACGAAGTATGGAGAGATATCGCCCGGTAACAAAAACACACGGGCGCCTTCCTGATAGGAAGGCACCAGCAACCCAATACCAATGAGAGCGAAGACTGCACCCAGCGCAATATCGTAGCGAGGATTATCCATCAACAGTCTCCGCCAACATTGTGTCGAGCGTCCCGGCTTATTCTACAAGACCAATGTTCACCAGCAGCTGGCGGTTATTGGCAAACTGGTCGTTATAGAATTCAGTAAACATTTCACGACCCTGGTAGTCGATAACATGATTCGCTGCGGCCATACCATCGACAAACGCCTGGTTATTCACCGCTTCTGCACACGCACTGGATAGCTTTTCAATGACATCCGCCGGGGTGCCTGCAGGTGCGAACAGACCAAACCATACCGACAGAGAAATATCGTGTCCGAGTTCTTTCATGGTTGGTACATCGGGCGCGTCAGGGCGACGTTCGCTGGCCAGAATAGCAAGCGCCTTGAGTCCGCGGTTTTTAGCGGCAGAGTACAGGTCGGTTGACATGGTAGCTTCACCACCCAGTACCGATGCCGCCGCTTTGGAACCACCGCCAACCGGCAGGTAAGTCACCTCGGCATCGTAGGCTTTTACTGCAGACATCGCCGCAATATAGGGCAACGAACCCGGTGCAGGACCGGCGGCAACGACTTTACCTTCTTTGGCCGCAGCCATGAGATCTTCAATCGTCTGGTAAGGACCATCCGGTGCAACCATGACCGCAGAAGGCGTTTCGGCAACTTTGCATATCGGCTCGAAGCTTTCCTGGCCGTATGGCAGCGGGCGGAGGTGCGGCTGAATGGTAACAGTAGCAATCGGGTTGTAGCCCACTGTGTAGCCGTCTGCGCTGGCGGCGGCGAGTTGTGCGGTACCAATGGTGCCACCGGCACCGGCCACATTCACAGGAACATACTCGGCGTCACCAAGTGCCTCGACCATGGCGTTCATAAACAGTCTGCCGCCGGTATCGGTGTTAGATCCCGGGCCATAGGGGATGATGACTTCTATCGTTTTTTCGGGGTAATCTGCCAGCGCCGCAGTACCGGACAGGGCAAGCGCCACCGCAGCCACGGCGATGGTGAGTTTTCGGGTCGTGAATTTTTTCATGAGATTCCTCTGATTTGGTAGGGCAGCGCGTGCGCTCTGATCAATTTGGCCTGCGGTATTTCAACCGCTGCACCCGAAGCCCACCCAAATCAACATGGATGGCCCTTTTCAGGTGCAATGACGGCAGGAACACTTTGCCAATTTGTACGTTAACAATCACCAAACAAGAGGAAAAATGATAATTTTTACCAAACCATTAACTTTTTGGAATACCTTTTAGCCTTTTCCCTTACTTGCACAGCAAATTTCCCCCGGCACCACTGGACTTGGCGCTCAGCGGCTCTACGGTGGCAATGGATCCAGTGCTTTTCCCGTGCGACCAAAAATGATACCTTGCCGACACCAATAAAAAAATGGAATGCCCATGTCGAGGGCTCCCAGTGTCCGCCAGCTTCGCGCCTTTCGTCATGTCATGTCTATGGGTCGCATGAGTGCGGCGGCAGACGCACTAAACCTCACGCAGCCAGCACTTAGCAAGCAGATTGCCCTGCTGGAAGAGACCCTGGGCCTGCGCCTCTTTGCAAGGCGCCGCGGCGGCCCTGTGGAGCCTACGCGCGAGGGTATTGCTTTGTATAAATCCATCGAGGGCACACTCTACGGGCTCGATGCGATACCCGATATCGCCAGAGATATCGCACAGAAAGTCCGAATCCAGCTTCGCGTTGCAGCCACACCGCTATTAATCAACTGCAAACCGTTTATGGTAGCGCTGGCCGCATTTCGAGCGCGCATGCCGGAGGTTCAGATCTCTCTGTTCTCAAGGCAGCGGGTGGATCTGGAGGACTGGGTACGTAACCGGCAGGCCGATGTGTGTCTCGGCCTGTTGCCTTCGCGTTACCCTGATCTCGTGAGCCGCACACTGGCCGAAGTTCACGGTGTGGCGGTCATGTCTCCAGGTCACCCGCTGGCCGGTCAGAATCGTATCCGGGTGGCAGATCTTGAAAAGACAACACTTGTACTGCCAAGTCGACAGCCACTACGCGATCGAATCGATGCTGCCTTCCCCAGACTGAGCTGCGACATTGAAACGTCGTCTTCCATCACCTGTGTGGGCCTGGCACTGTCGCAGAACGCAATAGCCCTGTGCGATCCTTTTAGCCCAACCATGTATCCACCAGACCTGGTTCGGACTGTACTGTTCGAGCCGGAGCTGCCACTGAGCTATGGTGCAATTCTCACGCGAGATGCAGAGTCAGACCCTTTGATTGCCGCTCTTCTGCAGGAGCTTAAAACCAGCTTTACCGCTTCCACGAACATCGTGCCATCACCGTAGTGGGCCGTCCCTGACGTAATGCTGCCATCTTTCTGAATCGCTCGTCATCCTGCATCACCCTACACAGAGGAACACTGATCAGGCATGTGGCGAGCGTGACTGATGGACGTTTATTCGCTGAAGTTTCTCCGGGTATTACCGCCGCCGTAACTTCGAAACTGGCAACTGCGACAACAACATCACCAACAACGCAACAGTCAACGTAAGGGAAATGGGATGGGTGATCAGATCGGTTAAAAACTGCACCGGATTCTCGTGTGCACCAATCATTGCTCTGCGATAATTGGCATCGATCATCGGGCCGAGGATCACACCTAGAATAATCGGCCCGACCTGGAAACCGTAGCGTTTTAACAGATAGCCAATCACCCCAAAGCCCAGTGCCCAGGTAATATGCACCGGGTTGTTCTGGATGCTGTAGGCACCTACGGCGGAGAACACAATAATCAGTGGTATCAGAATCGCACGTGGACCTCGCCTCGGCGGTCATCGGGTCCAGGCCGATCATACCGATCATGACACCCAGTGCACCGGTGAATGCGCCTTTTGCAAAACTTTCACCGGATAGCGTGCCGACCAGTAAAATCCCGATAATCCCGAGGAGCATGTAGTCACGCGAGGTAAATTTAATCGCAAACTCTGCAATCAATGGCGCGGCAATGGCCAGAGCCAGCACACCGAACAGACCACCTAGCAGGATGTTGAAAAACTATTGCGCTAGGTCTGAGGGCGTTAAATTCCCCCT
>CAZOXM010000089.1:0-18850 GCA_964583825.1 uncultured Granulosicoccaceae bacterium
ATGCACTTTTATCTATCGACTCATTTTGAATACTTTGCACGTCACGCTACACTAAATATCCTCCGGCAAAGCCGGAGGGTTTATGATTTGAGCCGCTCAAAGCGGCTGCAGGGACGCTTCGCGGCCCTTTTGTGTGAGCCACCAAAGGTGGCTAGATTAGCGCAACAGATCTAATTGATCTATGCGCCGCTCTTCTGCTTCCTGATTGCGAATGTATTCTCTGACTACCTGCTCGTCTCTTCCTACTGTCGACACATAGTAGCCTCTGGCCCAAAAACTCTGACCAACATAGTTTCGCTTCTTTCCCATATATACCCTCGCAAGATGGATTGCGCTTTTCCCTTACATATAACCGACTACCTGCGATACCGAATATTTGGGCGGAATTGACAACATAATGTGTACATGATCTGCCATCAAATGTCCCTCCAGTACCTCACTCTCGCGCTGCCGTGCCAATTCTCTGAATACCTCTCCCAAGTATTGACGCAACTCCAAATAAAGTGTCTTTTTCCGATATTTTGGTATAAAAACTACGTGATATTTGCACTCGTACCTTGTGTGATTTAACGTTCTGGTTTCGTTCATCGGGGTTTCCCTCGTCGTGTGCTTGGTGGCTCACAACTTAGAGTTTCCCCGATGGACTCCCGTATAAGTCAAACTCTGATGGCCTCCCCAGCAAAGCTGGGGGGACTCCCGCTTTCGCTAGTATAACTGTAACTAATCCAAATTTATGGCAACTCTGGAAAGAAGCGCGCTGGTGACGTACTCGGCGGCGCAAATGTACGCGCTGGTGAATGATGTCGATGCCTATTCGGATTTTCTTCCCTGGTGTGCCGGCTCCCAGACGCTCGAGCGCGGCAGTGATTATTATGTGGCGCGTGTGGATATTAAAAAGGGGCCGATCTCTCAGCATTTCACAACGCGCAATCAAGTAGTCGAGCCGGAAACCATTGTTATGTCTCTGGTGGACGGTCCGTTTAAGTCGCTCAACGGTCAGTGGCGTTTCAGGGAAATAGATAACCTTGGCTGCAAAGTCAGTTTCAGCATCGATTTCGCTTTTTCGAACTTTTTACTCGAGAAAACACTCAGCCCGGTATTCAGTGAAATATGTACGAGAATGGTCGATGCCTTTGTCGCTCGTGCAAAAGAAGTTTATCGGTAGGGCGGCACCACAGCCGGTCGCCTGCGAAGGCTTTCAACGCCAGCCGGCAAATTAGCCGGGTGGATCACTAACGTCGCTGCTTTTGTTGTTGTTTTTTCGCGCGGGCGCGGCGGGCTTCTTTTGGATCGATCGCAAGCGGCCGGTAGACCTCGACGCGATCACCGTGTTCCAGTACAACATCGTACGGTACCCGTTCACCATAGATACCTACCGGGGTGACGTCCGGCACAATTTGCAGCGTCTCGTCGTCAAAACGCCGCGCCAGCAGGCCACTGTCTCGCAGCGCGTCCATCACCGTGGCACCTGTCGGTAAGCGGACTTCGATGACGGTTTGCTCGTTCGGCAACGGGTAAACCACCTCTACGATGATTTGGTCGTTATCCTTCGCCAGTGTCAAACCCATCCTTCTGGATTTGCACGATTCGATCATTTTCGAAAAATAGTGTGAGTCTTTTAACTGCCGGCTTATTACCGGATTTACCGCGACTGTAAATGTAGTCCCACCGGGGTGCGGTACGGCTGCTTTCAGACACCGGGCTGCCAAGCAGATTGACCACTTCGGTGCGTGTCATGCCCTCAGTGATTCCGGTGACTACCTCATCCGGCAGGATATTACCCTGCTGGATTTCGATTTTGTGGGCGCGCGGCAACCACCAGGAGCCGCAGGCACTGAGTAGCGAGCCGCTGGAAATTAAAACAATAAGTAAAAATAGTTTTTTCATCAGCGCTATGACTCAAGAGGCTTTAATGGTGGCGGAAGCGGGATGGTATCAACCACAGATTTGACTGGGTGGCGCTTTGCTATTCGGTAACCGGTTCGTGCGGCGTGCGAGCGGCGTCCAGCATTTCACGGGCGTGTTCGCGAGTTCGTTTGGTTATTTTCACACCGCCCAGCATGCGGGCGATTTCCTCAAGTGATTCTTTTTCGGTGAGTAATTTTGATTCGGCCAGGGTTTTGTTGTCACTGGATTTCTTGGCCACCCGGATATGATGGTGTCCCTGGGCGGCGACTTGAGGCAGGTGCGTGACACACAGCACCTGGCAGCGGCTGCCGAGCTGTCGCAGTTGCTGGCCGACAGTTTCGGCCACCCCGCCGCCGACACCGGAGTCGACTTCATCGAAGATCAGTGTCGATACCTGGTTGTGTGCCGAGGCGATCAGCTGTACGGCAAGGCTCAGGCGCGACAGTTCGCCACCGGAGGCCACGTCGCTCATCGGCCGCGGTGCTGATCCCGGGTTGGCACTGACGTGGAAGACCACCTGATCCGCACCCTGAGGTGAGGGTTGCTCAAGCTTGCGTGCAGAGATCTGAATGTCGAACCTGCCGCCTTTCATGCCCAGCGTCTGCATGGTCTTTGTCAGGTGTTTTGACAACTGACCGGCAGCGCGGGTGCGTTTCCTGGTCAGCTTTGCGCACGCCGCCTGATAGTCACTATTGATGTTTGTTAGTGCGCTTTCAATGGCCTCCAGTGTATCGTCGATGGAGTCCAGTGCGTCGTGTTCCTGCTGTAATTGTTCGGCGAGTTGCGGCAGCTCGGGTAGATCAACCCGGTGTTTCTTTGCAAGCTTATGCGCCAGTGACAGAATGTTATCAAGCGCCCGCAGCCGATCGGGCTGTGGTTCGATCGATGCGCTGTAGTGGCGCAGAGAATCGATCGCCTCTTCTGTTTGTATGCGCGCACTCGTCAGTAACTCGCCAATCTCCGTTGCTGAGTTGTCCTGTGAGGTCAGACTTTCGATGCACTGCTGTGCTGCGGCAAGACGACTCAGGGCAGTGTCGTTGCCCTCCTGTAAAAGATCCATCGCCTGTTCGCAATACGTCTTTAGTTCGGTCGCGTTAGCCAGACGCCGGTGCTCTGTGTCTACCGCTGCGAAGTCTATTTGTTTTAAGTCGAGCTCGGAGAATTCCTGTAGCTGATAGCGCAGTGTGTCCAGTCGATCACCCCGGGCGCTCAGCTTGTGATTCAGTTCGGTCAGTTCTTTATGTTTTTGTTGCCACTGTTCGCTGTAACTTTGCACCGTTTTGATGAGCGATCCGGTATTGCCAAAGTCGTCGAGGATCAGCCGTTGTGTGTCTGGCAATGTGATTAACTGATGGTCGTGCTGGCCATGAATGTTGACCAGCAGTCTGCCCAGCTCGCGAAGGTTGCGCACTGTCACGGGTGTGCCATTGACATAGGCTCGCGACTTACCGTCCCGTGTGACGACTCTGCGCAAAATGCACTCGCCGTCATCATCCAGTGAATGAGCTTTGAGCCAGTTCAGTGGTTCAGCGCACCCGGAAATATCGAATACGGCGGTGATTTCCGCGCGCTCGGCGGTATCTCTGACTGAGCCGGGGGAGGCGCGATCACCAAGCACCATGCCGAGTGCGCCGAGCAGAATTGATTTGCCCGCACCGGTTTCACCCGTCAGGGTTGTCATGCCCGGTTTAAACTCCAGGGTACTGCTGGTGATGATTGCGAAGTTATTGACTTGCAGGGACGCTAACATGGATAACTGCCGACAGTGGAAGGGGATTAACAGTAAGTCGTTCGGGTGGGTGGATAAGACGCGGTGCGACTGCAGTGTGTGCGTTTACAATCACTCACCCCCAGTTGAGCTTTTCGCGCAGGATCCGGTGATAGTCGTAGTTAGCAGGGTGCAACATACGAATCGTCCGGTTGTGACGTTTGACACGAATGATATCGTCGTTCTGCAGATCGGTGTATACCTGTCCGTCGCAGACCATCTGCGCATAAACGGTTTTGCGTTCTGTGACCGCGATTTCCACTTCCGATTCTGCCGTGACCACCAGCGGACGACTGCTGAGGGTATGCGGACAGATAGGCTGCAGTACCAGTGCGTTCAGGTTCGGGTTGACGATCGGTCCGCCGCTTGAAAGTGAGTAGGCGGTGGAGCCGGAAGGGGTGGCGACTATAATGCCGTCGGCACGCTGGCTTAAAACGAAGCTGCCGTTTATCGAGATTTCAAATTCGATGATCTGCAATACATCTTTGGTGCGCATCACGGTATCGTTAAATGCCAGAGACTGATGAATCACATCGCCGCCGCGCTCCAGGCTGGCATTGAGTAGCAGTCGATGCTCTTCGATATATTCACCGTTGATTATTTCGACCAGCTCGTGGAGTTTGTCCTCGGGTGAGACGTCGACGAGAAAGCCGAGGCGGCCCCGGTTAACACCGACCAGCGGTACGTTGTAGTTGACAAGTTCTCTGGCCGCGTTGAGCAGGGTGCCGTCACCGCCGATCACAATGGCAATATCGCACTCTGTCCCAATGGTTTCCATCTCTACGGTAGCCGGACCACCGAGCAGGCCGCGTGTACTTGAATCAAGCAACACTTCCATGCCCGAGGTTTGCAGCAGCTCAAACACTTCGTTCAACGTTTTCGAGACGCTGAGGTCGCCACTTTTTGCAATCAGGCCTGCTTTGGAGAATTTTGACATATTGCTAAGGTAGCACGTTAACCACTGTATTTCTCTGCCCGGCCACTGTTATTCCCGGGGCAGCAGGTCGGCCAGCTTGTACAAATGCGTTATGGCCTCGCGTGGTGTTACTTCGTTGACATCCAGTTTTTCCAGATACTGTTCGACCGCGCTTGCCGGTGTCTCGAACAATGTCATTTGTCTGGCTGGTTCGGCGGGCGCTTCATGAATAGAGTGCGGGCTTTGACTTTCCAGTGAATCCAGTTTGCTTTTGGCGGCATTGAGAACGCCGGGTGGTATCCCCGCCAGTTTGGCCACCTGCAGGCCGTAGCTGCGGCTGGCAGCGCCGGACTTTACGTTGTGCATAAACACGATGTTGTCGTTGTGTTCTACCGCGTCCAAGTGCACGTTGCCGATGGTCGGGTGTGACTCCGGTAGTACGGTCAGCTCGAAATAGTGCGTTGCAAACAGCGTGAAAGCCTGATTGTTATCGGCCAGCGCAGTGGCGCAGGCTGACGCCAGTGACAGGCCGTCGTAGGTACTGGTGCCGCGACCGATTTCATCCATCAGTACCAGGCTCTCGCCGGTCGCGTTATGCAGTATGTCGGCCGCTTCGGTCATTTCAACCATGAAGGTTGAGCGTCCGCTGGCAAGATCATCCGATGCGCCGATGCGGGTGAATATTCTGTCTATCGGGCCAAGCTCGCAGCGGGCCGCCGGCACGAAACTGCCGATGTGTGCCAGCAATACGATCAATGCCGTCTGTCGCATATACGTAGACTTTCCCCCCATGTTGGGGCCGGTGATCAACAGCATTTTCTGCCGGTGATCAAGGTGCAGATCGTTTGGCACAAACGGTTCGCTTGAGGATGCCTCGATCACGGGATGTCTGCCACCGTCGTAATGGATGACCCGCTCCTGACAGAATTGCGGGCGCGACCACTCGAGTTTGATTGCACGTTCGGCGAGGTTGGCGAGCACATCGATCTGTGCAATTGCGTGGGCTCCCTGTTTTAGTTCAGCGAGGTTGCGATTCAGATCCGTCAGCAGCTGCTCGTACAGTGAACGTTCTCTTTGCAGGGAGCGCTCACGTGCGGAGAGGACTTTATCTTCAAAGATTTTCAGTTCCTCTGTGATGTATCTTTCAGCACCTTTGAGTGTTTGTCGACGGGTATATTCAGCGGGTAGCTCCACCTGGCTCGCTTTTGACACTTCAATGTAATAACCGTGTACGCGGTTATAGCCCACTTTCAATGACGTGATGCCGGTGCGAGTACGTTCGCGGCTTTCGAGGTCGCTGAGGTAGGAGTCGGCATCTTCACTCAGTGTGCGCAGTTCATCGAGTGCTTCATCGTAGCCCGCTCTGAAAATGCCACCGTCTTTGACCAGTGCAGGTGGTTCGTCTGCCAGCGCTCTGTTCAGCAGATCTGTTTCTGCATCGAAGCCGCGCAGCGAATCGGAAAGTCCGTTCAACAGGTCGTCGCCACAACTGCTTATCGTTGCAACCATCTGTGGTAACAGACGCAAGCTGTCGCGCAGGCTGATCAGATCTCTGGGGCGGGCACTGCCGATAGACACGCGCGCAAGGATCCGTTCCATATCGGCGATCCCGTGCAGTTGGGTGGTCAGATCATTCGACAGATCCGTGTTGTCTTTTAAAGTTGCCACGCTATTGAGTCGTTGATCGAGAGCGGCGTGGTCGCGCAGCGGTCGATTGAGCCAGCGCGATAACAGTCGGCTTCCCATGCTGGTGCGGGTGCGATCGATTAATGCCCGCAGTGTGGCGCCGGGCTGACCGCTGAGGCTGGTTTCTATTTCGAGGTTGCGACGGGTGGCTGCGTCGAGTGTTAACGCATCTTTGGGTGATTCGGTGTTGATGCCGACAATGTGTGGCGGAGTACCTCGATGTGTTTCTTTCACATATTGCAGTACGCACCCGGCCGCACCGGTGGCGTGCTGTAGCTTTTCACAACCAAAGCCGCGCAGGTCCTTGACGCTGAATAAGGCACACAGTTGATCGCGGGCGCTGTCGCTGTCGAAGTGCCACGGTGGACGTGCCTTCACAATGTAACCGCTGAATGCCTCCTGCGATGCGATATCGTCACTGACCAGCAATTCCGACGGCTGCAGGCGCGCCAGTTCGCCGCGCAGCAGTTCGGCGGTTTGCAACTCCGAGACATGGATAACGCCGACTGCCAGGTCGATGCTTGCAATGCCGTACCAGTCCTGGCTGGCATTGACTGCCGTCAGCAGACAGGTTTTGCGATCTTCAAGCAGTGCTTCATCCGTGACCGTGCCCGGTGTCAACACGCGAACAATCTGTCGCTCGACCGGCCCCTTGCTGGTGGCCGGGTCGCCGATCTGCTCGCACAGTGCTACCGATTCACCCAGGCTGACCAGCTTGGCCAGATAACTTTCCACGGAGTGGTGTGGCACCCCGGCCATCGGTATCGGTTGTCCCGAGGACTGGCCCCTCGCCGTCAGTGTGATCGAGAGTAATTCAGCGGCCCGCCTGGCATCGTCATAGAAAAGTTCGTAGAAATCCCCCATTCGGTAGAACAGCAGGATGTCGGGGTACTCCGCCTTGATGCTCAGATACTGCTGCATCATTGGCGTGTGTTTTTTTGCAGTGACTGTCATAGCGGCATTGTACCGGCGCAGGCTGGCGCGGGCGACGTTTGCGTGTGGCGATGGCGCGGGCGGGTTGAATTTTCCCCGCGTGAGGTTCGTCGGCGGGGTGCCGGTATGGGGTTGCGCGACTGCCGGCGGCATTGTTCAATGTGGCACCATGAACGCGGACCAGAAACAGTTGTTGCAACAGCTCGCCACGCTGGCGATAGAGCAGGAGCAGGTGATAGCGACTGCCGAGTCCTGTACGGGCGGGCTGATCGCCGCAGCGCTGACAGAGCTTGCCGGCAGCTCGACCTGGTTTGATCGGGGATTTGTTACCTACAGCAATGCCGCCAAGCGCGAGCTGCTGGGAGTCTCCGAAGAAACCCTGCACGGGCCGGGTGCAGTCAGTGCAGCTACCGTTGCTGAAATGGCGCAGGGCGCCTTGTCGCGCAGTGGCGCCAGTCTCACGGTATCGGTGAGTGGCGTCGCAGGACCGGGCGGCGGCAGCGCCGAGAAGCCGGTCGGTACGGTCTGGATGGCCTGGGCCAGTCGCGACTACGGGCATCGCACACGACATTTTTTGTTCACAGGAGATCGCGACAGTATTCGACAACAGACGGTCACGGAAGCCTTGCGGGGGCTTGTTGACTGTATCCTTTCTGAACCGCTCGCAACACCGGTGAGACACTGAATCCGGCCGAGTCAGGTGGGCACTGCCGGGAAGTTAAAATACTGTATAAATTTGCAGTACAGGCTGTGACTCTGTATCGGAATGTGTGATAATCAGGTGCTCAAACAGAGCAGTATTTTCCAGTCGTAATATCGGGAGTCCGAAATCTTGGATGACAACAAAAAGAAAGCGCTCGGCGCAGCGCTTGGCCAGATAGAAAAGCAGTTTGGCAAAGGCGCGGTAATGCGCATGGGCGATTCCAGTGTTAATCGTGATATCGAAGTGATATCCACCGGCTCTCTGACACTGGACATCGCGCTCGGCATTGGTGGTCTGCCGAAGGGGCGTATTGTCGAGATCTACGGGCCTGAATCCTCCGGTAAAACCACGCTGACTTTGCAAGCGGTTGCCGAGTGCCAGAAAGCAGGAGGCACAGCGGCGTTTATCGATGCCGAGCATGCGCTCGACCCGGTATACGCGGAAAAGCTGGGAGTCAACGTCGATGATCTGCTGGTTTCACAACCGGATACCGGTGATCAGGCACTCGAAATCACCGACATGCTGGTGCGTTCAGGTTCTATCGATATCATCGTTGTGGACTCCGTCGCGGCACTGACACCGAAGGCGGAAATTGAAGGCGATATGGGCGATCACCACGTCGGCCTGCATGCGCGCCTGATGTCACAGGCCCTGAGAAAACTGACCGCGAACATCAAGCGTTCCAACACCCTGGTGATCTTCATCAACCAGATACGCATGAAAATCGGCGTGATGTTCGGTTCACCGGAAACCACCACCGGCGGTAACGCGCTGAAGTTTTATTCATCGGTGCGGATGGACATCCGTCGGGTCGGTTCGATTAAAAAGGGCGATGAGGTGATCGGTAACGATACACGCGTGAAAGTCGTCAAAAACAAAATGGCACCCCCGTTCAAGCAGGCGGAGTTTGAAATTCTCTACGGCGAGGGGTCGTCCCACGAAGGTGAGTTGATCGACCTCGGCGTGAAAAACGGGCTGGTTGAAAAAGCCGGTGCCTGGTACAGCTACAACGGTGACCGTATCGGGCAGGGCAAGGATAATGTGCGCAACTACATGAAGGACAATCCGGAAATGACAGAGGATCTGGATAGCCGTCTGCGCGAGATGCTGTTGCCGAAAAGCGGTCCGGCGGATCGCGAAACGGCGGAGGAAACAGAGTCGGAAGAGGTCAGCTAACCGGGGGTTGATACGCTGTGAGCGGTCGGCCTTCCGAACGGTGACCCCCGCAACGACTCGAAACTGGCATGACCCAAGAGGACGACACAGAAGCCTCCCCGGAAAAGGCTGCCGAAACACGACTGGCAGTGGAGAATGGAGCGATCCGGTTGCTCGCGAGGCGCGAGCACAGCCGCACCGAACTGCGTAACAAGTTGTTATTGCGTTCCCACCCATCGAGCATCATAGAAGAGGTGCTCGACCAGCTCGCCGAGCAGGGGCTTCAAAGCGACGAGCGATTCGCTGAGTCGTACACCCGTGCTCGCAGCCAGCGCGGTTACGGTGGCAATAAAATTCGCGCGGAGTTGATGTCTCGGGATGTCGATCGCGATACAATCAGCGTGGCGATCGAAAGCCTCGACGATTGCTGGGTTGAATACGCCGCCGCAATGTTGGCAAAAAAGTACCCTGATTACTCAAAAAATAATGCCAGCAGTCTTGAACATGCGAAAATGCAGCGTTACTTATGGTCACGCGGGTATAATTCCGATCAGGTGAAGCTCGCGATCCGGCGTCTTCACGAGAACTAAACCGAGCGACGCCCGGCGGCGAATGCCGCTACCTGCCCAAGCCCCTTTTACAATTTCGACCTCCGCTATGTTATCTACCTCTGATATCCGACAGGAATTTCTGTCTTTCTTCGAATCGAAGGGACACGAAATTGTCGCTTCGAGTCCGCTGGTTCCGGCCAATGACGCAACGCTGTTGTTTACCAATGCGGGCATGGTGCAGTTTAAAGACCTGTTTCTCGGTAACGAGCAACGCACCTACAACCGGGCGACCACCTCGCAGCGATGTGTTCGTGCAGGAGGTAAGCACAACGACCTTGAAAATGTGGGTTACACCGCGCGTCACCATACATTTTTTGAAATGCTGGGTAACTTCAGCTTCGGAGACTACTTCAAGGAAGATGCTATTCGGTTTGCCTGGGAGTTTCTGACGGTGGTGCTGGGTCTGCCGGAGGACAAACTCTGGGTCACGGTTTTCGAAGAGGACGACGAAGCTTATGACCTTTGGGCCAAAGGCATCGGGGTACCTGAGGAGCGTATTGCGAGAATCGGCGCAAAAGATAATTTCTGGCAAATGGGGGACACCGGTCCCTGTGGTCCGTGTTCCGAGATTTTCTTTGACCACGGGCCGGATGTGTTTGGCGGACCCCCGGGTACGCCGGATGAAGATGGCGATCGCTATATCGAGATCTGGAATCTGGTCTTCATGCAGTTCGACCGCTCCGCAGACGGTACACTCACGCCGCTGCCCAAACCGAGCGTCGACACGGGTATGGGGCTTGAGCGGATCGCCGCCGTGCTGCAACACGTTCACGACAATTACGAGATCGACCTGTTCAAAGCGCTGCTGTCAAATGTCATTGACGTGACCGGTGCGACGGACAGGCACAGTCCATCACTCAAGGTGATCGCAGATCATATTCGTTCCTGCGCGTTCATGATTGTCGACGGTGTGCTGCCGTCAAATGAAGGGCGCGGGTATGTGCTGCGCCGGATTATTCGGCGGGCTGCCCGGCATGGTCACAACCTCGGTGCAAGCGAGCCGTTCTTCCATAAGCTGGTCGCTCCGCTGGCCGAACTCATGGGCGATGCCTTTCCGGAACTGATCGAGGCGCGCCAGCGAGTCACCGATGCATTGCTGGCGGAGGAGCTGCGGTTCGCGGAAACGCTCAGCCAGGGGATGAAAATTCTGGAGGATGATATCGCCGGTCTGAGCGCCGGTGATACTGTATCAGGCACTGTATTATTTAAACTTTATGATACTTTCGGGTTTCCCCTCGATTTGACGGCGGACATTGCCAGGGAGCGAGGCCTAAAAGTAGATGAAGCAGGATTTGAACTGCAAATGGAGGAGCAGCGCTCCCGCGCCCGCGCGGCCAGCCAGTTTTCCTCTGCATCGTCGATCGACTATCAGACCACGACGAAAACCGTGTTCTCCGGCTACGACCAGACTACTGACACGGCCGTGGTTACCGAACTTTTTGCCGACGGAGTGTCCGTGGAAACGGTCTCTGCCGGGGATGCGCTCATCGCGGTGGTGCTGGACAAAACCCCTTTTTATGGCGAGTCTGGCGGGCAGGTCGGTGACAACGGCATGATACGTGGCAACGGCTGTGAATTTTCAGTTGCAGATACGCAAAAATCGTCAGGTGCGTTTTTGCACATCGGGAAGTTGCTCAGTGGAACGCTTGAGTGTGGCGATGAGGTGGTTGCCGAAGTTGACCACGGGCGACGTGAGTCGACTGTTTGTAATCACTCGGCAACCCACCTTCTGCACGCCGGCCTGCGGCGCTCGCTCGGGGATCACGTACAGCAAAAGGGCTCGTTGGTGACACCGGGCTATTTGCGTTTCGACTTTTCTCACGGTGAGCCGGTCTCGTCACAAACACTCACTGAAATAGAAACGTGGGTCAGCGAGCAGGTGCGGGCAAATCATCAGGCCGTGATCGAGGAGATGAGCATGGATGACGCGATGGCGCGCGGCGCAATGGCGCTTTTCGGTGAGAAATATGGTGATGTGGTGCGGGTGGTTGAGCTTGGAGAGCACTCGACAGAGCTCTGCGGTGGAACCCATGTAACGCGCACTGGCGACATAGGTGCTTTTCGCATCCTCGGTGAGACCGGTGTGGCAGCGGGGGTTCGACGCATTGAAGCACTGACCGGTGCTGCGGCAACGGATCACACCACGCGAGAGCATCAGACTTTGCTGGGGATCGCCGGGCAACTGAAAACACCGGTTGAAAAAGTGGCTGATCGTGTCACGGCGCTGGGCGAGCAAAACCGCGAACTGGTTCGGGAGCTTGACCGGCTTAAGTCAGTTTTGGCCTCACAGGCGGGGGATCAACTCACCGGGCAGGCCTCTGACGTCGGTGGCATTAAAGTGTTGGCCACGGTACTCGACAACGCCGATGCCAAGGCGATGCGTGAAGCCATGGATAAGTTGAAAGACAAGCTCGGCACGGCGGCTATCGTGCTCGGCAGTCGCGACGGTGACAAAGTGAAACTGATTGCCGGTGTAACCAGGAATGCGACTGATCGGATCAAGGCAGGGGATTTAGTCAATCACGTTGCCACGCAGGTTGGTGGCAAGGGTGGCGGTCGTCCTGATCTTGCCCAGGCCGGCGGCACCGACGCCTCCAAACTGGATGAAGCACTTGCCTCAGTCAAAGACTGGGTCGGGACGCAACTGGACGCCGGCAGATGAGTTTGCTGGTTCAGAAATACGGCGGTACCTCGGTAGGTACCGTCGAAAGAATACAGGCCGTGGCCGAACGGGTAAAACGGACCGTTGATGATGGACACCAGGTGGTGGTTGTCGTCTCTGCGATGTCCGGAGAAACCAATCGGCTGATCGGAATGGCAAACGATATCAGTCAGCAGCCCAAACCGCGTGAGCTCGACGTGCTCGTATCGACCGGCGAGCAGGTGACTATCGCGTTGTTGTGTATGGCATTGTCGGAAATCGGTCAGCAGGCGCGCTCCTACACCGGGGCGCAGGCCGGCATCCGTACCGACAATTCTTATAACAAGGCGCGTATCAAGGATATCGATACCGATAAGGTGATGGCCGATTTAAATGCGGGCAGTGTCGTAGTGATTGCCGGCTTTCAGGGGATCAACGACGAAGGAGATGTGACAACTCTTGGTCGTGGCGGCTCTGATACTTCTGCCGTGGCGATGGCTGCGGCACTCAAGGCGGATGAATGCCAGATATACACGGATGTGGATGGTGTGTACACGACTGATCCGCGAGTGGTGCCAAACGCCCGGAAAATGTCGCGTATTACATTTGAAGAGATGCTCGAAATGGCGAGCCTGGGGTCGAAGGTATTGCAAATTCGATCAGTCGAGTTTGCCGGCAAGTACGATGTTCCGCTTCGCGTCCTGTCTTCCTTTAAAGATGGCGAAGGAACATTAATTACCAAAGATGATGGGGACAAGTTAGTGGAACAAGCGCTGATTTCGGGGATCGCATTCAACCGTGATGAAGCCCAAATTACTGTTTTGGGCGTGCCGGATACACCTGGCATTGCTCACGCGATAGTCGGCCCGATAGCGGATGCAAACATTGAAGTGGATATGATCGTGCAGAACATTTCACCGGATAATGTTACCGATTTCACATTTACCGTGAACCGGGGTGACTATCAGAAAACTCACGACATTGTCAGCCAGCTAGCCAAAGAATTGGGCGCGACGAACATGTCAGGCAGGACTGACATTGCCAAAGTGTCAGTGGTGGGGGTTGGCATGCGTTCGCATGCCGGCATCGCCAGCAAAATGTTTCAGGCGTTATCGCATGAGGCGATCAACATCATGATGATTTCAACGTCAGAAATTAAGATTTCAGTGCTGATAGATGAAAAATATCTGGAGCTCGCCGTTCGTGCATTGCATGACGCTTTTGAGTTAGAGCAAGAGCGGTGATCAATCATTGGCGGTTGCGATGGCGTCAATCGAAAACCAACGCGTCACGTCGGCATGGAGTTAAAACTTTTGTGTCTTCGCTAACTTCAGGGGTTTAATTGGCCCCAACTTCGAATATGGTATGCCCAGTACTTTTACGGTGCTGCGGTGCACGGAACAAGAACAGTTTTTTAACAAAAAATGAATACAAATAGAACGGAGCAGTTATGTTAATTCTTACCCGACGCGTGGGCGAGACACTGATGATCGGTGACGAGGTGACTGTTACCGTGCTCGGCGTTAAAGGCAACCAGGTCAGGATCGGTGTCAATGCACCTAAAGAGGTTGCAGTACATCGTGAGGAGATATACGAGCGAATAAAGCGTGAGCAGCAGGAAGACAATGCATCCGGTGCTGCTGGTTACGTGGAAGCGGAGCCCTCCGGAACTGACGGCTGAATCATCGCTGTTGGTTCTGGTCAGGTCCTTATTAGTCAGCAGTTCCCTCCTGGTGTTTCCCGCCTCCGAAGTTCCCCGCTCCCCACCCATTCCTCAATCGATACGCCCGAGCGTTACAGAAAAATAAATCACGCCGGCAACGGAATTATTACGCAATTCTGTTTGACTTTATTTCGTCACGAGATAAGCTTCATGTCTTAATACGGAGAGATGGCCGAGTGGCTGAAGGCGCTCCCCTGCTAAGGGAGTATGGGGTTTATAGCTCCATCGAGGGTTCGAATCCCTCTCTCTCCGCCATTGGATCTCCCGGTCCAATCGTTGTAATTCTCTTGACGCGGAATCCGCAGCTGTTCATACTTGGCGGCTACGCGCGCCCGTAGCTCAGCTGGATAGAGTACCTGGCTACGAACCAGGCGGTCGGAGGTTCGAATCCTTCCGGGCGCGCCAATTTAGTCCGTAATCTGCACCCTTCGCCTGTTTGGCATCGCGGTGCGGCCGGGTATAGCCGCTGAGGCGGTCAATGAGGCAGGTCGGCAGCGGCCGACGCCTTGAGTAAATTAGCAAGTTGTGGAGGCTGGGCCTGAAAGTACTGGCGGGGCGCCACCGTAGAGGTCACCTTATGTTATCGGTATTAGTTTGTTTGGCCATTACAGCAATCGCGATGGCAGTGGTTACCAGACGCGCCTAGCAGGATGTTGAAAAACTATTGCGCTAGGTCTGAGGGCGTCAAATTCTGCCTCAAAATGCTCATTTATAACCCATAAACTGCGCTTTTTCGGCAGAATTTGCCTACTCAGACCGTCGCTCATCACGTTTTTCAACACCCTGCTACTAAAGGGTAGTAAGAGCAGTCTGCCAGTAGTCCTGGCTCAGTGCCGAACCGACTCCCGAAATGTCAGGTTAATTCTGGGCAGGGCCAGTCTGGTTGATTTGGGCAGGTGGTGTTGCCAATCCCGCTGACATCTTCCAAGCATCAGTAACAGGCTGCCGTGGTGCAGATTGAGCTGATGTTTGTTTGAACGATCCTTCTTGTTCCTCAGTACAAACCTTCTCTGCGCGCCGAGGCTGAGCGATGCTATTTGCGGGGTGCTGCCAAGTGATTGTTCATCGTCACTGTGCCAGCCCATGTGATCGAGACCGTTGCGGTAAAGATTCGCCAACACACTGTTTAGTTGCCAGCCAGTGTCCCTGTTTATTTGTGCCTGAAGTGTTTGCAGCGGAGCGGGCGGCAGGCTTGCTTCAAAGGTGGTGCCGGAGTATCGATAGGGCAGTTCACCGTACCAGGCGTTCAGCCGTGGAATCGGGACGCGTTTGCCGAACATCATAATTCGAGATTGTGTCCAGGCGATCTGTTCCGTACAGAACTCCAGCAGGGTATCGGCTTGTGCAGCAGTGAGGTATTGCTCGCAGTACAGCAGTGCGGAAGTCTCATCGAGCTCGATGGGGTCGCCTGCTAGTTGCATAAGTATGACGTCAGTGTCGTCAGCGCATCGGTGCAATCGCTGTCGATCTTCAGCGTCACAATTTCGTCTGCCCGTGTATTGCCCTGGTTAATCAGGTACACGGGTTTCGTCTGTGATTTTGCTTCCCGGCAATAGCGAAAGCCTGAGAGCACAGTGAGAGACGTGCCAATGCACAGCAGACACCCTGCCCGGTGCAGGGCTTCTCTGCCTGCCTGCGCGGTAAGCGCCGGGACGTTCTCTCCGAAAAATACTACGTCCGGCTTCAGTATCCCGTTGCACACCCGGCATTCAGGGTAGACAAAGTCGCTGTCCTTCAGTGCTGTGTTCGTGGGGGTTGCATCGCCATCGGCACCGAGCGTGAAGTCTTCATTAACAAAATCCGGGTTCAGTTGCAGCAACTCGGTCTGCATGTCTGAACGATGGCTGCGCTCACCGCATTGCAGGCAAATGATATTTCTCAGTGCCCCGTGTAATTCAATGGTGTCTGTCGTGCCTGCCAGCTGATGTAGTCCGTCTACGTTCTGCGTGACTACGTTTGCCACCAGACCGCCGCGCTGTAATTGGACGAGTGCCTTATGCGCAGCGTTGGGTCGTGCTTTGTTGAACGAGGGCCACCCGTTCATGCTGCGGCGCCAGTAGCGACGACGCGTGCTGTCGCTGCCTTTAAACTGGGCGGCGAGCACCGGGCGTGGATGAATCCAGTCGCCTGCAGGATTGCGATAGGCAGGGATGCCGGACCGTGTACTGATGCCGGCACCGGTAAGCACCAGCGCCGGCCGGTTTTGCTCCAGTTTTTCTGCCAGTTCTGATAATGGGTGGATCATAGGATAGGGTGTGTAGGTGATCTGTCTGTGTTTCAACCTTTTTATATTGTTACAGCGGTGCAGCCTGTCCCGGTTGAACGTCGTCTGAAAACGATTTGCACAGGAGCTGCTATCGGCTCATTATCGACACCGTCACTCGATGTTACAGATCAATGCCTTTGGCTTTTCGGGATAATGAAATGAACGGCGACAGTAATCCGACCGCGGCAGTGATGTTAATCGGCAATGAGATTTTGTCTGGCAGAACGCAGGACTTAAACCTGCAGTTCATCGCAAAGTCTCTGGCGGAAATCGGGGTCAGGCTGTGTGAGTGCCGGGTGGTTACCGATGATGCTGATGCAATTATCGAAGCGCTCAACACTCTGCGTGAACGTTATACCTACCTGTTTACGACCGGTGGTATCGGCCCGACTCATGATGATATCACCGCACAGTGCGTGGCCAATGCGTTTGGGGTGCCATTGTTGCAGCATCCTGAGGCGGTGGCGCGACTGACGGCCTATTTTGATAGTCGCGGTGTGGAGGCTAACGAAGCGCGTATGCGCATGGCCAATGTACCGCAGGGTGGCACGCTGATCGACAACGCGGTATCTGTTGCACCCGGTTTCCGACTTGCGAACGTCCATGTGATGGCCGGTGTGCCCCGGATCATGCAATCGATGTTTGAGCAGATTCTGCCGACACTGACGCGCGGTACGGTGGTAAAGAGTGTGTCTGTCGTGTGCAATTTGCCGGAGGGTGAGTTATCCGCTCCGCTGGAACAATTGCAGCAGCAGTTTCCGCAAGTAGAGATCGGCAGTTACCCCGGTAAGCGTCACGGCGCTTTCCCTCGTGTCACGCTGGTGGGGCGGGGAACAGATGACGCTGAACTCAGTCAGCTGCTGCGGGAGCTGCACCGGTTGGTCAGTAAACTCGGCGGTCAGATAGAGGATCAGTCCTGACCGGTGAAGTTACCTGAAAGTCGGTAGCGCGACTTCACATCCGGCCAGGCCTTGCGAATGCTCCGCGTCGAAATAGCGGGTAATTTCGTCGCGCACACAGGCACTTTGAAACCACACTGCGTGCCCGGCGCCGGTCAGTGTGCGATGGCTGGCGGAGGTAAAATCATCCAGAGTGTGACCGATATCGTCGGCACTGATGACCGGGTCCAGACTGCCCGAAATCACCAGGGTGGGTACGTTGATTCTTGTGGCAGCTGGCTGCCTGATTGGTTCGACCCCCCACGATTCACACAACTGCTGTTGTGCTTTCAGTAAAGCACGCGTATCCGCGGACAACGATGCAAAATAGGCCGGATGTTGCTGCATATATTGCCGCTCCAGCGTGATGCGCTCTTTGCAGTGAATGGTCAGATTTAACCCATCTGCGTACAGATCGTCAGCGCTTTGCCACCAGAAGTCGTCCGCAAACTGTCGCAGTGCGTGTTGTCTGCCGCGATCCACTGCCCGCACCACGGCGGGTAAGGCAGCAATACCGTCGTTGCTGTAAATGGCGTTTGCCAGAATCGACAGCAGAATTTCGCCGTTAATAATCAGCGTTATCTTTTGCCGCCCTGCGTCGCTGGTAGTATTCAGAGTCAGCGAAAACGGGGTGGCGTCAGCGCGGCGGATAATCCGGTCAAATGCCACCTTAAGGTCCGGATAGCGTGCGTGGCAGTTGTCGGTTTGGCTGCAGAGTCCAATGCTCTTTAGCACTGACTGATACGTGCTTTCCCGGGTGAGCGGCTTTTGATAGTCCAGCGGCACCGGAGAATCCAGTACGACTCGATCAAACACGCCGGGTGCGATCAGCAACATCGTCTGAGCGATGGTTGTGGCGTAGGAGGTGGCGATAGTGCCCCACCATTGATAAGGCAGAGCGTCCATCACCGATAGAAAATCCAGTGCGGATTGCCTGGTGTCGAACCACTCGAGGCCATGATGGCCTAACCTGTCCCGACATTGTTCTGCCGATTGCTGGTAACGTTTTATTTCATATGTGAGGTCACGCTTGCGCGTTATTAGATCTTTAAATACAGCAATCGCTTCAAAGCAGGTCAGGCGCGGAGACGCCAGGCCGGCTCCGCGCTGATCGAGTATCACCACATCGTAGCCGGCCTGCAGCAGGCTCTGGTAAGGCTGTAGAAATTCTCCACGGCGGTAGCGATAGCCAAATCCCATCGAAGCGCCGGGGCCGCCGGCCCCCGGAATCAGTATCGCCCGCCCGGTGTGTCGAGTCGCGTCGTGCGTGGCATGGGCGATCAGCACCGGCAGGCGTACCGGGCGCTGGTCGGCGGGAGCGTTTTGCTGCGGGTGTTTCAGAGGAAGTGTGAAAAAACCGCAGGTCACCCGGGGTGTGTTTTCGTTAATGAAGTCAATGCAGTCGGCGGTTTCGAGCACGGTCGCGTCGGCAGGACGGGCAAGTATCAGCCAGAAGATGAGCAGCACTTGGGGAGTGAGACGTAGGGCTGAATTCAATGCGATCTCGGTGGTTGGCACATATGACCTTATTACAACGTAGCGGGAGCATAGCAGGATGTTGAAAAACTATTGCGCTAGGTCTGAGGGCGTTAAATTCCCCCT
>CAZOXM010000090.1:0-1581 GCA_964583825.1 uncultured Granulosicoccaceae bacterium
TCAGGTACTGTATTGCCGATTGACGCTGACGGTAACCCGGTGTCCGATGCACTGATGTACAACGACCCGGTCACCGATATATCAGTGCTGAAAAGAATCGCCGACTGTGCTCCTGCTGAAAGTGCTGTGCACGGTGCATCCTCTGCTCTGGCGCGTGCCACTGTACTGCAACATACCCGTGGAGCGGTTAATGTCATTCACCAGGCCGACTGGATAGCCGGAAAGCTCTCCGGCAACTTTACGATTAGTGATGAAAGCAATGCGCTTAAAACCGGGTATGATCCGGTGCAGCGCTGCTGGCCGGACTGGCTGGCGTATTCAGGGGTTAGTGTGGGTATGTTGCCGGTAGTGGTGCCTGCCGGTTCACCGACCGGCCGTGCCAGCAGTAAAGCCGCCGCGCGATTCGGATTCACCGAAGACACTGCCATCATTGCGGGTGTGACTGACGGATGTGCTTCGTTTCTGGCGACAGGTGCCAGCGAACCGGGGGATTGTGTGACCGCTCTCGGCACCACCATTACCATGAAAATGTTGTGTGACAAACCATTGTTTAATCCCGCCTATGGTGTGTACAGCCACCGGATTGGAGATCGCTGGCTGGCGGGTGGTGCTTCCAACAGTGGTGGCAACGTGCTCGCACACTACTTCTCTGACAACGATTTACAAAACCTCTCAGCGCGGATTAATCCCAATGCGGATCCTCCGTACTATTATTACCCGTTACTGCGTCCCGGTGAACGCTTCCCGCACAATGATGCCGCCATGCAACCGGTAGTCAGTCCGCGACCGGACAACGACATTAAGTTTTTGCATTGCCTGCTGGCCGGTATGGCGAATATTGAATCGCTCGGGTACCAAAGGCTTGCCGAACTCGGCGCACCACCCATGCAGTCGATGCGAACGGTCGGTGGTGGTTCGGGAAATACGGCATGGACGGCGATACGCGAGCGTTGTATGAATGTGGAGTTTCGGCGCTCACTGTCCGGTGAAGCTGCCTGTGGTGTGGCATTATTAGCGCGAGACTCCTGCATGAGTGACAACACACCTTGAATTTATCTGACATTACGCTTAACGGTATCGACAATCTACTACACAAATACCGCTATTTTCTGGTCGATCAGTTTGGCGTGCTGCACAACGGTTTCACGCCTTATCAGGGTGCCGCAAACGCGCTGCGATCCGTCAGAGCGGCTGGCGGCAGAGTCATTATCATTTCAAATTCCGGTAAACGCGCTGCTGCAAACGTTGCGCGAATGCACCAACTGGGGTTTGGGAATGACTGTTTTGATCAGCTCGTCAGTTCCGGCGAGGTGGCATGGCAGTTATTGAACAACAAAATCATCGGGCAGCGCTTCGCTCCGGGTGTTAAGTGTTATTTTCTGTCTAACAATAATGATCGTGGAGCAGTCGAGGGGCTGGCTGTCACCGAAGTCACAGAGATTAGCCAGGCTGAGCTGATTCTGCTTACCGGTCAACTCCTTGATGATTCGGGTCTTCAGTCGCTGTACGAAAAGCTACAGGTTGGGTTAAAAAACAACGTGCCCTGCATTTGTACCAATCCGGACAAAATCGCCTATGCCG
>CAZOXM010000090.1:1681-18810 GCA_964583825.1 uncultured Granulosicoccaceae bacterium
TTAAAAAACAACGTGCCCTGCATTTGTACCAATCCGGACAAAATCGCCTATGCCGAGAGTGGAAAAGTGTTTTCATCGGGTACAGTTGCCGCATGGTACGAATCTCAGGGTGCGGAAGTGATCTGGCTGGGCAAGCCTTACCCGGAAATTTACCAGTATATTTTTTACACGGAGGAAATCTCCGATAAAAACGAGGTGGTGTGCGTGGGGGACAGTATTGAACACGATATTGCCGGTGGCAGCGCACAGGGGGTAGACACCGTGCTGGTACGTACCGGCATTAATGACCACGTGACCGATGCTGAGCTGCAGCAGCTGTTTGTACAACACCAGTGTACTCCGAGCTACGTGATCTCGTCTTTTGGCAAACTGTAACACCGCCGTCAGGTGAGGTTTGTCGTTTGGTCATGCACGATATCGGGTCCAATACAATGAAACGGGCTGCCGCACAACTATGCCGAAACCAAATTTTATGTGACAGTGCCGGGAATATCACCGGTCTGACTGTGATTGTGAATGGTGGCCTGACGCTGATATAACGCTGCAGAGTGGTGACACTGCTACTGCAACCTGGCACGTTGTGCAGACGTGCAAACTGGCAGATAACCGGAAAAATGGCTAAGAGATGGGGCAGTTTTCAGTTAGTGGCAGGGCAGGTGGGTAAAATCGAATTCGAACAGTTTGTCGTACTCGATGGAGTCGAGAATGCCTATGGTTAGTGGCAGCGCGGCAGCCGGCAGCGTGCCATTGCTTATGGCGTGGCGAAAGCCGGATAATAGTTGCCTGCCAGTATCAAGCCCTTCCACTGTCACACCCTGCATTGGTCCGTTCACAATATCACTCAGCCGGTTGCCCTGACCCAGCAGTGTGCCGAGTCGGCTATTGCGACCGCCACCTACGGTGACATGTAAGTCTCCCATGCCCGGTAAATCGTACGCTGGCGGATTATATTGCGCTATTGCTTCGGTGGGTGAGTCTTCGTGCCCGCGAATCCAGTTGCTGAGTAACCCCATTTCAATGACTGCCTGATTAAATAATGCAGCTACCGGGTTTTTCGCGCTGACGCCGTCCAGCTGCCACGCGCCAATCATTGCTGAAACACCGATACAATAAAAGTTCTTCAATGCGGCGCAGGCCTCCAGTCCAATAAAATCCGGATGTGTTGAAATTCGATAGTAACTGTTTTGAAAAGAAGCTTTGACCTGTTGCGCCAGTGCTATGTCGGTTGCTGCAAAGGTAACAGCGGTTGGAATGCCAAGTGCCAGTTCCCGGGCAATGCACGGCCCGCCAATGCCTAACAGCACATTGCTGTCAAGCTCAGATTGCAATGCAGTTGCATACGTTGCAGGGGGCAGGGCCTGAGCATTCGATACAAGACCTTTGGTCACCAGTGCGATGCAGGCAGGATTGGCGTTGTATTGCTTAATAGTTTTTACCGCCCACGGTACCCCCGGACTACTGACACCGATGACAATAATATCAGCCTGCCGGGTAATCTCTTCATTAAGGGACGCTTCGTGCAGTGCCAGAACACGCTCCGGTACTGCAACCGACAATGTCGGGTGCTGGCGGCTGTGATTAATGGAATCGACAATGGCGTTATCCAGCGGTGAACCAACCAAACGAACAGTGTTTGTGTCATGGCTTGCGGCGGTGATTGCCAGTGCACTACCCATGACACCGGCGCCAAGAATTAAAATGTCTGCCATCAGGTTTCTGCCCCGGGTGTTTTGTTTAGTTAATTTTATTGGACAAAAACAGGTTTATACCTGCATGTTGCTGACGAATGACTCGAGACCGCCGCTGTCGTCAACCAGGTCGAGCATGCTGTAGCGGTCGCGTATAAATCTGGCGTAGGTGACTGCATCGCGATAAAAGTCTGCATTGAGTCCGAGGTCTGTCGCGGTCAGTGCACAACCCGCATCGCGCATTGACCTTTGCAGTTGATCAAAAGGAACAGCCACTGCTCTTAGCCGGTCTCTAATAGTGGCCCACTCCTCGTGCAGCTTTTGGTTGAGTGCTGCCGTGGCTTTTGCATCCAGCGCCTTTTTTCTGGTTTCGGCAATCATGTTGCTCGCGGTGTCTATACCGAATTTTCGGTTTAGCGGTTCTGCGGGTATTTTTGTGGGTGCAATCAACGGTGGTGTATCACTTTGCAGTACCTGGTTTTGCAGAGCAGACATCGTTATAGTGCCGACGCCAACCTGTTCCCCATGTGAAGAGCCCGGGTGGTCTTCGCCCGCAAACATGTCAATAAAATGTGATATCTGATGCTCGGCCATGCTGCCGCTATGGGTGGTTTTGGTAAAGCGTGTGCCAAGCCCCATAATCGCAGATATGCGTGTCAGCATACCCAGGGCGTCGATATCACCGCTTAATATTTGACTGGCGTTATTGATCATGTCTGCTTCATCGTACGCGAGCAGTGTGTAAGGTGTTTCGGCATAAGGTGTGTCAAGCAGCAGGTGTGATAACAGCCAGTCCACCTGTGAAGTGGTTCGGCAGATCACATCGGCAAAGGCGGCAGATATGAGTTTCGGCGGACATTTTGCCAACACAGATAAATCAAAAAACACGCCCTCTGCTCCACGACAGGTGATGGATTTTTTGAACCCGCCGAACGATACAGAGGCGGTGGCAGTGCTAAAAGCATTCATCGGTGAAGTAGCAAAAACTGAATAGCGTTTATCGTCAAGAAAGCAGGCGTACTTGACGGTGTCGCTTACCGTGCCGGAACCAACTGCAATTCGAATATCACAGTCGGAGGTGGCGTTTCGAATTTGCTCAACGCCTTTATCTGAACACTGCGGGTTTTTCCAGACAAATTCATTCACCTGCTGATTGTCTGCCTTTAGTGCCTTAAAGATCCTGTGACCCATCGCATCATGCGTGTATGGATCGGAGATGACGGTAATCTTTTTTCTGTGATGCAGTGCTGCTACCAGCGACGCTTCTTCACCTTCCAGTGAGTCGCGGATTACCATAGTGCGGATGCCGATGTCATAGCGTTTACCGGTACCGGGCTCTTCCCAGGTGCCATCCACCAGTTCAGTCAATACGCCGCTGTAGTCTTTCATGCACCGGCTTCCTGCCTGCCGGCAAAGTCGATCATTGCATGATTAATATCGGCGGTGGCATGGTAGAGTCTACGATAGATGCCAAGTAGTTCGTTGTATACTTCAGTGCGATTACGGTTGGGTTGCACGGCGGTTGTGTCGCCGGACATCGCCTCTGCTGCTTCGGTAATGCTGTTAAACCAACCGGCACCGAACGCGGCGATCATTCCGGCACCAAGCGCGGATGCCTCCACCGTTGTGCTGATGTGCACTGGTTTGCCGGAAGCATCCGCCAGCATTTGTCGCCACAGCGGGCTCTTGGCCCCGCCACCGATAGCCACAAAGTGACTGATCGGATGACCGACAGTCTGTTCCATGTCGTGTGTTCGCATTACCTGGTCAAGCGTAATGCTTTCGATTAACGCACGATAGATGTGTGACTCCGTATGGCTGCCGCTAAGCCCTAAAAATACGCCGCGTGCGAAAGAGTCCCAGTGGGGATCCATGGCGCCGGAGAAGTAAGGCTGTACTAAAAGACCCTCTGAACCAATCGGAATATCAGTGGCGGCGGCTTCCAGTCGTTCGAATACGGCAGCGTCGGCCTTGCCGTGGGCGACAAACTGATCAACAAACCAGTTCATTAGAAACGCACCGGAGCGCAGGCAATTTTCATAAATATAGCCTTCTCCCTGTGCAGCAAGTTCGGTGCGCCACGCGTGGTTGTAGCGATACTCCGGTGACCAGATGCCGGACACCACGGCGGTACCCAGATTTATATAAGCGCGGTCAGGTATCGTGCAGTTGGTGCCAAGACCCGCACACTGACCGTCTCCGCCCGCAGCAAATACAGGCAGTTCAGCAGGCAAACCAGTGCGTTCACTTACTTGTGGCAACAGGGTTCCTAGCTGTGTGCCCGGCGGATGCATGACAGGCAGGCGCGATTCATCAAGTCCGATGGCTTCGAGTATTTCAGCAGACCAGCAGTGCCTCTGCATATCAACGATGCCCATCGGGTCTGCGCTGATCCAGCCGTTGCGATATTCACCACCGCACAATTGTTTAACCAGATACGACTGCACATCGACAAACCAGCGGGTGTCGTCCCAGGCTTTGCGGTTATTTTCACGCAGCCAGATAAATCGATACAGCGCCGGTGTCAGGTCGGGCGGTCGGCCGGTGATACGATGAATATTGTCTGCACCGAATGATTCACAGAAGTCGCTGATCTGCTGCCGGCTGCGCTCATCAAGCCACACCATTGCAGGGGTCGAAGGCTCGTCATTGTCACCGATAAACCCCAGTGTTTCCCGCTGGTTTGATATTGCCAGCCCTTCAATCCGGTATTGGTCCCTGTTGAGGTTGTCCACACATTCCGTGAGTGCGATCTGTGCTGATTGCCACCAGTCGTTCGGGTTTTGTTCGAAGTGCCCCATTTTGGGGTTGCTCATAGGTATGTCGGCGCGGCCTTCAGCAACCGATTCGCCCGATGCGGTCCATGCAATCGCTTTGGTGCTCTGCGTTGAGCTGTCGAGACCGATAACAAGTGGTAGCGATGCCATCAGACTAATACTCTTGCCGCGTGGGTGTAACCACCATTTCCTGAATCAGTACGTTTTGCGGCATCTGGTAGGCAAACAGGATCATTTCGGCCACGTGATCGGCAGAAATGCCGCCACCAATCCGTACCTTGTTGTCTTTATAGGCCTTGAGCGTGTTCGGGTCGGTAACATGATCCAGCACTTCGGTTTCAATAATGCCCGGAGAAATAACAATCACCCGTACGTCATGTGGTGCCAGATAGCCTCGCAGGCTTTCGGATATAGCGTGCACGAAGTATTTGCTGCCGCAGTAAACTGTGTGGTCGGGGTAGACTTTGCGACCGGCGATGGAACTCATGTTGACGATTGTGCCGGTTTTCCGTTTTTTCATGCTGTTAATAAACGGGTGTAGCGCGTTCATCACCCCTTTAATATTGATGTCGATAGTTTCGTCCCACTCTGCCGGGTTCTGTTCTGCTATATCTGCAAGTCTGGCTATACCGGCGTTGTTAAACAAGCAGTCCACCGGTCCATAGGTTTTTTCTGCTTTGGCAACAGCGGCAGCTATTGCGTTACGGTCGCGCACATCTACTTTCTCGCAGAGGCAGTCCGGTAGTTGCAGTGACTCCATGCGTTCGTGTCTTCGGGCCATCAGTAACAGCGGATGCCCTGCCTTGGAAAAAGCTTTTGCGGTAGCCTCACCAATGCCGGAGCTGGCACCTGTGATCGCAATGAGTGGTTTAGACATGAACTATCCTCCAAAAAGCGCGGTCGAACTGAATGACGGCTTATAAGGCTTTTTTGGTTTCTCCATCGAATAAATGCACATGCGCCAGATCGGGTTGTAAACTGATGTTTTCACCGGGATGCAACTCAAGTCGTTCACGGGTAATGGCGCAGATATCCTGGTGACCAATGGTGGCGTAGACGTGTATTTCAGGCCCGGTGGGTTCCACCACTTTGATCTTTCCGGTGATATCGTTGGCAGTCGATCCCGGTGCACTGATCTGCAAGTGTTCAGGGCGGATACCGTAAAAGAGTTTTTGCCCGGGCTGCAGCGCGCGATCCGTTGGTAACGGAAGACTGACGCCGTCGCCAACGGCCGTCAATTGACCGTTTTGTGTTGTAACTTCACATTCCAGAATGTTCATACCCGGTGAGCCTATAAACTGTGCAACAAACAGGTTTTCGGGGTGATCGTATATTTCCATTGGCGTGCCGCTTTGTTCTATAAAACCGTCACGCATAATGACGACTTCATCGGCCATGGTCATCGCTTCTATTTGATCGTGCGTGACATAAATGGTCGTGGTGTTCAGCCGCTGGTGCAGGTCTTTAATTTCGGTGCGCATTTGTACGCGCAGCTTGGCGTCGAGGTTTGACAGGGGTTCATCAAACAAAAACACCTCCGGGTCACGCACAATGGCTCGCCCCATGGCTACTCTTTGCCGTTGCCCGCCGGACAGTTCTTTTGGCAGGCGATCGAGGTATTCATCGAGGCCGAGAACAGAGGATGCCCAGTTGACTTTTTCATCAATGGTTTTTTTGTCTGTTTTATTTAACCGCATTGAAAACGCCATGTTCTTGCGTACAGTCATATGTGCATAGAGAGCATAGTTTTGAAACACCATGGCAATATTGCGGTCCTTGGCATGCACATCGTTAACACGGCGTTCGTTAAACTGGATATCTCCGTCAGTGACTGTCTCCAGCCCCGCAATCATTCGCAGCAGCGTAGACTTGCCGCAGCCGGATGGCCCAAGCAGCACAATGAACCGGCCATCTTCGACATTAAGGTTCAGTCGATGCAGCACTTCAACATTGCCGTAGCGCTTTTGCAGATTGGTGATCTTAACTGATGCCATAGAGTAGGGGCCGAGGCTTAAACGTGGTAGACGGTAAGTTCACCCCGCCTTCACAGGGCGGGGTGATAGCGCGATAGTGTGGGAGAAATTACTCGCGCAACGGTTTAGCCGAGGTCTGCCTCGTCAACAACAGCATCGACAAGTTTCGCTACCTGGTCCATACACTTTTTGGCACTGCCGTCATAGTCCTGACCGGTGAGTAGCTTACCCAGCTCTGTGGGAATTTCATTGTTGGCAAGCCCCGCCCAAACCGGCATATCCGGCTCAGACGCCATGACGTTATCAATGGTCCACTTAACGGTGTCGAGGTGCCGTGTGGTGCCGGTGCCTCGCAGCTCTTTGCGTTCAACAATACGCGGGTCGGTAAAGGAAGAGTTTCTCATTGGCGCAAAACCACCGATCAGTGTGCAGCGGGTCATAATGTCTTTTGAACAGGCCCACTGCAGGAACAGCCATGCGGCTTCTTCGTTTTTGGAATAACGGGAAAGCGCAATACTGGATCCACCCTGGTGTCCCCAGCCCGGTATTTCACCAAAGCCTACGTCGTCGCGTGAGCGCAATGTCGCGCTGCCCTGCAGCGGTTTGGCCATCTCCCACAGGCCTGTTACTTCGGATTCGTCTGCATTCCAGCCCGGGAAGAATTCTGCCCAACTCTGACACAATGCGATTTGGCCGGAGGCACCCATCTGCCACTGGCCGTCCCATGTTGAAGTCACCGAGGCAGCAGGTGCGTTCGCAAGTAGGTTCTGATACCACTCCAGACCCTTAATCGCCTGCTCGTCGTTACCGGCAAAGTTTTTGTCGGCACCGAAAATGGAACCACCGTGACCCCACACTGCCTGCGACCAGTCACACTCGAGTGAGTAGTGGCCCGATTTGGCCTGCAAGCCGGTGCCGAAGATATTGTTTTCTTTTTCAGCTGCAGTAATCAGTTCGACAGCGCTGGTAAAATCTTCATAGGTTTCCGGCACTGCAATACCGTGTTTTTCAAGAATGTCTTTGCGATACATGAGTGTGAAAATAGGAATGTCAAAAGGCAGACCAATCCACTTGCCATTGTACTCGCAAATACCTTCTACCAGTGGCTTCGAGAAGTCATCGAAGTCGAAGCCCGGCATTGCGAGGTCTGGGTGCTTTTCATAGTATTCAACCGGGTCAATGGTGTCGGGAGAGAACATCGATGTCCATGCCTGGTCGAGATAGTAGATATCGTAGGTACCCAGTTGTCCCTGCACATCCTGTGTTGCCTTCGCCAGTACCTGTTCAAGCGGCACAATTTCAATTTCTACATTAATACCGGTCAGCTCGGTAAATTCACTCTTCAGGTCATTAAGTACGTTCGTTGGTGGTGTAGCTTCAGAGGTATAGCGGATGGTGGTGCCCGCATAGGGCTTGCCGGCCTCGCGCAGAAAGTCTGCAATTTCGGGCGGGGTGCTGCTGTGTCCATCAGCGTGCGCGACGTTGCCAAAAAACGGTCTTTTCGATCCACCCAGCATACCGGCAGAGTAGGCCGAAAAACCAACACCAGCCATGCCCATCTTCTTCAGAAAATCCCGCTTGGTCATTTTACCGGCGGTAAAGCGATTGGCTGAATCGATAATGAAGTTCTGTTTTTTAAAGCTTTTAAAGCTCATAGGGTTTCCTCTCTTTGGGGAAGATGCGTAGCGCATCAGTCTTTGATAGCACCCATCGTCAGTCCTCTTACCAAATGGTTCTGAACAAGAAGAATGAAAATGAATCCTGGTATAATAGCGGCAGTACCGAGGGCGGAAATATAGCCCCACTCAGACCCGGTAGACGTCACAAATGTAGTGATTTTTACCGGAACCGTTCTGATGGAGTTGGTTAAAAACAGTGAAAGCAAAAATTCAGTCCAGGAAAAAATAAAACACAGCACAGCGGTGGCAGCAATGCCGCCTTTAATCATTGGCAGAACTACCAGGTAAAAGCACTGAAAGCGAGTCGCACCGTCTATCATCGCAGCCTGATCGACTTCGACCGGCACATCGTCAAAGAATGATTTAAGTATCAGTACGGCAATCGGAATGTTGATTAGCGTGTGCGCGATGATGATTCCAAAATGGGTGTCGCGCAGTCCGAGGTCACGAAAAATAAACACCAGCGGAATGATGATCGCTATCGGCGGCAGGAACCTCTGCGAGAGTATCCAGTGCATGTAACCCTGCGACCCCCTAAATGCCAGCCGCGATAACGCATAAGCAGCCAGCAAAGCGATGCTGGTGGCGAGAAACGTTGATGAGATAGCAATGATCAGTGACGAGACAATCGACCCTCTGCCATCGTAGGCGCCTTCACCACTGGTGCCCATGCCGATGTTCGAGCTGGAACTGGTATCTGCCTTTTTCCCGCCAAGAATCGTAACGCGGTAGTTGTCAAATGTTGGTTCAAAATCAAAAACCACTACCCGGTCTTTGTTAAAAACTGCTGAAATAGGCTTTATTGATGTGAGCGCAAACCAGGCGATCGGGAATATAAAAACACCCACAATTATTATGGAAACGATGTACCGAGCCGTCGTTTTTAATTTTCCTGAAGTCATTAGAATTTAATTTTAAACACCTTGATAAACACGCTTGATATGACCAGCACCACAATTAGCGTGGCCAACGCGACGGTCGATGCATAGGGGAAATTTGCACTTTTGAAGTAAATGGTGCCAGCGTAAGCGGTTAACGTTTCAGTGGCGGTACCGGGGCCGCTATCGGTCATGACCTTTACGTAATCGAAAATACGAAACAAATCGATACCGCGAATCAATATCGCCAGTGCGATAATCTTCGACATCATAGGTAATGTAAGAAAAAAGAATGACTGTATCCCGGATGCGCCGTCAATAGAGGCTGCCTCGAACGGTTCCCGTGGCAAAGCGCGAAGCCCGGCCAGCATAATCAGCACCATAAACGGCGTCCACTGCCACACATCAGCAGCGATAACCCCCCAAAGTGCGGTTGAACCGGTTCCAAGGATTGGTGCTGTCGGGGACAGCAGGTTGAGTGCGTATAGCGAATTACTGATGACGCCGAATGAGCTATCGTACATGAGTAGAAACATCATGCCAGTGACTGCCGGTGGCACCACCAGTGGCAGTGTCATCAAGGCCCGCAGCACACCGAAGCCTTTTCTGTCGGTGTCTAGTATCAGCGCGATGAGCAATCCGAGTATCAATTGCAGCGCCAGCGCAATGAACGCGTAGGTAAGGGTAATTTGCACCGCATCCCAGACGCGTTCGTCCGAGATAAGCTTGTTCCAGTTCCACGAGGGCATAAACTTTTCAACGCGGGTCGCCGGATTGCGTTTGAAAAACGATAACCACAACGAATACAGTACCGGATAAAGCCCGAAAACCACCAGCAGCGAGGTAACGGGGAACAACCAGGGTAGCGGGTGCTCTGACGTTAGCCAGCGCGGCAGCCGTGTTGTTGATTTCATGCGACTAACCACGTGAGATGTTGATGTGATGCTCTGCCACAACGTCGCGCCGGGCGTCTGCTTGCCGTGTGAACATGTTGTCGATGTAAAGCTGGACTGCTGGACGCCACTGGGTGATCTTTCCGGTGTTTGCTTTCCCCATCGCTAGACTGCCACAGCGTTCTGGCGCTGGCAAGACATATGTTCATGCAGGAAAACATATGTTCGGCGCGGTATAGTTACGTGCATGTTCGCACGTGGCACGCACATTTTATATTACTAACCTCATGATAGTTAATGAAAATAAGTCGTTGCCGCGAATCCCGCAACGGTGTTCTGCGGGATCAGTGGTAGCACCGGGAGCGGTAAATTGACCGATGACTGGCCCGAACAACTGGCAGTGCGAATCGCGCATTGTTACTACAACCTGGGTATGACTCAGCAACAGATTGCCACCGAACTTGGTATAGGCCGCGCGCGAGTGATCAGGTTGTTAAACGAGGCCAGGAAACGCGGACTGGTCTCTGTTCAGATTAACTCACCACTGCTGGAAAACATTGAACTTGCCGAGCAAATCACTGAACGCTGGTCATTGTTGTCGGCGGAGGTGTGTTTGAGTCACGCCAGTGAAGAGAATCAGCTGGCAACACAAATTGGTGCCGCTGCCGGTAATGCTATTTTGCCACTTCTCCATAGCAACATGACTGTTGGACTTGGCTGGGGGATATCGTTGAAGGAAATGGTCGCACAGCTAAAGCCATTTCCGCTTAAAAATGTGTCAGTTATTTCATTACTGGGTTCACTGACGCGTCGTTCGAGTATCGCAAAGTTCGAGGCTACCACAGCGTTTGCGGCCAGATTGAATGCCGAATGCCTTTACCTGCCGGCGCCGCTTATTTGTGATTCAAAAAAAACCCGTGAACTGTTAATGACCCAGCCGATGTTTCAGGATATACACCAGCGGGCACTGAATTCAGATATTGCTATTGTCAGTATTGGTGGACTCGACAGTTCTACCATTCGCGATGTCGAACTGGTAAGTGAGGAAGAATACCAAAGCGTGACAAAAAAGGGTGCGATAGGAAACTTCCTGGGATACTTTATCGACAGTAACGCGAGAGTGGTCAAGCACCCGGTGAATAACCGTGTTATCGGAGTTTCAGGTGAGGTGTTTGCCTGCATCCCCCGAAGGGTGATGGTGTCGGGTGGCGACAGCAAAGTTAAAGCACTGAAAGCAGTACTGGATAAAGGACTGATTACTGACATCGTGACCGATGTGGCCACTGCAAAACGACTATTGGCGGAAAGTTGATGTCACATCGACCAAAGACACAATTCAAAGCGCACAAAAAATATTGGTAAGCATGAAAGAAAACAGCATCAGGCAACAGATTATCGATTTGTGTATCGAGATGAATCGAAGCGGGCTGAACCAGGGAACCTCCGGAAACATTAGTGCCCGTTATGACGACACTATGTTAATCACACCAAGCGGTATTCCCTATGAAAAACTGCAGCCGGCCGATATTGCACAGATGTCATTGGCGAGTAATGAATTAGCGTGGGAAGGCCCGTTTAAACCATCGTCAGAATGGCATTTTCACCGTTCAATACTGCAGGAAAAAGAGGCAATTGATGCCGTGGTGCACACGCATTCAACCTTTGCCACTGTACTGTCGATTGCGCGGGAAGATATTCCCGCCTGCCACTACATGATCGCTGCGTTTGGTGGTAATAGCGTTCGCTGTGCCGACTACGCTACCTTTGGCACCCCCGAGTTATCGGAAGCGATTAGCGTGGCAATGGCTGACCGTACTGCATGCTTGCTGGCCAACCATGGCATGATTGCAGGGGGGCATAACCTCGAGAACGCAATGTGGGCTGCGGTGGAGCTTGAAACACTGGCAAAGCAGTATTACTACGCCAAAATGAATGGCAATATGATTGTGCTGCCGGACGATGAGATGCAGCGCGTGCTCGATAAGTTCAAAGGTTACGGACAGAAAGATAAGGCTTGAATCAGGCCAGTGTGGGTGGCGCCGCTGTGTAATGGCACGGGTTACAAGCTATTGAACTGTACACCGAAAGGGACATCACCCGGATATATCATACTTTTAATCAGATCCCCGGCGTTGTTGGCCTGGCGCTCGAATGCCTGTTGCGTATCTGCCAGTGGCAGATGATGGCTTAGAATTTGGTCAACATTGACGCGTTGTTCGGTAACCAGTTGTTTGGCACGCGGATATACGTCCCCCATACGACGTGAGAAGCGTATATCGAGTCCGCGCCTTCTGGCTTCACTGGCTGAAATGGTTGAATAGCTGTCACCGTCCGGAATGCCCACCAGCACGACGCGACCGCCAATGGCTGCAGCCTGTATGGCATGGGTAAATCCATCTGGCGAGTTGGTTGCTTCAATCACCAGATCACAACCGCGTTTACCGGTGTATTCACTGATTACCTCCAGTGTTTCTCCGGCTGCTGCGGCACCGGCTTCCAGTGCCATCGCTACTTTATGGGGTTGTGGATCGACGGCGATTACGGGGCCGCAGCTACTATTGGCAAGCAGTTGAATAATACCAAGACCAATACCACCGCAACCTATCACCGCGACAGATTCCTGCACACGTACACGTGCCAGATCAAGCGCGTGTACGCACACACCGAGTGGTTCAAGCATGGCGGCCTGCGTAGCTGATATATTATCTGGCAGCTTGACCAGCGCGCTATGCGGCACGGTAAGCTCGGGGGTTAATGCTCCCTGATACGGCGGGGCACCAATAAACCGGACTTGCGGGCAAAGGTTATGATATCCGCGCTGGCACCACTCGCACAAAGAACAAGGTGTGGCAGGATCTACCGCGACCAACTCACCTGTCTGTAGATCAAGGGCGGGAATGTCATTTTGTAACCAGCCTGAAAACTCATGACCGGGGATAAAGGGCGTTTTAATGTGTGCGCTGCCAATACCGCCGTCTTTGTAGTAGTGTAAATCACTGCCGCAAATACCAACGGCTGCGATTGACAGTACGGTTTCATTGTCGAGAGGTTCGGGCGGCTGATATTCACCCAAACGAACATCGCGCGCACCGTGAATAAATATTGCCTGGTTCATTAAGCTGTGCTGGCAGTGAAGACGTTATTGATTATGAAGGCATCAACGTGTAAAAGGAAATATAGAACGCCAATTTAGCTGTGCAACTACCGGTTTTGCAGGTATTTTAGACAGAACAGCTATCCCTATTTTCGGAGCAACGCATGAAAGTGGCAGTCGCAGGAGACAGCGCAGGTGAAGGACTGGCCGGCATACTCGCCGAACATCTGCAGGCCACCTGTGAGGTTGAAGAAATTTCACGAACATCAGAAGGGCCCGATGCCTACTATGCCAACTTGTCCGACAGAGTCGCCAGCGCTGTCGTAAACGGAACGTATGATCGCGCCATTCTCGTGTGCGGAACCGGGCTTGGTGTCAGTATAGCGGCCAACAAAGTACCGGGTATTCGCGCTGCATTATGTCACGACACATACTCTGCAGAACGTGCGGCACTTTCTAACAACGCGCAAATTATTACCATGGGGGCACGGGTGATCGGCCCTGAGCTTGCAAAATCTATCGTCAATGCTTTCCTTGCCAATACCTTCGATGAAGCTGGTCGCTCGGCGGGTAATGTGCGTGCGATCAATGAGGTTGATAGCAAGTACCATAATAAACGCTGAAAGCTAGTGGGCCGATTGGTAAATAAGGTGACTAACTTTTCACAGCCACAGTCGTCAGTGCAAGTCTTTTGATATTTTGTAGCTGAACTGAGATTGCACGGGTAATGTAGTGGAATATTTTAAGGCGTTCTGCATTCTATTAGTCATGGTGTACGGGGCGATGGGATGTTCCCCAATTTATGATTATGTCGCCAGCGATAGAGAGTCACCAAGTGAGAAAACGACTGTCTATAGTGATGATAACGGAGTACGCGTTAGGCTCTCCGGGCTGAATTATTATCTGAATATGTCTCCGAAAAGACACAAGTTTATCGTACAGATATCAAGCGGCGCAGTGCTGGAAAAAATAGTGATACTCCCGCCGACCGTTAAGCTGGAATTATTTCATGAAGAGAAATCATTGCTCGGCCCTAATCAGGGGGAAGTCAATCGGGTATATTCCAGCGCACATGTGTGTGGTGAAAACGAATATCCGGATAGAATCAGGGATTCTGGTTTGCCGAGCGAAATAGAGGTGCCAGGAAGATGTCAGTTTGCAGTGAATTTCAGATACTTCCTGGAGTTGCCCTCGCTCCCGGATAAGTTAGAGGCCAGGGTGGAATTCGAATACCGTACAGGGGATGGTCAAATAAAGGTTAGTGAGTCAATCAGTTTGTACCTGGATCAAAAAACGTTCTTTTGGGTCTATGCAACATAGGTCAGCTCATAAGCTGATAAACGTCGTATTTACTCTACATCCCTGGGATAGGAGAACATACGCTCAGGAAATGCTCCGACAAAGTTGGAGGCCTATCAAAGAATAACGATAACTCTTTAACGCTGAAACAGCGACTCACAGGCAGCACGCCCCGGAATGCGCTGATAGTCCAGCTTTGTGTATACGGCTAAGAGGGTGTGGTACGCACCGACAAAGGTTTTAAAAGTGCTTTCAAAATTCTGTGTCATATAGAGCCAGTGATCCTCATCGATCTCAAGCCTTTTTAAAATACAGGGTAGATCGGCGTCTACCGAGCCTCGCTTGTCTTCCCTGATTTGCCGCCCGGTCCAGTCGACAAGCTCCAGATAGTCCGTGAGACGAAACGGCAACCCTTCCGGCATATCGAGTCTGGGATTGCCCGCAAATCTCTGCAGTGAGACTGGCTGTTTACCCCTGACCCCTTCAACGCGACCCTCGCTTTTAGCGGCATCTACACGTCGTTTTACCGAGGTATGTTCTGAGGCCTCGGGTGTGGAAGCAATATTGGTCCTGACCGGGTTGAGATCAACATACGCCATACAGGCCATTAGAGCCTGCTCATCAAGCAATGCCTGACATTTAAAGCGTCCTTCCCAGAACCGACCGCTACAACCATCTTCTCTATTCGCCATGCGGGCAATCTTTTCGTTAAGCACCCGCATAAACCAACTGATGTCGGTGAGTCTGGAACGCCACTCCGCGACCTGCTTACCAAGTAATTGCATAGCAGATTTGTTCTGATCCTCTCCAGCGACAAATCGCTGGCTTTGTAAGGTGCCTTTGAAGAGCTGGTGCCCCCGAACAATGACTTCGGAATCGGTCCAACCCTTTGATTTATCAGCATTGATGAACAGCACCACATGAAAGTGATTGGACATTACGGCGTATGCGGAAACGTCCAGTGCAAATACACTGGCGAGCCTGAGAATTTCGTCCTCGATCCACTCCCGGCGATGTTCGTAGTCCTGTCCAGTGCCCTTATCACGCCCACAGAGAAAAGCTCTGCGAACACAACGTGAAACGCAATGGTAATAGGGCGTGGATTCTACGGCGATCTGGGTGTGTCTGGGTTTAGGCACGACGGTACTCCGAACGAAAATCAATACTCGGGTTTAGTTTCGGCGGGAAAGGGGCAGGGTGCTGTAATGGATTCAATTTTTTCGAAATAAAAATGGGTGTCCATTTAAAAGTAATTTGACTCATTGAAATCCTATGGCTGCAAATCGGCTTTCGAAGCCGTGATTTTGGTTTTAAACGTTGGCTGTCTATATTGAGGTTGATAGGTGAACAAGGACGACAGTCCAATCACACGCTGCGCGCAACGTATTACTGACGTGCAGAGACTTTCAAAAAACGGATGGTTGATCCGTTGCCAATTTCCGGGGACCAATAATGCTCCCGAATTCACATTTTAAATAACAACTGTGGAGGGAGCACTGACATAGGTCTAGCTGCCTCACAACTGTCACTATTCGCCATGTGAATCACAATCCAAATTTATAATTGTTTGCCGTTATCCATCAACGGGAGCGGCGCCTTCTCAGGGAGAGAGTGCCAGGACTAAAATAAATATAAATAATATAAAGGGATATTATGACAAAGTACTCACTTGTGAGCATTGCTATGGCTAGTAGCATCATGCTCTCTGCATGCGGCGGTAGTTCAAACAGCAATCCGGACATCGGTCAAGCCCAAGCAGGAATAACAGAGAACGTGGATTTCGATTTCGACGTTAGTGCACTGCTAGATACCGTTGGACCATCTGAACAACCGCTCAACGACGCACTTTTACTTAGCGATGACGCCTCACTGATGACCGGCACAATGCTGGTGGAAGATCTTGTGTCAAACGAAGTCGAGAGTCACAGCTGGACTGTTAATTTTGACGAAAATGACCTGGCCAATGTGACATCGTTCAAATCACTGGTGCTGGAACCATCAAGCTATAGCTTTACCCTGGTGCTGGATCGCGGCGAACACCAGTATGCTGGTGCATCAATACACACGGTAGAAGATGGCGGTCAGGAACTGGTACCGATGACGATACGTCCGGTAATCGGAGACACCCAGATAACAACAGAGGTGGTAAGCGAACTGGTTGATTTTCGTTTTAACTACAGTGCCTCACAACTTGGCGAAGCTGGCCTTATCGGCCCCTCAATAGGCGTCACGATAGATCAGGGATCTGAACTGGTATTTGATCTTGACCCGACTACCGGGCTTTCGGAGCACATGTTTCTGAACCTTGTTCCGGGGACGTACGACATGAGCCTGAGACTGTTTGACGCCGGTAATCAGGTGGGCAAATCTGTCCCTGGTCAGGGGGCCGGTGTTTCAGTTTCTCCAGGCACTAATGTCACACTCGATATTGTTCCTTTATATGGTGAAATCGGTCTTGGTCTTTCGGTAGAGGGCGGGGACGCTAACATAACCATACAAGTGCCTGCGGAAGTGATAGACGAAGCCGGTGACCTCGGTAACCTGCAATCAATACTTTCTTTGGTAGGGCCGGAAAATCCGTTGCAGGAAGTGGTGCTTTCGCTCGTGCAAGTCGGCGCAGGCTACGAAGCAACAGCGACCTTGCCGGAAATGTACTACGGCAACCTCGACTTTGAACTCTCATTTAGTGACATCGCTCAGAACGAGCCGCTCGGTAGCTGTGTGGACAACGTAACGCTGACCCGCAACCAAACCAGTGTTGAGTGCGAATTGACGCTTAGAACTCGTTCAGCGATAGGTGGAAACTTGCTTTCGACAGTTGGGTTAAATGTCTTTGACCTGGATGGTG
>CAZOXM010000091.1:0-2882 GCA_964583825.1 uncultured Granulosicoccaceae bacterium
GATGGTGTTGTGCACAACTAAGGTGTAAAGCATCCGGTGTTTTCAGATTGAATCGAGCACGTAGCAACGTTGCGTCGAGAAAAATCTCTTCTGGCATCGGCAACGTTGCAAGGTGAGCAAACGCTGTTTCGTAGCGTTTCTTTAGCTCAATGTTGCCACGCTTTAACGGTTGTACGAGGCACTCCATTTTTACCAACGGAGAAATGGCAAATTCAGAATCGACAGATGCTAAAGCGTCATGTGTCGGTGTACCGAAGCTCGGGTGCTGTTCTATTGCGTAAATCAATAAACAGCTATCAAGATAAATCACTCCCACGAATCTCGCTGTTCGTCTATCGATCGATCAATTTCCGCCGCTGTGGCTCGAAGATGCTCAGGCAACGGATTCTCTGACAGCCATTCACTGAAAGACTGCACGGGCTCTTTTGCCTCGGCCTCCTGCACCGGTACCAGTCGCACTACCGGGTTACCACGGTTTGCGATTACGACTTCCTCGCCGTCCAGGGCCGATTGGATGAGCTTTGAGAGCTGATTTCTTGCCTCTAAGATATTGATCTTCATAGCTTTTAACATATTATGTACATGTTAGCCATATTTTATCATATTTATAGCCACATTATTTACAACAGCCATACCAAAAACGCTTTTGCGTCTGCTCTGCCCGCTTTTATCTTTGGTGGTCACGAGTTGCATGTTCGTGCATCGGGGATGTCCTTCCACCTGTGCGTGACGTGGATTGGTGGGAGGCGTTCTCCGAACAGCGAACTCTTTTACCTGGGCTTTTTTGTATGTCGTTCACAAGCGGCTTGTTCATGCATCGCGGATGCACTCCCACCTGCACTCTCGGTATATCGGTCGATTGGTTAATCATCAGGGCTCGTGCGCCTGATTTACAGAGATTGCCCTCCCTCTCGCATCCCTAAGCCACCAACCGCCCCAAAAACCCCCGATTCCCATGCCCGGTCACCAGCAACATCTCCGTCGCGCGTGTCATGCCGACATAAAGCAACTTCGCCTCTGATGCCTCATCGGCTTTGGCAATGGGTATCTGGTTGGTGCCCACTATTGATACGAACGGGAATTCCAGCCCTTTGCTACTGTGCAGGGTCATGACGGTGACCTTGTTTTCTGCTCTTTTGTAGCTTGCTTTTTCTTTTTTACCGACGAGCCAGTTGGCGGGTATGCCGTATTTCATCAGGCCGCTGGCGATGGCCTGGCCGGTGTGTCTGATGCGGTACAGGACACACATGTCTGACCAGGGCATGCCGCGGTTGTTGAGTGACTGCAGGCAGCGGGCGGTGTAGTCAATTTCATCCTGCAGGCTTTCGCGTATTTGTACTACCGGTTCAGGCCCGTGTCGTCTGGCGCTTTCGGGTTCGATAAGGGGGATCTCGTCGTCTTTTGACTCTTCTTTGAAGTAGTCTCTGACGAAGTGATAGGCGAATGCCATGATCTCATCGGTATTGCGATAGTTAACGCGCAGCACGGTGGTGCGTCCGCGCGCTTTGATGCCAACGCTCGAAAGCGAAAAGCCCATTTCTTTTTTTGCCGAATAGATGGACTGTGCGTCGTCGTACAACAGCAACAGTGATTCGCTCTCCGGGTCTACGGAGTCGACCACCAGTTGCAGCCACTCGGGCTCGAAGTCGTGGCCTTCGTCTATCATGATGGCGCCATAGGCCCCCTTGGGTATTTGGCCTTTGGCAGTGGCTTCTACAACGGTTGCTACCAGCTCTTGTACATAGTTGTCGCCCAGTGGCGGTGGCTTGATGTGGTAGGTGACCAGCAGTTCTTTGCACCAGTCGTGAAAGTGACGAACGTTTACCTGCTGCGCGATGCCGCGGTCTTGCATCAGCTCTCGCAACCTTGCTGCAAGTGTGACATTAAAGCACAGCACTAGAATTGGTTTATTCATCTGGTGCGCCAGTTCAAGGCAGCGGTAACCGAGGATCAGGGTTTTGCCGGAACCGGCTACCCCGTGAATGACACGGTGCCCGGCGCCCAGGCTTCGCGCCAGTTGTTCCTGCTGCAGGTCCATAATGCGCATGATGTCTGGCAGCAAGTCTTCGTTTTCGTCGAGTAACGCGGGCGCGTCATTAAAAAGCTCTTGTTGCGCGGGCTGTCTAATAACGATTTCCGGAAACAGATGGCCGCGAATGTGGTCGATTTGTGGTGGAGTGAGCAGGTTAGAGAACGTCACCGGGAACATATCCCACAGGCATTTCTGGAACTCTTCCGGGTCTGTAGATTCGAGCATTTCGTCTTTACAAATGACGAGATGTTCTTTGATGACTTGCGGAAGGTCGCTCTCGGCAAACTGTCGTCGGGTGATGTTGGTTAGCACCACGCCAAATGCATAAGGGAAAACCAGCTTACCCTGGTATTGGCCATCATGGTGCACCAGCAGCGGGTCACGCTCCAGCGAGTTAATCAAGTGATAGGTGCATTGGCGCACCTGGTCTATTGGGTTCTGTGTGTTTTTTAACCCACTGGCTGTATGCAGGGTGATCGTGGAATGGTCGATCTTATGGATTGTATCGAGTTTCCAGTCTTTCACTTCTAACAACAACAACCCGCGACCGGGGTGCAGGATGATGAAATCGGTGTAGCGCTGCCGCTTTCCTACTGGAATTTCAAACCAGCACAGATAGTCGGATTCGAGTTGCGACTCGAGTACCCGCGCAAAACGTCGCTCCCCGGCGGTCATTCGCGAGGAACAGTGGTTGATCGACGGTATTAATTTAGCGCCCACTAGTCACCGTCCGATTGCCTTCGGGGCGGTTCTTGCGAAGCAACAACTTCGCATACAAATAACTTTGCCTTCACTACCCACACTCAAGCTTCACCACTTCATCAAACCCTATTAACTCAACACCACTCAC
>CAZOXM010000091.1:2982-4745 GCA_964583825.1 uncultured Granulosicoccaceae bacterium
GCCAGCGGATCACGCGATAGTTGCTGAGCCGTCTCTATACCCAACAAAGTGCACGCCAAACCGGTATCGGTAAAGTAGATTTTTGGCGACTTAATGACACGCTTACCAAAATTCTCGTACCAGGGTGGCAACTGAAACACGACCCATGACGCTTCCAGCGCGCTTAACCAGTGGCGCATGGTATTTGCACTGGCCCCCAGATCATTACCCAGGCTCGCAAAGTTAATCAACTGCCCGACTCTGCCGGCCAGCAATCTTAGAAAGTCACGAAACTGATTTAAATCTCTGACCTTAACCTGACTCGGCAAATCCCGTTCAATAAAGGTGGTCAGATAGCTTGAATAGAACAGGCTCGGCTCAAGCCCCTGCTCATGCACTCTGGGATATCCACCAGTGAAAACACTATCCCACAGTGAAAAGAGCTTGTTAGCGGAAGCAATCTCACTCACTGACATCGGCAACAATCGGAACACAGCAGTGCGACCGGCCAGCGATTGACTGACCTCTTTCTTCAACGCTGATTGGTAGCTGCCAGTCAGCACAAACAGCCCATTCTTACCGGAATCATCGACAATCCCCTGTATCCAGGACAACAACTCCGGCAGTCGTTGAACCTCGTCCAGCACGGCACCGTTGGGAAACTGTTGCAGGAAGGCCTGCGGGTCCTGCCGCGCTCGCTCCCGTGTATCAGGATTTTCCAGCGACTGGTAAGGCTTGTAGGCAAAGGTGTTTTTTACAAGCGTTGTTTAGCCGACTGCCTGGGCCCGAGCACAGTGACGACCGGGTATTGCGCGACGGCAGCGAGCAGTGGTTGTTGGAGATCGCGCTGATACATTGGCGATATGATAGGCTATTTTTGGGCTAATCTTAAGTTAAATTGCAGATTAGCCCATAAAAATTATGGTCGATAGTCAGCAAATCATTGCCGAAACTCCAGTCAAAACCGTATCTGAACCATGCCGAGGCAAAAGCCCGACTATCTAACCCACAGTACCCGCAACCGCCTTCATCCCCTCCCCGATCGCCACCTCAGTCCGCTGCAAATCCTCTTCAGTCAACGCAAGACACGGATAAAATTTCCCAGGTGACTTAAAAACCCCAAGCGACCTGAGCGTATCGTTAAACACCCCGGCCGCTTTCTTGTCCGCCCGCAAAGTATCCCGGTAGTTAACCACCGGACTATCAGTAAACAGCACATCAAACAGCATCGGCTCACCCACCAGCTGACAGGCGATGTTGTTTTCAGCTGCCGACTCTCTGATCGATTGCATGAGTCGCTCACCGTTCCGGGTCAGGGTTTCATAGCTGCCTTCGCGCCTGAGTATTTCCAGTGTTTTCAGTCCGGCGGCTGCCGCCAGCGGGTTGCCGCTGAGCGTGCCGACCTGGAAGGTGAAGCCTTGTGCACCGACGATGGATTTGTCGAAGTGGTTCATGATGTCGCGGTTGCCGGTAATTGCGGCCAGCGGCAGGCCACCGCCGATGATTTTGCCGAGAGTGCAGAGGTCGGGGGTAACGCCATAGTATTGTTGTGCGCCGCCGTAGGAAAAGCGGAAGCCGGTGACGACTTCATCGAAGATTAATACGATACCGCGACGGGTGGCTTCTTCACGCAGGGCGGCGAGGAAGCCCGGTTGTGGCGGGATGAGTCGTTGCAGCGGTTCGACGATGATTGCGGCAACCTGGGTTTCGAATTCATCCAGCAGTGCCCGCACGGCGTCGATGTCGTTAAACGGTGCGATGACCATATTGGCTTCCACGCTTGC
>CAZOXM010000091.1:4845-18535 GCA_964583825.1 uncultured Granulosicoccaceae bacterium
CACCTGCTTTGCCCGGTTGATCCATGTCGATTGATTATTCATTGGGCTGACCACGCTGCGAATTAACTGGCGAACTCACGGAGTGCGCACCTCACTGAACCGTTGCGACCGGTGGAAAATCAAAATCCGGTGTGACACCAATGCCCGGCAGTTCCGGCGGTGTGGCAAAACCAATGTTATTACGTGCGCCCTGCCCGGGCACCGGATCGTGCGCGAGATGATAGTGACACAACCAGCTTGCCAGTCGATTCGCCTTCGGTGCGGCACTGGCAAGATGAAGGGCCGCAGTATCCGCCAGCGCACTGCCACCGACATCTTCGATATGCATGGACCAGCCGAGCTGCACACAGAGATCAATAATCTTTTTGGCCTGCGTGATTCCACCGACGCGATTCGGCTTTACCTTCACGCCTTCACAGGCGGCCAGTCGCCACGCCTGCAGATGATCGTCATAGTTATGCAGGGATTCATCCAGCATGATTGGCTGCGCCACCCGACCGGCCACATGGGCACACTGGGTAAGCGTTTCGCACGGCTGCTCTACCCAGTCTCTGGAGGACACGCTGTTTAAAACCTGCACTGCCATTGCCGGCGTCCACGCGCGGTTGATATCGAAGGTGACGTTTTCACCCGCTGCCAGTGCACCGCTGATGGCTTCGATGCGCTGAATGTCTGCGGTGGCATCACTGCCGCCGATCTTTGCCGAATGGGTGCGATAGCCTGCGGCACTGGCACGTTGTATCCGCTCGATCATCTGTGCCGGTGTGCCGGTAGATATGGATGAATTGAGTGCGACCGGGGTTGCCGCCTCTGCACCCAGGAGCTGCCACAGCGGCATGTCGCAAAACTTGCCGAGGATGTCCCAGCACGCCATATCGATGGCAGACTTGACTGCCTGGTGGCCGGGCAGTTGTACGTCCATGAGTCGATTGATTGATTCAGGCGCCCGCGGATCGCAACCCAGCAGATGTGGTGCGAGTGTTTGAAGCCCCGCTCTGACACCCGGCCCGTGCGCCGGCAAATACGTATGCCCCCACGGGCAACTCTCGCCCCAGCCGAACAGACCGTCGTCGGTATCAATGCGAACAAAGGTGCTGTCGAGGCTTTCAAATTTCAGTCTGCCACCGGACAGATAGTATGGCTCGGTCAGCGGCAGATCTACCTGCCAGACGCTGACGCGTGAGATTTTCAACCGTTCATCTCACTGTGTGTAGAGCCGGTGGTGACAACAATGTTGCCGATGTGTTCTTTCTTTAAAAACATTCGCTGCGCATCGTGCAGCTGTGCCAGTGGAAAAGCTTTCGCGACTACCGGTTTGATTTCATCGCGTTCGATATACCCGACCAGGTCAGAAAATAATCCGGCCGGTATAACGGTGGCCCCGGTAAACACGAGGTCATTGAGATAGAAGGTGCGCAGATCAAACTCTACCACCGGGCCCGCAATCGCACCGGCACAGGTGTACCTGCCGCCACGACTGATCGCATCGATCACGGTACCGAAGTAGTCACCACCGACCACATCGGCGACGACATCAACAGAATCGCGACCGGTTTCTTTTTGCAATGCTGCTTTCAGGTCTGATGGTTGCCGCCCGAGCGTGACATCCGGTGACAGTGCCTGCAGCCTCTGGTGCTTGCTCTCGCCACACAGCGCAATGGTGGTTGCACCGCGACGGTTGGCGAGCTGGATGAGGGCTGAACCGACTCCACCGGAAGCCCCGGTGATCAGCACATGGTCACCTTCACCCACATTGGCTTTGGCCAGCATGTTTTCCGCGGTGATATACGAGGTGGCGAAGCAGGCGATATCGGTATCACTCAAGGTGGAATCCACAGCATGCACCTGTCGATGATCCACCGCGGTGTACTCGGCATAGCCCCCATCGGCTTCGGAACCGTAGTAACCGGTGCTGGCATAGTCTGTGGGGTTAGACCAGTCCCTGAGCCAGGTATCCACCATGACCCGCTTACCGGTCAGGTTGCGATCAACATTGGCGCCTGCCGCGACCACGGTACCGGAGACATCAGCCCCCTGTATTCTTGGAAACTGCAACGGCTTGCCACCCCAGGTGGCATCATCACCACTGGCCCCTTCGAGGCTGCCGCCGGTGGTGCGGCTGGTGACGCCTTTGGAATACCAGCCGGTGCGGGTGTTGATATCGGTATTGTTCAAACCACAGGCGTGCACTTTGATCAGCACCTGATCCGGCCCGTATGCAGGCACCGGCCAGTCATCGCGATACTGCAGCTGATCGAAATCACCATGTCCCTGAAGGACGAAGGCATGCATGGTTGTCGGGAGAGCCATCACTCTATCTCGGTATTGTTAACACAGGCTATTGATCGACACGGGGTCGTTCACTATGCGGATCCCAGGCGGCATCTGCAAGTACACGTGCCGATCGCGGCGCGCCCTGTATCATCACCTCAAGCGATGTCCCCGCCACAGCAGCGGCCGGTTTCAGGAAAGCAAACGCGAGCCCGGTACCGACGGTGTGCCCGTACACGACGGAGCTTGTCGTGCCGACCGTTTCCCCCTGGTGTAAAACGGCCTCACCACCGTGTCCATCGACCAACCCATCCGGTTCTATTTCGAGGTAGGCGCATACCCACGGCAAGGCATTATTCAGACTTTGCTGCGTTGCTTCCTTACCGGCAAAGGCTGCTTTATCCATTGCGACAAAGCGCATGACACCGGCTTCCGGTAACGTGACTTCGTTGGTGAGTTCCGAGGCACCTTTAAAGGCTTTTTCCATGCGCATGACATTCATCGCAAACGAACCGTAGTTAACAATGCCGTGGGACTGACCGCTGTTCCACAGTGCATCATAAACCGCCTGCATCGCCGCGTTCTCTGCATGTAGTTCCCAGCCGAGTTCACCGCTGTAGGAAACCCGAATCGCTAACACCTGGTGCCCGGCTATTTGAATGGTCTGTGCCGACAGCCAGCGGAAGTTTTTGTTATCAAGCGGTGCGTCTGTCACTGCCTGCAGCACCTGGCGGGAAGCCGGCCCCTGCAGTGCCAGTGCCGACCAGGTCGAGGAACGGTTGCTGATTTCAACGCTGTGCTCCGCCTTGAATCGGTTGAGGTGGTCCAGCAGGCGCTGTTCAAAAAAGGCCGCACAAACCAGGTAGTAGCGATCAGCGCTGAGCCTGACCACGGTGGTTTCTATTTCAATGCGACCGCGCGAATTTAACAGGTGCGCCAGTATCACCGAGCCGTCACGCTTTGGCAGTCGGTTGGCGATGAGTCCATCGAGCAGGGTTGCCGCATCGGCGCCGGACACTTCCACTTTGGTAAACGCCGTGACATCCATCACACCCACTGCATTACGCACGGCGGCGACTTCACGACCGACCATGTCATGTACCTGATTGCGTTTAAACGAGTACTGATCAACCGCATCGACTCCGTCGGTGGCAAACCATCTCGGACGCTCATGACCATACACTTCTTCGAACACTGCACCCTGCTCTTTTAGCCGGTGATATAACGGCCCTGCTTTTACCGGCCGACCGGCCAGGCGGTTAAAGTGCGGGAACGGTATTTCGTGGCGAAGGCAATAGTCTTCTTTTGCTTTCGTTACCTGATAGGTTTTGTCGGCATAGTCGCCGAAGCGGCGCGGGTCGTACTCACGCATGGAGATATCGGCACTGCCATGCACCATCCATCGCGCCAGTTCCCGGGTTAAGCCCGGCCCCCAGCCAATGCCTATTTGCGTGCCGCAACAACACCAGTAATTGTTTACCCCCGGTGCCGGGCCGATCAGCGGGTTACCATCTGGCGGATGTGAGATCGCACCGTGTACATCGCGCTTGATACCGTAGCCTGCCAGCACCGGCATGCGTTCGAGCGCATTTTCAAGCCACGGCATAACACGGTCATAGTCCGGTGCAAACAGTTCGTTTTCAGCATCCCACGGACAGTGATCTTCCCACACGGTATTCGGGTTGGCTTTTTCATAAATACCGATGAGCCCGGACTTCTGTTCCATACGGATGTAACCGGACACGAGCTTATCGTCGCGTATGACCGGAAGCTCAGTGCCGAGATCCTCAAACTCACTGACGGTATCAGTAACAAAGTAATGATGCGTCATTGAAGTCATAGGCAGTTGCAGGCCGGACCACTCACCCATTTGTCTGGCGTACGTGCCACCGGCATTGACTACGTGTTCGCACACAATATCACCGTGTGCGGTGCTGACACGCCAACCACCATCGACGGTTTGCTGCACATCGGTGGCACGGCATCGGCGGATGATTTGCGCACCCAGCTGACGCGCACCGGCAGCCAGCGCCTGCGTCACACCGGAGGGGTCGACGTGACCATCATCCGGGGTATGCAGCGCGCCGATTATCCCTTCGGTGTTATAGAACGGATGTAACTCGGTGATGCGCTCGGGCCCGACCAGCTCAATGTTAAACCCCAGTGCAGTGGCGACACTCAGTGTGTGCCTGAGCCAGTCCATTTCATCTTCGGTGTAGGCCACGCGGAATGAACCGCAGCCGTGCCAGGTGACGGACTGACCGGTTTCGCGTTCGAGCGCGCCTGCGTAAAGATCAATGTTGTAGTCAACACATTTACCGAGGCTGAAGCTCGACGTTGAATGGGTAATCTGCCCGGCCGCGTGCCAGGTGGAACCGGAGGTCAGCTCTGCTTTTTCAAGCAATACGATGTCGGTCCAGCCCTCATGCGCGAGATGATAGGCGATGCCACACCCCATTACGCCGCCACCGATAATGACGACGCGCGCGGTGGACGGAATTGCTGTGGTCGGGTTCACCGGCTGATCCGTGTTTGCAGTTGGCGCGAGTATATAGTACAAACATTCCAAATCTCAAAAGAAATAAAATATCTGTACCATGACCATTCAGGCACCTCAGGTACTGGAGCTGATCGCCGGCAAACTCTCCGGCATGACGCCACAGCTGCACAAGGCAGCGAGCTGGCTGCTGGAACACCCCACCGATATCAGCATCAGCTCGATCAACGAACTGGCGCGCGCCGCTAACGTCAAGCCCAACACACTGGTGAGGCTGGCGAGAAGCTGCGGGTTTGACGGTTACGATGATTTTCGCGAACCGTTCAAGGAAGAGATTCGACGCGGCAGCAGTAATTTTCAGGATCGTGCGGCGTGGCTGCAGAGTCTGTCGCGCACCGGCAACCTCGGTGCGCTGTATGCAGACATGGCCGCGAGCACGATCAATAATATTGAATCGACCCTGAGCGACACCAACGCACACAAGCTTAAAAGTGCCGCCGATGCGATTGTCGCCGCGCGCAAGGTGTATATCCTTGGCGTCGGCCTCAACTACGCGCTGGCCAGAACTTTCAGCTACCTCGCGGAAATGGCGCTCGACAATGTGGCCTCCATCCCCCGCGACGGCAGTCTGGCCATTGACGACCTCGCCAGAGCGAACCAGCATGACGTACTGCTTGCGATTACTTTTAAACCTTTCCGCTCCGAGGTGGTCGATGCGGTTGAAGTCGCACGCGCCCAGGGGGTGCAGATCATTGGTGTCTCCGACAGTGCGGCCTCCCCGGTGATTGCGGGCTCCGCCCACGGCTTTGTCGCCGGCACCGATACGCCGCAGTTTTTTACTTCCAATGTGGCGGCCGCAGCGCTGCTGGAAACACTGATGGCTTTCGTCATTGCAGATGCCGATGCCGAAGTGATTGCCAATATCAAGGACTTTCACGAGCGACGCCATACCCTGGGTATCTACCATGCGGAACCGGAGGCTACATGACGGACCCGTTGCTATCGCTTGATGCGCACTACTACACTGACGATGCGATTTATCAGCAGGAACTTCGCGGCCTGCTGGCCAGGACCTGGCAGTATGCCGGGCATGCATCGCAGCTAAAAAAACCCGGTGATTACTTTACCTTTGAAGTAGCCGGTGAGTCGCTGTTTTGCATTATTGATAAAGCACAGGAGTTACGGTGTTTTTATAACGTGTGTCAGCACCGGGCGCACCAGTTGCTCACAGGGGCCGGCAATACGCATTTGATTGTCTGCCCGTACCATGCGTGGAACTATCAGTTAAGCGGTGAATTGCGTACCGGCCCCAATATCAAAAAGGTGCCCGGGTTTGACCGTGAGAAAATCTGCCTGACGTCGGTGCGCTGTGAGTTGTTGCACGGGTTTATCTTCGTCAACCTCGACCCGGACGCTGAACCAATGGACACCTGGTTTCCAGAGGTTCGACAGCAACTGAAGTCTTATGTGCCGCATATTGATGCACTGGCGCCACTGAAAAGCATAGAAGTGCCGGAGGCGTGTAACTGGAAAGTCTCGGTTGAAAACTATTCCGAGTGCTATCACTGCAAGCTTAACCATCGCACCTTTGCCACCGGCGTGATAAAACCTGAAACCTACGACATACAACCACAGGGGTTTTGCTTAAGGCACACCACCGAGTGTCAGCACCTCGACAAGATGACCTACCCGATCGATATTAACGCCAACCAGCACGCGGGGGATTATTCATCGTGGTTTTTGTGGCCACTGTTTTCGTTTCAGGTCTACCCGGGCAATGTGTTAAACACTTACCACTGGCGACCGATCGATGCCGGACACGTGTTACTGGTGCGCGGCTGGTACAGCGTCGACGGCAAACCGGATGCAGTGGTTGAATCACTGGCACAGCAAGACAGGGAAACCACCGTGGAAGAGGATATCGGCCTGGTGGAATCCGTACAAAAAGGGCTTAACAGCCGCGGTTATAAACCCGGCCCACTGGTGATTGACCCGGCGAACGGCGTTGACTCCGAACACTCTATAGCCACACTGCAAAGCTGGATGCGAAATACCGCTGGTGAGTATTTTCATCACACATAATGGCTTCACTCACTCAACACAGGAACACTCGTGGATAAGAACCTATTCGACGTCGGACTGGAACAACGCAAATCTACACTCGGTGCAGAATACGTAGAAAACAATCTGGCCGCAGCAGATGACTTTACCCGCCCTTTTCAGGAAGCGATGACGGCGTGGTGCTGGGGATTCGGCTGGGGCGATGATGCGATTGATGCCAAAACGCGCTCGATGATGAACCTGTCCATGATCGGTGCACTGGGCAAGATGCATGAATGGGAAATCCACTGTCGGGGGGCGATAAACAACGGTGTCAGCGTAGAGGAGATTCGTGCGATCATCCATGTCATCGGGATTTACTGCGGTGTGCCGCAGTCACTGGAATGCTTCCGGGTGGCGAGGAAGGTACTTGAAGAGCAGGACTTAATCTGACCACGACTGTGCCACGTCGCACACAGGCCGCCGCTTCCCTCGCTGTCACCATCGGCGCTAACCACTCCGGGGCACCATGAGTAATAAAACAACCGTTTCACTGGATCTGATTGAGGCGACCAGTAAAAAGGCGCTGATGCAACATGGTGCTGCAGACTGGATTGCAGCATCGGTAGCACACGCGATTCGCGTTGCCGAGGCCAACGGGAATCTGATCTGCGGGCTTTATTATCTGGAAAGCTATTGCATCCAACTGCAGTCCGGACGGGTGGATGGCACCGTGGAACCGGTGATCAGTCAGCCAAAAACAGCCAGTGTGCTGGCTGATGCAAAGTCCGGTTTTGCACAGCCGGCGTTTGCCCGTGGCCTTCAGACTGCAGTGGACACAGCACGAGTCGCAGGCACCTGCGCACTGGCGGTTAAACATGCCCATACCTGCACCTCACTTGGGTACTTTACCGAGCAAATCGCCAACGCCGGGCTCATCGGTATTGGCTTTACCAACGCATCCGCCGTGGTGTCGCCACCCGGTGGCAAGCGCGCAGTACTCGGCACCAACCCGATTGCGATGTCGATTCCCGCCCGTGACGGTGGTGTGGCGTTTCAGTTCGATCAGAGTACCAGTGCGGTGGCGCTCGGTAAGATCACCATGGCAGCGGCGGCGAAAGAAAAGATTCCACTTGGCTGGGCGGTTGACGAACACGGCGAACCCACCACTGACCCGCAGGCGGCACTGAAGGGCACGCTGGTGTCTACCGGTGGCTATAAGGGTTACGGGTTTGGTCTGATGGCTGAAGTACTTGCCTCAGCACTGACCGGCAGCGTTGCATCGACCAATGTGGCCGGACTTAAACTACCGGACGGCCCGCCGCACCACCTCGGGCAGTTTTATCTGTTGCTCGACCCGACCACTTACTCGGATGATCTGTTCTGGCAGCGACTGGATGCATTGGCGGACGCCGTTGACGCGCAACCCGGTGCACGGTTACCCGGGTCGCAGCGGGTACCGAAAGACCCGGTCGAGATTGATGCAGCACTGTGGGATCGAACAGTCGAGTTATCAAAAGCGACTTTGTAACACCGGCTGTTACACGACAAAATCAAATCGCGCGTCATAGGCCAGTTCGGCACCTGCCACTCTGGCAGGTTTGATCTTTCTTTTTACGTTACCCCGGTAACCTTGAAGATACACTTGCGTTGTCAGTAACTCGGTTTTATCGCGCCACAGCTTTATATGAATATGTGGCGGACGCCCACCGTATGACACAGGCACAATGGTTTGAAATGTAAACTCCCCCGCCCGGCCGGTCAGCTGAGAGGCAAAACCCCTGAAGTCGGGGTCTCTGTTCCCACGATCAGCAGGATGGTTATAGGTTTGATTCGCATCGCATTGCCAGATATCAATGCGTATGCCTTGCAATTCAGCACCGAAACGATCCGTTATCCGCCCTGAAAAGGTGAGTGGGTCGCCCAGTGCGTCAGCACCGAGAAAGAGCGTCGGTGTGACCGGTAGTGGCACCGTCGGGTAGAATGGACCCTCCACATCTTTCCCGGTTAACGGGAGCTCATTGCTCGCCAGCACGGAATCAACTCGTGTCACGGCACATGCAACAAATGTTTTCAGTAGTTTTCGTCTTTTCACATTCAATTTTCCTTTCGGTCCATATACTTTCCACGTCTTAAGACAACACCGGTCACAGACGGTTCTGCTGATCATACACTTAAATTGCATAGAGCCAGGGAACGCATGAACTGCCCAACTTGTAACATTGCACTTACCAGCAATCCGCACCACGGATTGGATTTTAACTTCTGTTCAGATTGTGAAGGAGTGTGGCTCGACAGTGCCGCGTTTAAAGAGCTCGCCGCGAAGGCAGCACCGGAACCCCGTTCCGTTAGTATCCCTTCTGTGAATAGCCAGAAGCGGGAAAATTTCGAAATGGTGTATGAGGGTGACAAGCGCGACACGGTCTGCGACGCCCGGCCCGTAACAGAAAGCCAGACCCGGTTTGTCCCCACCGCTGAAAGCGCGTGAATTGTGCGGTTAACCAGTAGCAGGCGCGCACTTAAGCAGACCAATCAGGGCAACCCACATGATCGACACGGCAAAGCGAAACACACTCAAGGCGCTGATCACCGGCGCCGGTTACGGCCTGTTGCCTGCAACGGCAGCCGCGACGGCGACAGGCACTACGTCGGCACCTGCCCGGCCGTTTCGTGAATTTGGTGTGGCGGAGTTGCTTATCAGCATCGAAGACAACTCCGTGCTGTTCGCCAACCTGACCGATCAGCCGGTGCAACTCAGACATTTCGCACCGGGTTCCGTGTTGTGGGGTGATGCCTACCTCGACCTGAATGCCCTGAACTCCCCCGCTGCAAAAACGCTGGCACCTTTTACCAGTGAACGCGTCGATGCCCGCATCACCACCCGCAGCCGATCATTTTCTGAGGGTATCTGGGCGGACGAAGCGGTGCTGCAGCGTTCGAATGGCCGGCAGTCCGTACTGCTCGGCGCGTACTCGCATCACAGCCAGCTGCATGTCTTTCCGATTCCCTCTATCAGTGTGCAAACCAGCCATTTTGCCTGACCGGCTCTGTCACCCGACAACCCCCGCGCTATCCTGAATAGCCACACCTTTTTTACACTGGCAGACTATCCGGCGTAGTACCGACAGGTGCTTCTTCACGCACCGACGTCGCAGTGTGAAAATCCATTGCCAGCTCGTAGCAACCGGGGCCGCTGTAAATCTGCCAATATCGCTTACGATCCATCGAGCAACAACGGGTTTATAAGCAACCCGAAAAGCAGAAAAGGCAAATCTATGGCTACGTTTCCTTCCAGCGCCCGTGTCGTGATTATTGGTCAGGGCGGCATTGTCGGCGCATCTGTGGCGCACCACCTCATCGAACGAGGCTGGGAGAATATTGTCGGCATTGATCAGTCTGCGATTCCGACAGATGTCGGCTCCACCGCCCATGCATCTGATTTCTGCTACGCCACAGCACACGACCACATGACCTGCCACACCACCATGTACAGCATCGACTTCTACGAGAAGATGGGGCGCTATGCCAAAGTGGGCGGACTGGAAGTCGCACGCGTCGGTGACGATGAAAGAATGGCAGAGCTTGAACGTAAAGTCTGTTCCGGCAAGGCCTTCGGTACCAATGCCTGCATGATTACGGCAGCCGAGGCAAAGGCGAAGATGCCGTTGCTGGAAGAGCACATGATTCAGGGCGCCCTGTGGGATCCCGATGCCGGGCTGGTTATCCCGCGCTCGCAGGTGGTTTCGGGAGAGCTGGTAGATGCCTGTGAGAAGACCGGCAAACTCACTGCGTTTGCCAACACGGCAGCCACCGGGCTCGATATTCAAAACGGTAAAATCGTCGGTGTGGAAACAAGTCGCGGCTACATTAAGGCAGACTATGTGGTGGTGTGCGCCGGCCTGTGGGGCAGACTGATCGCAGAGATGGCCGGTGAAGATTTACCCGTCATGCCGGTCGATCACCCGCTGCTGTGGTTTGGTCCGTACAATGAATTTGCCGGTACCGGTGTCGACATCGGCTACCCGCTGTTGCGCGATCAGGGCAACTCAGCATACCTGCGGGATACCGGCGACCCGACCACCTCGGAAGGCGGCATGATCGAATGGGGCTACTATGAAGAAAAGTCTCCGCGCCTGTGTCATCCGCGGGATCTGCTCAGCAAGGAAGAAGCGCGGTTGTCACCCTCGCAACGCGACCTTGAAATGGAACAGATTATGGAGCCGCTTGAACGCGCGATGGAACTGACGCCGATACTCGGTGAGCTTGGTTTCGATGAAAAGCGTTCATTCAACGGCTTGCTGCAGGTAACCGCTGACGGCGGACCTTCAATCGGCGAGTCAGCCAGGACGCAGGGCTTGTGGTATGCCGTCTCTGTCTGGGTGAAAGACGGTCCGGGCACCGGCAAACTCATCGCAGACTGGATGACAGACGGCATCACCGAACTCGACCACAGCAGCATCGATGTGGCGAGGTACTACCCGTTTCAGCAGCAGGAACAATACATTCACGACCGCTGCTATGAAACAGCATTTAAAATTTACAACCCGGCTGTACACGACCGCGAACCCTATTCGAAAGGCAGAGATCACTACCGCAGTCCGTTTTACGAAAGGGAAAAAGCACTCGGCGGCCACTTTATGGAAGCCGCCGGCTGGGAGCGTGCACACGGTTACGCGAGCAATGAACACCTGCTGGAAAAGTTTGCCGACAAGGTACCGGTGCGTGAGTCCGAATGGGATAGCCGCCACTTCTGGCGGGTATCCAATGCAGAGCACTTACAAATGAGTGAAGACGTCGGCATGGTTAACCTTTCGCACTTTGCCATTATCGATGTCAGCGGCCCCGACGCAGAGCAGTTGATGGAGTACACCTGTGTCGCCAAAGTCGGTGGTGATACACCGGTTGGTAAAGGTATCTACACGCACTTCCTCGATGCCAGTGGCGGCGTGCGTGCCGACCTGACGCTGGTCAGACTGGCGGAAAACCACTACCGGGTGATGGATGGTGGTGATTCGGGCGCACGGGACCTCACCTGGTTAGAGCGCATGGCAGCTCAATGCAACTTTCAGGTGGACATTAAAGATCGCACACCGGAATTTTCCTGCATCGGTTTGTGGGGGCCAAACGCGCGGACCACTCTGGCCAAAGTGGTTGACGATGCCGACGCGCTGAGCCCCGACAATTTTCCGTTCGTCACATTTAAAACTATCCGCATCAACGGCGTGGAGGTCGCTGCATTCAGAATTTCCTATGTTGGTGAACAAGGCTGGGAACTGCACTTTAACTACGACGACGGGCTTGCCGTGTGGGATGCACTGGCTGCGCTGGGTGTGACACCTGTGGGCGTGGAAACCTACGCAAACAGCCGCCGCATGGAGAAGAGCCTGCGCCTGCAGAACGCGGACTTGCTGACGCACTACAACCTGTTTGAAGCGGACCTCGCACGCCCGAAAGTAAAAGCGGCAGGCTTTAACGGCAAGCAGGCGTATGTCGCACAAAAAGCACTCGACAAGCAGGAAGCTTATCTTTGCACGCTGACGATGAAGGACAACATCGACAAGCACGGGGTCGCAAGATATCCGGTTGGCACCCTACCGATCCAGGATGCACAGGGCCACACACTGATCGACAGCAAAGGCCGCAGGTCATACACAACCAGCATCGTCTTTGGACCAACGATTGGTAAAAACATCGCACTGGGTTATCTGCCACTGGATTACTGTGAGGTCGGCCGCGAATTGCAGGTTGAATACTTTGGCGAAACGTATCCGGTGGTGGTTGAAGCGGTCGGTTATAAACCTTTGTACGACCCCGATAACGCGAAACCGAAGTCCTGAACATGGAGCCGCTTTCGATTGAATCACCGGCGCTGGTTATCGATGAAGCGGTCGCGCTGGCCAATATTGAAGCGTTTCAGCAGCACTGTACCGATGCGGGCCTTGCACTGCGCCCGCATATAAAAACACATAAAACACTGCATTTCGCCAATGCCCAGTTAAAAGCAGGTGCCGCCGGCATCACCTGCCAGAAAATCAGTGAAGCAGAAGTCATGGCCGGCGCTGGCCACAACGACATACTGATCACGTTTAACATTCTCGGTGAGAAAAAGCTGGCTCGCCTGCTCGACCTGGCAGCACGGGTAGAAAAGCTCACCGTCACCGCCGACAATGCACCGGCGATTGCAGGGTTATCCAGTACTTTTAAATCATCTCCCCACACACTTAACGTGCTGATCGAATGCGACACCGGCGCACGTCGCTGCGGGGTGACCACGATTGAGGGGGTCCTGTCACTGGCGCAACGGACTGATGATTCCCCGGGCTTACACTTCAGTGGCCTCATGACCTACCCGGCACCCGGTGAGCCGGCAAATGAATTCATGCGCGAAGCAGTCAGTGCACTGGCTCAACGCGGACTGCAATGCCGAACTGTTTCAACCGGTGGCACACCGGATATGTGGAGCGCTGCCCGGCACGGTGTGTTCACCGAGTACCGCATCGGCACCTACATTTACAATGATCGTTCCTTACTGCAACGGCAAACCTGCACCGAGGCACAGTGCGCCGCCCGTATCGTTGCCACGGTCGTGAGCGTGCCGACACCAGACCGCGCCGTTATAGACGCCGGCTCCAAGGCACTGAGCAGTGATTTGTTCGGCCTGACCGGATACGGTCATATTGTTGAACATCCGCATTCCCGTGTTGATCGACTCAGTGAGGAACACGGCGTCATTGAAGTCGCAGAGAACGATCAATTCCACATCGGCGAACAGATCAGCATTATCCCCAACCATGTCTGCGTTGTGTCCAACCTGTTTGATCGGGTCTGGCTGGTAAAGGCGTCGGGGCAGCTTGAGTCATTGCAGATTGATGCACGCGGATG
>CAZOXM010000092.1:0-1224 GCA_964583825.1 uncultured Granulosicoccaceae bacterium
GGCTCGACGTAGGCCCTGCTATGCCTGCGTTTTTCTGCCTTGCTCTGACGCCTGTCCCAAATTTCCTGAATTCCCACCCTTTATCACTCTGAAGTTGTGACGTTTAAGGTAGTGATCGTTAATTTCTGTTGTATAAGTGTTAAAAATAGTGATATATAAAATAACGTTACAGCCTGGCATAAATAGTTGTCTGTGGTGATACACTTGAGTGGCGCTTTATAGTGGCGAGAAGCTTTTGTCTGCTAAGGATATGGCTTTTGGCGTATTACAGCGAACATCAGGAGAAATAATGAAAGCAATATTAAAGAAGAGTGCTGCGGCTGAGCCGTTTAGTTTTTCGTTTGTTAACGACGAAGGAAAAATGGTACTTCGAAGTGAGAACTACAAAGCCAAGGACAGTGCGTCGAAAGGTATCAATTCTGTAAAAAAGAATTGTACTGAGGACAAGCGCTACATTCTTAAAGAGTCCGCTAACGGTATGTATTTTTTTAATGTGAAGTCAGCTAATGGACAGGTTGTGGCGACCAGTGCAATGTTCCCGAGTGAACAGGATCGCAGCAGTGCGATCAATATGGTTAAGGCGCAAGCGCCCGCTTGTGAAGTCGAAGAGCAGTTGGGTGGTTAAGTCACTTTGAAGTATCACCTTTATCCAGTAATGGCGGCAGGTATTGTCGCCTTGGTGGTCGCTTGTGCTGCACCGATACCCGACTTGCGCCCGCCTCCGGAGCGCAGGACAGAAATACCGGAATCGGATGTAGCAGTAAACGAAGAAAGAATTCTCGAGACCCATAACTCTATCAGGCGCCAACTCGGTGTTCCGGAATTGCGCTGGTCGACTCAGATGCAGGTGTACGCCACGGAGTGGGCACTTTTTCTAAGTCGGGAGGGCGGGTGTGAACTGCGGTATCGCGGAAGTATCGGTCTTCCATTGCATAAAAATGGTCTTGGTGAGAATCTGTATTTTCACGAGGCGCTTGTTGCCAGTGACGGCAGCCGGCGGAGAGAGTCGATTGACGGGAGAATACCGGTTCTGGACTGGGCAAGGCAGGCGGAGCATTTTAACTACATTGATAACACCTGTGCGCTAAATCAGCGTTGTGACGGCTACACGCAGCTTGTGTGGTCAGACTCCGCCGTTGTTGGATGCGGTGCTGCCAGTTGCCCGAATAATGACCAAATTTGGGTATGCAACTATGATCCGCCGGGTAACTTCAATTTGCAAAG
>CAZOXM010000092.1:1324-5827 GCA_964583825.1 uncultured Granulosicoccaceae bacterium
ATAATCAGATACGGAATAATTTCACTGGCGGTTCCTATCAGCCAGCTGAAAATAGGCAGACCTGCGATACTGAGCAATATCAGTCCTAAAAATACAAAGTGACCAAATTTTCCATTGAACTCAAGGTATTTGGTGGCCAGGTTGTGCGGTAACAAATAAGCGAGTATGTAATGCCCGTCCAACGGTCCCAGCGGTATCAGGTTAAAGAGCATTAGCAGAAGATTAATCAGCGCCAGATACTGAAAAAATGTTTGCGGGCCGGGTGAGTTAAACCAGGCGTTGCCAGTTGATGCACCATAGATATAAATATTTATGGTGATAAATGCCAGCAGAAGATTCATGGCCGGTCCGGCCAGGGCTATTAGTGGCATCGCGTATTTCGAGTTGAAATTTCTGGGGTTGGTAGGCACTGGTTTGGCGTATCCAAAACCGACCAGTACCACCATCAACAACCCAATCGGATCTATATGGGCAAGCGGGTTAATATTTAACCGGCCGAGTCGTTGTGCCGTATCGTCGCCAAAGTACTTTGCAGAGGCGGCATGACCGAACTCGTGGAACGTGAGTGACACAATGAGCGCAATAATAATCAGTATAAACAGCGCGTATTGCTGACTGAGGAGTAAATTTATCATCTAATTTGGCTGTTTTTCACTGTGTGGGCGATCGGCGTTGTGCAGGTATATGCAGAGACTTGCGTGGTGTCTGCGTCTGTTCTTGCACAAGGCGTAGCGGTATGTTGAAAACCCGTTGCGTCAGGTCCGAGGGTTTTAATCTCACGAAATGCTTATTGACAACTTATAAAATGCACGTTTTCGAGTGCCCTTTGACAGTGCTTAGTGACATGTACAAACTGTCTGCTTATCACGTTTTCCAATACCTCTTAGACTGGAAATTCATAGTCGCTGAAGTCATCTCGAAGCTTCAGCTTATTTAACTTTCCTGTCGCACCATGCGGGAGATTGTCGACAAACACTACATCATCCGGCACCTGCCATTTGGCAACGTGTTGCGCCATGTATTTGAGCAATTTTTCTCTATCTATATTTGCTCCTTCGCACTTTACGGCAACAACCAGAGGTCGTTCATCCCATTTTGGATGGGCCATCGCGATGACCGCCGCCTCGGTGATATCCGGATGACCGACTGCAATATTTTCAAGCTCAATAGAGCTTATCCATTCTCCGCCGGATTTGATGACGTCTTTGGTTCGATCAGTAATCATCATGTATCCGTCCGCGTCAATGGTTGCAACATCTCCCGTGTCGAACCAGCCCTCGCTGTCAACGGCACTCGGATGGTCTTCGCCGAAGTATCCTGATGTCACCCAATGGCCTCTTGCCTGCAGTCGACCGAAGGCTTTACCGTCATGAGGCAGGGCGCGATTTTCATCGTCAACAATGCGAATATCGATGCCGAATACCGACTTGCCTTGTTTGAGTTTAATCGGCATCTGTGATTCATAGTCTTGCGACTGTAAATGAGGCATTAGAAAGTTCAGTGTGCCGAGCGGGCTTGTTTCTGTCATGCCCCAGGCATGGATGACCTGTACGTCATAGTCTTGTTCAAATGATCGTATCATCGCTTCGGGGACGGCGGAGCCACCGATCACAACCCGTTTCATGTGCGGCAGTTGATGGCCGGATTCCTTCAGGAATCCGGTGAGCATCATCCAGACAGTGGGTACGGCGAGAGAAAGTGTGCACCTTTCATTGTCCAATAACTCGTGCAGGGAAGCGCCGTCCATTAAGGGCCCCGGAAGTACCAGTTTGCAACCGTTCATAGGTGCGGCGTAACTGACACCCCAGGAGTTAACGTGGAATTGCGGTACGACCAGTAAAATAGAATCGGAGCCGGATAAACTCAGACCATTTGGAATAGAGCTGCCTAAAGCATGAAGCAGGGTTGAGCGGTGCGAATAAACCACCCCTTTTGGGTTGCCGGTGGTACCTGACGTGTAGCAAATGCTGGATGCAGAGTTTTCATCAAATACCGGCCATTGGAAGGTATGGCTTTCTGCGGCCAGCAATTCTTCGTAGCACAGTACATTGGGGATAGAAGTGTCGGGCATATGTGCTCTGTCGGTGAGGATCACATATTGTTCAACGGTCGGCAGCGCTTCGACAAGCTCCTCCAGTAGCGGTACGAAAGTGAGGTCAAGAAAGACGACTCGATCATGGGCATGATTCACCACATAGATCAGCTGTTCTTTAAATAATCTGGGATTGACAGTGTGCAGGACCGCTCCACTGCCCGAGACGCCATAGTAGAGTTCCATGTGGCGGTAACCGTTCCAGGCCAGTGTGGCGACGCGATCACCGCGATCGATACCCAGTGACTTCATTACATTGGCTACGCGTCTCGCCCGTTCACCCATGTCCTTATAGGTGTAGCGATGAATCGGGCCCTCTACGGAGCGGGACACGACTTCCACGTTTGGAAACCAGCGTTCAGCAAATTCAATGATGCTTGAAATCATCAGTGGTTGCTGCTGCATTAAGCCTTGAAGCATAGTCGACCCTCGTTAATGCTGGCTACGATAGCAAAACGGGGTTCAGGAATCAGGTGTTTAACCCATTTTTTGAGAGGCGATGGCCGGTGCGTTCCCGTGAACCGGTCCCGCGTCGCGGAGACGGGTGAGGCGAATCCGCTGGCCGGGAGTATTGCGCGCGGGTGAGCGCACACCGTCGCAAGGTGTGCGCATCGGCGGAGAAGGATCGCCGCCGGCGGGTATGCTAACCCTGGCGGCTCAGGATGGTCAGCCCTTTGAGGAGGTTGAGTGCTTCATTGAGCTGGTAGTCGTCTTCAGCCAGCGTTGTTTCGTCGGCCACGGCAGCCTCTCCCTCGCTGGCGTTCTCGTCGTCCGGGTTGCTCAGGTGTCCGGAGAGACTGGATTCGGTGATCGGCTCGATCCCGGATTCTTCGCGTTTGGCCAGTCTCAGGTTGCCGGTCACGATGTCCGGTTCAATCCCTTCTGCCTGAATAGAACGTCCGGATGGTGTGTAGTAGCGCGCGGTGGTGAGTTTTACCGCGCCGCCGTTGGCCAGATTCTGAATGGTCTGTACAGAACCTTTGCCGAAGGTCTTGTTGCCCATGACCACGCCTCTGCCGTGATCCTGCATCGCGCCTGCGACAATTTCAGAGGCCGATGCCGAACCGCCATTGACCAGTACCACCAGGGGCGCCCCTGCCAGCACATCGCCCTGTGACGCTGAATAGCGAAGACGTGAATCCTCCTCGCGTCCATCTGTGTAGACGATCAGCCCATCATGCAGAAAGGCATCCGACACGCCGACTGCGGCCGACAGCACCCCACCCGGATTATTACGCAGGTCGAGCACCAGGCCTTTTATATCGCCTTTCTCTTCCTGCATTTGCTCGATTGCCTTGAGCATGTCTGCCGTGGTTTTCGTCTGGAAGTGCGAGATACGCACGTAGCCGAAACCCTCTTCGAGCACCCGGGTCTTGACACTGGTGACCTGGATAATCGCGCGGGTGATGGTGAGAGTGAGCGGTTTGTCTTCGCCTTCACGAACCACTGTCAGATCAATATCGCTGCCCGGCTTGCCACGCATCAACTTGACCGCATCGTTGAGCGACAGGCCCTTCACGGGCTTGTCATCCAGCCGGATAATCAGGTCTCCGGTCTGCATGCCGGCCCGTTGAGCGGGGGTATCATCAATGGGTGAAACGACCTTGACGAAGCCGTCTTCCATGCCCACCTCGATACCAAGGCCGCCGAATTCGCCCGAGGTGCCAATGCGCAGCTCGTTGAATTGTTCGGTGTTCAGGTAGCTGGAATGTGGATCCAGTCCGCTGAGCATCCCGCGAATCGCGTGCTCCAGCAGTACCTCGTCAGAAACGTCTTCCACATAGTTGCGTTTGATTCGGGCAAATACGTCGGAAAATGTGCGCAGTTGCTCCAGCGGAAGTACTTCTGCGGTATTGTCCCTGGCACCGACCACACCCTGGCCAAGAGACAGAGATATCCCCAGTACTGTCCCGGCAGCAATAAGCGTGAGTTGTTTTGACCGCTTTGTCATTAATAGCTCCAAAAACCCGTCAGGGCGCTGTTGGAATGTACCGCAATTGTATCATTCTGAGTCACTAAAGCTGCGCTCAGGATTCCGGTTCCGTGGAAAAACTGTGTGATTTCAGCCAATCGGCCGGATTCAGTGTGTCGGCATTCTGTCTGATTTCAAAATAGAGGCTTGATTCGTCATTTCCCACCGGGGTGCCTACGGTGCCGATTGTATCGCCGGCCAGCACGATCTGACCTGGTTCAACAATCAGGAAATCCGCCATGCCATAAAGGCTCATATAGCCCTCTCCGTGATCGACGATGGCGACGTTGCCCAGTCCCTGCATGTGATCGGCGAAAACGACTTTGCCATCAAAAACCGCGTTGACCTCCTGACCCAGCGGCGCATCGATGACAATCCCTTCCCATTTGAGTAGTCCCTGTGCCTTCGGTTCCGCATATTCATGTCTCAATGCGCCCGG
>CAZOXM010000092.1:5927-18123 GCA_964583825.1 uncultured Granulosicoccaceae bacterium
ATTTGAGTAGTCCCTGTGCCTTCGGTTCCGCATATTCATGTCTCAATGCGCCCGGAGTCGGGTCAGGCAGGACACCGCGCGCATGCGAAAAGCGCGCAATCTCGGGGAATTCTGTAATTTTGTGCAGGCGTGATTCGAGGGTGCTGCGCCTGTCCTGGTACTCGACGATTTGTGCACTCAGATCGACGAATTGGGTTTCCAGTGCGCGTCGTTTCTCCTCCAGCTGTGTGCGCTCGGAGGATAAGCTGCTGACCGACCCTTCAATGCCCTGGAACGAATCAAACAGGGCCAGCCGACTGGACACCAGTGCCTGTTGCATCTGCTTTAGTTCGGTCAGCTGGCGAGCCGTTTGAAACCGCTGATATTCTTTAACGGCCCGATCCCGCCTTTTTGTCGAAGCGCGTCGAAATGCGTCTTCCCACAGACTGGGGACGGGCAGACTATCGATCTGGTGGGAGATAAACTCCAGGGTCTTATCGGTATCGACAATTGATTCCGACAGCCGTTGAATACGACTGTCGACATCAGCGAGGCCGTCACGCAAGGTTGGTTGTCGATCAACCACCTGTTGTACCTTATCGTCAAGGTCTGTCAGCTGGTGGGCAACCGCATCCATTCGCCCGATGATCGCTGTGCGGTGCTCCTTGGCGATATTTACCTGGCGCGACAAAGTCTCGATGTTAATTTTATACTGCTTAAGCAGTGGTGCGTCTATGTCCGCAGTCGCATCGCTGCCGGTGGCCACCGGGCTGCCGCAGAGCAGTGGCAGAATGAGTGTCGAAATAGTGAACGCACGTAACATAGTGGTGGGTAGTGAGTTTGATTGACTTACGGCAACGTCAGTTTCTCAGCGCCTTTTTTAGCTCTTATCCAATTGATCGATGCGTGAATAGAAGGATGGGAGACCAGTTTTTGCTCGAGCCGCTTCTTACCTGGAAAATCCGCCGCAAAAAGCCCCAGTAGTATCGTCAGCAGGCCCTGACCCGGCAGTACCAGCATTAGGATGCCCGCCATGATCAGCAACAGCGCAAACAGATTTCTCACCACCCACAGTAGAGCATAGTGGATGCCGGCGATTTTGGTAGGCGGGGTACGCTGTCGACGGGGGCGAGTAAAATAGTCTGCCGGAATTCTGGCCAGCAGTGTCGGTACCAGCGCCAGGCTGAACAGAAACAAGCCGGCTGAAAGCCAGCCCATCCAAATCAGGTAAGGGCCCAGGCGATCAACATATTCAGAAATTTCCAGCATGATTCATCCCGGGTATCTCACACGGATGCGAGGCTTATTTGATCCAGGCAATCTCCTGGGCGGTCAGGGTGTTCATTCTGGTGCTCTTCAGGCTTTCTGCCATGTACGAACTGTACGAAGAGGTTGGAATCCTGCCCGCCATGATTTCGGCATATCGCTGCGGGTACAGAGGCGACCTGACCGGATTGGCGTAACCGAGCGGGTAAAGCGGCTGACCACCGTGACCATATTTGTCCGAAGCACCCACGGTGTGCAGTATCTCATGGGCGATCACAATATTATTCTGTCTGGTTTGGTAGTCCAGTGAAAATGCGTGTACCACGCCAATCAGACCTTTTTGTAGCCCTACCGAGTGCGGCAGGGCAACGTCGTCTGATCGGAAGCTCGCGAACACGCGCACCCGGCGCAGATTGGATTGTGTATCCGGCGTGTTTCTCCAAACCCACCAGCGCAGTCTGAGTCCCCACCAAACGACACCGATGACATTGGCCTCCGGTGGCAACAGGGGTGGCTGACTCTTGACCTGTGGTCCCAAGCGGGTGCGCAGCGGTTGCGTTTGCGCCAGCTTGAAGCGTTTTGCCTCGCGGCTCATCCACTGGTCAATTTCAGCGAAAGTTTCGTCGGTTAGCGACTGAATGTAGTTGTGGGTGTGCAGGGTGCCATCGCCGTTGATCGGGTAGATCACCACGTCCAGCGGCTCGTGCCACAAGCGCGAATAGACGCGCTGATGTGTGGAAATCGCAAAAATGGTCACCATCACGCAAAACAGCGTGGCCGGACGCAGAAAGTTAAAGCTGAGGATCTTCAAAAAAGGCTGACCCGAGCCCGCTGGACCGGGCTCTGCTCTTGTTGTTCGAGAGCGGTTAGCGGCAGCCGGAGGCCCGGCTTGATTGGCCGAAATTCACGCCTGTTTCGCTTTGTGCTTCCTTTGAAGGGCAGAGGATTTCGAGAACGACTCACCGGCAACGAAAATTGCCGCAACAACAGCAAAATCCACGCGACATTCCGTGGCTGTCAATGTAAGATAATTCTTACAAGGAAGGCTGGTTCACGACTGTGTCGAGTCTCAGCGGCCTAACCGACCCAGGGCGATACTGGAAAATCTGCCTGACTGGGGGTCTGTTGTCCGCCGATACAGATCGTGTTTACTTCAAACTACAACAAGTATCGCTCATATCAGTGGAAGTAATAATGAAGCGAAAAGGGTCCACAGAGCATGGAAAAATCAATCGGCACCGTCAAGTGGTTCGACAACGCCAAGGGGTATGGTTTTATCGTTAACGACGCAGGAGAAGATGTGTTTGTCCACTATCGTTCGATAGAGGGCGAAGGCTACAAAACTCTTGCTGAAGGGCAGCAGGTCGAGTATCTGCAAACCAAGAGTGAAAAAGGCTGGCAGGCCGCCGAGGTGACTCGTCTGCCTATGGAGCACGACTAGCAGGGCGTTGAAAAACGTAATGAGCGACGGTCTGAGTAGGCAAATTCCCCCGAAAAAGCGCAGTTTATGGGTTATAAATGAGCATTTTGAGGGGGGAATTTAACGCCCTCAGACCTAGCGCAATAGTTTTTCAACATGCTGCTAGGTTTCACCGCAGGATAGTTGAGCCTGACAATGGTCCGCCTGTAAGTCAGCACCCACCGGGTGTTCATCCCGGTGGTTCAATTGCAGCTGCTGTACGCGTTCGGACGGTAAGATTCTCTGTGCTGCAGTTCTACTGCCCGGTCTCCTTTTTATCGAGTTCCCGCAATTCCCTCCTCAGTATTTTCCCGACGTTGGTCTTGGGCAGCTCGTCGACAAAGGCAATTTGTTTGGGGCGTTTGTAACCGGTCAGGTTTTCTTTGCAAAACGCCATCAGTGATTCTTTGGTGAGCGCATCGCTCTTCGGTACCACGTATATTTTGACAATTTCACCGGAATGCTCGTCGGCGACCCCGATTGCCCCGACCTCCAGTACGTCCGGATGTGACTGCACAACGTTTTCTATTTCGTTCGGATAAACATTAAATCCGGAGACCAGGATCATGTCCTTCAGTCTATCGACAATCGTAAAATATCCGTGTTCATCCATGATGGCGATGTCACCGGTATGCAGCCAGTTATCTGCATCGATCACCTCTGCGGTGGCTTCTGCTCGCTGCCAGTAACCCTTCATGACCTGCGGTCCGCGAATGCACAGTTCTCCGCGTTCTCCAATCGGCTGGTGGTTGCCTTCTTCGTCTTTTATGCAGGCTTCCGTAGATGAGATGGGTAGACCGATCGCACCATTGTAGTCTGTCGCAGTGATCGGGTTAATACACGCAGCCGGGCTTGTTTCGGTCAGTCCATAGGCTTCGATCAGCGGACAGCCGGTGACTGACTTCCATTCGGTAGCAACCGCTTCCTGTACGGCCATTCCGCCACCGAGAGTAATACGCAGACTGGAAAAATCCAGTTGATCGAAGCCCTCTGTATTCAGCAGTGCGTTAAAAAGTGTATTCACACCGGTAAAAGCAGTGAATTTTTGCTTTGCCAGTTCCTTTACAAAGGTTTTGAGGTCTCTGGGGTTGAGTATCAGCACGTTCTTTGCGCCGATTTTGGCATAGACCAGGCAATTAGCTGTCAATGCAAATATGTGGTAGAGCGGCAGTGCAGTGATGATCACTTCCTCGCCTTCGCGGATCTTTACCGGTTTTAGCCATTCGTAGGCCTGTTGCATGTTGGCGACCATGTTGCCGTGTGTCAGCATCGCACCTTTGGCGACACCGGTCGTGCCACCGGTGTATTGCAGAAAAGCGATGTCACTGTGCCCGAGGTCTTTTTCTTTAAATTGCGGTTTTGATTTACCCTCCGACAGTACGTCGTTAAAAGTGGCGGTCGTGGGTAGTGAAAAGGCCGGCACCAGTTTTTTCACATACTTAACCACAGCGTTGACCAGCAGCGATTTTGGAAAGCCAAGCATATCGCCGACACGGGTGCTGATAATGACGTCAGTTTCGACGTTCGGCAGCACCTTTTGCAGTGTCGAGGCAAAGTTTTCGACAATGATGATGCCTTTGGCTTGCGAGTCCTTTAGCTGATGCTCCAGTTCTCTGGCGGTATACAAAGGGTTGGTGTTCACCACGGTGAGCCCAGCTCGGAGAATGCCGAGAACCGATATCGGGTATTGCAGCAAGTTGGGCATCATGATCGCGACGCGATCACCTTTTGAAAATTTGCCAGTGGCCATCAGCCAGTTGCTCAGTGCCTGCGAGTAGTCATCCAGTTCCCCGTAGGTGATTTCCTTCCCCATGCTGACATAGGCAACGTTGTCCCGAAACTGTTCAATGCTTTCTTCGAAGATTTCCACAACGCTGTTGTAAGCATCCACGTCTGCGAATTCCGGCACGCCGGATGGGTAACTTTTGAGCCAGGGTTTTTCTGTCATTTTAATAACCGTATGATTGTCCGCGAGACGGCGACACCAGGCGCCTTCGTGAACGGCAGTGTAGTAGCCAAGTTATGTACGTCTGATGTTCCCTGGCCCCGAGGTGTTACAGCAACAGCTAATGAGTATATCCAAAACCCTACACTTTTCAGTGGCGGAAAATGTCAATATTGCCGCAAGTTCATATGGTTATGAGCAAGATCCAGTCGTAGTTATGCTGCATGGGGCGGGCCAGACCCGTCACGCGTGGCATCGCAGCGCCCGTACCGTTGCGGCAAGCGGTTACCACGTCATTGTGCCGGACGCGCGCGGTCACGGAGACAGCGACTGGTGCCCGTCACAGGATTATTCAATAGACACACTTATCGCTGACCTTTGTGCGGTGGTCAGACAGCTGGATTGCCCACCGCCCGCTGTGGTTGGGGCATCACTGGGTGGTATCACCGCATTACTGGCACAGGGAGAGCAGTCGGAGAGACTCTTTGCCGTGCTCGCGCTGGTCGATATCACGCCCACGGTGGATTTGAAGGGAGTTGCCAGAATTCTTGATTTTATGTCCCGATTCAGTGATGGGTTCGGTACGCTTGATGAGGCGGCCGCCGCCATCGCAGCGTACAAAAACCGCCCCGCTACAAAGAATCATCAGGGATTGCTAAAAAATCTTCGCCAGGCGGCCAACGGTCGATACTTTTGGCACTGGGACCCGGCACTGTTGAATCATGTCGGTCACTTCGGTCAGCCAATTATGGATCGACAACGCGCAGCAGCCATTGCCCTGTCACTGCCGGTGTTGCTTGTCCATGGAAAAATGAGTGAGATTGTCACCGACGATGATGTCAGAGAATTTCTCGCGCTGGTGCCCCATGCTCAATACGCCGACGTGGCTCAGGCAAATCACATGGTGGTGAGTGATTCAAACGATGCATTTGCCGATGCAGTGTTGCAGTTTTTGACGCGACACTACACAGGAGCATGAGCGCCGGGCTTACGCCGCACCGCAGCACTTTTTGTATTTTTTGCCACTGTCGCACGGGCAGGGATCGTTGCGCCCGACCTTCGGCGCTTCCCGTCGAAACTGCTGTACTTTCGGCGGTTTGGCGTCGACAAAGAACCAGTCACCTTCATGTTTCGCAAATAAACTCAGCTCGTGGTGGTTGATCAGTTTGCCACTGGCGTCGTTGAACCGCGCAATGAACTCCACGGTGCCCTGTTCATCCTGTTCGCCGCCGCCGGTAGTGTCGAGTATTTCAAGCTCCAGCCACTCGGAAGTTTCTGCCCACTCGCGGGTACTCTTGACATCTATTTCGTGCCGGTGGTCCGGGTGATGGGTCGACTGGATATAGTCGATATTTGCAAACGTGTGAGCTGTGTATCTTGAGCGAATTAGTGCAAGTGCCGTTTCAGGTTTCTTTTTGCCCTTCAGGTACGGTGCACAGCAGTCGGAAAACTTCATGCCTGAACAGCAGGGGCACTGGCTCATTTGTCACTCTCCAAAAAAAGTGTAAGTGTATTCGATTTCAGTTCTGCGATGTGGCCGGGTACCGACACTGTGACCGACCTGGTGGGGCGTGCGGAAGGTTCGACTAGCAGGATGTCGCGACGAGAATAAAGGCGTATTCGGGCGCAATCCGGTGCGCTCGCAGTAGCGGAGGTTCTGCCGCGCAGACTCCTAGTGGGCCATTTCATCACGGTCGATATTCAAATGCATCGATAGCAGAGCATTCCCTGCGATACCGACTACGCCGTCGCGCCGATTAACGCCGCTGGTGCTGAACTCAAATTGGTACCACCTTGCGATCTGCATCGAGCCGCGTTTGCTGCGCTGTAGTCGCAGCTTGCTCAGGGTGACTGTCTCATCCAGCAACTGAACTCCGCATTGAGCGCATGCCCGTCTGGCCAGTGCAATCGCAGTTTCCCGGCTCTGAGCGCTGCTCCACCAGAACCAGCCGGCCGCCAGTATCAGCAGCACAAATAAGATGTTCATAGCATGCTCTGATCAGCAGTTTGAATACGGAAAGAATACCGGGACGGATGGTAGCAAAGGCTCCCGCCGCTTTGCGCCTTTTAATGAAATGATTGATGCGTGTTGTGCCCGGGCTGTGAGGTTGATCGTTGCAACAAACCGGCATTCTGATTCTGCCCGGATTGGTCAGCGGTGGAGTCAGTCAGCGGACTAATGATCAATCCGGGTGGTTCAAGTACACTCAAACACCTCTGGAAATAACACAAGAGCAAACCACCGTGGAAAAGCAACAGCAAACAGAACTCGAAGCCGCAGCCTTCAGACGGCTGGTGAGTCACTTACAGTCGCGTACCGATGTGCAGAACATTGATCTGATGAATCTCGCCGGATTCTGTCGCAACTGCCTGTCCAAGTGGTATGCCGAGGAAGCCGGCAAGCGCGATATCGCCGTGGTGCTGGAGGATGCCCGGGAGCAGGTTTACGGCATGCCCTACGCGGAGTGGAAGTCGAAATACCAGACCGAAGCCACTGCAGAGCAGAAAGCCCTATACAAAGAAACGCATGGCTGAGTGTGCCGCCCGCTGGCATCGGTCTGGCGCATCGGGCCTGTCTCTCAGGTCTGCCCGAGTGACGGGAATACGTGGTGTCGTCAACTCCGCCTGAGGTGCTCAGCCATTGGAGATGCGCGGCATCTGACTGGGGAGCGGACGGTGTGGTGGTTCTGATCGGTAATTCGGCTTCCGATTTATCGCGCCGGCTGGTGGCGGAGTTTCCTGATATCCGGGCTGTCGAGTGGGCTGATGCACGATCGTATGACTGGCGCGCAGGTCGCACCGGTGCACGTCAGCTGGTGCTGATTGAGGATCTCGGTATGGATCGTGAAGACCTTCTGTGTGTGCTGGCCGGGCTAAGGGATACAGTTTCCGGGCAGCTGATTTTGTGGTCGCCGAGACTCGACCTCACTACCGCTCTCGCCCTGGGATTCCGGCGACTCAGACAAACCGCAGGTCTTTATGGATTCGACCTCTTTGACTACAAACAAACCCCGGACTGGTTTAACGCCGATTACTTTGCACATCCGGAGCGGTGGGGAAAATTTCGGTAATGAAATCCCGGGTTTGCGCGACTTTGTTTTACACCAATACAGCGTTAATTTACGATATGCGCGCAGGCGCTGCGGTGGTTGGTGCGTAAGGCCAGGCCCTAATCGAACCTCAGGTTCATCAATTTTGGTATGAACTATCCTCGCGGGAATATATCAACTGCAGGTGAGCGTAAAAGCCTGCCGAAGCGGGGTCTGTGTGGCAATCAGGCGCCAGTCATCTATTCTCAATCTAAACTGAAATATCCGTAGCGGAATACAAAACTATGGCGAGTATGAAAATGTTGCGTGACACCTCAATGCTAGATGGTGGCAACATTGTTTATCTGGAGCAGCACTACGAAAATTATCTGCGCGATCCAAACTCGGTGCCGGAATCGTGGCGAAGATATTTTGACCAGCTGCCCATGGTGAACGGGCAGGCCCGTGATATTCCGCACAGCGAAATTCGGCAACACTTCTATAACCTGACCAGAAGCTCTACCTCTCGGGCCAGTCGCGGCCCCGGTGCGCAGTCGTCGATGGCACACGAGCGCAAGCAGATTCAGGTAGGCGCTTTGATCGATGCCTATCGAACGCGTGGACATCAGCTTGCCGATATCGATCCGCTCGGGCGTATGCAGAAAATCGAAGTAAAGGAAGTGCAGCTGCATGAGCACGGTCTGTCCGGTGCTGATCTGCAGACCGAATTTCAGACGCCGGCGCTTAACGGGATCGACGTCGCTTCGCTTGCCGATATTGTCGCGCATCTCGAAAAAATCTACTGCAGTACGATTGGTTACGAGTACATGTATATCAATCACACGACGCAGAAGAAATGGCTGCAACAGCGGATAGAGAGTTACTGGTCGACGCCGGATCTAAGTGTCGAGTCGCAAAAGTGGCTGCTCGGGCGCCTCACTGCTGCCGAGGGTATGGAGAAATATCTGCACTCGCGTTACGTCGGTCAGAAGCGATTCTCGCTCGAGGGCGGGGAGAGCCTGATTGTGACGATGGGTGCTCTGGTCCAGCGTGCCAGCGAGGCGGGCTGTAAGGAACTCGTCGTCGGTATGGCGCACCGCGGACGCCTGAATGTGCTGGTCAATATTCTGGGTAAAAACCCGGCCGAGCTCTTTTCAGAGTTTGAGGGAAAGCACGATGACGAGCTCGCCTCTGGTGATGTCAAATACCATCAAGGCTTTTCCTCCGACATAAAGACCAGTGCCGGTAAATACATGCACCTGGCGTTGGCTTTTAATCCGTCGCATCTGGAAATCGTGTCACCCGTGGTCGAGGGTTCGGTGCGTTCGAGGCAGGATCGCTATGGCGACAGTCTCGGACAGGATGTGATCCCGGTGAGTATTCACGGTGATGCAGCTTTCGCCGGTCAGGGCGTGGTGATGGAGACGTTTAACATGGCCGATTCCCGTGGATTCTCAACCAAGGGCACCATCCATATTATCGTCAATAACCAGATCGGTTTTACTACCAGTAATCTGGCAGATGCGAGGTCGACGCTGTACGCCAGCGACGTCGCAAAGATGATCAACGCGCCAATTTTTCACGTCAACGGTGACGATCCGGAAGCAGTGCTTTTTGTCAGCCAGATGGCACTGGACTTTCGCAATGAGTTTCACAAGGATGTCGTGATCGATCTGGTTTGCTATCGTCGCCACGGACACAATGAGGCAGATGAGCCGTCGGCAACTCAGCCCATGATGTACAAGACCATCAAAGCGTTACCGACCACCAGGCAGCTCTATGCCGATAAGCTGGTCGCGAGTAACAAAGTAGCAAGTGATTATCCGCAGTCACTGGTTGACGATTACCGTGCCAAGCTCGATGCCGGTGTCACGGTGGCTCCCGGAGTGGAAATAGATCCGGATTACCTCGAAAAGCACGATATACCTTGGGCCGACTACCTGGCAGCGGACTGGCGGACCGCGTACGAGTCTGGAGTACCGATTGAGAAGTTGCAGGAAATTGCCACATCACTCACTGATTTACCTGAAGGGCTGCTGTTGCACTCGCGGGTGAAAAAAATTGTTGAGGACCGCCGCAAGATGACAGCCGGTGCACTGCCGGTTGACTGGGGCTATGCGGAAAACCTGGCCTACGCCACCCTGCTGCACCATGGTCATCCGGTGAGACTATCGGGTCAGGACTGTGGGCGGGGGACTTTCTTCCATCGCCATGCGGTGCTGCATAACCAAAACGATGGTTCAACCTACGTGCCTTTGCGCAATGTATTTCCTGATCAGCCGAACTTTCTGGTGATCGACTCGGTATTGTCCGAGGAGGCAGTCCTCGCATTTGAGTATGGTTATGCCACAGCAGACCCGCACACCATGGTGATATGGGAAGCGCAGTTTGGTGATTTTGCCAACGGTGCGCAGGTGGTGATCGATCAGTTTATTAGTTCCGGCGAAACCAAGTGGGGTCGATTGTGCGGCCTTTCCTTGTTTCTGCCACATGGCTATGAAGGGCAGGGTCCGGAGCACTCATCTGCAAGGCTCGAACGATTCCTGCAGCTTTGCGCCGAGGAAAACATGCAGGTCATTGTGCCGAGTACTCCGGCGCAGGCCTACCATATGATCCGCAGACAAATGCTCCGACCGATGCGTCGGCCGCTGATTGTAATGACGCCGAAGAGTCTGTTGCGACACAGGCTCGCAGTAAATAGTCTTGAAGATCTGGCCAACGGTCAGTTCCAGCCGGTTATCCCTGAAATCGACGCATTAGACGCTGAACGGGTTGAGCGCCTGGTGTTCTGCTCGGGTAAGGTCTACTACGACCTGCTTGAAAAGCGCCGTGAATCGGAACTTGATCAGGTAGCGCTGGTGCGAGTCGAACAGCTCTATCCTTTTCCGTATCGCGAGTTGCAGGAAATCATTGCTACCTACCCCAATGCCAGCCGCATCGTGTGGTGTCAGGAAGAACCGCGTAATCAGGGTGCATGGCGCGCCACCCGGCACCGCGTTGAAAGAGTGTTAAATGATAATCAGTCATTGGAATTCGTCGGTCGTCCGCCATCGGCATCGCCGGCAGTCGGGTACGCCAACCAGCACATCAAGGAACAGAACACGCTGGTGCTCGAAGCGCTGGCGCTAAAAGAAAACAGTCAACATCCGGTTGAAAACCAAAAACTCACCGGCAAACTCTAAAGCAACCGCAGACAGGTTTAACTAAAAAATGTCAACTGAAATCAAAGTCCCCGTACTGCCGGAATCAGTGGCCGATGCAACCATACTGGCATGGCAGAAAAAACCGGGTGACCCGATCAGGCGCGACGATGTGTTGGTCGAGGTAGAAACGGACAAAGTGGTACTCGAAGTGCCGGCACCGGCAGATGGTGTCTTAACCGCGATTGTCGCTGAAGAAGGGGCTGTGGTAACCGCACAGGAAGTCCTCGGCACCATGGAAGAGGGCGCGACTGCCGAGGCATCCGCGGCACCTGCTGCCCAGGAGTCGTCGGCCGGTGAACCCGCGGTCGCAACAGCCGCTGCTCCCGCTGCTGCTGCAACCGGAGGTCCGACGAGCCCTTCGGCGCGGCAAATGATGGCAGAGCACAATGTAAGCGCCGATCAGATTGCAGGCTCCGGTCGGGATGGAAGAATTTCCAAAGCCGACGTGCAGGCACACGTGTCGGGTTCCGGTGGTGCTTCAGCCGCTGCTGCGACGGCAGCAGCTCCGATCGCTGCGCCGTCACAGGACAATGCCAGCACACTCGACGTGGTGCCGGCAGGCGAACGCACGGAACGACGAGTGCCCATGAGTCGGCTGCGCGCACGGATCGCCGAACGGCTGCTGGAAGCGTCACAGTCAACAGCGATGCTCACTACCTTTAACGAGGTAGACATGCAGCCAATCAAAGAGCTGCGTGCGCAATACAAAGATCAGTTCGAAAAGGCTCATGGTGTTCGACTGGGCTTTATGTCGATCTTCGTTAAAGCAGCGACAGAAGCTTTGAAACGTTTTCCGGATATCAATGCATCGCTCGATGGTGACGACATCGTCTATCATGGCTATTGTGATGTGGGTATTGCTGTTTCTTCTGATCGGGGTCTTGTCGTGCCGGTACTTCGCGATGCAGAGAATTTATCTCTGGCCAATGTAGAAAAACAGATTGGCGAGTACGCATCGTTGGCCAAGCAGGGCAAACTCTCGATAGACGATCTGACCGGTGGCACCTTTACCATAACCAATGGAGGTGTGTTCGGGTCTTTGATGTCTACTCCGATACTTAACCCGCCACAAAGTGCAATTCTCGGAATGCATTCGATACAGGATCGTCCGGTTGCAGTAAATGGTGAGGTGGTGATTCGACCAATGATGTATGTTGCACTCTCGTATGACCATCGTATCGTCGATGGACAGGGAGCAGTAACTTTTCTTAAAACCATCAAAGAGCTGGTAGAAGAACCCGCAAAGATATTACTTGATATCTAGCCTGCATTATTCATGATGATTCGACATTCAGCGGCCAAATTGATAAACCTA
>CAZOXM010000093.1:0-17926 GCA_964583825.1 uncultured Granulosicoccaceae bacterium
TTTCTGTTCTCTGTTTTCTCCTCTCTGTTCTGCTGATGCAGTCAGGATACGGCGCCGGTGTCTTTGTGTGGAATCAGAATTCCGCAACCAATCAATCGGTAGTCACCCAGCCCTTTTTCCTGCAGTGGTGTTGAATACTCGGGCGGCACATCGGCGATCAGTAAACTTCTGGCTTCTAGTACGCCATCTGCTGTCGACAGGTGATGGGACTTGCCACACAAGAGCTTCGTCGGTCGGTAAGTCACTGAGGCGCAGTCTTCTTGTACGTGCCGGATGAATGCTTCTTCATTTTCGGGTCTGGCGCTGTAGATCGTGTAGCGTGAAAAGAGCGTGTTGGCCGGTAACAGGGCGGTGGCGCGGCCCGATGTTACTTTAAGGCGGTGGCTGGCGAGATTGTGGGTGGTATTGGTTAAGTCTGTGATCAGACGGTCGGCCTGCGCTGTTGGCAGTCGCACCCGAAGCCTGGTGCGCTTTGAAAGAATCAACGGTTCCCCACTTTCCGCTTGCGGTCGTTGCCATCCGTTTTGTGAGCCGGCCACATGGATCGGGTGTACGCCGGCCCCGGCCAGCGTGGCAAGCCATGGCACGCGTTCGCACAGGGCATCGGTTAATGCGCTGGCGTGGTCGACCGGCAGGGACTGACATTCGATTTTAAATACCACATCACTCAGGGTTGCCTGCGTGACACCGGCTGCCTGATCGTCCTTTTCCTGCCACAGCGACAATTACCCATCCTCCGGCGGCAGCGCATCGCGCAGTTGCTCGCGATCAAATAACCAGTCCTGCTGCACCATCACATCGATCACATTGCGCATGCGCACTAAAAATTTTTCCGGCTCGTCGAGTTCCAGCGTGCGTGCCCACAGGTCGAAGTGCTGCTGGTCTTCAATGTGGCTGTGTCTTTTTGCCACGCGTGCGAGCATTGAACCGGTCACGTGGTGCAGGTGTGCTTTTTCATCAGCCGGTGCACGCAGGTCGACCACGTAGTGTGCGGTAGCCGCGGCAACGGCGGCGCCATCTGATTCGTCCGGTGTTTCATCGATGATGTGATCGAGAATGCTGATCGTCAGGTTGGGGTCGACCGGGTAGGTAATCGCAAGCCAGGCCGCCTGTCCGATCGCACTGACGGCGTCTTCCTGATCGCACAGGTACCGGTACCGGCATGCCATGGCCGCACGCTCGAACTGTTCGTGTTCGATGAAAAGCCCCACCAGCCCGCGCAGGCGGTCGGCGGCGTTTGTCTTTTCGTCAAAGTCGAGTTGCAGGGCGGCGGCTTCAAGGTTAAGTACAGCGCGCTCGAGCGCATCGGTGGTGTTGTCGACGGCATTCAACAGGGCGTCGAGTCTTTGCTGACGGTCGGTGTATGACGCATCGTCCATCAGCGCACTTTCCGCTGCGGACAGTCGCAGGTTGTCGATTGGATCGGACACTGCAAATTACCGATCGTTGTGCGCGGAGTTTGCGCTGCTGAAGGCCGCCTCCAGCACCATTTCCCAGTTGTCCGGTGTGTCGGGAAACGGCGGTTTCAGATCCATGCGAAAGAACAGTTCACTACCTGCACTCTGCCTGACCACTTCAACGAATTCTTCAAAAGTGCTGACTTCCTTGTGCTGTAACAACAGATTACTTACATGCAGCAATGTTAGCTCCCGTGGGTTCCGGTCGGGGTGGTGCGATGTGGCGATTGCAAATAGCGGCCTCTGAGCATTTTTCTAGGTTTATCCGGGTGGTCAGTATACGCCTCGCGGCGGTGCAGCACATTGCGCGTAATGACGCCCTGGCCGGCCTGCAGGCGGATGCTGCAGTGCCAGTCGGCGTGTTGATCAATCAGTGATTTCATTGCGGTTGCCGCTTCCTGCGTTGCAGCGTTGCGCCATGCGATGTGTCGGGTGCGGGTGGTGAAGTGCGCACCCGGTGTGCCATCGGCACGGATAAAAAGCACGGGTGAGTATCGCGTTGGGCGGTCGTGCCCCAGTTCATCGCGGTTGCCCGGTATGCTCATCGCCTGCGGGTGTGAGAGCAGTGCGACCAGTTCGGGGTCGGCATCAAACAGAGCGATCAGCATCAGGCGATTGTCCAGCAGGGTGAGTGCCCCGCCACTTTGTGCCGGGCTGATACAGTGCAGCGTAAAGCAACGCAGTGACTGGTCCATCGCGTTGTAGTAACCATCCGTATGCCAGCCCATCGCCCGCGATGTGTATGGTACAAACCTGCCTTGCGCAGTGCCGGACAGATCAGTCAGCAGCGACAGTCCGTCTGCTTCCTGCACCACGCCACGGTCGTGCGCCTGCAGCGACAGGTGTCGGTGTAAAGTCATCACGTCTCGGTTCGGATCGTCTGAGTCGCTGTGCCACTGATACAAGGCAAAGCCAAAATCCTGTACCCGGTCGCACAGTATGCGCAGGGCCTGTGCATCGTCCGGATCGTCCAGTGCGGGTGAGATCAGCGTTTTGGTGGCACCGTTGCCGGCATGTTGCAGCTGCAGGCGATGGTCGCGCCACAACAGGTAGTCCAGGGAGCGTCCGTTAAACTGGTGAGGTACGGTGAAACCCTGATTGGTCACGGCAGCGTTCCGGTTGAGCGTGCATTGGCGCGACGTTTCGCACGGCAGATTGGCGGAAAGATACAGATCACCCCGGGGCATGACAACCGGCAACTGTCGAGTGTTTTGCAAAGTTCAATCGTCTGTCATTTTTGCCTATGCCTTTAGGGATAGAACCGTAAATGCGCGTGTTCATAAAGGGTTATATGCATGGATTTGGCTACACTATAGAATTCCGCAATAATGAGAGGACCGGCTCGATCTGGCTGGTTGCGGCGCAGGGTCACCTGGTGGCGGAAAGGCCACGACACAGTGCAGGCTGAAGGCAAAGAAATGACGGATAAAGACTCCAAAAAGAACCACGATACGCCCATGCTCGATCATCTCGAGTCCGGGCCCTGGCCGAGCTTTATCTCCGGCATCAAGCGGCTTCGCGACGACCATCCGAGCGAGCGTATCAACGGCATGGCGAATGATCTGCTCGGTCAGCTCGAGCATTCGTACCAGACGCGCAAGGGATACTGGAAAGGGGGCACCGTCAGTGTCTATGGCTACGGCGGTGGCATTATTCCGCGGTTCTCTGAAGTGGGCGACATGTTCCCTCAGTCACGCGAATTCCACACATTGCGTGTTCAACCGCCTGCCGGCAACCACTACACCACCGATATTCTGCGCACCCTTGCCGACAGCTGGGAGAAGCACGGTTCCGGTCTGGTCACCTTCCACGGGCAGACCGGCAACATCATGTTCATCGGTTCAAATACCGAAAACACGCAGCACTTTTTTGACGAGATCAACGACTACGGCTTCGACCTCGGTGGCGCCGGCCCCTGTGTCAGAACGGCCATGTCCTGTGTCGGCAGCTCGCGCTGTGAAATGTCCTGTGCCAACGAACACCGGATTCATCGCCAGCTGGTAAACAACTTCACCGACGACATTCACCGCCCGGCACTGCCGTACAAGTTCAAGTTCAAGATTTCGGGCTGCCCGAATGATTGCATGAATTCGATCGAGCGGGCAGACTTTGCCGTCATCGGTACCTGGCGCGACGACATGAAAGTTGATCAGGATGCGTTTAAGGACTATGTCGGTCGTAAAGGGCGACAGCACGTGATCGATAACATCATCACGCGTTGTCCGACCAACGCGCTGTCACTGAAAGACGATGACAGCATCGAGGTGGACAATCGCAACTGCGTGCGCTGTATGCACTGCCTGAATGTGGTGCCCAGTGCGTTCAGCCCCGGCGACGATAAAGGCGTCAGCATCCTTATCGGCGGTAAGCGCACACTGAAAATCGGTGATCTTTTCGGCACTGTGATTGTGCCTTTTATGAAAATGGACACCGAAGAAGATTTCGAACGCATCACCGAGATCGCTGAAGAGACCATCGATTTCTTTGCCGAGAATGCGCTGGAACATGAGCGCACCGGGGAGATGATTGAACGCATCGGGCTGGTGAATTTTCTCGAGGGCATCGGCGTCGAAGTCGACCCGGCCATGATCGACCATCCGCGTGAAAGTTCGTACGTGCGCATGGACGAATGGGATGCGGAAGCGGCCAAGTGGTTTGCGCGCAAAGAGGAAGAAGCGGATAAGAACGCCGCTGCAGGAGGGGCCGGCTAATGGCAACCAAACCTGCAAAAAAGCAAATGCGTCCCGCCATCGAGAGCGGGTGTCCGGACGGCATGCAGTATGTCCACCCGGTGATGCTGCGAAATTTCGGCCAGTGGGTAACACACACGCATCCGCAGCCCGGCGTGTTGTGTCATACCGCCGCCAGCGGCGAATCTATCTGGACCGTTCGCGCCGGCACACAACGCATCCTCGATGTCTACACGCTGCGCAAGCTTTGTGACATCGGTGATGAATACGGCGACGGACATGTGCGCTTTACCATCCGTTCCAATATTGAATACATGGTGGACGCCGAAGCCAAGGTGCAGCCCCTGATACAAGCGCTGACCGATGCGGGTTTTATCGTCGGCGGCACCCAGAATACTGTGGCAATGATTTCCCACACGCAGGGCTGGCTGCATTGCGATATACCCGGCACCGATGCCTCCGGTATCGTGAAGTCGATGATGGATGAATTAATTCACGAATTCACCCACGCCGAAATGCCGAACCGCGTTCATATCACCACCTCGTGCTGCCAGATTAACTGCGGCGGGCAGGGCGACATTGCGATCAACATCCAGCACACCAAGCCACCGAAAATCAACCACGATCTGGTCGCCAACGTGTGCGAGCGTCCCTCGGTGGTCGCGCGTTGTCCGGTGGCAGCCATTCGACCGGCCATGGTCAACGGCAAGCCGTCACTGGAAGTCGATGAAAAGAAATGCATCTGCTGCGGCGCCTGTTACCCGCCGTGTCCGCCCATGCAAATCAACGATCCGGAACACTCCAAACTCGCGGTGTGGGTCGGTGGCAACCACTCCAACGCCCGCAGCAAACCGTCGTTTCAAAAGCTTGTGGCAGCTGGCATCCCGAACAATCCGCCACGCTGGCCCGAGGCAACTGAAGTGGTTAAAAAGATTCTGTATGCCTATAAGGAAGACGCTCGCGACTGGGAGCGTATTAACGACTGGATCGACCGCATCGGCTGGCCGCGGTTCTTCGAAGCCACCGGGCTGCCGTTTACCAAGTTCCATATCGACAACTGGCGTGGCGCTCGCAAGAGCCTGAACGCTTCCAGTCATATTCGATTCTGATTGAAGCCGAGTTGAAAATCTCAATCCTTGTCAATGAAGGCCCGTACCAGCATCAGGCGTCTGACAGCGCTTATCAGTTTGCGGTTGCTGCGATCGAGTCGGGGCACGAAGTGCCGCGCGTGTTCTTTTATCACGACGGTGTGAATAACGGCACCAATCTGACCACGCCACCACAGGACGACCGCCATATTCAGAAGCGCTGGTCAGCGCTGGCGGCAGAGCACAGTGTTGATCTGGTACTTTGCGTGGCGGCCTGTCAGCGACGCGGCATCGTCGATGAAGGTGAGCGTGATCGAAACAAAAAAGAAGCGACTAACGTCGCCGACGGTTTTCGTATCTCCGGTCTGGGTCAGCTGATAGAAGCCGGGATCGAATCGGATCGTCTGGTAACCTTTGGCGACTGAACAGGCGGATCGGGAAATGGAAGAAGAATACGCCGGTGGCGTTGAGAAAAAGTTTATCTACATCAATCGTCGCGCGCCGCACGGCACGGTGTACGCAATTGAGTCACTTGAAACGGTACTGATCGGCGCGGCATTCGATCAGGATGTCAGTATGCTGTTCATCGATGATGGTGTGTACCAATTGAAGAAAGATCAGAATACGGACGGTATCGCGTTTAAAAACTTTTCAAAGGCGTATCGTGCGCTTGAAATGTATGATGTCGAAAAACTCTTTATCGAGGAAGAATCACTGGCCGAGCGCGGCCTGAGCACGGACGACCTGCTGGTAGACGTCGAAGTAATCAAACGCGCCGGCGTCAGCGAACTGATCGATCAGCAGGATGTGGTGTTGAGTTTCTAGATCATGAGCACACTGAACATCGTTAATAAATCCCCGTATGAAAAGCGCACGCTCGATCAGTGCCTGGCGCGCATCACCGCCGGTGACGCCGTACTGCTGATTGAAGATGCGGTTGTGGTGGCGACAGCAGGCACCAGCTATGAAAACGAATTGCAGCAGATCGGCGGCGACAAAAAGCTCTTTGTGCTGACGCCTGATCTCGAAGCGCGCGGGCTCGCCGACCGGTCACTGGTCGCGGGCTTTTCTGCCATCGACTACCAAGGCTTTGTGGCGCTGGTCACCGAGCATGATAGAGTGCATTCCTGGCTTTGAGCAGCCTGATGAACTCGGCAATTACAACAACTATTGGTCGCGGGTATCACCCGCTCCAACCCGGAGACAATCTATGTCAAACAGCATTGAAGTAAACGGTAAATCCCTGGCCACGGACGAAGAAGGTTATCTGGAAAATCTGTCTGACTGGGAGCCCGGTGTCGCCGAGGTAATGGCCGAAATAGACGAGTGCGAACTGACCGAAAACCATTGGGAAGTGATTAACTTCCTGCGTGAGTACTACGAAGAGTATCAGATCGCCCCGGCGGTACGTGTACTGACCAAAGCCATTGGCAAGAAGCTCGGCAAAGAGTACGGCAACGGAAAATATCTGTATGAGCTCTACCCCTACGGACCGGCCAAACAGGCTTGTAAGTACGCGGGTCTGCCGAAGCCAACCGGTTGCGTCTAAAGCGATAAGACGCGCTGCCGGCGGCACAGCGAAATGATAGCGAAATGATTATCAGCGCAATATTGTTTCTGGCAGTCATCGTTTTTCTATTGGGCGTCGGACGCAAAGTGGTGCAGTACGCCACCACGCCGGCGCCGTTAAAAATACCAACCACTCCGGCACCGACCACCCGTTTCGGTGTGGTGCTGCGCATGGCTCGCGAAGTCGTTTTATTCGACAGTCTGTTCAAGGCTTCAAAACCCACCTGGATATTCAGCTGGCTGTTTCACGCGGGCCTGCTTGTCGCGCTGCTATGTCACTTGCGTTATTTCACTGAACCGGTGTGGGGCTGGGTCAGCCTGATCGCACCGTTAAGTCCCTACGCAGGAATCGCCATGGTCATTGGCCTGTCCGGCCTGCTGTTGCGCCGCGTTGTGGTCGATCGTGTGCGCACTATCTCCGCGCCGTCGGATTACCTGATGCTGCTGCTGATTCTCGGCATTGCCGCCACCGGTCTGCTCATGCGGTTTGTGTGGCATACCGATATTGTTGCGGTGAAACAATTTGCGCTGAGCCTGACTTCGCTGCAGTTCAGTGCGCTACCGGGTGGCGCAGTTGTGGTGCTGCATCTGTTACTGGTGGCACTGCTGCTGGTTATCTTTCCGTTTTCGAAATTGTTGCATGCGCCGGGGCTTTTCTTCAGCCCGTCACGCAATCAGGTCGACAACCCGCGTGAACGCCGACATGTGTCCGGGCGCGACGTGACAACACTGGTGAATGAACATGGCCAAAAAGGCTGAGTTCGACGCCCCCAAGCTGGGCGACTATACCGAGGTACCCGCCGTTACCCCCGGTGCGATGCAGCACAGCCAGCCATTTATTGCCAAGCCGGAACACAACGAAGCCATTGGCTTTCCCGGGGAACTGGTGGACAACTGGCACGATGTAGCCATCGGCAAACTCGGGGAACTGGTTAAAAACTCGCGCGCGCTTCGCGTCTACCTCGACAGCTGTGTCAAGTGTGGCGCCTGTACCGATAAGTGTCATTACTTTCTCGGCACCGGGGATCCTAACAACATGCCGGTGGCTCGGCAGGACTTGCTGCGCTCTGTCTATCGTCGGCACTACACCGTTGCCGGTAAATATCTGCCGAAGCTGGTCGGTGCCAAAGAGCTCGATGAAGAGATGCTCGATAACTGGTACAAGTATTACCACCAGTGTTCGCAGTGTCGGCGCTGCTCGGTCTATTGTCCGTATGGCATTGATACCGCAGAAGTTTCGATGGCAGCACGTGAAATCATGGATACCATCGGCAAGGGGCAGAAGTACTGCAACGAAATTATCGGCAAGGTACATAAGCTTGGCAACAACCTCGGGTTACCGGAGCCTGCACTGGCCGATACGCTGGAAGGGCTGGAAGAAGATGTCGAGGAAGAAATCAACGTCGCGGTGAAGTTCCCGCTCGACGTTAAAGGGGCTGAGGTTTTACTGGTAACACCGTCAGCCGACTTCTTTGCCGAGCCGCATATCGATGGGTTAATTGGTTACGCAAAGGTATTTCACCAGGCCGGTATCAGCTGGACTTTGTCCTCGCACGCCTCTGAAGCGGCCAACTTCGGATTGTTTATCGGCAGCCTCGACAACATGAAACAGGTGGCGATGCGCATTCGTGAGGCGGCACTGGAGCTTGGCGTGAAGCGCATTGTGTTCGGCGAGTGCGGCCACGCATGGCGCGTTGGCTACAGCTTTCTAAACACTCTGGCCGGGCCGTTTGATTTTCTCGATTCGAACTATCCGGTGCCTCAGCACATTGTCGAAGTCACCCATGAGCTGATGCAGCAGGGTCGGTTAAGAATGGACAGCTCGGCCAACGATGACAAACGCGTGACCTTTCACGATTCGTGTAACGTCGCTCGGGCATCGCGCATGGGGTCGAAGAGCGGCGGGCAGTTTACCCTGCCGCGTGATGTGATCAGAGCCAGCTGTAATCACTTCTTTGATATGCCCTCAGACACCATCGGTGAAGCAACGTTTTGCTGTGGTGGTGGTGGTGGCCTGCTGACGGACGATCTGGTCGAACTGCGCGTTAAAGGGGCCAAGCCGCGTATGCAGGCGTTGAAAGATGTGCACGAACAACATCAGATCACCCACATGGCGGCGATATGTGCCATCTGTAAAAGCCAGTTTTCAAAAGTATTGCCGTACTACGGCTTTGAGATGGATCAGATAATCAGTGTGCATCAGCTGGTTGGTGATGCCCTGGTATTTAACAGCGAGTCCTAGCCGCTTTGATGGCGATAATGGCTGTGTAAAGAAACGCAAAGGCAAAATCAAATGACAACTCCATGGAGCAAGATTGAAAAGGCGGACGATCATACGTTTCGCAAGTTCAAAGACGGCGATAACCGCTGGAAGGACTGGACTGCACAGATTTTTGTCGCCGACGAATCCCACAAGTGTCCGGTCTATGTTAATCGCACACCGCCGTGTCAGGGCAGCTGTCCGTCCGGTGAAGACATTCGCGGCTGGCTGCAGATTGCCAATGGCATAGAAAAACCACCCGAAGGTGTCAGCTGGCAGGAATATGCTTTTCGTCGTTCCACTGATGCCAATCCGTTTCCATCGCAGATGGGACGAGTGTGTCCGGCGCCGTGTGAGGCGGGTTGTAATCGCAATGAAGTGGACGACTTTGTCGGTATTAACGCGGTTGAGCAATACATCGGCGATACTGCCATTACCGAGAATTTTACCTTTGAAAGCCCGCCCCTGAGCTCGGATAAAAAAGTTGCCATTGTCGGGGGAGGCCCCGCCGGCATGGCCGCCGCCTATCAGCTCAGGCGCAAGGGCATCGCCAGTACCATCTTCGATGATCACGAATCACTCGGTGGCATGATGCGTTACGGCATACCGGGTTACCGCACACCGCGGGAGTTTCTCGATGCCGAAATCAATCGCATCATCGATATGGGGGATATCGAAGTCAGGCTCGGTGTTAAAGTGGGCAGCGATCTGTCAATCGAACAACTTGAGAATGACTTCGATGCCGTGTTGTGGACCATCGGCTGTCAGTCGGGGCGGGCATTGCCGGTTGAAGGCGGTGATGCACCCAACTGTGTCTCCGGGGTGAAGTTTCTGGAAGCGTTTAACACAGGCCGCCTGCAGGCGACCACGGACAACGTCATCTGCGTTGGCGGTGGCGATACATCTATCGATGTTGTATCTGTCGCGCGGCGTCTGGGTAAGATTACCAAGCAAAACGCACTGGAGCGACCGGAACTGGTAGTGCATGGCCATGTGGCGCACGACGCGGCGATGGCGGCTCAGAAAATCGGTGCGAACGTCACCCTGACTTCACTGTTGCCGCGCACTGAAATGACGGCGGCAGAGCATGAGGTTCACGATGCACTGACTGAGGGTGTGGATATCCGCAACGGTGTGATGCCGGTGAAAATCAACACCGATGACAGCGGTCGTGCCGTTAGTATCGTGATGTGCGAATGCACCATGAGCAAGGAAGGTCGGCCGGAACCGGTGGAAGGTACCGAGTACACACTCGATGCGGACCTCATTGTCTCAGCCATCGGGCAGGGCGGTAACCTCGACGGACTGGAAGCGCTCGACAATGGTCGCGGACTGATCGATGCCGATGCCTACTATCAGGTGAAGGAACGTCCCGGGCACTTTGTGGCCGGCGATATTGTGCGCCCCCACTTGCTGACCACGGCAATCGGTCAGGCAACGGTCGTGGCCACCACGATAGAAAACTACCTCGCCGGTAACGAGATGAGCAAGCGGCCTAAAGTTGATGTGCATCACTTCAACCTGATGGATAAGCTGAATGAAACCAACCTCGAAGTAGCGGAGTACGATCACGGTGCGGACTGGGGCACCTGTGAGGCCGACTATGCCGTGCACAACTACGAGGATCGATCCGCCAGTGAAATTGCCAGTGCCAACGAATTGTTTCTGGGCCACTGGGCCGAGAGCGAAAGAAACAAGCGCGATGAAAACGTGCCGACCGGTGACTCCGTGCTCGGGCACTTTGAAGAGCGCATCAAGCTGTTGACGGAAGAGCAGGTAAAGGCGGAAGCGGGTCGCTGCATGAGTTGCGGTATGTGCTTTGAGTGCGACAACTGTGTGATCTACTGTCCGCAGGATGCCGTGTTCCGGGTCAAGAAAGACAAGCGCACAACCGGTCGCTACGTCGACACCGACTACAACAAGTGCATCGGCTGCCACGTTTGCGCCGATGTTTGTCCTTCCGGTTATATCGACATGGGCATGGGGCACTGATGGACTGTCGCCGTCATGCTGCGTAGCAGACTGTGTTGGGTGCTAGGTACTGCATTGCTGATGGCATCGGCAGGCAGTACCGGTGATGAAGGGCCGGTCATACCGCCTGCCGCTTACGGTGATCAATGTGTCGCCGATACCGATCTCATGCGCCGGGAGCACATGGCACTGCTCGATCATCAGCGCGACGAAACGGTTATTGAAGGTGTTCGCGGCGAGCCGTTCAGTCTGGTGACCTGTGTCAACTGTCACGCGCAGCGCGACGACAGCGGTGAGGCAATTAGAGTTGATGCAAAAGGTCAATTCTGTGAGAGCTGCCATACCTATGCGGCAGTAAAAATAGACTGCTTCACCTGTCATGCGGCACTACCCGAAGCGGACAAAGTTATCGGCCGGCATCACCCTGAATCTTCGTCAGGGTCGCGACTGGCCACGAACTATTCCGAACAACAACAACGTATACTGCAATCACATCAAGTGGCAACTAACGGCGATGAGCACGACGACATCTGACGACCATAGCAAGTCGCAGCAGGCCAGGCGTCGCTTTTTAAAAAAGCTCGGTCTGCTCGGCGTTGCTGCCTCTTCCTATACGCTGCTGGAAGTAAAAGCCGCCTCGCCGGCATCTGCGGACAAGCGGTGGGGACTCCTTATTGATACCGCCAAGTGCAGCAGCGGTTGTGATGCCTGTGTGCGGGGCTGCAACGAAGAGCACGGAATCGATGCGACAAAAAGTGATCTGACACGGGCGCAGTGGATTCGAAAAATCGACCTTGAAGACAAGCTCACCGGTAGAGCGTCTTCCGTGCCGGTCATGTGTCAGCACTGTGACTCCGCACCCTGCGTCGATGTCTGTCCCACCGGTGCCTCGTTCAAAAGGGCCGATGGTGTGGTACTGGTGAACAAACATACCTGTATCGGCTGTCGCTACTGCATGATGGCGTGTCCTTATAAGGCACGATCGTTCATTCATGAAAATCTGACGAATCAAAAACCCGCGGCACCGAGAGGCAAGGGCACGGTAGAAAGCTGCACGCTCTGCGTACACAGAATCGATCGTGATGAAAAGATGCAGCCTGCCTGTGCGGTGTCGTGCACCGATGAGGCGCACAGTGCTATCGTGTTCGGCGATTTGAACAACCCCGACAGCGAAATTTCACAGCGGTTACGTGAGCAGGGCGGCAGTCAGATCCGCGCCGATTTACAGTTAAACACCGGTGTCCGGTATCACGGACTGTAAGCGGCGGGCACGCAGAGCGACAGATGAAATCAGCTGACCACAACGTGAATCTATTTCTGCCAACGATTCAGCAATCCGGTTTAGCGCAGGTCCGGTGTTTATCAAATGCCGATCCGCTGCCCTGGGCCCCTATCGCAGGCCTGCTTTCCCCATGAGTAACACCGGCTCGCACGTGTCAACCGACAGTTCAGCCCGTGCGGTCGTCCATCAGCCGGTGCGGGGTTGGTCGGGTAACTATCTTGGGTGGATGTTACTGTCGGTCTTACTGGTGCTGACGGGTGCGTACTGTGCCTACACCATGGAACACGAAGGCCACCATATCACTGGCATGAACAACTCCATTGTCTGGGGGTTGCCGCATGTGTTTGCCATTGCGTTGATACTGACTGCCTCGGGTGCGTTAAACGGGGCGACCCTGTCGTCTGTATTCGGTATAAAAAGTTACTCACCAACTGCCCGCCTGTCGGTGGTGTTGTCGATCTGTCTGCTCATCGGCGGTCTGATCGTACTGGTGCTCGACCTCGGACGACCGGATCGGCTGGTGATCGCCATGACCACCTATAATTTCCGGTCAATCTTCTCGTGGAACATTTTTCTGTACACCGGTTTTGTCGCCGTCGGCGTATTGTATCTGGCGACACTGCTCGAGCGATCACTGCAGCGTTACACCACGTCGGTCGGTGCGCTGGCACTTTTCTGGAGAATCGTACTCACCACGGGTACCGGCAGCATCTTCGGTTTTCTGGTCGGGCGCAGCGCACTGGATTCGGCGATTCTCGCGCCGCTGTTTATCGCGTTGTCGCTGGTGATGGGCAGTGCCTTGTTTGCACTGGTGATCAGTCTGGTGGCGCAATGGCAGCGGCAGACCTCGTCGGGTGGCGATGAAATAAGGCGGTCGCTGATGCGGCTGTTACTGTGGAGTGTGCTCGCTGTGCTGTACTTTTCTGCCATTCATCACGTGACCAACTTATACATCGCCGAACACAGGCAGGATGAAGCCAATGTGTTGCAGGGGGCTTTTGCGTTGATCTTCTGGGTCGGACATCTTGTGCTCATCGTCGTCGCTGTTGTGCTGGTGTTTGCACTGCGAAGGCAAGACACCCCGATGCGCGCCCTGTTGTGGCACCTGTTATGTGGTGCTGCCATTGTTGCCTGTGCGCTGATGCTTTATACCGTGATTATCGGTTCCCAGAACATGCCGCAGCTTTTATTCCCCGACAAAATTGTCACCGCCAGCAGCTTTGGTGATGCCGGTATCGCGAGCTATCGCCCGACCCGGTGGGAATGGGGCCTCGGAGTCGGTGGGGTTGCGCTGTCATTGCTGATGTTGGGCCTTATCCTGCGGGTGCTGCCGATCGCCGCGATACCGGTGAACAATAAAGTCGATGGGTGAACACAGCGGCGCACCGGGTGGTTATTTGATTTCGGCGCCGTGGCGCTCGAGCGGAAAAACCCTGGTTTCTATCGGGCTTGCGCGCGAGGCATATAAACGGCAGCTGTCAATACAACCGTTTAAAAAAGGGCCGGACTTTATTGATCCACTGTGGCTCGCTTTTGCCAGTGGCAGGCCCTGCTATAACCTCGACCCCTGGTTTCAGCAAACCGATGAAATCATCGCCACCTATCAGCGCCAGGTTGCCGGTGGTGCGCTCGGTCTGGTCGAAGGGACCATGGGTCTACACGACGGCCTGCATAATGATGGCAGCGACAGCAATGCGGCAATTGCGCGTGTGCTGGGTCTGGATGTGCTGCTGGTGGTTGACTGTCGGGGTATGCACCGCACCATCGCCGCACTGGTTAACGGCTTGCAGCAGTTTGACCCGGCGCTGTCGTTTGCCGGTGTCATACTCAATCGTATTCGCTCGACAAGACACGGCAGTAAAATTCGCGCTGCGATCAAACAGCATTGCGACCTGGCCGTACTTGGGGAAATTCCCGAAACCCATTCAGTACACATCGCAGAAAAACAACTCGGGCTGGTGCCGGCGCCTGAGTTTGACGATTGCACAGACTGTGTTGAATCAATTGCCACCCTGGTGCGCGACCATTGCGATCTTGAACACATCTTCAGCCGTGCTTTGCCTCAGTCCGGTGTCGCGGTTACACCACAGGTTGCAGGACCTGCGCGATTAACGATTGGCATTGCCAAAGACGAGGCATTTCATTTCTACTATCAGGATGATCTCGACTGTCTGCGCGCACGGGGCGTGCAACTGGTTGAGTTCTCGCCAATGCGTGACCCGCTGCCTGAAGGCCTCGACGGCATACTGATCGGCGGCGGCTTTCCCGAGCGCCACGCGGCTGCACTGGCGCAAAACAGTGCCTGCCGCTCAGCACTAAAGGCCGCCATAGAAGCGGGGCTTGCGGTGCACGCCGAGTGTGCCGGGCTGATGTATCTGTGCAAAATGCTGCGGGTCGACGGTCGGGACTTCGAACTGGTCGGTGCATTCGATGCCACCGTCACCATGCAGGAAAAACCCGTGGGGCGTGGCTATGTGGTGCTCAATCGCCTGTCGGACGGGCACAGGATCGCAGCGCACGAATTCCATCATTCGCAGGCGCAATTTGATTCGCACCAGCACTTTGCCTACGCTGTAGAGCGTGGCTACGGTATCGACGGCACGCACGACGGGGTGATTCACCATAACGCGCACGCCAGCTATGCCCATTTCAGACACACGCGCCAAACCCCCTGGGTCGATGAATTTCTGTCGCGCGTTGAGTCAGGTCGGCAGCCAGCTGCTGTACTTGCTGCCACACATCGATAACTGAGTTGGAGAAGCAGTGTTTAAGGTAACAAAAGCGGCTGCCAAAGAACTCAGGCGCAGCATGGAGCATCACGACTTCGACGACATGCCGCTGCGCATTGCAGCGCGTAAAAACGAAGAAGGCGCGATTGAATACCAGATGGGATTCGACGAGCCCGGCCCCGGCGACACCATGGTTGCCAGCAGCGGCATCGATATCCTGATTGCCAACGATCACAAACCATTGCTCGCCGGAACAGAGCTCGACTATGTCGAACTGCAAGACAAGAAAATGCACTTTATTTTTCTTAACCCCAATGATCCGACTTTCGTGCCGCCCAAAGATGATGCGGACAGCGGCGGATAAACGCGGGTGATGGAGCGCGCAATCGCAGACCGGGACTATACCAGCCGTCGGGGTGAGTTATCAGCCTATGGTCGAGCGGTTAATGCACAAAAAACAGTTAAATGGTTACTGGTCGGCTTAACCGTTGCCATTGTGCTCATTGCTGCTTGTGTGTTGTTGCTGCCGAACGTCGTAACACGAGAAGCGGCGTTGCTGGTTATCTGCGTTATTGCTGTAGCCGGCGGACTCACTCTCTGGCGGGTGATCAAGGCACAGCTGATAGAGCCGGAGCTTGCCACGCGAAAATGGATCCAGCAGATATGCGACGGCGAGCTGCGTTCAACCATAGAGCTGCCCCCGGATCATTCGCATTACAAGGAACTCGACTTCCACACACGCAATGTCGGCACCTTGCTGCGACAGTTGTCCGATGAAATGGAAACCCTGGTCGACAGCCAGACCCGGCGGCTTGAAAGTCAGAACCGCGTGCTCGAGTTGCTGTTTCGCTTAACCTCCGATGTGGCACACGAAATAGATCAGCAATCCGTGTTTGAAACAGTATGTCATTCCCTGGCCGACTGGCTTGGACAGGCCGCTGTCGGTGCTTATATGAAGGTGGATGAATCGCTGCAGCTGCAGGCCGCCAGCCATAGTTCAGCATTCACCGCTGAGTACGATCTGTCGGCACTGGTGGATGAAGTGGTGCTTGAAAAAAACGGACTAAGAATACCGATCCTGCGCGGTAATGACCCGATGGGTGTGTTGCTGGTGATCAGCGATGATCACGAACAATTGCAACGGCGAAGTTCACAACAGGTGTTCAAAACCCTGTCAGAGCAACTGAGTATGTTTGTTGCCAGGCAGTATGTGCTGGAGTCAGTGCAGCAGGCACGTCTCGTCAAAGAGCGTTCCATGCTCGGTGCGGAGATTCATGATTCCCTTGCACAAACGCTGCTCGCCTGTCGTTATCAGGTCCGGATGCTGCGCGAACAGCTCGAGCAAAATCCCGCAGCGCCGGTGCTTAAAGATCTGCTCAGAGTCGAAGGCACTATTGATGAGGCCAATGTGGAGGTCAGGGAGCTGATCGGGCAGACGCGACAGGCCACTGAAGAACAACCATATGCCGACTCTATTCAGGGTATTATCGAAGAACATAACCGCGCCGGTGGCATTCCTGTATTTTTCCAAAATGACAATCCGCACGTTGATGCCAGCGCACGGGAAGCCTCGGTGGTGCAGCGCATCGTGCGCGAAGCACTGATTAACGCCAACAAATACTCCAATGCAACAGCGATAAGAGTCTATCTGCATATTGATCATGCCGGGGTCAGAAGTCTGCTCATCGAAGACGACGGCGATGGCTTTAACCTGTCAACAGTAGAGAGTGTGCATGACAGCAGCCACGATGCAATCGGTGATCATATCGGCCTGTCCATCATGCGCGACAGAGCGCTCAGTATCGGTGCCATACTCGATATCGACTCGGAGCCGGGTGAAGGTACTCGTATCAGCCTGAAGCTGCCGCCGATCACTCTGCCGGGGGCTTTATAGCGTGAATACCGAGAGCACAGTCAGTCTAGTGATCATTGATGATCACACCCTGTTTCGCACCGGCCTGAAAGAACTGCTGACAGGGCGCGGTCTGGAGATTCTCGGTATGACCGGCAGTGCTGACGAAGCCCCCGAACTGATCGAACAGCATCAACCCGATATTGTCCTGCTGGATCTGCGGATGGGGGAGGTCGGTGGGCTCGACATACTGGAAGGCATACACCAGCGCACCCCCGATCAGCGAGTTGTCATCCTTACCACCAGCATTGAAAAAAGTGATGTGCTGCGCGCCTTAAGGCTGGGTGCTTCGGGCTACCTGCTCAAAGACATGGACCCGGACCATCTCGTCGATCTGTTGCAGCGAGCCAGACAGGGGGAAACCGTCGTCGCCCAGGAGTTCACCGGGCTGCTCGCAAGAGCTGCGGTAGTAAAAGACGAAAAGGGCTCGCGCAACGCCTACAACCTCACACCGCGAGAGATGGATATTCTCAAACATATTGCACGCGGAGAGAGCAACAAGCATATCGCCAGTGAACTGGGTATCGTCGACGGTACCGTAAAACTGCATGTCAGGGCGGTGCTTAAAAAGCTGGGCGTACAAACCCGGGTACAGGCGGCACTGCTGGCGGTGTCGGAGCGGCTGTGTGAGGATGACTAGCGCAGGGCCAGTTCACTAGCATTTCAACACGCGCTGTACCCACGAATCGTTTAACATGCTGTACATACCACGGCCGCGCGGATATCTTTACACCAGCCATTTGCATGGTTTCAAAATATGAATGCCAGCCCCACTTTTTTCCATGTTCGGGCAGGTTGCCAGAATCTGATGACTAGCTGGGACGCTGCATGTCTACCATAATACTACTGTATAGATATACAGTTTTAACAGATGACTATGGTGAGGTCAACCGTTTTGTTGGATTAGACCTGATAGTACGGAATCCGTATTATTCCCAATAGTACGGATTCCACCTATTAAAACTGTT
>CAZOXM010000094.1:0-17709 GCA_964583825.1 uncultured Granulosicoccaceae bacterium
GCAAGGCAGAAAAACGCAGGCATAGCAGGGCCTACGTCGAGCCGGAGATAATGAATGAGGGCTAACGCCGCTATGGCGGCTGTGGCTTCGATCCGTGTTATCGAACTTTCCGCACGCCCCACTAGCCCATCAGCCCCGGGTTCAGAATGCCGCGAGGATCAAACTTGCTGCGCAAACCGGCCTCGAGGTTTTGAATGATCGCAGCCTGAGGCTGAAAGGTCGACACGCTTTCAAGCGAGGGAGCAGTGCGCATCAACGTGGCGTGCCCTTTGAGTGATTTGAGCGTGTCACGAATCAGCGCGGCGGCGGTCGATTGTTCCGATCGAACCAGCAGCCAGATCAGACCGCCACTCCAGTCGTAGATGGCATCGCAGGCGATACCGGCATTGGTGAGCGTGGTAGTAAAGGCCGGTGCATCAGTGGGTTTCAATGACACCCGCCACACGGCACCTTCTCGTTGCGAAAACGCAGACACATCGCGTATGTCGGCCCACAGTGCGGCACTCGCCTCGCCTTCCAGCACATCGAATCCGGCACATGTCTCTTGCAGCAGCGCATCGCGGCGATACATGACGGAGGACGACAACCCTTCAATGCGCACACAGGTTTTCGCTGCACCGGCTGCAGCGATATGCGCCGACCCGCTGAGATCGTAGGGTGTGCCCATTGCCTCACAGAGTTTCGCAATCGCGGCATCGACGCCCAGCCCTTCATGCACCAGAGTCACTTCGGTTTCCGGTATCGCCGCTACTTTAAAGGAAAGCTCGGTGAGCACGCCCAGGGTTCCCCATGACCCGCACAGCAGTTTGACCAGGTCGTAACCGGTAACGTTCTTCATCACCCGACCACCGTTTTTAAGTACCCTTCCTGCACCATCCACAAACTCGACACCGATCATATGGTCGCGGCATGCCCCCACCTGAATCCGCCGCGGCCCGCTGACGTTGGCGGCAGCCAGACCACCGATGGTGCTTTCACCGGACGTGCCGAGCAGCCCGCGCCAGTCAGCCGGTTCAAACGCGAGGCGCTGCCCTTCTGCAGCCAGTGTCCGATTTATTTGCGCGACCGATGTGCCTGCGCGTGCAACCATGGTCATCGCACCGGGTTCATAAAGCGTAATATCGGTAAGCGCCGCAAGCGAAAGCGCGTCACCTGAGGACGTACCTACCGCACGCGTGCCTCCGCCGACGATGCGCAGGGGATGCTGTGCAGAACGCACCTGATCTGCAATAGCCTCAGCGCTGACAGCAGACGATGACGGTTCGATTGTCATGGTTCCCCTTCCGGAAAAAAACAGTGCATTGCAGCGGGTTACTGCAACGCATGGCGCGGTCAGTCCGCTTCATTGATTCAGGCGGCAATTGACGAGGTACGCCGCGTATCTGACGACGTTAACGGAAACACTTTTGCCGGATTCAACAGCCACTGCGGATCAAACACATCTTTCACCGCCATTTGGATGTCGAGGTCGTCCGCGGTGTACTGCGCATGCATCAGATCGCGTTTCTCTATGCCGACACCGTGTTCACCGGTGAGACAACCACCGACTTCAACACAGAGCTTGAGGATATCTGCCCCGAACGCTTCGCACAGCTCAAGATCGCCCGGCTTGTTGGCATCAAACATAATCAGCGGATGCATATTGCCATCACCGGCGTGAAAGACATTACCGACTCTGAGACCATATTTTTCAGACAGCTCCTCAATGCCCTTGAGCACAGTCGGCAGAGTCGACACAGGAATGGTTCCATCCAGACACATGTAATCCGCCACCTGACCCACCGCACCGAAGGCGGACTTGCGTCCCAGCCAGATCGCCGCACTTTCAGCCGGATTAGTGCTTTCCTTCAATGCCACCGGGTGATGTGTTTGCGCTATCTCGATAATGCGCTTGAGCTGGGCTGCAATTTCTTCTTCGGAGCCTTCCACCTCAATAATCAACAGCGCCTCGCACAGCGGGTAGCCGGCTTCGGCGAAGTTTTCAGCGATTTCAATAATCGGGCGATCCATAAACTCGATCGCAACCGGCAGCACACCCGCCTTGATAATATCGCTGACACACTGACCGGCCACTTCGTTGCTGTCAAAACCAACCAGTACCGGACGCGCACCTTCCGGTTTTCGGAGGATGCGCAGAGTGGCCTCGGTGACCACCCCCAGCTGACCTTCCGAACCGCAAATCACACCCAGCAGATCCAGACCGGCGGCGTCCAGATGTGCGCCACCGAGCTCAACCACTTCCCCTTCCATGGTGACCAGAGTGACTCCGAGCAGGTTGTTGGTGGTCACACCGTACTTCAGGCAATGCGCCCCGCCAGAGTTCATCGCAATGTTGCCTGCGATCGCGCAGGCGAGCTGACTGGAAGGGTCCGGGGCGTAAAAGAAGTCTTCTTCTTCAACCGCAACGGTTACCGAGAGATTCGTGCGCCCCGTCTGCACTCGAATGAATCGATTCTCGTAGTCGGTTTCGAGCACCTGATTCATTTTGGCAACGCCGAGAATGACCGCATCGGCAGTCGGCAGTGCGCCACCGGCAAGCGAGGTGCCGGAGCCCCGCGGCACCACAGGCACGCCTTCTTCAGTGCAGATTTTCAGCACGGCCGCCACTTCTGCCGTATTAGCCGGCAACACCGCAGCCAGAGGCGGACAGCGATACGCGGTCAGTGCATCACATTCATAGGCGCGGGTCTCGGCTTCATCGTCGATCACGGCATCAGCCGGCAACACGCCGCGCAGACGCTCCACGATGGCCACCTTGCGGGCCAGAATCGTCGGATCAGGTGACGGCATTTCCATAGACACACCTCGAATGTAGAGAATATAAAGTATCGACCAGCCGGAACAGTTGCTCCAACCTATGATGACACTACGCAGTGCCGCCGGTGCAAGACTACATTATCGCCAATAAACCCACCGTTTCAGGTTAACTCATCAACGCAATCGGGGAATATCTTCTCAAACCCTTCTGCGTATTGACAGTCCCGCCCACCGGCCATACCACCAGAGTTGCGCTTGAAGTGATTGGCGCGCTGCTGCGCGACGCGGGTGTAGTACTCCCACAAGTGTATTTGCCCCTCGTTGCATTCCATCGCAGCACGCTTCTTTTCCCAAACCGGCGTAATATCGAGAAACACATTCGGCTTCCATTCCATTTGCTCGGTCTGATGAGGCTCGAATAAGTAGAGATTCGGTGCACCCAGCACTTTTTCACCGGGGTTGTGCCCCCAGGCCTGAGCAATCATGCGGGTTTCGAGCGCAATCTGCGTCATGTACATGTGATCCGTATTGTACGGGTCCCACTTGGAGTGGCTGAACATGAAGGCGGGCTGCACCCGACGAATCAGATCGACCAGCTGGAATTTGCGCGCTTCATCGAAAGTCAGCGGATAATCGCCAAAGTCGAAACACACCAGTTCGTGTACACCAAGCGCTTCGGCGGCATTTTCCGCCTCTTTGCGTCGGATATCTTTCACGGCCTGCAGTGACTTGCCCTCCTTCCAGAGGCGCGCACTCTCACCGCGTTCACCGAACGACATACACGCTACCGTCACTTCGTAACCGAGCTCGGCATGCAACGCGATCGCGCCGCCACAACGCCAGACAAAATCGGCGGCGTGTGCCGACAATACCAGCGCTCGTTTGCGCTGCTGTGAGTCCGGTGACTGCGCATTCATAAACACCTCAATCTAACTGGCTGGAAACAGGGTCGATGATTGTATTCTATCAGTGGCATACACCGGAGTCTGCGCGAAAGAAGTTTGTCGGGGAAAACGAATCAGGGCGTGTACGCAGCACCGGGGACTCGCATGCCGCCACGTTCGGGACAATTCGGCAGGCAGCGGAACCGTCGCGGCGGTAAAATCCGGGGGTCGCCAACAGAACATACGTCCCATGCCCGCTACAGCAAAACTACAAGCCGTACCCACCAATGTCATCACCGGGTTTCTTGGCGTTGGCAAAACCACCGCGATACTGCATCTTCTGGCCAATAAACCTGCCGGTGAGCGCTGGGCTGTACTGGTGAACGAGTTTGGCGAAATCGGTGTGGACGGCAGCTTTATGCAGGGACATCACCCGGAGTCACAGGGCATTTACGTGCAGGAAGTGCCCGGCGGTTGTATGTGTTGCGCGGCGGGATTACCCATGCAGGTGGCACTCAATCAGCTGCTGTCGACTGCCAGACCGGATCGCCTGCTGATCGAACCGACCGGCCTCGGCCACCCGAAAGAAGTACTGCAGGTACTTTCGGGGGGGCCATACCGTACTGTGCTTTGCATCCAGCGCATGATCACGATCGTCAATGCCTGCCAGCTGGGCGACACGCGCTATACCGATAACGAGATATTCAATCAGCAGATCGAAGTAGCCGATGTTGTCGTCGCGAACAAGACTGATTTGTACCAACCGGATGACAAAGCGACCCTGCTGGAATATCTGCAGAAGCGTGCTCATCCGGAGGTGACCGTGGTGTACACAACCAACGGGAAAATTGACAGGGATTTACTTACCGGCACCGCCCGCCACCTCGAACAAACGGCGACTGATACACCTTCACACCATCACCACGCGGCGGCAGAAAACTCGGTCAGCCGCTTACCGGACTGCGGCTACATAAAAAAGGTGAATCAGGGCGATGGCTACCGGAGCGCCGGCTGGCGTTTCAGCGAAGATAAAATTTTCAGCCGCGATCGACTGTTCAGTTTGTTAAGCGGCATCAATGCGGAGCGGGTGAAAGCGGTGATGAATACAGACACCGGCGTGTTCGGATACGACAAGGCGGCCGATGCACTGACCGAAGTTGAATTGTTCGGTCGGGGGCAGAGCTGCATCGAGATGATTGGCGAGACGGTAGACGATCACTGGGAAAGTCAGTTGCTGGACTGCCTGACGATTAACAGTGACCACTGAGCCCGGAAGTCTCACAATTTTCTGCCGAGGCTAAACCCCGCCGCATACCGGGGGAAAGCCCAGGGACTAAAGCTGGCCGGTAGCGATCCGGATCGGCCGAGGCCGTGTGAAAACTGAAATCACCGCATAGCATCGGCCATTCCGGTCATTCGCCCATGCAACATGTTGTTGGATGTCCGTGGCTCTACACTTCAAAAACGGTGTCCGATTTCACCTTAGTTTTACAGCTTTAGATTTTCACGATTGCAATTAGCAATATTTAATTTTATTTATCAATTACTTATAGCGCAATGTCGCATAAGTACATTGTGTGATTTCTGTTATTTCTCACCTGCTGGTTGCATATTTGTTTCAAGAATATATATTATGAAACCGATATGGGACTAAATGGTGTAAAAGTATGTCTGACAACATTGTGCAGCTTTTTCCTAAAAATAGGGTTGTTCGGCCGGTAGCTCACTTCTTTAGTGCTGGGTGATTCTGGTCATCGGCAGCTTGCTGCTATTCACGCTGCTGGTGGCTTTCCGGTTCACGTGTTGTCGTAGATGCATCTAGACCAGAAGTTCAAAAGGAGTTGGTCGATGCGCTTAAAGCATCAGGAGCTGAACTTGTTTTGGACACTAAAGTGGCTGAACTGGCGGCACCTTAAGATACACCAAGCACTCGAGTGTTTGCTTGAGTACATAGGGGATAATTACAGTAGATCTAAGCCGTTATACCGATCTACAAAACAGCAAGATAACGAGAACTTAAATCATGAGTGAAGGCGCAATTTCAAGGTACATAAATGACTTAGAAAAATTTGGTGGTTTGAAAGGAACTGATATTGCAAACTTAACGAATGTCTCGAAAGCAACAGTTTCTCGTTGGGTGAATGGGCAGGCTACCCCACAGCCAAAAAATGAAATTCGATTATCAGATCTTTTCTACATCGTTGGTAGATTACGGGACTATTATGACGCCGCTGAAATTAGGGTTTGGTTGAATTCACCACATCCTCAGCTGGATGGTGAACGCGCTATTGATCTTATTCACCAAGGGAAAATGGAGGAAGTGCTACAAGTAATTAAACGTCTCGACTCAGAGGCTTATTTGTAAGTGCGATATAGAAAGCCTCGTGATACTGATCTGATCGATGCCATGGAATCTGGTGAATCGATTTCCGTCAGCCAGTCTATTTGGAGAGTAGTACGTGAGGATAGAGACCCCTGCCAGTGTAGTAGTTCAGGTGGTCGGTGGGACGATGGGAGTTTCGAGGTTCTTTATACTTCTCAAGAGAAAGATGGTGCGATTTCCGAGATGTATTTTCATCTGAGGAGAGGACAACCTGTTGTACCAAGTAAGGCAATATACCAGACATTTGAATTGCAACTCAATTTAGATAACGTTTTAAATTTAGGTGACGAAAAATCGCTGTCATCTTTAGGTGTCGACACAGCAAACTACGGAAAGATGACTTACGCAAATAGGGACAAAGAGTACACGCGAACTCAGCAGATCGGTGAAACAGCACAGTTCCTTGGATTTTCCGCCATCGTCGTGCCGAATGCTCGATGGGACTGCAATAATGTTGTGTTATTTTGCGATCGTCTTGAGGGAGATAATCTTGAAGAAATTCGAGATTACGGAATCATAGATTGGACTGATTGGTCGAGATCAAACTCAGTTATCTAGTCACGAATCAATTGCAGTTTTAACATAACACTGGTTATCGGTATGGTTAAAATTGTACCGATCTGCACCGTAAGCAGTCGGCCCGAAAGCGGACATTCGCTTATCATTACTCGTTGAAGAAAAAGCCCGGTCGAAGCCGGGTTGGCAGCCAGTGTTTGAGAATGTTTTCGAGGTGATTCCCTGATGGGACAGTTTACCGCCGGCTAACCCGCCTCATCGTTGGCGCATTGATCGCAAATGCAGTTCATTTCCAGCTGTGGCGTCACCAGCCGGAACCCGGCGCCTTCGACATTGTCGCGCAACGCCCGCATTGTAGACGCCTTGATATCCACTTCCGACACCCGGTGGCACTGCTCACAGATTAAAAACTGCGGTACGGCATGCTGATGATCACAGGTAATATGCACGCATGCGACGAAGCGATTGGCAAGTTTCAGCTTGTGCACCAATTGTTCGCCTTCAAGAAATTCGAGAATCCGGTAGACCGACATCGGCGGCATGGACTCGCCCAGTTCATCCCTGCAGTAATCGGCCAGTTCATAGGCTGAAAGTGCGCGCCCTGACTGTAGCAACCCCAGCAATACCGCCTTTCTTTTACTGGTTAGTTTACTGCCATGCTGGATACACTGCGCTTCCGCATGGGCCAGAGCTTGTTGGTAGCTGCTCATTCATTACTCAATCGATGCTGTACCCGCATTTTACCCGCTTTTCACCGGTTACACCGTGCGTTTTTCTATTTTGAATTTTCAATATACATGATATATCATATCATTTTTATATTGACAAATTTTAGGTCAACAGCGGGGCGTATCTGCGCCAGGCTGGCATTTCAGCTTCCTTATCTGATTGCCCCGGTAAAACACGCTGCCACCCACTGCCTGATGGCCTGCAGCCCTATGCATCGCTCACTCCACCTGAATATACCCGGTTGCGGCAAACTGGCACTGCTAACCCTGCTGTTGCTGCTGACGGCCTGTGATTTCATTGGCGACAGCAACACACGGCTAAAAAATGCTGTGGTCGACGCGCTTGAGCATAAAACCGTTGAGTGGACGGACCTGATGCCCGCCGCTGATCTCGAAGCGTTACTGAACCCACCGGCGTATCTATTCGACGTGGAAGAAGGCTCCGCTGAAGATCAACAACTGTTCGACAAACTGACGTCAGGCACATTCGACGACCAGGCAGACCGCTACACGCAGGCACTGTTATCTACCGATGTGCGCAGCGAGTTTAATGGCGAGCGCATTCGCATTGCGGGCTATCTGGTACCGCTGGAGTTCGACACACCGGACGCGGTGACCCAGGCGTTTCTGGTGCCCTACTTCGGTGCCTGTATTCACGTACCACCACCACCACCCAATCAGATCATTCTGTTGAACACTGACGAGGGACTCAACCTCAGCGACATGTACAACCCGTACTGGGTGTCCGGTGAGGTGAGTACTGTGCTGCACGAGAACGACGTGGCGACCTCTGCCTACGCAATGTCCGTGACTGATTTCGAGCTTTATACCGAATGAACTACCCGCTGAAAAAATAACCGGCCCTTATCCCCGTGATATTGCTTCGACAACACCCGTAGCGAGACGATTAAATGAACACACTCAACCGGCTGACCCTCGCCTTTGTTTTGGCTAGCAGCACGCTGCTTTGCGCAGCACACGCCGACACACTGACCATCACCACCACCTGGGGGCCAAACGCGGAGGTACCTGATCCACGCGCTGGCTACAACGGCTGGATGTCAAACCAGTCCGGTGTGACAGAAACACTGATGGGTATTGATTATGATCTCAACCTTTACCCGCGAGTCGCTGAAAGCATAGAACAGGCGGCACCGACTACCTGGCGCGTCACACTAAGAGACGCGGTTAACTTTCATGATGGTACTCCGGTAACCGCACAGGCGGTGATTGACGCTATTACCTCAATCTCCGAAGAAGGCAACTCCGGCCACAACGCACGGGTGGCGAAACTGCTGGATCTGAAAGGCATGTCCGCCGAAGGCGAGAACGTCGTCGTGTTTGAAACCAACACACCGAACGCCGCTTTCCCGTGGACGCTTTCTGAACCTGCTATCGCAGTGCTCGGTGCACCATCGGATGCATTTCCTATCAACGCCACCGGTCCCTACATCTTTCGTGAAGCGGTGCCGGAGCAACTCTACCGGGCAGAAGCGAATGATGGTTATCGACTGGGTGAGCCCGGGCTGGATGAAGTGCGCATTGTTATTTCCGGGGATCCGTCTACTGCAGCCCTGGCTTTCGAGGCGGGCGAAGTCGATATGGTCATCAACTACCCGGAGGCGGATTTCGAACGTATCCAGAGTACCGGTGCGCTAGGGTTTTCAGCACCAACGGCAAGGCTGTACTTTTATACTGTAAACGCTGCCAGTGGTCCGCTGTCAAATCCGCTGATTCGCCGCGCTGTGTCAATGGCGATCGATCGGCAAGGCATTGTGGAGGCGGCACTGTCAGGCGTGGGAGGTGTACCAGCGGGCACTGTTTACCCGGATGGTAAGGGATGGTCGGCCGATATACCCGCAGTGTACGACCCAAAACGGGCGGAATCCCTGCTGGCAGAGGCCGGTGCTGTGAAAGAAAGCGGCCAGTGGATGCTGGATGGCGAACCACTGGAAATTGATATCGTCACTTATTCAAAGCGGGCAGCATTGCCACCGACGGCCGAACTCACGCAGGCCTTTTTACAGGCTATTGGTATAGCTGCCAATGTACGAGTCGGTGAATACGGCGCCAGCAACGACGAAATTGCCAACGGTACGGCGGATCTGTTCCTGCAAGCGTGGGTAACCACACCACAGGGTGATCCGGGTGCCGTGCTTGAAACACTTTTGAAATCAGACGGTGGCTCTAATAGCGGAAAGTACTCAAACGCTGAAATTGATGCGCTGCTGGATCAAGGCCGTTCCACATTTGATCATGCGGCACGAAAAGACATCTATCACAAAGTGCAGGAAATCATTGCAAATGATGGCGCCATGATTCCTGTATTCCACGTCAGTCAGGTGAATGTGGCGCGTGAAGGACTGACCGGTTATCAGGTTCATCCGACCGAGACTTACTGGGTCACTCACGAGACTTCATTGTCTAAGTAGCATGTCGTTGTCCGTTACCGGCCTGAGCGTCCAACGCTCGGGCCGGACGCTGTTGTATCCCACCTCTTTAACTTTCGACTCCGCTGAACGCGTTGGACTTGTCGGCACATCCGGCGCCGGAAAATCAACGCTCGGCCATGCACTCGTTGATGCTTTGCAGGCGCAGGGTAAACGTGTGGCACACGTACCGCAAAGTCCTGATGAAGCGCTTGATCCGTTGCGCAGCATGGCATTTCACTGGCGTGAGGCGGAGCGTGCGCTGAATTACGCGCTGAAAGCCGACAGACAACGTCACCTTTTTAAAGCTTTGAAGATCGAACACGGTAACATGCGCAGTCGACCGTGGAGCTGGAGCCGGGGTATGCAACAACGCTTTGTTGTTGCTATGGCACTGATCGGCAATCCGGAACTGCTTGTATTGGATGAACCGACCTCCGCGCTGGATCCGGTGGTGGCAGCCGGCACGATGAAATTGTTGGATACTGTTCTCGACGAATCTAATACCGCTATGTTGCTGATCACACACGACCTGGGCTTGGCTGCACGCCGTGTTGACCGACTGATGGTCATGCATCAGGGAAAAATTGTGGAAGATTCGCCGACTGCTGAAGTGTTAGCACGGCCTGCAACCAGTGAAGCTGCAGCACTGGTATCATACAGAAGCTGGCACAACGCAAAGGTCGGCTAGTGTATGTCAACCTTAAATGCATATATGATTCGATTAATAAAACTGCGTTGGCTTGTGGGCAATATCTGTGTCTGAAAGCCGTTGCCAGTGTGTTTACTTTCATCAACGCTGTGGCGGGTGCAAAATATCACGTTCTCCCTTGCACACCTTGAATATAACCATTCACCAGCCTTGATGCCGGTATGTTAATCGTTGAAAATGTACTGGTCAGGCGTGGCCGCATACCAACACTTGAGAATGTGTCGCTTACCCTTGAACCGGGTAAAACTCTGGCAGTGGTTGGTGAGAGCGGTGCGGGAAAATCCACCTTAATTGCTGCGGTTATGGGTTTGGTGCGCCTTGCGTGCGGACGTATTAGCTGGTGTGACCTGCCAGTACATCAGTGCCGTCCATCTCTGGTTATGCAGGAGCCGCGAGCCGCATTTAATCCAGTGCTAAAAGTGCGTCAAACGATCCTTGAACCTATCGTTGGCAAGGGTCTGCCGATACCTCATGACCGTCTTCAAAGTCTTTGCGAGAAACTCGAATTACCGTTAGATCTGCTGAATCGACGACCGGCAGAGATTTCCATTGGTCAGGCACAGCGCGCCGCCATTATAAGAGCATTGATCAGTGCGCCCGCGCTGGTGCTGTTTGACGAACCACTGTCGGCACTGGATGCAGTAAGCCAAAAGCTGACGGCGCAGCTAATAGCAGAACTTCAGGTGGAGCACGGATTTGCTGCATTGATCGTAACGCATGACCTTGGGTATGCCACCTCTTTTAGCGATGAAATAGCCGTTTTGAAATCCGGGAGGGTTCTAGAGATCGGGAATCCCATCGATTTTATCAACGCGCCGCGTACCGAATATGGTGCGTCGTTGCGTGACGCTGCGATAGCGCTTGGCGGCCTGGAGCACAGGGCATGATCCGCATCGCTTGCGGTTTGCTGTTACGCGCTGCAGTGGTGCTTAGCGGCACTGCGCTGGCAACGTTTGCACTGCTTTGGCATGCACCCGGAGATCCTGCACTTGCGATAGCGCAGGCGCGCTATGACGCTATTGTGTCAAAAGACATTATCGATCAGGTACGCGTCGAGGCGGGTCTTGATGCAGGTTTCTGGCAGGCATTTAAAGCGTGGATCAGTCCGCTGATGGTTGGAGACTTCGGCAATTCATCGGTCACCGGTCGAGAAGTGCTGCCCGATCTGCTGGTGGCCATTTCCTATACTGTGCCATTGGCGCTTGTCGGGCTCTTGATCGGACTGTGCATCGCACTGCCGCTGGCGGTCATTGCTACTCGCAAGCCTGGCGGCGTCGCTGATCGGTTTGCCGTGGCTATGGCTTCACTCGGGGCTGCTATTCCGGCGTACTGGCTGGGCCTTTTATTAATCCTGTTGTTCGCGGTAAAGCTTGCGTGGCTACCAGCGATGGGGGCACGTACACCACTGCACATGTTGCTGCCTGCGTTAACACTGGGGCTGGGCGTAGCGGCCTCGCTGACACGCATCATTCGCTCTGGCATTCTTGAAGCGCGCACACAAACGTTTCTGCCCGCACTGGTGCGTCGCGGTGTGTCCGAGCGCGCACTTGGCAGGGACCATATTGCTCCTCATGCAGCGGTACCTGTGATTACTGTGCTGGGTCTCGAGCTGGCCTTTCTACTGGAAGGAGCAGTGATGGTTGAGGTGATCTTTTCACGTCCCGGTCTGGGCGGCTTTCTGGTCCATGCCATTGAGGCGCGGGATTTTCCCAGGGTTCAGGCGGTAGTCCTGCTTGCGGCTTTGCTGTTCGTTACCATCAATTTGTTGATTGATCTTTGTTATCGATTGATCGACCCGCGCGTTGGTGAACATGATGCGTAGTGTTGTACTGTTAGCCGTTGGGTTTGTTGCGATAGCGTGCTTCGGGCCGCTGTTAGCGCCTCACGATCCCACTGCCATCAACATCCCTGAGCGTTTAAGCCCGCCTGGGGATAAGTGGATACTGGGTACGGACGCACTCGGCAGAGACATACTGTCACGTTTGATGGTGGGTGCGCGTTTCTCACTGGGTCTTGCATTTCTGATTTCCGTCATGGGGCTGGTCATCGGTACCATGCTTGGGCTTGTGTCAACACTGGGTGGTAAATATGCAGATTGGATAGTCATGCGCACAACTGATACTTTTCTGGCGTTTCCGGAACTGGTGGCAGCGGTGGTTATTGCCGGCTTGCTCGGGGCAGGAACCGGAAGCCTGATCTTCGCACTAACCGTTACCGGATGGATGCGCTATTGTCGTGTGGCTCGTGGCATCGGCCTAACACTGCGATCCCGTGGTTACGTTATACAAGCCAGGCTTGCCGGACTGTCTGCTCTGTCCATAGCTCGCTGGCACTATTTACCTGCACTGCTGCCATCACTCGCTGTCGTTTGGACAGGCATGTTTGCCAGAGCCATTCTCGGCATCTCCGCACTGGGATTTCTGGGCTTCGGCGTGCAGCCACCGATGCCCGAATGGGGTACCATGTTGCTCGACGCGCGGATACACATGCGCTCAACACCGCTGCAAATGATCTGGCCAGGCCTAGCCGTCGTGGTCTGCGTGCTGGCCATTAACCTGGCCGGTGACGCATTGCGCGATGCCATTGCCCGGCAGAACAAAACCGGATGAAAACTACGGCAAACGTTAACGACCGAACCAGTCTGGGTATCGGCCTACGCATATTGTCCGGGTTGTTGATGGGTGGCATGTTCATCAGTGTCAAAGCAGTCAGTGAAGCAGTGCCACTGGGCGAGATCGTATTCTTCCGATCGTTTTTTGCCCTTATCCCGCTGGTTATTTTTTTATGGATGAGAGGTGAATTTCCCGATGGACTGGCGACCAAGCGCCCGGTCGATCACTTTCTGCGTGCAAGCTTCGGCGCACTGGCGCTGTTCGGCTCCTTTGCTGCGTTGGCCAGACTCAATCTCGCAGAAGCAATCCTGATTGCACAGCTCTCTCCCATACTCATGGCACTCGCCGCCGTCTTTGTTCTGTCTGAAAGACTCACTGTCTGGCGCATTGCAGGCCTGGTACTCGGGTTTGCCGGTGTTGTCGTACTGGTCTGGCCCGACCTTAAGGACGGTCTCAATACCACAAGGATGACTGGCTACGGAATAGGACTGATTGCTGCGATTCTTTCTGCGCTGGCACTCATTATGGTACGTAGTCTGAACCGTACAGAAAGCCCGGGGGCAATTGCGATTTACTTTGTACTCGCCTCCATCGCCGGCTCGCTACTGACACTGCCCTCGGGCTGGATGATGCCTTCCGGCAGCACACTGTTACTACTCATTGCCTCCGGACTGTTCGGCGGTTTCGGTCATATAGCAATGACGATGGCATTTCGATTTACCGAGGCATCACGCCTCGCACCATATGAATATATTGCACTGTTGTGGCCGCTGCTTGCCGATCTGTTTATCTTCCGGCTGCCACTTTCAACCAGTTTTCTACTGGCAACTCCGCTGGTACTTATCGGGGCCGCGGTCGCTTCTATCGAGGGTAGCGGACGCACCCGAAGATAGAAAGAGCAACATTAAGTAGACAAACCCGGACTTAAACGATCGCCCTTATACATTCAGGACAGCATTACCCACAGACGATTAACTCGCAAATTCCCGAATCACCCGACCGGCATTAACAGTGGTACGCTCGCCATTTCGCATCGACAAGCGGCCATTCACCAGTACATGTGCAATGCCCGATGCATAGCGACGCGGATTTTCCGCCGTGGCATTGCTGGCAATATTGGCCTGATCAAAGATGCAGATATCGGCCTGATATCCGGGCTTCAGCTGTCCCCGGTTTTTCAGGCCAAGTCGTGCAGCGGGAATGGCTGTGAGTTTGGCAATGCCTTCAGCCAGCGACAGTACCCTGCGGTCGCGCACATAATATTGAAGAAAACGCGCCGCCCATCCGTAGCCGGACAACGAGCCAACATGGTCTTTAAGTATGCCTTCATTGGCAATGGCTACCGTGTCCGAGATAACTGCACACTCGGGCTGATCAAGGCAGAGTTCCACATCAGATTCGCGAAAGGCTTTTGAAGACCACATACACGACATGAGGTCCCGCCCCTCCTCCAACAGGATATCAAGCACAGCATCATACGGGTGGCAGTTACGCATGCGGCCGATTTCAGCGAAGTCTGCGCCGACCAGTTCCTTGTTATGTGTCGCGTTCAGAAGAACGATATCAGACCATTTTTCTGCCTTTACCATCAGCCACATCGGCTGCGGGTTGTTGATGATGCGTTCACGGCACTCCGGATCGGCAAGCCGTAACAAGACATCGTCGATGGTGCCGGCCTGCGCCCACTTCGGTAAAATGGCGGCCATCAGTGTATTGTTCCAGTCGTGTGGGATTACATCAAAAGCGACATCCACATCGTGCCGTCGCGCCAGTTCAATCATCTCAAGCGTATGATTCATCGCATAGTCAGGCGCACCGAACTTCGGTTGGATATGGCTGATCTGCAGTTTCGCCCCTGACTGCCTTGCTGTGGCGATGGCTTCGGTAAAGCCAAGATCATAGTGCGTATCACGGTTGCGCACGTGTGTCGCATAGAGGCGTTTGTATTTCGCGGCGACCTCACACAGCGGCACAAGATGCTCCGGCGCGGCAAGAATACCGGGGAAGTATTCAAGCCCGGTAGACAGACCGCCGGCACCCTCGTCCATACACTGATCAACCAGGTTTGCCATTTCAGCCACATCTTCAGGTTCACCCGGATGTAAATCACCACCCAGCACCGAGCGGTGAATCGTACCGTGGCCCACAAACGCCATGACGTTCACACCCAGCGTATTCGCATCGAGCACATCCAGATATTCGCCAAAGCCAAGCCACTGATCATGACGCGCGTGCTCGATAAACCACGGCGCAACACGGCGAATGTCCTGTGGTGTGTTGACCGGTGCGCAGCTAATACCGCACTGACCGATCACTTCGGTGGTAACGCCCTGGTGTACCTGACTTTGAGCGCGGCCATCGGCAATCAACGTGAAGTCGGAGTGCGTGTGCATATCGATAAACCCGGGTGCCGCCATCAAGCCGGAAACATCGATGACCTCAGCGGCCTGTGACGGCTTCAGCACCCCGCGCGGCTCCACGGCGCTGATCATCTCACCCGTGATCGCGATATCCCCGATAAATCCTTCGTCACCACTGCCATCAAACACCGTGGCACCAGTGAGCATGATATCTACCGAGTCCTGCATACTACTTGGCCTCCCCGTAGAGCCAGTTGGGCAAAAAGACCGAGAGGTCAGGGAAAAAGATCAGAATCACCATACCGACAATATAAGCCAGTATAAATGGCAATACAGCCACCGAGATGCGCTCGATTGAAATACCCGAGATACGTGCCGCCACAGTCAGATTGGCGCCAAGCGGTGGCGTCAGGAATCCTATTTCACACGTGATAACAGTAAAAATGCCAAACATCACCGGATCGACACCGAGTGATGAAACCAGCGGCAGAAAGACCGCGGTAAACAATACAATTTGTGCGAGTGATTCCATAAACGTGCCGATAAAAATATAGAACACGCCAATCAGAAACAGCACCAGGTATTTGTTTTCAGTAATCGAGGTAATGCCTTCCTGAACAGCGGCAGGGACATCATAGAATGCGGTCAGTTGTCCGAATGCAAGCGTCGGGGTAAGCAGAATCAGAATGCCGGTGAGCAATGCCGTAAATCGCAACGCATCGATCACTTTCTGTAAGGTCAATTCGCGATAGACAAAAAGCCCCACAAAAAGAGAGTAAAAAACGGCCACACCCGCAGCCTCGGTCGGAGTGAATACCCCCCCATAAATACCCCCAAGAATCAGCACAGGTGCCCCTATTGACCACTTGCCATCCCATGCAGCCGCTAAAAAAGGGCGCCATGAAAACGGTTGCCCGTCACCACCATAACCACGACGACGTGCAATGATATAGGTGGTGATCATCAGCAACACAGTGACCATAAAACCCGGTAGCAGACCCGCCAGAAAGAGACGGGGAATGGAAGTCTCTGATACGAGCCCGTATATGATCAACAGGTTAGACGGTGGAATCAGACTGCCAAGTGCCCCCGCACTGGCGGTGATGGCCGCTGCAAACGGCACGTCGTAACCTTCACGTTTCATTGCCGGTACAGTCACCGATCCGATCGCCGCAGTCGTCGCCGGCCCGGAACCCGACAGCGCGGCAAACAACATGCAGGCAAACACGGTGACAAGCCCCATCGAGCCGCGATAAGCGCCCACCAGATTCGTGGCAATCGCAATCATGCGGCTGGCCATGCCACCTACCTCCATCAAACGCCCGGCCAGCACAAACAAAGGGATGGTCAAGAGTGGAAACGGCGTCAGGCTGCCATATCCGGTTTGCGCCATCAGCGTATAGGGAATGTCGATTAAAAACAGCGCCAGTACGGTGGTCAGACCCACAGAGACAAACAGCGGCACGCCGATAATCGTTAGACCCACAAAGGTCACGGCCAGAATTATCAGCGGGCTCAAAGCTGATGCTCCTCGTCTTTAACAGTCGTTTCCCATTGTTCCTCGAGCATACCCGGCAATCCGTTTGCCCCTTCTCTCCACCAAACGACGTATGTCTGAATCAGGCGCAACAGCATCAGCGCATAACCGATCACCAGAATAGTCTGTGGATAGAACTGATTAATGCCGAGCGATGGACTGGTTTCGGGAAACTTCCAGAACACGGCAAGATAATCCCAGCTGACCTTTAACATAAACACGCAGAAAAAAGCCCAGACAATATCCGCGATAAAAACGACGATTCGGCCAAAACCGACAGGCAGTGCCTGCACAGCTACGATAATGCGAATATGAAAGCGCTCTCTGACACACAGGGAAGCACCCATGTACACAGCCCACACCATGCACATGGCCGCTGTTTCCTCCGTCCAGTGCAGGGCAACTTCAAATACGTAACGTGCAATGACCTGCGAGAACACCGCGGTTGCGATTACAGCCAGACAAATACAGCAAATCGCCTCTTCGAAATGCCGTTCGAGCCACACGAAAACTGGCATTGTCGCCCCTTTGATATTACACCGGAAAAAGCAGCCTCAATACCTGCTGCCAAGCACACCCGACCAAAGCGCTCAGGGGTAGCGGTGAAAACCATTGCATGCCAGTGCTTTCTCAGGCGGGGCGACATGCACCCCGCACCATAGACAAGCGATTACAACACACCGACATCCTGCGATTTCCCCGCCCCTTGAAACTGGTGGGTGTAAAGCGACTCGATTTACTCGGCAGCAGCCTGGATTGCGTTCACCAGTTCAACAAACTCATCGCCGCGC
>CAZOXM010000095.1:0-16021 GCA_964583825.1 uncultured Granulosicoccaceae bacterium
TCCGGTTTTACCGCAACCGATGTGGAAATATATGGTTTTAACAGACGGCATAAGGGCAATTGACAGCGTTTAAAAATAACGTGCACCACTGTGTCCGGATTTGTAAATCAGTTCAGTGGGCGAGATTGCATCGCGCTCGGAACCGGTGATCGTTGCAAAACGCGGTCCATTTGCAGGTGTGCGAAAAATGAACGGAAACAGCTGATTTACTAAAGGGTGAAAATTATTAAAAAGTTCAGAACTGATTCAGCAGTGAAAAGTAGCATGGGCCGAAACCAAAGGAGGTCACCGCTCATGAAATCCCGCCTGCTCAACGCGCTCTCGCTCACTGGCGTCTCGATGCTGTTGTGCGCCGGTTCGGCCACGATGGCCGTTGCCGGCGACAGTCATCACAGAAAACATGTGTTCAGCGATTTTGCCCGTGTCATCCATGTTGAGCCGAAATATCGCATCGTGACCAAACGCACACCGCAGCGCATCTGCCATGGACCGAGGCTGCAGCATCAGCCGCAACGCAGTCGTCATCAGGGCAATCGACGACACCATCATCACAACAACACAGCAGTCTTTGTCGGCGGGGTCATTGGGGGTGCTATTGGCCATGAGGTGACACGTTCGATCAATGGCCGCAGCCACCCGGGCGGGGTACTGGCGGGAGCCGCGATCGGTGCCGGACTGGCCGCCAGTCACCAGAGGCATCAGTTGCATCACCGCGGTGGCAACTCGTCGGTGCAGCGTCATCGTCAGCATCACGACCGGCACCACCACTCCCATCGTCGGCAGCGTTGCACGACCACGGAACACGTGCAGCGCATCCGGCAGCCAGACGGATTTCTGGTGACCTACCGCTTTCGCGGACAGTCGTTTCGCACTCACACCGACTACCATCCGGGTGATAGAATCCGTGTAAACGTGTCGCTATCCACGGCCCGTTAACTCCAATCTGTCGACAAAATCGACGCTGACGGGGCAATCGGCTGCAGCACTTTGCTGTAAGTTGGCGCAATACCGCCGTTAACCTGTCGGTCAGCGATGCTCCACTACACTGGGTAGTATCAATCACAGGGCGATTTTTCAATGCGGAAAAGGCCAGTGAACGATGCGACTGGCGGAGACCTGAGGAAGCACCATGCGCTGCCAGCACACAGGGCAGTGCGGCGAAGGTGCCATCACTGAATATTGCGTCGGGCCACGTGGGGCCGGCATTAAACACTAAAGCGGCGAGTCACCCGGATCAGTCGGTATCGGCGGAGTTTCACCATGATCAGCAAAACTACGAATATCCTACTGGGGTTGACACTGGCCGCCGCTCCGGTTGCTGCTGTTTGTCAGGCCGACGAGCAATGCAAGCCGGTCAATCGAGACGCCAGCATTAGTCGCGTGCTGAACGATCACGCAGGCAGCAAGGTGCTGAAAGTCGACGAGCGCGAGGGAGCCGACGGTTGTACCGACCTTGAAATTCGAATACTGATTGACGGCACCGTAAAAGCCATCGTGGTGAAAGGGCAAAAATCGGCATAAGCTACGCACTCAACACACGGTATCACTATGCGCGTTCTGATCATTGAAGACGAAGAAGCACTCCGCAACCAGATAGTGGAGCGATTGCAGGATGAGGGCTTTGCCATCGATGCGTCCGGCGATGGGGAAGAGGGGCTGTATCTCGCTCGTGAAATGCCTGTCGATCTGGCGGTGATAGATCTCGGGCTACCGGGTCTTGATGGTATGCAGATCATCAGAAAAATCCGCGAGGAAGGTCATCTCTATCCGATATTGATTCTGACCGCACGTGACCGCTGGCAGGATCGCGTCGAGGGTCTCGAGGCCGGTGCTGATGACTACCTTGGCAAACCGTTTCACCTTGAAGAGCTACTGGCCAGGATACGAGCCCTGTTGCGTCGTGTCGGTGGCTGGGCGCATCCGCTGCTCGACTTCAGCGTGATGAAGATTGAAACCAGAGAGCAGCGCGTTAGCGTGGGCGAGGAAATAATCAGTCTGACAGCCTATGAGTATAAGGTGCTGGAGTATCTCGCTATTCATGCGGGTGAGGTGATTTCCAAACCGGCGCTGCTCGACCATCTGTACGAGGAAGATACCGAGCGCGATACCAATGTACTGGAAGTGTTTGTCAGACGGCTTCGGCGCAAGCTCGACCCTGACAACACCATGAACCCGATAGAGACACTGCGCGGACGAGGATATCGTTTCGCACTGGAGCGTGCCAACCCCGGTGATAACGACACCGACGCATGAACTCCATCGCGGTAAGGCTGTTGCTCGCCGCGGCGGTCGTACTGGCCTTGTTTATCGGCTTGAGTACGCTGGTCATCATTCACACAGTGGATCAGCGGGCGGAACAGGCGCGCTTTGAACGCATGCAGGGGCAGATCTATGGTCTGCTTGGTGTTACCAGAGTCGCCGCGGGCGGCACCATAGACATTCTACCGGCAGAACTCCCTAACGCCTTGCTGCGCCAGCCGATGTCCGGTACGTATGCGGAAATTCGCGATACCCGTATTACGCAGGTGTGGCGTTCACCTTCTCTCACGACTGAACTGCCGGCCAGCAGTGATGGTGAAATCGGACAATGGATTTTCAGTACCGAAAATGACGCTCGCATGGGTACGCTCTTTATGCTGCGCTTTGCAGTTGAGTGGTTATTGCCTGAAGGCGATGTGCAGGTGTATCAGTTTGTCGTTGCCGATAACCGCCACGAGTTTGATCAGCAGCGCAGGCAATTCAATCGCAACCTGTGGCTGGCAATGCTCGGCATGGGGTTGTTGTTACTCACCAGTATTGCGATTGCGCTGGCCTGGGGACTGGGGCCGCTGCGACGGATGTCGCGGCAATTAAACGAGATCGAGGATGGGCAGCGCGAGCAGTTGCCATCGGACCTGCCGCTGGAACTTCATCCGGTCGCCAGCAGACTCAATGCGCTTATTGCCAGTGAGCGCGGCAGGCGAGAGAAATACCGACATACACTGGATGATCTCGCACACAGCCTTAAAACCCCATTGAGTGTGCTCCGTAATCTTAAAGCCTACGAAGGGAATGATCGCGAATTGCAGCGACAGGCAGATCGCATGCAGCAGATCGTCGACTACCACATCAAGCGCGCTGACGCCGGCACCCGACGGTTGTTAACACCACCGATCGAACTGAATGCACCGCTTGAAAAAATCACCCGCTCGCTCGGCAAAGTCTTTCATCGACAGCATGTGCAGTTTATCAACCGCATCGGTGAACAGCAGACGGTGTGCATTGAGGAGGGGGATCTGATGGAAATATTCGGTAACTTGCTCGAGAATGCCTGTAAGTACGGAGCCAGTCGCATTGAACTTGGCGCCCATGATGCCGATGGCAAAGCGCACATCACCATCGAAGACGACGGGCCCGGCTTTCCGGCCCACCTGCTTGAACACCTGACCAGCCGCGGGGTGAGAGCGGATACGCAACGTGAAGGACAGGGACTCGGGTTAGCGATCTGCCGGGAACTCATCGAAAGCTACGGTGGTGCGCTGCGGCTGGAAAACCGCGATGGAGCCGGTGCCAGAATCACAATTTCGCTGCCGTCCGGCAACAGGCCTCAGTCCAGGCTGTCACTGAACCCGTGAGGGTGCAGCCGGTCGAATCACGCTACAATTGAATCACATTATCCGACCACGTCGCCTGGAGACTGTTCATGACCGAAGCTGTCATCGTTGCTACCGCCCGTACCCCGATTGGCAGGGCATTTAAAGGGGGACTGAATAACATCAAGTCTCCGACGCTGATGGCTCACGCGATCGACCATGCGGTGCGGCGCACCAAAGTCGATCCGGCTGAAATTGACGATGTATTAATCGGCACTGTGTTGACCGGTGGCACCGCCGGCAACAATCTTGCCCGCAACGCGGCCTTTGCTGCGGGTTTGCCGGCAAGTACTTCGGCGCAAACCATCGACCGTCAGTGCTCGTCGGGTTTAATGGCTATCGCCACCGCGGCGCGACAGATTATCGTGGACGGTATGAAAGTTTGTGTTGCCGGAGGACAGGACAATATCTCCAGACTTCAGCATCAGTATCTCGGATGGGTTGCGGAGGATATTGACGAAAACGTTACCGCCATGCAGTCACATGCCTATATGCCCATGCTGAAGACGGCGGAATACGTGGCGGATAAATACGAGGTCTCCCGGGATCAGCAGGACGAGTATGCGCTATCGTCACAGCAGCGCACCGCAGCGGCACAGGCCGCCGGATTGTTTGATGATGAAATTGTACCGATCACTGCAACACAGAAAATAGTCGACAGAGAAACCAAGGCGGAAAGTTTTGCCGAAGTCACCATCAGCAAGGATGAAGGCAATCGCCCTGAAACCACGCTCGAAGGTCTGCAATCATTGAACCCGGTAATAGAAGGGGGCAGCATCACCGCAGGTAACGCCAGTCAGTTGTCTGATGGTGCGTCCGCCTGTGTCGTCATGGAGCGAAAGCTGGCTGAGCAGCGTGGTGAAAACGTACTGGGTATCTATCGTGGTATGGCGGTGGCCGGCACGGAGCCCGAACAGATGGGGATCGGTCCGATCTTCGCAATCCCGAAGCTACTGCAGCAACACGGCCTTAAAGTCTCCGATATCGGTTTGTGGGAGCTCAACGAGGCGTTTGCTGTGCAGTGTCTTTACTGTCGCGATCATCTCGGTATTGATCCCGACTTGTACAATGTGAACGGCGGTGCGATTTCCATTGGGCACCCCTACGGCATGACCGGTGCCCGAACCGCGGGCCATGCACTGATTGAAGGCAAGCGACGCGGTGCCAAGTATGTGGTCGTCAGCATGTGTGTCGGTGGCGGCATGGGGGCGGCGGCGCTTTTTGAGGTGGGATGACGTCTGTCACCACACTGAAGAGTGCGCTCGAAGCAGCGGAGGCTTTGCTGTGCGCAGTCTTTGATGTGCAGTGACATCAATAGAAATCCGTCAGATCAAACGGTGTTACCGTCAGTTCCCGACCGTCCAGCGCGATGCGTGATCTTTGTTCCAGCACATACTGCTGTGCAGCTGTTATGTTAAGGTCGCTGCCCGCCACAGTCGCGGGACCGTACTCCGCTTTCTTTTGAAACGCCATCAGCCCGATATCGACGGATGCGATGTCGGTGCGGGTGATTTTTACTTCGGAAAAATCCTTTGCAGCCAGTCCGATCACGGAGTCAGTGATCGTCACGTCACTTATTTCGACATCACTCGCTTCACCCACAGAAATTGCTTTGTCGCCGGCACCTGAAAAAACACTGTCGCCCAGGGTGACGGCAGAGTCGGAGAAGTCGAGTAAATCACCACCGGATTGCTGCAAATTCAGATCGGACAGAGTGCCGGTCGATGCGTCGATATCTATTGCATCCTTACAGCTGTTGGTGACCTGAACGTCTTTGATATCGATGGTTGATCTGATCAGGTTGATTGCATCGTCCGCGCAACTGTTGCTGATGGCGACATTTTCAAGCACGACGTTCGTCCGATAGGAAAAAAGGCCCGCCGGCTGACGCCAACCGGGTATTTCAAATCCGCGTGTCGCGTTAATGGTGGCGTGTTTTACAGATAACTGGTTTCCGGCGCCATGCGAAAAGATTCCACGCCAGCCGGATGTCTGCTCGGTGGCATCAAAAATAACCGGCGCTGCAGCCTCACCCCGTACCGTCAGATCTCCATTCAGCACAAGGCCCGCGTTTGGCGTAAATAACAGTTGCGTGCCGGCATTAATAATCAGTGCGATGCCGCGAGGTATGACAACCAGATCATCCAATTGCCACCGGCCTGCCGCCACCCGAAGCACTTTGCCCGTTTCATCCAGTGTTAAAAATGCATAACGTTGCAGTAGATTCTCAACCGGCGTCGGGCCCGGTATGGTGACGGGCTGTGGCCATGGCAATGGTTGCACTATCGGTTGTTGTGTGCCGAGTCCATCGATTTCGATCTGCAGTGAAAGGCGATCTTCATCAGTCAGTGCGGTGCCCGCCAGGTCGATGCGATTGGCGGTGTAGTCAGCCGGTGGAGCGACAGAACCGGACCCAAGCGTTAGTGGCAGTCGGGTGCCGGGTAAGTCTGTTTCACCCCGACCGATCAACGGCACGATCTGCTCATTGATCCGGTTTTCATAAGCCAGGTGGCTCACCACGACATTCGAGTGTATCCGGTTATGGAGGGTCAGGAACGAACCGTTCTCATCTTCTCCCGCGTATGCCTTAACGAAAGCAGGCAGTTCGTTCAGTGGTATGCTGCCCGGGTCGGGCAACTTCGATTGGACGATGCTCGGTGGTGCGAAGTCATCGCTACCCAGTCCACACAGTCGCCGACACTGTCTTTGAGCCCGACTGAAGTCAAACGACGGCAGCCACGGATAATCCGCTGCAAGTTTCTGTCGGTAGTACGCGTCTCGTGCGTTGATAAAGTCAGCAAACTTATCGGATGTGACCATCGCGTCCAGTGCCCCGATGCGGTTTGCCCATTGCCTGGCGAAGACAGGATCGTGCATCAGTGTGCGTGCCAGATTGTTGCGAGGGTTGAGGCACGTGAGCGGTGCGTCATGCATGGGTTTAAAGTGCAGGTCTGCGTCGTATGCAATCGGTTCGAAGCGGGCGGTTAATGTGTTGTAGTGCAACCGGGCATTCATCCATTGGGCCAGATTGTGTGCAGTAAAGTATTCGCACATGATATAGAAGTCGACGAATGCATCGATGTCAAAAATGTCTGACGGGCTCACCTGATTACTGGTAAACGCCATCCACTGCGACAGTGCAGCATTCAGGTCTTCACCTTTTTTGCGCTTACCGTATTTGCCGTAGGCCTTCGGTGTAGCTGATCGCCAGTTGGAAAAAAGGCTCCACCAGGCGCGTTCGTTGACAAGCTCTCGGCGTTGGTCATCGCGCTGTTGGTTATCATTCCGGCTACCGTTTCGGGTGTGGCGCTCCGTGGTTCTAACCATCTCCCACGTATGCGCGTCGTCCAGTTGCAGCAATGGACCAAAACGTCGCCCCTGAGATTCAAGTAAAGGCGTATCAAACGCTTCGGTCAGTTGCATGATGCCGACTTTCTTATCGTTGATCACAAGATCAACATAGTCGATGCGTGGTGCCAGCACCCCAACACTTCGCATCGCATCGGCGATAATCGCCTCGGACTGGAAACTGCGCGTGTAAGGTGCCTGCAGAGAGAACCGTCGCATACCGTTAAAGCGGGCACCCTGCTTCAGATACACTTTTAACGACCACTTCTCACCTGACACATGATCCGGTTGATTGCCACGCAGACGAACACTGGCGTTCATGCGTCTGCCATTGACGTCGAGTACGGCCGGTAATTGCTGTTTGTGCTTTGATGTAATCCACCCCTGCGAAAGCGCATCATCACGTCTTGCGGTTAACGTTGTTAAATCTAATTCATCCAGTGACAAATGCAGTGTGGCCGGTCTGTGTTCACGGTCATTCAGTTGGTAGTACGCTCGCAACCCGCTCAGAATCCGTCGGGGCGATACCGTGTCAGCGTGCTGTGTGTCCGGGCGCACTGAGAGTCGGGTGTTCTTCTGCTGGTGCCAGTGCACAAAAGGCAGTATCAGCAATATCGCCAGCACAGCGATGACTGGAAAAATCAGCCATCGTGTCACCGTCCCGATCCGGAACTCGGAGAAGTGGGAATTCTTGCGCATACTTGGGCAGTTTGCCGGTGACATCGCGGGAAAATGTAAGTCCTAAGCGTATCAGTTGTGTGTTATGGTGTCAGCACGTATAAAACAGTTCGCGGAGTTGCGCGTGGGGTACTGGTTCTGCGGCGAAGTTGGAGAGAAGTGGTGAGTATCAATATTTTCAGGTTGAGTAGCTGGCTTTTGATTGTCGGGCTCGCGTCTGCCTGTGGCTCAGGAAACGATGCGGACCCAACGGTCAGTATTGGAGATACCGCCGGGGCGGATTCCCCCTCCATCGACGGTTCCGAGAGTGCGGACGGGACCGATGGCGAATCAAACCCGGTCGTGGAAACAGAGACGGGCGGTGACAGTGACGCGCAGGGCGTGGATCAGACTGCCGGCGAGGAGTCTGCGGAAGCTGAGGTTGCCATACCACAGGATGATGATCAGCAGACGACCTCGGAAGGTACTGAAGCGCCGGAAAACACGGAGTCGGAGAACACCGTCGATACAACTCTCGTATCAGATAATCGGCCCTTACAATTCGGTGCGGCCAAACTCCTGGTTGATCTTGAACCGAACGGTGACAGTTTCCCCGCCAAGTTTCATCGTACCAACGACACACTCTACTTCTGGACAATCGACACAGATCCGCGTTTCGGCCGCTGTGCTCCACACTGGGGGACATTGGGTGATGACGACAAGAATATCGCATTCAGTCTTGTCGCCACTAATCCCTACACGGGTGTTGTAAGCATGAACAAGCAAATTATGACGCTGGGCGACTTTGGTGAGGACCCCAATCAGGCGTGTCGTGGATACAACGGCTCAATCATGGACGCATTCGAGCAGCACTGGAACGCAGAGAAGACACCGACAGGTGAGCAGCAATTCCAGCTCAACTTTGACCGCTTCGTGCTGGGGCCGGATCAGGTCTGGGTAACCGGTGGTGATGATTCCAGCACCCGGCTGATGGAAACCGGAGCGTTGCAGGAGCGAGCCTTCATCGAGGGAGACAAAGTGTTTTTTATTACCGAGAGCGGGCTCTCGGTCGCAGATAGTTTGTCCGGTGAACGGCGCAAGCTGTTTGAAGCGGATGGGGGCGACAACGAATGGGACATCAAAAGAATCGAACGATCACCGCCGCAGGAGGCAACGTTTGAGATCCGTGTCGGAGAAAACAGACAGCAGGTGTGGACGTATAACCTCGACACCGATGACTGGGTGAAGAAAATAAGTATAAAGCCTGACAGCAATACGTATTGGCACCGGGAAACACTGGAGGTCTCCGGTGACACGCTGCTTAGTGTTGGTCGGGTAGGGGGGATTTACAGTGCAGTGCTGGGGGTGAGTCGCCACAGCGGCGATGTAACGTCCTTTGAAATACTGACTGACCAGGTGGATTCATTCACCAATAGCGTAGAAAATGCTGAACGGCTTGTATTCACCACAACAGATTTCGGATCTGAACCGACAGTCACGAGCATATGGAGTTATCACGACGGGCAGATCGAAAAGCACTTTGCAATGCCTGAATCCAATCTTCAGAATACAAAGATTATCGCCGGGCAGGACGGGCACATCTACCTAACAGGCACCATCAGCCAGGGAGAATGGCCTGAGTACAAGGGCACCCTTGAGCTTTGGTCCTATGACTTGCAGACCGAACAGCTGGTAAAACTGTCCAACGATAGCTGGTACGGATACCGGAATGTCCCCAGCCCGGACGAAGGTTATCTTTTCAGGCACCTGGCCACCACCGATGGATTGATTTTCATCAACCTCACCGCAGATTCCGGCCGCGAGTTATGGTTTACCGATGGTACGCCCGGCGGTACTCGGCAGCTGACGGATATCAATCCTGGCGCCGGGAACAGCGATCCACAGAACTTCTACTACGCGCGAGACGCGATTTACTTCTCCGCTAATGACGGGACTCATGGCGACGAACCGTGGATGATTCCGGTATCGAGGTAAGGGTTGCGACAAGGGAAGTGTGATCGGAACAGGTTCACATTTCTCTTGCTTGCCGATTTGTACCAACCGGCAGCCTATCGCTGTCAGCGCCCGGTTCAGCATTGGCAGATTCGAACGGAGTGACGCGCCATCCCATTGTGTCCGCAATCGTCGCTGCGCTGAAAGCCAGTATGACCACCAGCAGAGTGGTTGAAGTTGTGGCATATATAAATGGGATTAACTTTCGCATCCTTGTGCGCCGTGATGACCAGAGTGATGGCAAGCAGCTTGACACAGACCCGGTGCGGTATTCGTAGGCTGTGTCACAGGGTTGGTGGATGTGATCTTTTTGTGATCTTCTTCAGCCATTTTGAGGCAGCCTTCCGGTTGCCTGTTTTCGCAGTCCCTGTGGCAAAATATGCCGGTAGTTCGAGTAGTGGTGCTGGACCATGCAGGCGCCTACTGGCAACCTCAGGTGCCCGCAGGAGATAGCTTGCTCACGTAGGCGGCCGATCTGTTTTTCCGATTCGTGCCAATGCCATATTCATATGATGAACCAAAGAGAGACTTCATGCGCATTGATATCTGCGTAATTTTTTTAGTAGCTATTCTTGGGAGTTTTGCGTTGGCACAGACGACAACCTGCACCACCATAATCGAACACAAAAAAGTGGACACTGAAAATCCCTGGTTCACGGTCAATGATGGCGTGATGGGTGGCCTGTCTACCGGTGGTTCGACACTCAACGAGGGAGTACTGACCTTTGCAGGCATCACCAATACAAATGGTGGTGGTTTCAGTTCCGTTAGGCAGCCGGTATCGCTGGGCATCATGTCAGGTGCCAGGAAAATTCAGATTTACATGAAAAGAGATGCGCGTGAATACTCATTAACCATGCGAACTAATGTGACCGTGAATGGACGACGCATCGCCTTTCGAGGTGCGCTTGTTGGCGCCCCCATCGGCGAGTGGGGTTACGGCACGGTATTTTTCGATAGACTGGACGCCTCTTTCCGTGGTCGTGCTATTCCTGGCGCTGTCTTCGATCCTGCTGAAGTTGTAGAGCTTGGACTCATTATCTACGACGGCAAGGACGGTCCGTTTGAAATGCAGCTTAAACTTATCGAAGTTTGTACGGTGTGAAGAGGGAATTGCTGACCGGAAAAGCGGCGGTCAGACTCAATTCGCAATCTACAGTTGCCACCGTTCCGTTATCAAAGCATTTCGAGTCTGGGTTTTGAATAAGTCTAAAGCTTGCCCGAGAGGGTATTCAGAAGGGAGGCTGCTCTCGTACGCAAAATGAGATTAGAAAGAGCGCTTTAGCGGGTGCTTTCGACGGCTGTCGAAAATCACGGAAATAATTAAAAACAATAGTAAGACACTGATGCTGCCAGTGCCTCCTGAGGCATTGCGGTGTTTATCAGTGTTTGCGTTGTGCTCCGGGGTTTGCGGCAGTGTGGTGTCAGTTGATGAGTCAGGAGAATTGATAAATTGTATGCTGTTGTCCCAGTTCACTGAGGTGCAGGTACTGTCGTCACCGGGAAAATTCTGTATTGTCGATGAGTTTCCGTTAATGTTGATCAGTAATTTTCTTGCGGCACAATTCGACGGATTTGCTTCATCACGGACTCGTAGAACAACCCGGTGAGTTCCGTCGGCATACAGGTGACGTGGTGTTCGTTCGGAGGAGAACTGGCCATCACCCAGATCCCAGCTGTACGTGTATGCGCCGGTGCCCCCGGAGGCCCTGCTCATAAACTGGATTGTCAGGCGGGAGTCGACCAATTGTCTTTCGGCTGAAAATTGCTCAATGACAACGTTGCTGGTGTCACTGAGTGACCTGATCGTCAGGCGAGCCTCCGCCGGTTCAGACCAGTCCCTGCCGTCGTAAGCCCAGTACGAAAAGGTCGCAACATGTGTACCCTGCTGTTGTGGGAAGTATGTGAGTATGCCAGCCTCGTTTATCGTATACTGATTGTTTGGAAGATCACTTCTAATGTCGAAGTCGACTAGTGTGTCGCCGTCTGCATCGTAGCCGCCGAGTTGTACTTCAATAGAAGTGTTTAAGAATCGCGCTACTTCGATATTCTGCACCTCAGGTATTGTATTGGTATGTGTTATGTAGAAAATTTTATCGTCAGAGCTATCTATCGCATCTGAGACAGAGAATTTAAATGATTCGGATAATCTGTCATATTTGGGGTTTTCATAGGAAACCAGCCCGGTGTTTGCATTGAGTAAAGTGAGCTTGCCAATAAGTGGGGGCTCTACAATTTCGTAGGTTACCTCATCACCTTCCAGGTCAGTCGCGTTGATCGTAAATTGATGCTTACCCTGCCAGTGTACATCCTGTCGTTGAACACCGGTTTGTGGAGGTGAGTTTGTCAGGTCAAGGTTAATCGTGGCTGTGCTGAATAACCGGTTGTCGGCCCTGGCGAAGAATTCGAATCTGTCAATACCGGCATACTTGCCGCCGGGCGTATAGATGAAATTACCGGTGCTATTGTCGATGGTGACAAACCCTGTGTGCGGATCCTGGTGGATGCCATAGGTAATTTCCGATTGATTAGAAACGCTGGCGAATACGGTGCCGGTGATTGGATCATTAAAATGCCCTGTATAGTTGGCATCAACGGCTATTGGTCGATTCAGTGCTGAAAATTCGTCTTCTTCGAATAGATATGCGCGTTCTCCACCTGTGAATATCTGAAGCTTTCCCTGAATCCGCTCTACCGCGATGCGATCCAACGCGCCAAGATATGCACCATAATACTTGTCAGTTAACCAGGTTACTTCATCAGCGGATATATTGTATGTTGCCAGCTCATTGGCGCAGGTAAATGCCAGTTTATCGCTGGTAATAGGCGCAAGCCCGCTGATCGGGCCGCCACACAGATTGGCTACCACTGACGCACTCGCGTCTTCGGATAATATCGAGAGGTTGCCGGCACCGTCTCCCAGATAGGTAATCTCTTGGCCCGTGTCCTCGTCGGTGGTAGTAGCCATCGACCAGTAGTTACCGGACAGGGTTAACACAGTTCGTCCAGTAAGGTCGAGAATTCTGACTTGCCGACTGTAAATGGTGACTATCTTCTTTGACCCGTTATTGCCGAGGTCGGTGTATCCCATTATCCAAACGTCATCCCAGCTGCCGTCGTCTATGTCCGGGGATGTGTCTACCCAACTCAGTGTCGATCCATCAATGACGTAAATGAATATTCCGTTGGCCCCAGTGTGTTCTCTGCCTCCTCCGGCGAGAATTTCCATATCCCGGTCTCCATCGATATCCGTCACAATCAGCGAATAGACTGGTGAACCGTTTTCAAGCAGTACCTTGTTTTTCAGTTGTCCGCTGGCGTTGTCTAGTATGTAGACCGCACCGAAATATCCATCGTCGGATGCGACCAGCACCTCGTTGATTGTGTCGCCGTCGATATCGGCGATCACAATGTCGTGTAATCCGGTATAGGTATCTTTGCCAAACGTTGAATCAGTGGTTTGCCAGAGTATTTTATCGGTTGCACCATCAATGGCAGTGATAATGCCATCCCCACGATGTGTCTTAAACATCGCTGAGATGCGGTCTGGTACACCGTCGGCGTTCAAGTCGCCGAACTCGACTGCTGACATGAAATCGCGCTGACTCGGCGGGCTTTTCCATTCGAATTCACTGGTCCCGGTATCGTATATGTAGAGGTAGTCGGAAGTGTTTGAGCCGAAACCCGCGCCCCAGGCCACCTCTATGCCCGAGTCATTGTCAAGATTGCCTGCGAATATGCCTGCTGCCCCGGCGTCCGGGTTTTCCACAGACCAGACAGCATTGCCGGTGGTGCCGTTTAGTGCGTGAACACTTCCATGCTGTCTGTCGACATACATGATCTCCGGTGTGTTGTCGCCGGTAACATCATGGATGCCAACAGCGTTTATCCAGTCGCCGGTCCGGATTTCCCACGCGAGGGTTTTGTCTTCACCATTGTAGACACGCATATCATAGGTGTTTTGAGCCGCGATGATTTCGTCGTATCCATCGTTGTCGACGTCTCCGGATTCGAGGAATTTCGGTGAGCGCAGGCTTTCATCCCAAAGTCGATCAACAGACACATTCCCGTCACTGAACTCAAGCAGAAGACCCGTGTCCGTGACGATCTGTGTTTTGTTTCTGCTGCTGATATTACCGATAGCCAGATTCTGACTGCCATGGGGCAGGGTGGTTTTGTACCGATAGTTGGTAGCATCGTACAAAATCATTGAATTGTCAGAGACGGCGATAATCTCAATGGTGCCATCATTGTCTGCATCTCCGATCGCGAGATCGTTGATGGTCTCAAGTCCTGTCGGAATAATTCTGTCTTTGGTGCCACGTTGATGGTCAATTACGGTGATAAACTCACCATGTGAAATCAGGCTGCCGTATTCGATTCGCTCGTTATCGAATGCTGTAATGGTCTGAATTTGATACTGATAGTGTTCAGACTGACAGAGAAATTCAAAGCTACCTGTAGCACTGTTGTATTCGATAACGCGGAAGCTTGAGTTAGGTCCGGCTTCTGTTTTACCGGAACCGAAAATCAATTCCGGTATCCCGTTGCCGTTTGAGTCAAAACTGTGTATGCCACTGAGTCCGACTCCGGTGCCGAGTGCGAGGCTTGACCATTTTTCAGTGAAAGGCGAGGGGAAGCTTCGGTCTGATGCACAGGGGTTTGCACCCGCTGACAGTGGCATTATGCAGATCAGCAGAACGATAATGACTCTGGCAATACATTTCATAGTAACTCCACCCTGGCTGAGCCTGCATAGGCCCTTCCAGAGTATTTCTTTAATTTTGCGTATTCATGCTTCGGTTTAGAGTCTCTGTGGCAAACCCTGTTGAATTTGATATCCATGCCGACCTCCCGTCAGTATTGCGCCATTTGTGAAGCTTTCCCGGGTTACTGCCTCGAAAGTGTCCAGACGGCAAAAGTCGGTGTTTCTTCTGTTTCCGGTTCGGTACTTAGCAGTACGTATAAATAGTCTCCGCTGTCGCTATAGAAAACGTACTGTCCATGACCGGAAAATGACTGATTTCCATTAAATATTCTGGGTAGTGGGATACTGGATTGTCTCTGCAGATAGACGTCGTTATAAAAGACTACTTCTGTGGCGTTTCGATCCCGCGATGCACTGCCATCAACAAGGAGTGCTAATTCCCCTTTCTCACCCGTCTGATCCAAATGTTTAATTTCATCACGCGGGTAGGTGCTGCCGTATTGGATTTTCCCGAAATACCTGATGTCGGTAGCGGCATCATCAGTGGCGCTGAACACCGTGCCGCAGGCGGTATAGATACTCAGTCCGTCCTCTGCTATCCAAAGATCACCACACGCATCATTCTGCGGTCGGAGATAAACGGGATTATTGATGTAAGCGTCACCGTTGGTGGTGTTAGAGATGTCGTACTTTCGCAGCCAGGAAAGTGTTGTACGGTTTTCGGCGCCATAAATACTCTGCTGGACGGGATGAAGTTTTCCCTTGATCCAGTGATGCAGACCGGTACCACTGAGCCTGGATTGGACACCGCTGCTGATTTCGATGGTGTAAATGGCATATTCCTGCTCCGGAAATATATACGCATAGCCGTTGTCCGCCAGCACGATGTCATACGGAAGCGCTGCCAGCGGGTGAAAGTGTGCCACCGTCGTGTCAGCCAGACTCACGTAGGAGATCGACTGGTCATGCGCAACTGCCGCGAACAATCCATCAGGACTTACAGAGACAGCGATCGGTGCCAGGGCAAGTTCAACCTGTACCGATTCAGCGGTTTCCGGGTCGAGGATCATCAAACTGTCCGGAGCTGCTGCAACAGCGATAATTCTATTGAGTGTTTTTGAGAACTCCGCATCGATCGGTTGATAATCCAGATTATCGACGGGCAGTGTTACATAGACGTTGGCTCGAACGGCGTCGCCGCCCCCTCTGTCATCGCGTACCTGTACTTCGAATTGGTACGTGCCTCTGGCGTCCGGTGTGAACTCGAAAAACGTGTCACCCTGTGTTTCAGGCCAGTCGAAGGATGAGTCGTCGGGCGCATCGATCAGCTGCCACCAGTAGCTGAGCGGATCGCCATCGGCGTCTGAGCTGTCACTCGCGTCGAGCACTGCTGTTTCACCGAGGATTACGGAAATATCGGCAAGCGTTGCTGTAGGACGTCGATTGGTTGATGGCAGATCGACCGGTGTTTGTACAGGGTGTGTAGTGGATGTGCTTTCTCCGCTGCCTTCGTTTCCCGCTGTGGAACTGTCAGTGTCTGAATTATCTGTCGTAGAATCCGATATATCACCGTTGACCGATGGGGTAATGTTTGTATCCGCTGTGTTTTCAGCCCCTGTGTTCTCAGCCCCGGTGCCTGGGGTATTAGATGCCGGGACTACTG
>CAZOXM010000095.1:16121-17591 GCA_964583825.1 uncultured Granulosicoccaceae bacterium
TCAGCCCCTGTGTTCTCAGCCCCGGTGCCTGGGGTATTAGATGCCGGGACTACTGTGCTGTCGCAGGCCGACAATACAAGGACAATCAGTAGCGGGCAGAATGGTCGTAAATACTTCACCGTCATAACCTCTAGACTAATCTCTGACTACTTTCCACAATGCACGGTCCTGCCGTAATCCGTCTTCAGGATTGGTTTGCAGCATTACGTATAAGCTGTCACCGCCACTACTGTAAAAAATATACTCACCATGACCTGTAAAGGAGTGCGGTCCATCAAATATTCTGGGGATGGCGATTTTCTGTTTTATCCAGAGGTGCTCTTCGTCGGATAAATTGACATAGGTGCTTGTAGCGTTATATGCAAAGCGCCCTTCTTCGATAAAAGATATTTCCTCACTTAATTGTGTTTGATCAAAGTGTTTCATTCTGGCAAATGGATCCGTGATTCTATTGGAAATCAGTACCAGCCCCAGCTCAGTGATTTCGGAATTTTCACCGGAGAGTTGGTTGAAAACATCGCCACATGATGAATAAACCCGGGAGCCGTCTTCGGAGATCCAGAGATCACCACAGGTATCATTGTTGGGCAGATTGTATTCCGGCACAATGAATACCTGGTCATCGTTTGTGGTGTTACTGATGTCGTACTTTCTCAGGCTCCTTGATGTGGAGCGACTGCCCACACTGAATATGCTTTGCCCGTCAGGGTGCAACTTGCCGACACGGTGGCCACCGACTCGCGGGCCTTCCAGCGTGGACTGTATTCCACTACTCAGCTCTACTTTATGAATCTCATCCGCATTGCGGGGAAATATATAGGCATAACCGTTACCAGCCAGCACAATATCGTTGGGGTAAACCATAACCCGGTGCTCATATAACACTGTATTGTTTAGCAGATCAATGTAGGTCACCCATGCATCGTGGGCGACAGCAGCATATAAGCCATCTGGGCTCACTGATACCGCTGTCGGTGGCAGATTGAGCGCTACCCGAGTCGATTCAGCAGTTTCGGGGTTAAGCACAATCAATTGATTTGGCGATTCGGCAGCAACGATAATACGGTCTAGTGAATCTGAATATTCTGCGTCGACGGGCTTAAAATCCAGATTGATTACGGGCAGTGTGGCGTGGACCAGCGCGACCGCCGTGTCTACGCCCTGTCTGCCATCACTTATTGTCAGGTTAAAGCGATAAGTACCTGTTACGTCCGGTGTGAACTCAAATGTTTCATTACCGATAATTTCAAATTTCTCTATTCTCGAGTCTGACGGCGTGCTGGTCAGTTCCCACCAGAAGCCTAAGCCGTCGTTATCAACATCGGTGCTTTCACTGGCATCGAGTATGGCGGTGTTACCGAACAGTATTGAGACATCTGAAACGACTGCGGTAGGAGGTGTGTTCGACGAGTTATCTATCGGGGTCAGTACAACCGGTGTCAGCGTGTTTGCATCCTGGCCCTCGGTGGA
>CAZOXM010000096.1:0-17400 GCA_964583825.1 uncultured Granulosicoccaceae bacterium
AGCACTTTGATTAGTCGACTCATTCGTAGCATTTGTATGTCACACTACACTAGCACACGACGGTTAACATTCCGTCGACACCACGCTACGCGTAAAAACTACGCGTTGAATTAACCAGCAAACCGTTTTTGTCTGAACCCGTCAGGGAAACTATCCGTTGCGGATTGTGACGCTCGCGAGCTCTCGGAAAATCAGCTTCGACCGCAAACTTATCGACTGGTGCTATTTCCACTTTCCGGGATTTTCCTGCAGAAATCGCGTACCCACTTCGCGCGAAAGCCGAGTTAATATCAAAGGTCAGTGCACCGGCGTGCACAATACCCGGGTGCACATGCCGTACAATCAGAAGCCGGTCAGTATTGTTGATCATCGTAAGCACTGACTGCTCCGCCACCTCCAGTATAAAACTCAACTCCGCTGATGAGCCACTGAGCTTAATTGCCCGCAGATCAACCGCATTGACACCTATGCGCTCACCGGCCGTGACAGATGGAGCCGCAGCCACCAATGCTGCCCCACCCAGCAATTTAATTGTGTGTCGTTTGGCAGGATCAAATTTTGAATACCGCATAATTGCGCTCCTCGATTGCAGTTTTGTAGATCATACAGGCCGGCCCCGCAGCAAAGGAAAGTGCGATACAGTTTATAACAATCCTGAATAACCTACCCTTCCCCACCGCCATAAGGGACTGCACGGTCTTTCAGCACGTTTACAGAGTCAGCAAAGGGTCTAAGCAGCGCATCCAAAAAACCGTTATACCCACGTTCACTATCACTCAGACCGACCACGATCGACTCTTGCCTCACGGGCAGATATCTTGTTTGAAAGCACCAATCCCAAATCGAAAAAACAAAACCGAAGTTTCTGTGATGGTGCCGCGGTGCAATACTGTGGTGAATCTGATGCATGGCCGGACTAACCAAGACTTTGTTAAGCACGCCAAAGCTTAACCAAATATGCGAATGCCGAAAATTCGCCGACATGTAGTAAAAAAAGTGAATCGCACTCGTGTTAAACAGAGTGATCGAGTCTATTTTTACACCGTGGTATCGCGAGAACAGCACCATCGCTATTGAGCCCATCATGAAGGCAAAGCCGCTGTGAATCAGATAATCCACCGGGTGATGGCGGTTCGCGGTAAATGGTGTAAGTACCGATGCCGAATGATGTACCTTATGAAACGCCCACAACCACCGAATCCTGTGCTGACAGTAGTGCATAAAAAAGAAACCAAAATCGATAAAAAACGTGTATGCCAGCGTATAAATAAGCCTGTCTGCCAGACCGGGGGCAACACCAGTGGCCGGAGCATGCCAAAACAGACCCAGAAAATTGTCCAGCCAGCCGGACACCACATGTATGATGGCAAACATCACTTGAAAACTACCGGCATGCACGACCACCAGGATCACCAGCCAAAACTTCAAGTCCATCAATACTGATTTATGTGTGTATATCTCCGAAGGGAATAGAAAACCCGCAAAAGAAATTCGATTTCTGCTTGCGGAGGAAAGATAAACAATAAAGGCGATCCCCACGTAGCAGAGCATATAGAACCAAAAATGGCGGCTATATGACATCATAAATATGGAGTGCAGCACGCCGCCGACTTTCTCGACAAGGATTGTAGATAACTCAGTTAGCATATTTACCGGCAAAAAAATGTAATCGGCAAATCAATGCCAGGTTATTTCGAACCACGAATACTGCTGAGCAATAGTTGGCGACTATGAAAGCCCGTCACGTTCATACTGTCTTTCAGCGCAACCCTGATTTGCCTGCAGTGGACGACCGCAAGCGGCGTAACACTACCCGAACTGTCCTTCCAATTGGGGCGCGAGATAGTATTGTCCGACGTAGCCGTAAACATGCGTCCAAAAGCACGTCCACTATCCACCACAATGTGTCTATTCGACCCAGAAGACAACGTCTCAAAACAGCTTTCTGGATGCTGGATCCCCGCGAATGAAGCAGGCCAGCCAGTACTGCAGCAGGAGACAAGCGAATCGATAGGCGAATCGATAGATAATGACCCGTTTCTAAGCCAAGTGAAAGCAGGACAGGTCGAAGAAAAAACAGTGTTTCAGATTCTGTGAGGCGGTTAACATTCAATTTCGCCACGACACCAGGTCTGAATCAACAGCCTCAATGAGGAATACTTCCTAAACGGTATTTACAGGCGCGCAGATCAACCACCAAACCCGGCAATGAAATCTGCCAGCTTTCTATTGCCGTTTAACGACGCGATTTGTTGCGCGGAGTTTCCGGCCTTATCTCTGACGAACACCAGGCCCGGTGCTCGCGCGAGGAGCTGCGCAGCGGAGAATTCGTCGTTTATCAGCGCGGCAACATGCAAGGCAGTCAAGCCGTTTTCGTTCACGGAATCGATTTTTACGTCATCGCAACCCACCAAATACTTCACTACCGCATGGTGACGATTATCTATTGCCCGCATTAATGGCGTCCATTGATACGCATCAGCTAGCGACGGATCTGCACCAAGTTCTACCAGTAGGCGCACTGTCTCTTCGAAACCCTTGGCCGCAGCTATCATCAATGCGGTCCAGCCGTTTGCACTCTGCGCGTCTATAAATCCGGGGCTATCCACCTCAGACATAATGTGGCGGATCATCGGCAATTGATTTCCAAGGGCGGCGTACATCAGGGAAGTTCCACCGGTATTGGATCGATCAGAAAGTTTCAATCCTCTCTGGCGGAGAGATTCCAACATGTTTATCTCACCCAGTCTTGCCACAGACATCAGCGCAGACTTACCTTTTTCATTTACTCTGGACACATCGACGTCAGGGAGTAGCTGCCGGATTACTTCTACATCATCCCGATCTATCGCTCTCTGCCATTTGATCAAATCCGATGCGACAGCCTGCGAAAGCAATGCCCAGAACAGCAGTGATATTGTAAAAAATTCTGTTTTGCGCCGCATATTCAACGGAGCGCGTAGTGCGAAACCACTTCGGCAAACGCGGCTTGAGCATTGTATTTTCCAGCCAGCCGGATTATCGCATCCCGCTTAAAGGCTTCTGAACGCAATGCCAGAAACTCATGGCGCCACGGTTGCGACAATGGCTGGCGTTGCTGATGAATGACATGGTAGTGCTGATCTGAAAAAAACCAGGTCAGAGAATCCTGTTCACCGAGCAACCCCAGCACCTCATAGTGTGTTTCCGCACCTCCGGGTGTCAGCAGGACTTCCCCCACCAGCGGATCATCCTGATGCGTAAAAACCTGAAGACGTAGCAGCACCACCGTCGCACTGGCGTGCTCGATAAGGTCTGTTTCCAGTCCAACGGAGAACGGCTCGACGGCGTCTTTAAGAATACGAATATCGTCTACCGACTCCCGCCCACCGAGTCTGAAAAAGAAAGCACTCTGCCAGCCGCTCTCCCCTGTGTCGTCGAGTTGCACCGGAAGGCAGGTCACCGTTGAGCCACCAGCGCTCATCATGTCAACCACCGCTACAGGAAATTTATCCAAAGATCGCACACTCCGGAAGGATGGGAATCATCAAGCCAACGGACAAAAAAATAGCGGGCCTTGCCCGCTATTTTCTAACACACTTCAAAGCTACAGTGATTTTTGTGTCACTGCATTGTGACCACGGGCATAGCGATCGGGCTGGCGAGACACCTTGCCCTGACGGCGCAGCTTATCAAACCAAAGGTTGTGATGTTGCTCTGCCCACTCGGCCGTGACGTAGCCGGTAGACATCCCCTGCAACGCGCCCTCAGTACCAGCGGTACCAATATAAATGTGGCCTATCGCAATAGCCATCCAGATCAGGCCGGCAATGATATGAAACTTGTTGGCGTCTGCCATATTGTTGCGGTCAAATACGAATGGTACAGCTTCGGCAAGTGCTGGAAACGCCGGTAGCACCAGCACAATACCAGACAGCACGACAACCATCCCGAAGGTACAGATCACCCAGAACCATACCTTTTCACCAAAATTCATTCGACCCGCACTTGGATGTTTATTGCCGATCAATCCACCACCGGCCTTGATCCAGCCCCAGTCCCCACGGCCTGGAAAGTTGTACCAGATCCACATGACGATCATCAGTACAATCCCGACACTGAGCACAGGACCCAGAATATTGTGCAACTGAATGGCAAACTGAGACCATGCAGCAAATGCGGCCTTGCCACCGTCTATGCCACTCAGCAGCGGCAGCAGCAATGTTCTGCCGAGCAGCATGCTGAGCCCGGTGATAGACAAACCAATAAAGGAAATCGCGGTCACCCAGTGCACCAGTCGTTCAAACCCCGACCATCGCTTCACCAGAATGCCCGAAGGCCTGCGCTCAAGACGATTCTTACCGTGAATCAAATGATAAAGTGTCACCAGCAAAAGCATGCCCAGCACGATCCACGGCAGGTTTTTAAAAACCGGTCCTGATCGAAAGTTAGTCCAGTCGGTTCCGCCTCGATTAATCAACACACCCGACTCGGCTCCTTTAACTGTACTCACACCGTCGACACCACCGGCCACCGCTCTCCAGTAATTTGACCGGGGGTTACCGTCGGCCGGCTTTTCCTGAGCCACTGCAGCACTGTCCAGTGCGGTAATCACAAAGCCGCCGAACGGCGCCACCAGTGATGCGACCATAATGAGTGCAAAACTCCAGACCGCAATTTTTTTGCGCCGCTTTACACGTGCAGGATCTGTTTTTTTACGCATAGATTTTCCCCACCAAAATTATTGTCGAGCCTGTATCAGGTCGAATCTGTCGCCGAGTGCGCCGGCACGCGCTGAAGACGGTTCCGACAGCAAGGGATCTGCCGCGCCTTTGTACTCATAGCTATCCGCATCAAGGCTGACGGGCTCGTCGGATGTAGACTGGCACCCGGCCACCAGCATGATCGCCAGAATCGATAAGATAGTAACGCAGATACGATTATTCATGTGATTCCCCACAGAGAAACATGTTTAAACAACAAGGGCGGCCACATGGACCGCCCTGATTATATAAACCGACCTTCAATCTAACCTTTGTACGCCGTGTCCCAGCCCCAGGTAGAAGATCGCCCACCCCGCAGCGTCACACGCTCGCGGTAAATATCAGCAACCTTGTCACCGTCACCGGCAATAAGCGCTTTGGTGGAACACATTTCTGCACATAGCGGCAGTTTGCCTTCCGCAATACGATTGCGGCCGTACTTTTCGTACTCGGCGTCAGACAGATCATCCGCAGGCCCGCCTGCACAGAAAGTACATTTGTCCATTTTGCCGCGAGCACCAAAAGCAGATTGCTTGGGATACTGCGGCGCCCCGAACGGACAGGCGTAGAAGCAGTAACCGCAGCCTATGCAGAGGTCTTTGTCGTGCAGCACAATGCCGTCGTCTGTCGTGTAAAAACAGTCTACGGGGCACACCGCCTGACACGGTGCATCGGTGCAGTGCATGCAGGCAACAGAGATCGATTTTTCTCCAAGCTCACCGTCACCCATTGTCACGACGCGCCTGCGGTTCACACCCCAGGGCACTTCGTGCTCGTTCTTACATGCCGTCACACAACCGTTGCACTCGATGCAGCGCTCGGCATCACACAGAAATTTCATTCTTGCCATGATTATTCTCCTAAGCCGCTACAATTTTGCAGAGTGTACATTTCGACTCCTGCATCTGAGTGACAGAGTCGTAGCCGTAGGTAAAGGCCGTGTTGGCAGCCTCACCCCGAACATACGGTGCTGTTCCTTCCGGGTACTTGTCGTGCAGGTCTTCGCCCTCGAAGTGTCCACCGAAGTGGAACGGGGTAAACACCACACCACGCCCGACACGCTGCGTGACCATCGCCTTGACTTTGATCTTGCCGCCTTCCGGACTTTCAACCCAGACCATCTGTTCATCTTCGATACCGATGTCGTTCGCATCAGCAGGATTGATTTCAACAAACATATCCTGCTGTAACTCTGCCAGCCACGGATTCGAACGGGACTCATCACCACCACCTTCGTATTCAACCAGACGTCCACTGGTATGAATTAAAGGAAACTCTTCAGAGTAATCATCCGCCTGAATCGAGTTGTAACGGGTGGGCAGTCGGTAGAACGATTTCCGATCCTCGTAGGTGGGGTAATCTGCCACCAGATCGTAGCGTGATGTGTAGAGCGGCTCGCGATGCAACGGCACAGGATCCGGGAAGGTCCACACGACCGCTCTCGCTTTCGCATTGCCGAACGGTGCGCAACCATGCTCAATCGCAACACGCTGGATACCGCCGGACTTGTCCGTCTTCCAGTTCTTGCCTTCAGCCATGGTCTTTTCTTCATCGGTGAGATCATCCCACCAGCCGAGCGACTTCAGGGAATCAGCACTGAACTCGGGATAACCATCCTCGATCTCGGAACCGGCCGGGTAAGAGCCATCGGCGAGCAGGCTGACGCCATCCCGCTCGACACCGAATCGCGCCCGGAAGCACAAACCACCCTGAGCAACCGGTTTGCTGGTGTCATACAGCAGCGGTGTGCCGGGATGCTTCATATCGGCAGTTCCCCAGCAAGGCCATGGCATACCGTAGTATTCGCCATCAAGCGGCCCGCCTTCGGCCTGCAGCGTGGTTGTGTTGAACGTGCTGCGATGTTTTTTGTGATCCTTCAAACGCTCAGGACTCTGACCGGTGTAACCGATCGTCCACATACCCTGATTGAATTCACGGGTAATGTCTTCAATCAGTGGTTCGTCGTTGTTGACTTCGATGTTTGCAGTGAATTGATCGGCAAAGCCGAGCTTGTTTGCAAGCATGTACATAATTGTATGATCGGGCTTGGACTCATAGAGCGGTTCGATCACCTTCTCACGCCACTGCAAAGAACGGTTGGATGCAGTCACAGAACCATAGGTTTCAAACTGAGTCGTCGCCGGCAGGATGTAGACGCCGTCTTCGCGATCAGGCAGTACAGCAGAGTGCGTTGGGTACGGATCGATGATGACCATCAGATCGAGCTTCTCCATCGCCTCTTTCATTTCAGGACCACGAGTCTGACTGTTTGGCGCATGCCCCCACAGTACCATCGCACGGATGTTATCTTTCTGTGCAATGTTGCCGCGATCTTCCAGTACGCCGTCTATCCAGCGGGACACCGGCATACCTTTGGTATGCATCGGGCTGACCGGCTTGCCTTTGGCTTCCTCGTAGCTGCCGGCATCGAAGCGCGACTGTACCCAGTCGAAGTCGACACCCCATACGCCTGACCAGTGTTTCCAGGCGCCGGCAGAAAGACCGTAATAGCCGGGCAGTGAATGCGACAAAATGCAGAAATCGGTTGCACCCTGCACGTTGTCATGCCCACGGAAGATGTTAGCGCCGCCTCCGGAGGTACCCATATTGCCTAGCGCCAGTTGCAGGACGCAGTATGCACGGGTGTTGTTGTTACCGATGGTGTGTTGCGTGCCACCCATACACCAGACGATTGTGCCCGGGCGATTCTCCGCCATGGTCTGAGCGGCTTCCTTGACTTCGGCTTCCTTAACGCCGGCCACACGCTCCACTTCGGCCGGATTCCATTTAGCCACTTCCGTGCGAATGTCTTCCATTCCGTAGACGCGCTGATCGATAAATTCCTGATCTTCCCAGCCGTTCTCAAAAATGTGCCACAACATACCCCAGATCAGCGGTACATCGGTGCCCGGTCGAAATCTCAAGAACTGATCGGCGTGCGCCGCAGTGCGGGTGAAACGCGGATCGCAGACGATCAGTTTCGATCCGTTCTCTTTTGCTCTGAGGATGTGCTGCATCGCCACCGGATGTGCTTCAGCGGCGTTAGAGCCAATAAAGAACATTGCCTTGGAGTTATGCATATCGTTGTAGGAGTTGGTCATTGCACCGTAGCCCCAGGTGTTGGCAACACCGGCGACCGTGGTGGAATGACAGATACGCGCCTGATGGTCTACGTTGTTCGTGCCCCACATGGCGGCGAACTTACGGAACATATAGGACTGTTCGTTATTGAACTTGGCAGATCCGAGCCAGTAGACCGAATCGGGACCGGACTCTTCGCGAATGCTCAGCATTTGATCGCCAATGTCCTCAATGGCCTCTTCCCAGCTGACGCGCTTCCATTTGCCGCCCACCAGTTTCATCGGATGCTTAACACGCTTTTCGCCGTGCCCGTGTTCACGCACGGAAGCGCCCTTGGCGCAGTGTCCACCTATATTCAACGGTGAATCGTAATCAGGTTCCTGCCCGGTCCAGACCCCGTTTTGAACCTCCGCTACCACGCCGCAACCGACCGAGCAGTGGGTACAGACAGAGAGTTTAATTTCGGTATCGATATCAGCTTTCGGTGCAGTTTCTGCCGCGCGGACCTTTTTGATCATGGTCGGTGCGGCGATACTCGCGAGCGTCGCGCCGCCGGCGGCGACACCCGAATGCCTGAGAAATGTTCGGCGATTAACCGCGTGGCCGAACAACCCGGCTCCATTGGTCTCCACCGCGCCGGTACTGTCGACCGACTGGTGTTTCTTGGTTAGTTTCATTGGATTTCCCCGTGATTACAGTCGACTAGAACCGCGCACGATTGTAGTAGTTGCGAATGTATTCGTTTTCCTGGTAGCCCTTGTCCGCGGGCACAACGGGCTCAACTGGCGACTCACCTTCAGCCGCTGACGCAACAGGGGCCACTACCGCGGCACCACCTGCCACAGCAGCGCCCTTCAGGAATGTCCGTCTGTCGTTTCTTATAAATTTGGTTTTGCTCATAACACCTCCTGCCAGTTAGTCTGAATTGAGATGGCTACACCGCCATCGCCAGATACTTTTTTTCTACTTCGATAAAGCTTTGTCCCAACTGCGCTACAGCACGGTAGAAACCGGCCGCCGGGGTATCCTGCACCTGTGCAAAGAACGCTTCGGCCCACGGCGCAATGTGGTCGTTGAAGAACCCGATCTCCGTGGCAAAGTCGATTTCTTCTGCAAGGATTATCTCCGCCATCACCTGACACAGACACGCGATGTGATCCTCGGACTCGCTAACACCTTCGCTGCGCTCAAAGCCGAGGCGCCGTAGATCTTCACGCAACAGACTGAGCGGTTTTTCCATGAGAAAGCCGGTGATGTGCCAGGATCCGTAAGGCACCACAATCCCGCGACCGAGTCCGACAAAAAGCGTGTGGAACTCGTCATCGATCGAGGCAAGGTCATGCTGCTGCGCCACAGCGCGCAATACCGTCCAGGCAACTTCGAGGGAGGTTTCGGGATTTTGAATTTCGGGCAGCTGGCGCAACGCGGCGAGCTGTTCATCGGAGGCAGGAGCTGACAGCAAAGCACCCAGCGTTCTGTACAGGTTGGCGCGGTCGATTTCGGCCTCGCGCGCGCTGACCTCGGCCTCAGTGCTGACCTTGATGACGCCGTTAGCTTTAGAGCCGGCCATATCCGTTTTGGTTGCGATGTCTACCTGCATGTCGCTCTATTTTCCACCTGCCATAGAGAGTGTGCGCCTGAATTGAAGAATTTTCTAGTTTTTATTGCGTATTGTCACCTTCAAATTACCTATCAGGTTTTGTGCACGTCAATGCCCGATTCGTTTTCAAAGATATCCACCACGCGACAGTCTTCGCACATTTTCAGCCGGCGCTTTGCCTTGTCATCCTCGAACATCCAGTGCCCACTGAGCTTCGTCATCATGCGCCCGATTATCTGTTGAGTGGCGAAGGGTTTGTTACAAACAACACAATTGAACGGTTGTTCTTCGTTGAGAATCCTCGGTTTCAGCGCTTGCTCAGAATCGTACAGGAAGCGCGGAGACAGGCTGATCGCATTTTCCGGACACGCCTGTTCACAGGTGCCGCACTGCAGACAGTTTGACTCAATAAGTTTCAATTGGGGCAGTGTCTCACCATCCTGCAGCGCCCGCGCCGGACACACCGTTACACAGGCGAGGCACAAGGTACAGGCATCGGTATCGACAGCGACGCCGCCGAACGGCGCTTCTGCCGGCAATGATACAGATTCCTGCTCTGCGCCCAGCGTGGCCAACAAATGATCCAGCGCCATGCGCGTGGTTTGCCGTTTGTCGTTAAACGCTTTAAATCGCGCTGGCGGCACTTCTGTCGGGGTCAATTCCGACGCGGCGGCGATAATGGATTCAGCATGCGCCCCATCCACCAACCGAATGCGCTCCCCGGTCAAACCCATACCGGCAAGTATCTGATTGGCAATTTCACCCTGTGTCTGAAGGCCGCGCCGCATCGCGCCCTCACCCGCCGGATAATCTACCAGCACACCCGCCGCACCATAGGCAAGCGCACACAACCAGCCGTCAAGACCAATACTGCCCACTTCTTCCACAGCGACAGGCAGGATTTCCGGCAATAGTTCATCCTTCACCAGATTCAGGCGCTGCTGCCCGTCTTCGGTATCGTGCAGATACACCACGGTTCGATCAGCGCCGTCCTCGCGGTGCTGCCGGATCAGCGCTGCGAGCTGCGAAAAGGCATCGGCAGGCTTGGGGTACGCATAGGTCATCGCACCGCTCGGGCAGCTGCTGGTGCAGCTTCCGCACCCCTGACACAAATAAGGCTCCACGGACACACCGTCACCGTCCGATCGGATCGCACCGGTACCACACAAATCAATGCAGTTTGTGCATGCCGTAATACCACTCCTGGCGTGCGCGCAAATCGAAGCATCGTAGGCAAAGTATTTCGGCTTTTCGAATTCGCCTTCCAGCTCCGGCAGCGCTGCGACAGCGCGCTCCAGTTCGGCAGCGTTGCCACGGGTGGCATAGTAGCCAAACGGAGGCACCTCAAAGCTCAGCAGCGGCCGCGGAGAAAGATCCAGCACTGTGTCAAAGCCGCCCAGCAGCGAGACGCCGGCAATCTTCGCCAGCGAACCCGGCGATTCTGCATCGCCAACCGCACAATCATAAGCACCAAGATGCCCGGTAAGCGCCAGCAGGTTCACGGTAATGACCCTGATACCTGTTTCGGTCGCCTGTCGGTCAGCCTGCAGAACACGGCTGTCCGGCACCAGTAAAGTAGAGGCGCTGACGTTCAGCTGCGCGATCGCCTCAAGACCCGCCTCCAGCGGCCCGATCACCAGGCAGTGCCCGCGCGACTCGTAGGAAATAAGCGACGTCGACTGCACACTTGCCGTCGGGCGGAAATTCATTTCAACAGGTTGGTCTTCGCTCATGCCTGATCGCCCTCTGAGGAATTGGAATCGGAATGCGTCCGTCGCGAAAGCTTCCCGCGTCCCGCCGCAAACGCCTCTTCCGCACCGGGTGCATCATCGACTTTGGTCAGGTGCGGCAGTGGTGCATCCGCCGGGGTTACCTCATCGTTGCTATCCCCGTCGGCCGGTTCGGCCGCGGGGTCAGTGGCTGGCTGCTGCTGTTCAGATACTGCCTCGTGTTCGACGGAATCGTCTGCAACCGACTCTTCTGCTTCCGCAACACCCGCTTCCTGCTGCTGCCGCGCCTCTTCTTCGAGTTTCGCCAGGCGCTCACGCTCTTTGCGACGCTGGTGAAATTTCATGTCCGACGTTACTGTGTTGCCAAGCGGCTCAAAGCGGGTGAAGTCGTCATCGTAGTCGTCAAGTCCATCCCGGATGGCGAACTTGCCGCTAAAAAACAGTTTTTTCAGCGCCATGTTTCGCAGCTCTTTACTGACCCCCTCGGAGAGAAACGGGCTGTAGTCACTGTCGCCGTTCAGCGTCTCTACGGCAGGCATGTCTTCATCGGTGAGTCCGCTGGCGGGCAAATCATCCGCCGCTGCCGTTGTCGTGTCTTCCTGATCAACGGGGGCAGGTGCCTGTGCGGCGAAGTCGTCGACTGCGCGGTCTGTACCGGCTTCGATTTCTGTCGCAGCTGCATCGCTGGAATCAGTTTGCCGCGGTGCTTCGGGTTGGCGTTTGCGCCGCGACCAGCGCTTCAGGAAGCCGTTACTCTCACTGCCCTCATCAGTCATGGATCTGCCTATTTGTGATCGGGGTGGCGGGCAAAAGGCTCATCGAGCTGATCGGCATTGTGCCAGTCCTTTCTCTTTCTTCGCCTGCGCTTTTCAGGGGCATAATTTTCCAGCACAAATCGCTCGAGCGTTTGATAGATCACTGGCGGCATTGGCGTCGACAGCACGGTGTCATCGGCCTCCTGGTAGGCCATTGCCTCATCGTAGTCGGCGGTGACCAGGATTGGCGCGAGTTCATCTTCCTCATCGTCCTGACAAACAACGAATAGTTCCTGTTGCTCACCCACGAGTGTATGCCAGTAACTCTCACCACCGTCCCGGTAAAAATTGAGCTCGAAGCCGGTCCACAGAAACCGCTTGCAATCGTCAGCGTTATCCACCGTGGTTTTGCGCCGCACACCGGCGCCTTCCGTCGAACGAAGCAATAATTCTGCGACAGACCAATCCGGAATTGACATGCCGCTGGACAGCACCCGGTGGCGGCGCTCCAGCAAAATTCCGACATTGAAGGATGGCGCGGGTCGCCGATCTATCAAAGTTTCTTCCGTCAAACCGCGCCCCGTTTCACCGTCGTACCGACCACTCAGTATATCCGTGCTGCCAAATCGATCAATGGATGGTGCGACAATACCACGGCGGGCAGCGGTAATGGCCACTCAGATTCATGTCGTAGCACTTGAGGTTTGCCAGTTAATCGGCAGAATCGCGGATGCCAGACTCGCTGACTGACGGTATGATGGCCGTATCGCATACAATGGCATTCCGCCGATACTCGGTCACGTGATCAACTATGTGCCAAAGGTAGATCTAATCAAAGTGGGCAATACAGCATCCAAAGACGAATACCGACCAGTGATGAGCCAGTCCGGCCTGCGCCCGACGCACCCGGTGACTGTCGTCAACGAATACGGTGAACGGACCGAACAGTCCATTCCCGGTGAGTTTCCGCTAACCATCCGCATCGACGATACTGAGATCGTCACGCTGATGACACTGGGCTCCCAGCCGGAGGCCCTGACACTCGGCTATGTCAGGAATCAGCAGCTGATCACTGACCTCACCGAAATAAAATCAGTGCATGTCGACTGGGAACGAGAGTTGGTGGTCGTTGAGACGCAAAGCGGCAACGGCATCGACAATTGGCAGGAGAAGCTAAGCCGCAAGATAGTGACCAGTGGTTGCGGACAAGGCACGGTATTCAGCTGCACGATCGACAAGCTGTACGAAGTACAATTGCCAGCCGCCAGCATCAAACAATCTCAATTGTACGAATTGATTCGCGAAGTAGGCAAACTTAACGACATCTATCGCAGCGCCGGTGCTGTGCATGGCTGCGGATTGTGCCGTGGAACAGAATCTCTCATTCATGTCGAGGATGTCGGTCGACACAATGCAGCAGACGCCGTATCCGGCCACATGTGGCTGGAGGGCCTGACCGGTGAAGATAAAATTTTTTATACCACCGGCAGGCTGACCTCTGAAATTGTGATGAAGACAGCCTTCATGGGTATTCCGGCACTGGTTTCGCGATCAGGTGTTACGCATATGGGTCTCGAACTCGCCGAACACCTCGGCCTGACAATGATAGCGCGCGCCAAAGGTAAGCACTTTCTGATTTACAACGGCGATGAGAATATCGAATTCGACGCGATTCCCAAACAGCGAATCGTTCCCCCGCCGACCAAAGGCATGCTGGATGTGAAAACGAGTTAGTCCGCCAACGATTAGCGAGCAGAGTGTTCACGCCCTCGGACCCGGCGCAAAAGTTTTTCCAATCCCCTGCCAGGTCACATTGACCACGTCCGTCGTACGCAGGCGGCTCCAATACCAACTGGAACAGTGCGTCCATGATACACATTGATATAGCCAAGCGTGTTTATGATCACACGTTTAAGCACGACCCGATTGTCCGAAGCATTCTGGACACGGACGTGTACAAACTTTTGATGTTGCAAACCATTTGGCAGGAATGGCGCGACATCCCGGTGACGTTTTCACTGATCAACCGCAGCAAGACAGTAAAACTCGCCGAGGAGATAGATGAAGTTGAACTGCGAGAACAGCTCGAACATGCCCGCACAATAAAACTCACCAAGAAAGAAAACATCTGGCTGGCTGGTAACACGTTTTACGGCAAAGAAAGACTTTTCAAGGCGGAATTTCTGCAATGGCTGAAGGAGTATCAGCTCCCCGAATTCGAGCTGACCAGACGCGATGGTCAGTACGATATCGACATCCACGGCAAGTGGTCGGAGGTATCGCTCTGGGAGATACCTCTATTAGCCATAATCAGTGAACTGCGATCACGGGCCGCGATGCGAGGCATGGGAAGATTTGAAGTCGACGTAACCTATGCACGCGCCAAAGCGAAAATGTGGGAGAAAGTGCTTAGGCTGGCGAAGTTGCCGGACTTGAAAATCGCAGACTTTGGCACCCGCAGGCGCCATAGTTTTCTATGGCAACGCTGGTGCGTCGATGCATTGAAAGAAGGACTGGGCGAGAACTTCATCGGCACCAGCAACGTGTTACTGGCGATGGATCACGACCTGGAAGCAATTGGCACCAACGCACATGAACTGCCGATGGTCGCGGCTGCACTTGCCGGATCAGATGATCTGCTGAAGCAAGCACCCTACCGGGTACTCGAATCATGGCAGAAAACATATGATGGCAACTTGCTTATCGTGCTGCCCGATGCGTATGGCACCACACGATTTTTACAGGACGCCCCGTCCTGGGTGGCCGACTGGAGCGGTTTTCGTATCGACTCCAAAGAACCGATTGAGGGAGGTGAGGAGATTATCGAGTGGTGGAAAAAAATGGGTAAAAATCCAAAGGATAAACTCATGATTTTTTCCGACGGGCTTGATATCGAGACGATAGAGTCAACCTATGAGCACTTCAATGGCAGAGTGCGTACGAGCTTTGGCTGGGGCACCAACCTGACCAACGATTTCAGAGACTGCGCACCTTATCGCAACGACAATCTGAGGGCCTTTTCCGTGGTCTGCAAAGTCACCGAGGCAAACGGCAAACCCACGGTGAAACTGTCGGACAATCTCGCCAAAGCAACGGGGCCGGAAGCAGAGGTCAATCGCTATTTGCAAGTATTCGGCGATCAGCACCTGAAAACCACAGAAGTACAGGTATAACTACCGACGTTATCATTAGCGCGCCGGAGAGTCTGAGGCGAGTCCTTTACCGGGTGTCTTGCGATCACCTCCGGATAAGCTCATCGGGCGTTTTTTATTTCCGTTGCGCCGCCGATGTGTCCGCTCCAGACGCGACACCACCGGAGCAACCAACATGAGTATCAGCGCTGCAACCCAAAGGAAATAGCCCCGCATCAACGAGGTTTGTTCGGATAATTCGGCTTGTATGCCCGTATAGATTGCTGCGAGCAAAAAGAGCAGGCTTATCCACCAGAACCATCTCAACGATGTGATTCTGGTAGGCGTAAGCACGAGCATCGCCCAGAACACGAAGACAAAGTTCGCAGCAGATGCTACCAGCGCAATGAAGTTGACCACAAAATCCGTGACCGAATCAGGGCTGAACAAGTTGGCTGTGCCGTAACGCAGCGTATATATGAATGTCTGCAGGCCTGTCAGCGATCTCTCTTCTCCCACCAGCACAGCCGGGGTAAACAATGAGCTGAGAAATAGCACAGCGGCAATACAGAATATTATTCTTCCGACCATAGCTGTTACCGACTGCAGGGCAACGCCCGCTAATCGAGTTACCAAGAAGTAACGGCGATAGTCTAGCTTACCTTAGTCTGCAGTATCCCGATTATTTATCAGCGTGCGCTCAGGATGTGAGAAAGGCGGGTGAAGCCCGACCTGATTATCGGTGGTTGCAAAGACATGCAATCGGCAGCTACACGGCCAGCGAATACACGGTCTGTCGACAACAGACACACATGCAACGACCTTTGATCCAAGCAGCTATCGGGAATGGCTGCGGGCGTACAAGCGCTTTTCTTCGAGTACACGCTGATAGGCAGGGTCAAGTTCCATCAACTTGATTTGCTCAAGCCACGACGCTTGCTTGTCTCTGTAGGATGTGTCGCCACGCTCAGTAATCGCACCATCTGCAGCGCTACTTTGAGCCATAATGTTAGCCACATACTTGACACCCGCCAGCACAACAAACGACAGAACTACAACGACGATGCAGTGATTTCGAAAATGGTAGTGCTCATCGCTCTGCGTACTTTTAACTACGGCCTTGCGGGCACTATTTGGGATACGGTTGTCAATTTCTGCCGGTATTTGCGGACACTGCGCGTCAAAGCGAGAGAATATATCGACGTCGCTAACGCGAGAGATACTGATTACATCACCCATTAGCGAATACCCAATCGTTCCTGCCTGAGACTGCTCAGAGCTTCTTTATGTAAGCGGCTGACGGAACTGCGTGCGACATCCAGAAAATTTGCAATGTCGGCGTAGCTCATTCGAAAGCAATATCGCAACAGAACAATTTCGCGATGTTCATCCGACAACTGCTCCAGTCGATTCAGCAGATCTGAGTCTTGCTTCTGTGGCCTGGTATGCAGTGTGACCACATTCGAGGCACACACCTCCGGGGGAGGCTCAGGACGCTGTGACTCAGACAGTGGGTGTAAGCGGATATGGTCGTACAATCGCGCCCACGCCACGTGATGGAGCCATTCCGTAAAACTGATATCTTTGTGAAATCGCTTGCGTCCTCTGACAACTGTCATCCAGACATCGAGGAAAAGCTCACCCGCCAGTGACTCATCACCACCGGTACCAAAATAAAAAAATCGGTACACACCATTCTTGTGCCGCTCGTACAACATCTCGAAACCCTGATCGTCACCAGCGCTGTAGGACAGCATTAACGCACTGTCTGAAGATTCCTGAAGGGTTTTTTCGATTGCTGTCATGCGTAATTTCAAATCGGTATCAGTTCGCATTAATACTGATAAGCAAAGCGCTGGCCACCGGCAGAATTCTTAAGAAAAAAACACATTTTTCGGGTTTTATGACCAGGTTCCTGAAATCCACTGCTCGCCGAATGGAAAACGTAAACGGCCTAAAGTAGAGTGATTGCACTTGGGAATTTAGAAGTGCTTAACCATGAAACTTATATTTGTCACAATAATATTACTCACTGCAACCGGCTGTCAGAACCTGCCTCTACAGCAGAAAGAATCATTGCCCGGCTATTTCACAATGCAGTACTCCAAACACCACAGCAGTGGGCACGAACTACGCGGTTACGACTTTCCAAAGCGGCACTACTTCTAGACCGCCAGGGAACCTCTGATTAATTGAGCGCGGCCATTTTGGCAGGACTATTTTTTCGAGAGCAAGGCGTCCCTTGCCATATAAACAATGGGCAATGAATGGTTGTTCCCTTTATAAATATCGCAACGACGCGCTCGGAAAAATAGACCGTCAGAATGACGCGAGCAATTGATCAGAGGCTCCCTAGTGGGG
>CAZOXM010000097.1:0-17383 GCA_964583825.1 uncultured Granulosicoccaceae bacterium
GAAATAGACATTTGCTTAAACATTCTCAGTCGCATTGTGAATAATGCAGGCTAGTACACATAAAGTCAGGCGTACACTCAGCTGTTTTTGTGGCTAATTGGCTGCACAGACTGAGTTACAATGTCAGTCACGGATGATTTCTTGCGACGTTAGTTCCGTCGTCACTTCAACACTTTAGATTCAGTAGCCCGGCTACTGAGCATGGAGCAACTCAATGTCTGAGAAATATGATGTTATTGTCCTGGGTGCAGGGCCGGCCGGTTATGTTGCTGCCATTCGTTGTGCACAGTTAGGGCTGAATACCGCCTGCGTAGAGCAATGGATAAACAAGCAGGGAAACCCTGCGCTGGGTGGCACGTGCCTGAATGTCGGGTGCATCCCATCGAAGGCATTGCTCGAAAGCAGCCAGATCTACTCGGAGGCCGTTCACGGGCTGGATGAACACGGCATCGAACTGAGTGGCGTCAAAGCTGATGTGTCAAAGATGATTTCCAGCAAGGACAAAATTGTTCAGGAACTCACCGGCGGTATCGAGCATCTGTTTAAAGCGAATAAAGTCACCTGGATCAAGGGAACCGGTACGTTGTTGCCCGAGCGACAGGTATCGGTGCTGGACGCGAGTGGACAGAGTGCCAGTTATACGGCGGATAACGTAATACTTGCTACCGGATCAAAGTCGATAGAAATTGGCGCCGTACCGCTGCACGGTGATGTGGTAGTGGATTCTTCCGGTGCACTTGACTGGGAGTCAGTGCCAGGAAAACTCTGTGTGATCGGCGCCGGCGTCATTGGACTGGAACTCGGCAGTGTCTGGCGCAGAATGGGTGCTGAAGTGGTTGTGCTGGAAGCGCAGGATATGTTTCTGCCCATGGTGGATCAACAGATAGCCAAGGACTCACTGCGGCAGTTCACGCGCCAGGGGCTCGACATTAAGCTCGGCGCCCGGGTGACTTCTTCCGAGGTCAATGACAATGGCGTCGTACTCGAATATACCGATCAATCTGGTGAGCAGCGTCTGCAGGTTGACCGTGTGATCGTGGCGGTGGGACGTCGCCCTAACATTGATCAGCTCACCACGCCGGAAACGGATCTGCTGATCGATGAGCGCGGGCTGGTGCATGTGAACGGCGCCTGTGAAACCAATCTGCCGGGCGTGTGGGCTATCGGCGATCTTGTGCGTGGTCCGATGCTGGCCCACAAGGGGTCGGAAGAAGGGGTAGCTGTGGCAGAACGCATCGCAGGCAAACACAGTCATTTGAACTACGAGGCTATTCCATCCGTTATTTATACGCACCCGGAAATATCATGGGTCGGGCAGACTGAAGAACAACTCAAAGAGGCTGGCCGCGCCTATAAGAGTGGCGTGTTCCCGTTTGCCGCCAGCGGTCGAGCAAAGGCACAGCGTGATACCGGTGGCATGGTTAAAATTCTGGCTGATGAAAACACAGATGAGTTACTCGGGATGCACATCGTGGGTGGACACAGTTCGGAACTGATTGGCCACGGGGTGACGGTGATGGAGTTCGAGGGTACCAGTGAAGATATCGCACGCACCGTATTTGCGCATCCGACCCTGAGTGAGGCGATTCATGAGGCGGCGCTTGCCGCGGACCAGCGCGCGCTGCACATTCCTAATCGTAAACGCTAAACAAGTGATCGGGGAATTCGCATTCCCCAGTTAGCGCCGCCGGGGCAACAGTCGCTAACCGGCTCGTGCATAAGAGACGCTATGATCTGTCTGCGTCAACAACAGCGCATTGATCGTCGGCTTAACGGTGCATCGAAGGTCTTACCGGCACTCTATTTTTTGTACGGCCTGATACGAGGCGGCGTCGGCCTTTTCACCCGGCGCAGGCTTCAAAATATTGTCACTGTGATTAGTGCGGCAACTTGTCAGTGACATATTCAGTTCGAGTCGATGCGGCCCCTCGGCATCCGATCCGGATATCTGAATTTATTTGTGCCTGAGCCCACAGAAATACCGACAAAACTCCTTCGAATGTGACGTGATTAGGACAATTGGATTTGACCAATTGTTCATTTTCGATCGCGCCATGCGGTGGTACAAATTGTGAAACACCAAGTTTGTCATAAAAACGATAAGCCACGGTGAAGCGATGATTCTGGTGATGGGCACAGCTGAGGATCAGCATGCAGCGGCGATCTATAACAAGATCATCGCGCGTGGGAACCGCGTGGCTTACTTCGATCCACGCCTGTACCCGAAGGACATGACCATCACCTTCGACAGTGCGTTACCCATGGCGGGTACCATTCGCTACCGCGACGGTCAGTCCGCGGTGGATCTGTCACTGGTCAATTCAGTTTATTGTCGACACTGGGACGATCTGCTCGCCACAGCCAGTGCGATGGGCACCATGCCCGATGCAGTCGAACTGCGCGAAACCGAAGCCTCGCTCGGCAGTATGTTCCGTGGCATGGAGTGCTACTGGGTCAATCCCATTGACTCGCTGATCAACGCGCGCTATCGCATCCGGCAGTTGCAGTTAATCCGCACTCAGGGTGTTCGTGTGCCAGAGGTGATTGTCAGCAACGATTTCCGGCGGGTGCAGGCATTCTTCAGTCTCACCAACGAACAGCTTCAGTATCGTCCGTCCGGTTGGCACAGCTCGTCGTGGAACCGTGGCTACATTGACGAAATCGCCCGACACCTGTCCGATCTGCCGGTCACTCCGGTCGAGTATCAGGAGATTATTCCCGGAGAAGAGGTGCGTGCCTATGTGATTGGTGAGTCAGTGTTTTCAGGCCTGATAGAGCCAGTGACGAATGAATTTGCCGCCATGCACAGTGACTACGTACGTCCTATCGAACTGCCGGCTGAGGCCAAACGCATTTGCCGACGCGTTGCCGCAACGCTCGATTTGCGTTTTTGCGCAATAGATATGCGTATCACGCCTGAGGCCGAGTACGCTGTCGTCGATGTCGATGCCAATCCGATGTTTCTGCACTTTGAACAAACCACACGGCTTCCGATAAGTGACAGACTCGTAGAGTTGTTGATCGCAACAGATGTGGACGCGTACGATTCACGGATGATAGCCAGCGCCTGATCCGGGTGTGGCAGGGCAGCATATAATCGTCACTGACAGGTTCGCTGCCCGGGCGCATTTGACTCCACAGCAGTAATCACGCGGGGCGTGGCTGAAATTGGTGAAGTATTCCGGACGACCACAATCAAATGACCGCACAGCTCTACATACTCTCAGCACCTTCAGGTGCGGGAAAAACCAGCCTTGTGAAAGCCGCGTGCGAACGGCTCGATGACATCGTCGTGTCGATTTCGCATACCACCCGATCGAAGCGTCCTGCAGATGTCGACGGCGTCGACTACCACTTTGTCGACGAGGAAACCTTTCTCGAGATGAACGGTCGCGGTGAATTTCTTGAGCATGCCCGCGTATTTGATCATTTGTACGGCACCTCGCAAAAACTGGTGGAGCAGATGCTGGCGCTCGGTACCGATGTCATTCTCGAGATCGACTGGCAGGGTGCCGATCAGGTGCGAAGGTTGATGCCCGAGGCGTGCAGTGTGTTTATTGTCCCGCCTTCACGAGAAGTGCTGGAGCAGCGGCTGCGGGGGCGAGCGAGTGATTCGGAGGACGTCATCGAGCGTCGCATGCGGGACGCCGTTGAGGATATGCGCCACTTTTCGAATTTCGACTATTTAATTATCAATCGGGACTTTGACCGCGCGCTCGATGAGTTGTGCGCCATTGTGTTGTCCAGACGGGTGGACACCCGGCGTCAGGCGACAGTGAACCGGCAGCTGCTGAGTGCCCTGCTGGCAAACTGAACCTGAAGCGATTGCATTGAGCCGTGCTACCGGTGCGATTGAAGGCGCAGAAGCGATCTGCGGGTCAGGGATTGCTTGTTTTCTTTTGCAATGTCACTAAAATCGAGAGCATAGAAACCTAATCAGGAGTACCCCATGGCACGCGTCACCGTAGAGGACTGCCTCGAACACGTCGATAATCGCTTTGAGCTGGTGTTAACCGCGGCCAAGCGGGCGCGTAAAATTTCCATAGGCGCCGATCCGCTTGTGCCGATGGAAAACGACAAGCCCACAGTGATTGCACTGCGGGAAATTGCGCAGGGTCTGCTGTCTCAGGAACACATGGAAGAAGAAGCACCGGTGCGGACAATTGAGGACGTGACTGGTGAGTCGACCCTCGCGGCTCCGCCTGCGGACGTCTGATACGCCGTCTCTCAGTTTGCCAGTCCCTACGCTTTCCCGCGACACACCGAAGGACCAATCGCCCGCAGACCGGGGCCAGGAAGCGGCGATAGAAGACCTCTGCAAACTCATGCGGAGGCGCTTTGATGATTCCCAGATTGATGAAGTTTACGCGGCCTATAAACTTGCCGACGAGGGCCATGTAGGGCAGGCTCGCGTCTCTGGAGAACCTTACATCCTGCATCCGATCGCGGTCGCAAAGATCGTCTTCGAGATGAATATGGATCACCGCAGTGTCATGGCCGCGCTGCTGCACGACGTCGTCGAAGACACGTCAATCGCGCTCGAACAGATCGAATCGCGTTTCGGCGAGGACGTCGCCGTAATCGTGGATGGCCTGAGCAAGCTCACTCACTTAAAATTCAAGTCGAAAGCCGAAGCGCAGGCCGCTAACTTTCAGAAAATGCTGCTGGCCATGGTCGATGACATCCGCGTCATTCTGATCAAGCTGGCAGATCGCATTCACAACATGCGCACACTCGGCGCGATGCCTGATCACAAACGACGACGCATTGCGCGCGAAACACTTGAAGTCTACGCACCGATCGCCAACCGGCTTGGCATTTACCGAATGAAGAATGAGCTGGAGGATCTGGGGTTTAAATCCCTGTATCCGATGCGTCATCGGGTGCTGCGCGAAGCGGTGCAAAAGCGCAACAAGGATCGCCACGAGCTGGTGCGCAAGTTTGAAATACTTGCGCTGGGCAGACTCGAAGACAAGGGCATAGAGGCCAAAGTGCATGGCCGTGAAAAGCATCTCTACAGCCTTTATCAGAAAATGCGTAACAAGCAGTCGGCCTTCGAAGACGTATTCGATATGTTTGCAGTGCGCATTATTGTGAAAACCGAAGATGACTGTTATCGCGCGCTGGGCGTGATGCACAGCCTGCACAATCCGCTGCCGAAGCAGGTAAAGGACTACATCGCCATCCCCAAGAGTAACGGCTATCAGTCCCTGCACACCGTGTTGTTCAGTCCTGCAGCGGTGCCGATTGAAGTGCAGATTCGAACCGAAGAGATGAATATCTTCGCCGAAACCGGTGTTGCTGCACACTGGATGTACAAAGAAGGACAGTCCAATAGTTCGCAGCAGCGTGCGCATCAGTGGCTTGCGAATCTCGTTGACATGCAGCAGACCAGCGCCGACACGCTGGAGTTCTACGAGAACGTCAAGGTCGATCTCTTTCCCTTCGAGATATTCGTTTTCTCGCCCATGGGCGATATCTATCGCTTGCCGCAGGAAGCGACGCCGGTCGACTTTGCCTATGCCGTTCACTCGGACATTGGCAACCGCTGTGTGACGGCGAAAGTGGATCGGCAGCTTGCGCCGTTGAGTGCACCGCTTGAGTCCGGCCAGACGGTTGAAATTATCTGCTCCGATGAGCAGCAGCCCGATCCGTTTTGGCTGAACTTTGTGGTGACACCGAAAGCGCGCAACTCCATTCGCAACTATCTGAAAAACCAGAGTCGCGATAAAACCATCGAATTCGGCGGGCAACTGTTAAAGCGTGGTTTGAAGCGCTACGACACCGACATAGATCATATTGATCCTGCAGCTGTTGAAAGTCTGTTAAAGCAAATGTCGCTGCCAGACCTTGAAACCCTGTGTTACGAGATTGGTCTGGGGAATCATATTCCCAGTATGGTCGCCGCCTGGTTGCTCAATGATGGCGATCGTGCCCTGGAAGTGGAAAAGCGAACCCGCATGCTGTCGGGCACTGATCCCGGACCGCTGGTGGTCGAGGGCGGCGAGGATGCGATCATATCGCTGGCCAGATGCTGTATGCCGATACCCGGGGACAACATCCACGGCATGATCACCGCGGGCAAAGGGGTGCTGGTGCACCGCGCCAATTGTCAGAATGTATCCAGACAGCGGCGGCGCTCGCGAGAGTGGGTGTCTGTGGTCTGGGGGTCGGACATCCAGGGACCGTTTAAAACCAAAATCGAAGTGGATATCAACGACGTGCCCGGTGCGCTGGCCAAGATTGCCAATGTGATGTCGGAGATGGACACCAACATTGAAGACATCCGTTTCGAACGGAGCAGTGAAAACTCTACCACACTGACTTTTCAGCTGGCGGTTGAAGATCGTGTGCAGCTGGGTCGGCTGATCAAGCGCGTGCGCAGTGTGAAAGCTACCCAGCGCGCCCGCCGCGCCTGACCGGAAAGGCGTTGAAATATTCCTGAGCGACGGTCTGGGCAGGCCCCTGACCACTTGTGATATAGCGCCGGGAAATACGCAGTCTACGAGTCTTAGATGATCCTTTTAAAGGAGCGGGTCACCCCATCAGATCTGTGCAATAGTGCTGAACCTTTCGCCGGCAGCTGGCCGGTTCTGGGTTTTAATTGCAGACACAGGTAATATGCACGGCAGTTGGCAGCGACACTAAACTCATGACCAAAGAAATCATTGCAACAGACCTCGCACCCGGTGCGATTGGGGCTTACTCACAGGCGGTAAAAGTAGGCGATACCGTCTATCTTTCCGGACAAATCCCGCTGGTACCCGCCACGATGGAAGTGGTGGAGGGCGACATTGAAGCCAAAGTCAGGCAGGTATTCGACAATCTGTCTGCTGTTTGTGCCGCCTCCGGCGGGTCTTTGGCCGATATCGTGAAGCTCTCTGTTTTTCTGACCGATTTGAATGACTTTGCCGTCGTTAATACCGTGATGGCTGATTATTTCACAGAACCTTACCCCGCCCGCGCAGCCATCGGTGTGGCGGAGCTGCCGAAGGGTGTGCCGGTGGAAGTGGAAGGCGTGATGGTGCTCAACGCCTGAACCGACTGCCTTGTGTTTGGGGCAAGCGATGAAGTCAGCTGAAAAGTTGCGAGCCACGGATCAAGCGGCGCCGCCGATGGCAGCGTGCATCAAAGCATCGCATCTGTCAGACGGTTCAGCGTAATCGCCGGCGGCATAAGGTCTGATATGAACTTAGCCACGACACCCGTCACCAGGCTTAAGGGCGTTGGGCCGAAGCAGGCAGAGAAACTTGCCCGGCTGAAGATCACAACCGTGCAGGATGTATTATTTCACCTGCCCCTGCGCTATCAGGATCGCACGCGAGAAGTGCCGATCGTCGATCTTGCAGTCGGGCTCGAGGCGGTGTTTACCGGCACTGTTGTAGATACAGAAATATTGTTGCATCGTCGGCGCTCGATGGTGTGTACCCTCGAGGACAACACCGGTGTCATCCGGCTGCGCTTTTTTCACTTTAACAATCAGCAGCGCGAGCGCCTTAGGGTCGGTGCAAAGTTGAGTTGTTTCGGTGAGGTGCGACGCGGTCGTCAGTCCCTGGAAGTGGTGCACCCGGAATACCAGGTCGTCTCGTCCGATCAGTCCAGTCTGCTTGCCAGTACGCTTACACCGGTTTATCCGGTTACGGAAGGCCTGCATCAATTGGCGATGCGCAAGATTACCGATCAGGCGCTACAGCATCTGGAGTCGGTCGCGCTGTCGGAGCTGATACCGGCGCAGGGTTTCGGTATCACTCTGAGCCGTGCACTTGAGGTCGCTCATCGCCCGCCGCCGGCACTGGATACCGTCTCACTTCTCAGCGGCAGTCACGAGGCAATTCAGCGGCTGGCCCTTGAAGAGCTGGTGGCCCATCGCGTGAGTATGCAGCGTGTTCGTGAGGTGGCCCGGCGACTGTCGGCACCTGAAATCGAGCGATCGAGCCCACTGTGTCGGGCGCTTATCGAAGCATTGCCGTTCAAGCTCACCGGCGCACAGCGCAGAGTCATTGATGAGATCGCCGAAGACATGGCCACGCCGGCACCGATGCTGCGATTGATTCAGGGCGATGTCGGTTCCGGCAAAACCATGGTGGCTGCAGCGGCCGCTGCGATGGTGGTGGGGGCGGGTTATCAGGTGGCCATTATGGCGCCCACCGAAATACTGGCAGAGCAGCACCTGTCGAGCTTTTCCAGCTGTTTTGAGCCGCTGGGTCTGAAGATCGGCTGGCTCAAAGGTAAACTGGGTGCGCGTCAGCGTCGCGACGCGATTGAGTCGATTGCGCTCGGGCACACCGACATTGTCGTAGGTACGCATGCGCTGTTTCAGTCCGATGTCGAATTTGCCAGACTGGGACTGACAATCGTCGACGAGCAGCATCGCTTTGGAGTGCACCAGCGTTTGTCACTGCGGGAAAAAGGGGTGCAGGATAAGCGGGTGCCGCATCAGCTGACGATGACGGCCACGCCTATCCCGAGAACGCTTGCAATGACCGCCTACGCCGATCTGGACTGTTCGGTGATTGACGAACTGCCTCCGGGCCGACAGTCGATTCGTACGGTGGCGATACCGGTAGGCAGGCGCAATGAAGTGATTGAACGGGTTGCCGCCGCCATCGCTGAGGGACGGCAGGTGTACTGGGTGTGCACATTGGTCGAGGAGTCGGAAGTGTTACAGGCGCGCGCTGCAGAAGACACCGTTGGTGAACTCAGCAGCTACATGCCGGACGTGCGGGTAGCGATGGTGCACGGTCGTATGAATGGCGGCGAAAAGGACGAAGTGATGCAGCAGTTTAAGCAGCACGAGGTGCAATTGCTGGTGGCGACTACGGTCATTGAGGTTGGGGTTGATGTGCCAAACGCATCGTTAATTATCATTGAAAATGCAGAGCGCCTTGGACTGTCGCAACTGCATCAACTGCGTGGACGGGTAGGGCGCGGCAGTGTCGCCAGTAGTTGCGTACTGGTTTATGAAGCCGGCTTAAGCCAGCGTGCGCGAGAGCGAATAGCGATTATGCGGGAAACGAACGACGGTTTTGCTATCGCTGAAAAAGATCTGGAATTGCGCGGCGCCGGTGAGCTGCTCGGCACGAGGCAAACCGGTGCCATGCATTTTCGTATTGCGGATCTGATGCGCGATAAACATCTGCTCGAGCGCGCCAGGGATCTTTCCGAACAGGTGCCGCACGAGCATGTTTCCGCGCTGGTTGACCGGTGGATGGGCGGGGACGCACCGGAGTATGGCAACGTGTAGATCTCAGCCGGTCCTCGTCGCTTGCATCAGCGCTTGACCGCTTTGCTCCGACCGATGACCCAGACAAGAAAAAAAGCGGCCGCCCCGCCGCAGACCATACCGTACAGATGGGCATTTACTATCACGTTGCCACCGGTGATTTTTTCGCTGCTCTCGACGGCGCCATAGATTTGCTCCCAGACGATCTTACCGACCGTGTACAGCGCGATGATTGCGCCGATGAGCTTTTGTTGCCGAAACTCTGCAATCGCGCCCCCGAGCAGCAAGCCGTACAGCGCGCCGGATAGCCCGACGTACCAGTATAACGCCGGGTCGAACCACCAGAGACCGAGCCCGACACCACACATACTCACCACCCCGGTGACAGCCCATTGCGGTACCGTCATTGCCGGTGCCAGCAGTAGGCTAATGACGGCAAGACCGGCCAGATTGAGGAATAAATGAGGATAACCCAGATGTACCAGATTGCCGGTTAACAGACGCCACCACTGGCCGGCAGCGATTTCCTCGCGGCTGAAACGCAGGAGTTCGACCAGATCAGTGACTTGAAAAATGATGCAACTGATACCCACAATCAATGCTAGCCAGTGAGCCTTGTGAATGCGAGGTTGCTGAAGTCCTGTGGTGCTGCACGGCTCGTCGGGCAAGGAACTCTATCCTTTTTGTTTTATCAGTACAGTAACAGGCGGCACGAATGTAGCCGTTATAATTGTCGGTAATACTATTATGGGTGCCGCTACCAGCGACTGGCAGCACGCTGGAGGTATCACCACCCTCAAAATTCAAGTTTGGAGCCAACGATAGTGAATAATTCCCCAGTGGCGATTGCGCCGTGTTCGAAAACCTCAACGCGCAGACAGCGAGGATTCAGTTTGATCGAGCTGATCGCGGTCGTCGCTATTCTCGGCATTCTGGCGGCAGTGGTCGCACCCAGAATTTTCAATCAGCCGGGTAAAGCCAGAATAGCGAAAGCCAAGACCGAAATCAGTGGAATTCAGTCTGCGTTGCAGATGTATCAGTTGGAAAATTACAACTTCCCGACCACTGATCAGGGATTGCTTGCGCTGGTTGAAAAACCGACCGGTGAACCGGAGGCACCCAACTGGCAGGATGGCGGTTACCTGCCCAAGCTGCCGAAAGATCCGTGGGGTCGTGATTATCTGTATGTCAGCCCGGGTGAGAACAGTGAAGTGGACATCTACACGCTTGGCAGAGACGGACAGGAAGGGGGTGAGGGTGAAGACGCCGATATCGGCAACTGGAATCTGTAGTCGGTTAGTCTGACTGCAGCCGCCGTTCCTTCCCACAATGCAAGGACCGACCAAAGCACTTTCTCCGCAGCGAGGTTTTTCGCTGCTCGAACTTATCGTCGTTATCGCGATGATGGCGGTTTTAACAGGGGTGATCGTGCCGCGATTGAACCTCGGTGGTGAAGGAAGACTCGTGCGAGATGAAACCCTGCGTCTCGCCGAGCTGATGAGCAGGGCGACTGAGGAATCTGTGTTTAAAACCCGCCAGCTCGGTGTGCGGTTTACCGATCGCAAATATCATTTCCTGTTGCTCGATGGCGATGGTCGGGAAGGCAAGTGGGTGGATCATGAAGACAAACTGTTTCGTACGAGGGAGTGGCCGCAGGATTTTGACGTTCGCCTTGAAATTGCCGGTGTTACTGTTGAACTTGACGATAGTGAGCTTTTTGAAATAGACGATAAAACCCGTCCGCATATCATGTTTCTTTCGAACGGGGAGGTGATGCCGGATTTTAAAGTGGTTGTCGAGAAGGGCTTTAACGATGAACGCTGGGAGGTTGCCAGTGGTGTCGAAGAATTAATCACCGTAGGCAAAGCGGAAGACTTTTGAATAAGCGTCAGCGACAGTCTGGCTTTACGCTGGTAGAAATACTGGTTTCTCTGGCGATATTGTCGATCATCCTGGGTGTGCTGGTTGAGAGTGCGGGGGTGGCCACTTCGAACGCGGGTAGAATGCGTGACCGTGCTATTGCGGAGTGGGTAGCGACCAACCGGTTGGCCGAGCTGAGACTCTCACCGACATTTCCGGAGACTGGCAGTAAAACCGGTGACGAAGAAATGCTCGGTGTTAACTGGTACTGGAAGACTATCGTACAGAAGGTGGATGACGACGATTTACGCCGCGTCGACGTTGAAGTGCGACGCAATGAAGATTCCGAGAATCCAATCGTAACTTTGGCCGGTTTTGTCAGCCACCCGCGAACGAAGGCGCGAAATGTCTCCAATTCGCAGTAGTGGTGTTAACGTGATTATCCGCCGCCAGCATGGTTTTACACTGGTGGAGTTTATTGTCGCGACTGCGGTGCTTGCCATCATGGGCGGGGTTGCCTACGCAGGATGGTTTAACGTGACCCGCATCGCCGATCGCACTGAACAAACCGTTGAGCGCTACGATGAACTGCATCGCACTTTTTACTGGTTTGCTGAAGACTTTGAGCAGATCGTAAAGCGCAACTCGGTCGATGAACTGGGTGGCATCAGAAAAAGTATTGAAGTCAGTGAGCAGGGTGAGTACGTTATTCAAATAACACGGGGTGGATGGACCAATCCGGCGCTGCTGGAACTGCCTCCTCGCAGTCACCTGCAAAACGTCGCCTACTACATTGACTCGGACAATCGATTGTTGCGACGTTACTGGTACCACGTCGACCGATTCGATGCATCCTCATACCGTGATCGGCTGATGGTTAACGACGTCGTCGGTCTGACCTTCAGGTTTTTGACACTGCAGGGCGAATGGGAGAGCGCCTGGCCGCCAGAAGACAATACCAAAGATGATTTCGACGAACTCCCGGTGGCGCTTGAAGCTACCATAGAGCTTGAAGACGTGGGCTCGGCGAGACGAATCTATGTGCTGCCAAATTAGCGGAACGATGACAAGACTCACAAGTGTCAGAACGCATCGGCATTGTCTTGCGCAAAACCGCTTTTTCTCAGCTAACCGTTCGCAACAACGCGGGGCTGCGCTGGTCACCACGCTGCTAATCGTCGCGCTCATCACCGTCACGGTCACGGCAATGACCACGCGTCAGCAGTTGTCTATTCAGCGTGCATCAAACCGACAAGTGCAGAATCAGTTACACAACCTTGCCTCCGCCGGAGAGCAATTTGCCATGGTCGTGCTCGGTCGTGATCGTCGTGACGCGGAGCGCAATAACTCCGACAGTACGCAGGACTACTGGGCTGAGAGCCTGCCGCCGGTGCCGGTCGACGGCGCTACCGTTGAGGGGTGCGTGATTGACATGCACGGTAAGTTCAACCTCAACAATCTGGTCGACGATGACGGAAACACAGTGTCGCTGGAGTTCCAGGCGCTGCAAAGACTACTGACTGCGCTCAGCATTGATTCGCTAAAAGCAGAGGCAATCCTCGACTGGATCGATCCGGATATTGATGCGACCGGTGCCGAGGGTGCAGAGGACGATTTTTACACCGGGCTGACGCCTCCCTATCGGGCGGCGAACGGGCGCATGGCAAGTCCTACCGAGTTGCTGCTGGTGAAGGGTTTTCGCGTCACTGACGAAGGTGGGCTTGATGACTACGACACGCTGTTGCCTCACATCGCGACCCTGCCCACCGAAACGGTCATCAACGTCAATACCGCCTCACCAGCGGTGCTCGCGTCTCTGGCAGATTACATGATTGAACTGTCCGACGAGCTTAAAGTGGTGGATGATGAGTATTGGGAGAACTACCCCGCCTGTCCCGAGGGGGGCGGCTTGCTCGATGCAGTCATCAACGGTGAAACCGACACCGAAGCTGAGCCGGGCACTGAGGAACAACCGGAAGATCAGTTCGACCCGGACGAGGCGAGCGGGTTTATCTACGAAAATACGCAGCAGTTTATTAACGATGCCCGAGGTGTTGAAGAGGACCAGACACTGGAGGCCGCCAACGTCGGGGTCACCAGCGAATACTATTTATCGCGGGTGACTGTGACGCGCGATGATGTCAGTATGACGCAGTACACTACATTGCATCGCGATTCCCAGGGTGCCATCACCACCGTGCGACGATCGCGGGGCGGCTTGTAGAGCAAATTAATATAATCAGGCGGAAGCAGAGAATCAGTGGCTCAGTATCTACTTACATATCTACCGCGCATTGGGGACGATTACCTGCGCTGGGCAGTCTGCGATGATCGCAGCAAGTCGGTTGGCGAGCATGATCACGGCACCTTTGCCGAGGCTGCCAGGGCGGCCGAGCGCCGGCGTGTTGTAATGGTAGTGGCAGGCACAGAGCTGCTGCTCGAGGAGGCTGACGTACCGGTCAGCAATCTGTCGAAAGCGCTAAAAGCGGTGCCCTACGCCCTTGAGGATCAGCTGGCGCAGGATGTGGAGCTGTCGCATTTCGCGTTTGGTGCAAAGTTGCCTGGCGGACGCATTCCGGTGGCGGTTATCGCGATCAGCAGACTGGACTGGGTACTTGATCAGTGCGATGCGGCCAAACTAACCGTCTCCGAGATTATCCCGGAGCCACTGGCACTGCCGTTTGAAAATGATCGCATCACGATAATGACCAACGAAGGTCATGCGGCGGTTCGGCAATCTATCGGGCAAGGTTTTTCCTGTGATTCGGATATGCTCGAATTGTTGCTTGGCAACGCTTCACCGGTAAGCGAGGATGGGCCGGACGACGCCTCTGCCGCGCCGGGTGGCACGTTGAAGGAAGCGGTGTACGAAGCGCTGCATTTTACCTGCGGACCGGATCAGTACGAGCTTGTCACGGAGGGCGGACCGGTTCATATGCGCTCTGAGGTTGAGCTTTTTTCCCGCGGGATTGCGCAGGCTCGCAGCAGAAACAGGAAACACCCGTACATTAACCTGCTGCAGGGTGAATACAGTAAGACAGAAGCCATCGGCAAAGCCTGGAAACCATGGCGGGTGCCTGCAGCGTTAGCGGCCATGTTGGTCGCTCTGTGGGGTGGTAGTGCTTTCCTTCAGTACCAGGCGCTCGGTGCAGAACAACAACGCCTGCAAAGTGAAATGGCCGCTGTGCTAAAGCGCACCTTTCCCGAGGTGAGAAACCCCGACCAGGACCCGGTGCGGCAAATGCGCTCCAGAGTTAAGGTATTAACGTCTGGCACCGGTGCGATCGACGATGGCAATTTTATCGTGATGATGTCAGCGGTGGGTACCGCACTAAAAGAGGCCAACAGCCCGACGGTCAAAAGCATTAACTACCGTTCCGGTCGGCTTGATATCGAACTGGAAACTGCCTCGCTGCAGGATATAGACAAAATAAAATCCCGGCTCGAGGCGGATAAAAAACTCGCCGCGGCGGTGCGTTCAGCGAACAAGGACAACGACAGAATCAAGGCGCGACTAAGAGTGGAGGTAGTCTCATGAGCTTCCAGAGCTGGTATGCAAATCAAACGCCCAGAGAGCAGGTTATCGTTGCGGCCACCATCCTGATAGCCGTCGTGGCCGGCCTGTATCTGTTTGTGATTGAGCCTTTGAATGCAGGTATTGCATCGCGCACGGCGGCGGTTGAATCACAAAAGAAAAACCTCGACTGGATGCAGCAACAGTCGGGCATAGTGCAGCGCAGCGGTGCGGGGGCAGGAGCGGTTGCCCGTCAACCGATGCCACAGGCTCCCTACCTGCTGCTCGACCGCGCGATAAGAGACAAGAAGATTGCCGAACCAGAGCGGGTCACTCCGGATGGAAGCACAGGTGCCAGGGCGCAGATCTCCAACGTCGAGTTCGATAAGTTGCTCGAGGTGCTCGGTGGTCTCGATTCCACTTACGGCCTCGCGGTTACTACAATGAATGTCAGTAAAAAGAACGAGGGTCTGGTGACCGCGCGTTTCAGTCTCGAGGTAGAACAATGAGGTTCATTGGTTACTTACTGTTGTTCGTTATCGCGTTTGCGGTCACATTCGTGTGGAAATTCCCGGTCGCCGGCGTAATGCCTCACGTCAATACGCAACCCGTCACCATTGCGGGTGTATCGGGAACGGTCTGGAGTGGCAAGGCGCAACAGGTTATTTCCGACAATCCGGCGCTTGTGGCCAGCAATGTCCAGTGGCGATTTCAACCGGCTGCCATCGTGTCGGGTAACACTGCGGCCGCAGTGGAGTTTGAAGTTTTGGGTGGCAATGGCAATGGCAATGTGGCGAGACATCTTACCTCCGGAGATGTTTCAGTGACCGATGGTACGTTTCGCATGCCGGCAGCCAACCTCGCGCAGTTTTTGCCGCTGCCAATCGTCGATTTCGGCGGTAATATACTGGCCGATATTGATTTCCTCGAGCTTGAAAATAACCTGCTGACAGAGACCAAAGGTACTGTCATCTGGCGTGATGCACAGGTAACCGGCGGCCTGCAGGCGGCGCTTGGTCAGGTGATTCTTGACGTTGAACCGCAGGCGGGTGATGGTGTGCAGGCACACATTGCAAAGATATCGAATGCTGACGGTGATCTTGAGATCGACGGTGAAATGCAGATTGATATCAACGGAAACTACAAAGCCGACGTGCGCTTGAAGCCGACCGCAAGTGCCAATCAGGGTCTGGCCGGTGTGCTGGGGTCGCTTGGTCCGATTGCGCAGCGCGAATCGGATGGCAGCTATCGTATACGCAATAGCGGAAACATTAGAAACTTAATGTAATTCTGCCAATGTGATGTCGATCGGAAAATACTCCTGAACATTGGCATCCAACGTGTAGTTTCACACTACCTGCCGAATACCGGCGATAGAAATAACAAGTAATACATCATGAAACCCACGGCGTTGTATGCAAGCGCTTCAAACCTGCCACAGGATGTCGAGGAGGCGATTGCCCCCACTGTGGAGATTGCCAGAGCGGCCGGCCTAACAATACTCGATCACTATCACACAGAGCCTGCTGTCACCGCCAAGGCGGACGACACACCGCTGACCGAGGCCGACCTCGCAGCCAATCAAACCATCATCGACTTACTGCGTGCTTATACGCCCGATATACCGATACTGACAGAAGAGTCGTGCAGTGTGCCGTTTGAAGAGCGTCATCAGTGGAATCTTTACTGGCTGGTGGATCCCCTTGATGGTACTCGTGAGTTTATAAAACACAGTGGTGAATTCAGTGTCAATATCGCGTTGATTCAAAACGGTGAGCCGATCCTCGGTGTCGTACATGCACCGGTGTTCGATGTCACCTACTGGGCATTTCGCGATGGCGGTGCCTGGAAACAGACTGGCAATGATCAGCCACAATCGATCAAAGTAAGACTGGTGCCGGACGAAGGTGTCACCATTGCAAGGAGCCACGCGCCACTGAATGGTGGCTTGCTGCACCGTTTTTTGAACAGGCTCGGTCACTACAATGTGGTCTCGATGGGCAGTGCACTAAAGTCCTGTCTGGTCGCCGAGGGAATAGCGGACCTGTATGTCAAGCTTGGCCCGACCTGCGAGTGGGATACCGGCGCGGCCCAGTGTATCGTCGAGCAGGCTGGCGGGCATGTCACCGATACCCGCATGAGAGAACTCCGATACAATACGCGGGAATCTCTGTTGAATCCGTATTTTTTTGTATTCGGGGGCGGGGAGACGGACTGGTCGGCCTATCTCGATCATGAAGTAAAAGAAACCGAGTCTATTGGCACTATCGTGTAGTGCTCACTTGAGGTGCTATGAGCGAAGCTAAGTTTTTAACTCCGAGGGACGCGGAGGATGCGTTTTATCTGGCGATAGAAAACGCCGATCTGAATACAATGATGTCAGTCTGGTCCGACGACGATGCCACGGTCTGTATCCACCCCGGCGCGCCACGGCTGGAAGGGCGCGATGAGATTCGCCGCAGTTGGGAGGAAATCTTCGATGCCAGTCCCTCAATGCTGTTTACCGTTAGTGACGAGAGAATAACCCAGGACGATTGTCTGGCCGTGCATTTGGTCAGGGAGGAAATTGTCGTCGAAGGAGAGGTAGTCAGTATTCTACTCACGACTAATATTTTTCATCTGACTGACGGGGGCTGGCGAATGATGTTGCATCACTCGTCACCCGAGCCTGATCCGTTGCTCGATGATGTACCGCTGGCAGACGATGAGCCCATAGTCCTGCACTAGGAGCCTGCGCGGCAGAACCTCCGCTACTGCGAGCGCACCGGATTGCGCCTGAATACGCC
>CAZOXM010000098.1:0-16569 GCA_964583825.1 uncultured Granulosicoccaceae bacterium
CCACCATATTGCCACGCCTCCATATTTATCGTAGAAGGCCGCACACCTGCGGCTTTTTTTGTGCCCGCAAACGCTTTGGTTTTTTTAGTTTCGGCACAGGCTCGCTTTCGCCGTGTTATGCGCTACTGCCCGGGTGTGTTGAGCCTGCCTTTCGGTATCTAATTCCGTTTCGCAAGGTGGAGCCGGTACGGTTACCGTTCAGCCGGCCTGTCCTATATGATGGGGTCCAACCGTCTTTTAGAAAGCGACACATGAGCATTCAGATGAACATAGGGTCTCACCGTCGTACTGGTGTTGGCGCGACGGCCGCGTTGTGTATGATCGCGGCGATTTTCGGGCTGAGTGGGTGTGGTGGTAACGATACTGACATTCACATTGATGATGGCGTTTGGTCGATACCGGTACCTGATCGAATCCGGGGTGTTGCGGCACTTTCCAGTAATGAGCTTGTTATTCGGATTGCTCTCAATGGAGAGGTTGTGCGAACCCTGTCGGTATCGGGTGAAGAGGATGTCGTTAGCGCGGTGGTCAACATACCCGCAGCGACCAGCAACGAGATCACAGTAACCTGGTTTGCCCGGATCAATTCGCAAATTTATCCGCTGGCGGAATTTACTGATGTAGTGACGTCCGGTACCACCGTGCTGGACGTTGCTAATTATAACAGTATCGGCGAAAACAGCGCCGGACAGTCGTTCGACACTGACGGAGACGGTCGCACTAACCTGGCAGAAGCAGTTGATAATCGCAATCTGTTGTCGGCGTTTGATCTCGAGGTGCCGAGGCGAGACACGTTTGGCGGTGTGGGTGACTCTATCACCAATGATGGTGTAGACACCGATGTTTCCGAGACGTCAATCGAAGCCGACGATGACAGTGAATTTCTGCTGCGTCACAACGGGTCGGAGCTGATTGTCTATGTGTGCGGTAGAGATCAGACGCTGGTTGGCGATAACGTGGCTGATGGCGGCAACGGACAGTACTGGCATGACGACACAGTCTTCATTTACGTGGACGGCGCTGACAGCGATGCGGAGACGTTTGATCAAGTTGACGATTTCCAGCTCGCATTTGTCAGAAGTACCGAACAGTTAATCGTTTCCAAGGGGCCGGATCAACTCTGTCCGGACGGAGACTGTGTGGAATTTTCTTTCTACCAGGGCAGTACTGAGTGTGAGTATGAGCTTGATGTCTTTCTGCGGTTGAATGACTTCAATATAGCGCTCGATACACCGGTCGGGTTCGATATAGAAATCGTCGATGATGATGACGGTGATCTGCGGGAGGGTTCCAGCGGCTGGATCGGATTTGATGATCGATCCGATGAAAAACCATCGACGTTCGGCACCATTCGATTGAATTAGACCGACTGTGTGCGGTGCGGGTGCTGCCGCGGGGTTCGATGAGTATGCAATAGTGGCGTGGTGATTGCAGACATGGCGGTTTTTATTTCGGCCATGTCTTATGCCAGCTGTAAACCGCATCTCTTCTTCCCGGGCGCGCTTGTTTGGGTTGTCGCTGCTTTCAATGGCGCTGATCGCGTGTGATAACGGATCGAATTTACTGGTGCCAACGGATGCGTCGGATACGCAACTGGAGACATTCGGCGATCGCTACTGGGCGATACTGGCACAGGACTATGAGCCCTTTGTGCCTCCCCCTGAACTCGGGTTTGCGAATCCGCCGGAATCCAATATTGCACTGGGGCGCTGGAGTGATGTGATCGACTGGCCGCAGATCGCCACCGGTGCTGCCAATCTGCCGGACGGTCGTATCATGACCTGGTCTTCTACCGGCACGACGAGCTTTGGGGGTGGCAACCCCTTTACCCACGGTTCTATCTACAATCCGGCGGACGGCTCATTTACCACCACCAATAACCCGGCGCACAACATGTTTTGCAGCGGCCTGTCGATGTTGCCGGACGGCACCATTCACGCCGCCGGCGGTGGTGCGACCATAACGACCACCAGCACCTTTGCCGATGGCAGCTGGGTGAATGACATGTCGATGACCACCGCGCGGTGGTATCCGACCAGTACCACCCTCGCGAGCGGGCAGGTGGTCACAGCGCTGGGTACAAACTCAACCGGATCACCGGAGATGTGGACTGACGATGTTGGCTGGTCGTTACTGCCTAATGTTTCACTGCAGTCGGTGCTGGATGATGTAACCGCGAAGCAAAACCTCAGAAGCTGGTTTCCATCGCTGACCGTGGCACCGGACGGGACGTTGTTCCACGCCGGTCCGACCAGTCAGATGTTTTCACTGGATCTGGGACAGCTGAACGGTGTGACCAGCTACGGCAGCCGTGAAGCGCAGGATCACCATCGTCTCTATAACTCGACAGTGATGTATGACATCGGCAAGCTACTGGTGGCCGGGGGTGGCAAGCCAGCCCTCGGTACGGCACTGACGATTGATTTAAACGCCGGACAACCCGTCGTCGCGCCGACCAGTTCACTGACCTGGCCGCGGTCACTGCACAACACGGTGGTGCTGCCGAACGGTGAAGTGCTGGTCGTCGGGGGTACTTCCTCCGGGGTGACGTTCAGTGATAACGGCACGAATCTGATCCCGGAAATCTGGAATCCGGATACCGGACAGTGGCGCTCGGTCGCCCCGCACGCGACGCCGCGTAATTACCACTCGACCGCACTCTTGTTGAAAGACGGACGGGTTGCCGTGATGGGGGGTGGATTGTGTGGCGGCTGTGCGACAAACCACAAGAATGGTGAGATTTTCGAGCCGCCTTATCTGTTTAATAGTGATGGCAGTGTGAGTGATCGACCGGTGATTGCGAGCGCTCAGTCTGTGCGCGCCGCCGGTGAGACACTCAATGTGAGCGGCAGTGATGATATCAGTGCCTTTAATATGGTGCGTCTGGTGGCGGTAACGCATCACTACACCAGTGATCAGCGCTTTATACCGCTGACGTTTCAGCAAAGCGGAACGGGCACTTACTCTGTGGAGTTGCCGGATAACCCGAATGTGCTGGTGCCCGGGTTTTACTGGGTATTTGGGCTGAATGATCAGGGGGTACCGTCTATCGGGCACACGGTGCGTATCGAAACCACTGAGCCACTGGTATCGACAACACCTGAAGTAGATCCTGCCGAAGCCTACGTTGAGTATGAGTATTTCGAGGGTGAATGGAATGTCCTGCCTGATTTCGATGCACTGACACCGGTGCGTACGGGTCAGTTCCCGGTCATATCGATCGAATTGCGTGATCAGGATAATTACTTCGGGTTTCGTTTTAATGCGCGGATTAATGTCCCTGCAGACGATGACTACACGTTTTATCTGTCGTCAGATGATGGCAGTCAATTGTTTGTGAATGGCCAGCTCATTGTCGATAACGACGGGCTGCATGCAGTGAGAGAAGCGTCCGGCACCGTTGCTCTGAGTGCCGGTGAGCATGAAGTCGTCGTTACCTTTTTTGAAAAGACCCGTGGTAATGCACTGACCGTTGAGATGGCCGCTGATGCAATACCGCGTCAGGCACTGGATAACTTTCTGGTGTTGTCCGCTCCGGTGGTCGATCCCGAACCACCGGTCGATCCCGAACCACCGGTCGATCCCGAGCCACCGACCGATCCCGAGCCACCTGTGGGCAACACGGGTTATCTTGCCAATGGCGGTTTTGAAAACGGTGAAGACAGCTGGACAGTCTGTGGCGGTGCGGATGGTATCGGTATCACAAACAACGCCTATTCGGGGGCTCAGGCGCTATCGTTAACCGGTGGCGGTTGTGTGTATCAGGCGGTGACGGTGTCCGAGGGCGATGAAATTGAATTGCGTTGTCATGTTCAGTCAGATCTGAACGGGTACGCCAGTATGACACTGGCCGTGGAAGATGCAGGATTCCAGTCTTTGTCCCGTACAGAGGTGCCGGTCTCACAGGATGCGTTTACCGCTTACCAGAATGTGCAGACAGCAGCTGCGGGTGCACGCACTGCTGTCGTGACACTCTACAGTGATGCGGCCGCCGTGTTTGATCAGTGCGTCATATCGATTAACGGGTCCGATGCACCGGCTGACGGTCCGCAGCCACCGGTCGAACCTGAGCCTGAACCCCCTGCAGGCGATAACCTGCTGGTGAATGGCGGCTTTGAAGCCGGCCTTTCGAACTGGTCGAATTGTGCGGATGCAGATGTCGCCACTATCAGTAGTGACTCGGTCTCGGGCGACAGCGCACTGGCAATGGCAGCCACCACCTGCCTGTTTCAACAAGTGTCTGTGCAGGGTGGAGGCAATGCCGATTTGAGTTGCACTGCATCCAGTGGGGGTAACCTCTACACCAGTCTGGCGGTTGGCTTCAGTGATGCAAACTTCGATAGCCTTGGGCAGACAGAAACCGAGGTGACCGGTAACGCTTATGCACTACATACGGTCAGTACAGCGGTGCCAGCCAACGCCGCCTATGCAGCGGTGACCATCTACAGCGAGGAACCCGGACAGGCAGATGACTGTCAGCTGGTGATCAGCCAGTAGGCGCGGCTTCGGCCAGAACCGCTTCGGTGATCTGGCGATCCCTGTCGAGCGGGCGCAGCGGGGTGATGCCGCTTTGCTGCAGATGCTCGTGGTAGGAATCGACGGCTTCTTCGCAGGACAGTCGCGTCTCAATGACATCGCGCAGCAGCTTTACCAGGGTGACCGGTGACTCCGCCAGATTGATTTTACGACCGAACAGGGCAATGCGTGCCCCGGCTGTTTCGGCCTGTTTTGCCAGTTCGAAGGTGTCGCGTGTGGTGCCCGCTGCACCCCCCAGAATACCGACAATCAAATGCTCGGGGTCGTAGCCTGCCAGATCTGACATGGCGCGATGCCCGTTGTACTGCATTTTAAGGAACAGTGGCGCGTCTTCACTGGTCACACCGGCCAGTGTTTTTAATATCATATCGTTGACGTAGTCACCAAGGTCTGCACCGTTGAGACCAATATCGTAAGCCGGGTTGAATACCTCTAAAAAGTGTTTGATGCCGGCCTCTCTCGCCTGCTGACGAAAAGTTTTATAGGCCTCCAGCGTTTTCAGATCTGCCTCAAGATCGTTGTAAAAGGTAACGCTGTAAAGTCCGAGTGAGCACCACCGGGCGGCCTCATCCGGAGATACCGTTGCAAACGGAGTGGACGGTTTTTCCCGATAGCGAGAACCGCGTGCCGACCAGATATCTGTCGTGTCGTTCAGTCTCACAGCCGGTGTGACGTCGGTGTTGGTAAACAGTGCCTGCTGGTGCAGTCTTTCGGCACTGGACGCCGACGTCAGCAGAATATCGATCAGACCGCTTTCAGCCATCGCCGTCATATTTGAAAGATACGTTCGACGGTTTTCAAAACAATGCCCTGTGTCGTCATTTGCAACCGGGCCGGGTGCGGCGATACCGAACGCCATGTCTCCATCCTTGGCATCGGCGATGATAAAGTCATTCGGCTGGTAATTGCCGCCAGCGATGTGTTTAAGCTTATCGAGTAATCGGTGATTGATCATATTTTCTACGCATTGCCGAGTGTTCCATTTTAACAGTTCCCGCACGCCCCGCTAATCGCTGCCGGAAGCACGTGAGACTTAAAACTTACGAAAGAATTTTGTTCGGTCAAACATGTCTTCCAATGATTCCATACGTGATCGTGTTGTCGCCCAGTCTTTTTCCTGTACCTGTGCAATAAGCGCCTCCACCATTAACATCACACTGACGTTAGAGTCCCACGCCGAAGGTGCGGAGATGCGGTTGCGGAAGGTGATGTCTGCATGTTGTGCGACCGGTGAGGTCCACTGATCAGTAAACAGGATGATGCGGGCGCGGCGCTCCGTGGCCATTTCTGCCAGGCGCAGCGTGGAGTTTTCGTAGCGACGGATATCAAACACCACGATCACATCACCCTCGTTGACCTCAAGCAGGTAATGTGGCCAGGCATTGGAATTTGAAGCGACATGAGTGACCTGATCACGGATGACCTGCAGGTGCAGAAAAAAGTAGTCTGCCAGTGTTCTTGTGATTCTGCCGCCGACAACAAACACACGGCGGTTGGTGTCCGACACCAGTTCGAAGGCACGGTCAAAGTCGGTCGGATCCACTTCACTCAGTGACTGACTGATGTTGTCGATCACCGCTTTGGTAAAGCGATTGAGAATGTGTTCATCAGGTGCATCATTGACCCACTTTTCACGCTTTGTCAGCGGGCTTGAAATCGTCTCGTCGAGTTCTCTGCGCAGGGCGCGCTGGAAGTCGGGGTAGCCTTCAAAGCCCAGCTTTTGTACCAGTCTGGCAACGGTCGGTGTGGAAACCCCCGCAGTGTCGGCAAGGCTGGTAATAGAGCCCAGTCCGGAGACCGGATAGTTTTGCAGAATCACATCGCTGAGCTGGCGCTCAAGTCGCGTGAGACTGGCGCTGTGCTCGCGAAGCTGATCGGCGACGGTGAGCGTCACATTTCCCCCGTGTGTAAATCTGTTGACATGGGTAACTGCTCTGAAGAATACTTTACATAGGCAAGCCACAGCAAGGATCGATGTCGGAGCAAGCGTTCAATGTGTACAACTCCGGGGGGTCACACCCGGTGGTGCTGGTATGCGAACACGCCAGCGCCCGCATACCAGCCGTCTACCGGCAGCTGGGGCTTGCAGGCGATCTTGCCACTAGCCATATTGCCTGGGACCCGGGGGCGCTGGAAACTGCCCGATACCTCGCCGATGCGCTTGATGCCGTGCTGGTGGAGGGTACCGTGTCGCGACTGATCTACGACCTCAACCGGCCACCGGAGTCTCCCGGCGCGATGGCCACTGTGAGTGAACGGCACGAGGTACCGGGCAATCGTGCGCTGCAGGCATCAGAGAGGAAGCGACGGGTCGATCTGTATTACCAGCCCTTTGTCAGTGAAGTGTCGAGGGTTCTGCAGGCGCACCATTGCACGCCAGTGCTGGTGACAATCCACACCTTTACTCCGGTGTATCACGGGCGCACTCGCGAGGTGGAAATCGGTGTGCTGCATGATGCTGACTCCCGACTGGCGGATGCGATGCTCGACGGAGCGAGCACTTTTAACGTTCAGCGTAACCAGCCCTACGGACCCGATGACGGTGTGACACATACGCTGCAGTTGCATGGGCTGCCCGGCGGACTGCTGAATGTGATGATTGAAATTCGCAACGATCTGGTCGGTAACAGCGCTGCCTGTCAGTCGATGGCAACGCACCTTGGTCACTGGCTGACCGATTCACTGCAGCAGCTGATCCCCGCGCCGGCGACAGGTCTGCAGTCATGAGGCTGCTGCGTGCCTATATTAAACTGGTCGATGCCTTCAACGGTGCGGTGGGTCGCGTGATGACCTACGGCATTTTTGCGATGATGGGAATTTTGCTGTGGTCGATTGTCAGTAAATTCGGTGATCAGCCTTCGCTATGGACGCTAGAGGCCGCGCAATTCGCGATGGTTGCCTATTTTGTGCTCGGCGGACCCTATGCCATCCAGATGGGGTCCCACGTCAGAATGGATCTTTTCTACGACAACTGGTCACTCAAACGTAAGGCCGTGACCGATGCGATTACGGTGATTTGTCTGCTGGTGTATCTGCTGGTTCTGTTGTGGGGGGCGCTCGGTTCAACCGCCTACTCACTGGGTTACTTCGGCTCAGACAGTCTGGGTTTTTTCCTGGGTTTAATCACCGGTACGGAAGAGCCGGGCACGCTTGAGCGCAGCCGCACGATCTGGCGCCCCTATTTATGGCCGATAAAAGCGGTGCTGTGTGTCGGTATTCTGTTGATGCTGTTGCAGGCGTTGTCCGAGTTATGCAAAGACATTTTGCGTATTCGTGGTGAGGTGATCTGACCATGAGCTACGAATTGATCGCGCTGTTGATGTTTGCCTCAATGATGGTGCTGTTGTTTTCCGGTCAAAGGGTGTTCGGTGCGATCGGCTTTGTCGCTGTCATTGCGGCTTTGTTGCTGTGGGGAGAGCGGGGCGGATTTGATATCGCCTTTGCACAGACAATAAAAGTGATGCGCTGGTACCCACTGCTCACCGTACCGATGTTTGTCTTTATGGGTTACATCATGTCGGAGAGTGGTATTGCCGATGATCTGTACCGCATGTTTCATGTCTGGATGGGCGGTGTCCGCGGTGGTCTGGCGATCGGTACCATCGGGCTGATGGTATTGATTTCCGCCATGAACGGCTTGTCGGTGGCGGGCATGGCGATCGGTGCCACCATAGCGCTGCCGGAACTGCTGCGAAGGGGGTACGACAAACGCATGGTTACCGGGGTGGTGCAGGCGGGGAGTTCGCTCGGTATTCTCGTACCACCGTCGGTGGTGCTGGTACTGTATGCAATGATTGCACGTCAGCCGGTGGGGCAGCTCTGGCTGGCCGGTGTTATCCCCGGCTTGATGATGGCTGCAATGTTCGTTATTTACATCGCTGTGCGGTGTAAATTAAACCCGACGCTGGGTCCGGTATTGCCGGTGCAGGAGCGCGCAATGCCCAAGCGCGAAAAGTTCCGGCTGCTGCTGGCCGGTCTGCTGCCACTGGCAATTTTCTTTGCGATGATGGTGCCGTTTGTCCGGGGCTGGACATCGCTGGTGGAAAGCTCGGCTATCGGCGCCATAACTGCGTTTGTGGCAGCGGTGTTAAAAGGCCGCATGACCTGGAAAGTCTTCGATACCTCTCTTAAAAACACACTGGGTATCACTTGCATGTTTATGTGGATTATCGTCGCCGCGCTCGCATTCGGAGCAGTGTTTGATGGACTGGGCGCAGTGAAGGCCATAGAGAGCCTGTTTACCGAGAAGCTTGGTTTGTCGCCGTGGGTCATATTGATCCTGATGCAACTGAGTTTTATTGCCATGGGCACCTTTCTGGACGATACCGCTATGCTGGTTATTGTCGCTCCACTGTATATTCCGCTGGTCGGGTCGCTCGGTTTTGACCTGATCTGGTACGGCGTCCTGTATACCATTACTACTCAGGTGGCGTATATGACGCCGCCTTTCGGCTACAACCTCTTTTTAATGCGTGCCATGTCACCAGCGGAAATAACCTTGTCCGACATATATCGGTCAATTATTCCGTTTGTTTTTGTAATGGTGCTGGCACTGACAATGGTCATGGTGTTCCCGCAAATCGCACTGTGGCTACCGGAAACCGTCTACGGCAAATAACTGGCGGTATATTTCAACTGAGGAAATATGATGACTGACAGACGTTCGTTTATTAAAAAGGCAGCTGTAGCAGTGCCCGCTGCAAGTGCGCTCGCCGCACCTGCTATCGCGCAGTCCAAAATTAAATGGCGCTTGCAGACTTATGCCGGTACTGCACTGGCTGAGCATGTCGTCAAACCGGCTATCGACAAATTCAATAAGATCGCGGGCGATGAAATGGAGATTGAGCTCTTCTTCGCCGATCAGCTGGTACCGACAGGGGAGCTCTTCCAGGCGTTGCAGCGTGGAACTATTGATGCGGTGCAGTCGGATGACGATTCCATGGCATCCCCCACTGAGGTGACGGTATTTGGCGGCTACTTTCCTTTTGGCAGTCGCTATTCCCTCGATGTACCCGTGTTGTTTAATCAATATGGCTTGAACGAGATCTGGGATGCCGAGTACAGCAAAGTCGGTGTCAAGCATATCTCGGCGGGCGCGTGGGATCCGTGTCACTTTGCGACCAAGGACCCGATCAATTCACTGGCTGACCTCAAAGGTAAGCGTGTATTCACCTTTCCCACAGCGGGCAGGTTTTTATCACAGTTCGGCGTCGTGCCTGTGACGCTGCCCTGGGAAGACATAGAAGTCGCGGTGCAGACGGGTGAGCTCGATGGTATTGCATGGTCGGGTATTACCGAGGACTACACGGTGGGCTGGGCCGATGTCACGGACTATTTTCTGACAAACAATATTTCCGGTGCATGGATCGGACACTTCTTCGCCAATATGGAACGATGGGAAGAGCTGCCGGCGCACTTACAGGAACTGTTGACTGTCTGCATGGAACAGAGTCACTACTATCGACAGTGGTGGTACTGGGGCGGTGAGGCAGACCTGCGGGTGAATGGTACCAAAATGAAGCTGACTTCCATTCCCGATGAGGAGTGGGCTCAGGTGGAAGCGGCCGCTGTGAAGTTCTGGGATGAAATCGCATCGGAGTCCGAAATCAAGGCAAAGGTCGTGGACATATTCCGAAAGTACAATGATGACATGCAGAAAGCCGGACGACCCTATCGCTACGGTTAGTGCAAAATCCTCGTGAACTGCGGGTAACCATTGCCCGCCAATACTCACCCCGTCGCGGCGGGGTGAGGCTTTTTAAGTGAATGCAAAGTGTGAAATTAATGACCGGCCTGCTTGATCTCGAAACGTTAAAGACAGCCGCCGATGAAGGCGCAATTGACACCGTACTGGTCTGTCTGGTTGATATGCAGGGTCGCCTGATGGGTAAGCGCTTTCACGTTTCCAACTTCCTTGAAAGCGCGTGGCATGAAACACATTGCTGCAACTACTTGCTCGCGACTGATATTGAAATGGCCACGCCGGATGGTTATGCGGCTTCCAGCTGGGAGTCAGGTTATGGCGACTACATCATGAAGCCCGACCTCACCACGCTGCGGGTGTTGCCGTGGCTTGAAGGTACTGCACTGGTGCTCTGCGACATTATCGATCATCACACCCATCAACCAGTGCCTCATTCACCGCGTGCAGTGCTCAAAAAACAGATAGCGCGGCTTGCGGAGTACGGATTTACCGCAAAGATGGCAACCGAGCTTGAGTTTTTTCTGTTCCGGGATTCCCTCGATACGCTGCGCGAAGGGCGTTACATGAACCTCGAGCCGATAAGCGGTTATAACGAGGACTACCACATACTGCAAACCACCAAGGAAGAACCCGTGATGCGCCGGCTGCGCAATGCGCTCTACAGTGCCGGTATCCCGATTGAAAATTCTAAAGGAGAGGCGGAATCCGGACAGGAAGAACTGAATATTCGTTATAGCGATGCGCTAGCCTGCGCTGATCATCACACCATCGCCAAACAGGCGACCAAGGAAATTGCCTGGCAGCAGGGACACGCAGCGACCTTTTTGCCCAAGTGGCACAGCGACCGGGTGGGCAGTGCCAGTCACATTCATCTGTCGTTGTGGAAGGATGACAACAACGCTTTTTTTGATACCGATGGCAAGCATGGTATGTCGTCTACCATGCGGTGCTTTATGGCAGGTATGCTCAGTTTTGCACCGGAGTACACGGTATTTCTCGCACCCTACGTCAATTCTTACAAGCGCTTTGCAAAAGGCACGTTCGCGCCCACTAAAACGGCGTGGTCGGTGGACAATCGCACCGCCGGCTTTCGATTGTGCGGAGACGGTACAAAAGCAGTACGTGTCGAATGTCGCATACCCGGCTCCGATGTGAACCCGTATCTTGCACAGGCGGCGCTGATCGCGGCGGGGTTAAAGGGCATGTCTGAAAGCATGTCGCTTGGCGAGGCGACAACGGGCGATCTGTATAATGATGATTCGGTACCTGAAATACCGAAAACCCTGCGCGCCGCGATCGATGTGTTTGCCGGTTCGGCCATGTTACGTGAGGCGATGGGTGATGATGTCATCGACCACTATACGCGCTGTGCGCGATGGGAGCAGCAGTGCTTCGACAATGCAGTGACACAATGGGAAATAGAGCGCGGCTTTGAACGGGCCTGAAACGTCTGCCAACAGACTCGAAAGTAGCCTCCTTATAAAGAAAGAACTTTGAACTTATGACTCTGACAGGAAACTGGTCTTATCCCACCGCCATTCGCTTTGGCGCCGGCCGCATCAGCGAATTGGCTGATGCCTGCCTGGCTGCCGGTATCAAGAAACCGCTGCTGGTGACTGATCGCGGCCTGGCTGATATGGACATCGCACGGCAAACACTGGATCACATGGAGCAGGCGGACCTCGGGCGCGCCATCTTCTCGGAGGTCGATCCAAACCCGAATGATAAAAACGCCAATGAAGGTGTGCGTGCTTATCGGGACGGTGGCTATGATGGTGTGATCGCTTTTGGCGGGGGCTCCGGTCTGGACCTTGGCAAAGTTGTGGCCTTCATGGCGGGGCAAACCAGACCGATCTGGGATTTTGAAGACATTGGCGACTGGTGGACGCGTGCCGATGCCGATGCCATTGCGCCGGTAATCGCGGTGCCTACCACAGCGGGTACCGGTTCAGAGGTGGGCAGAGCCAGTGTGATATCAAATACCGACTCACACGAAAAGAAGATTATTTTTCATCCGAAAATGTTGCCGGTTGCAGTGATCTGTGACCCCGAACTGACGGTGGGTATGCCGAAGTTCATCACTGCCGGTACCGGGCTGGATGCGTTTGCCCACTGTGTGGAAGCTTACTCCAGTCCGCACTATCACCCGATGAGTCAGGGCATTGCGCTGGAGGGAATGAAACTCGTGAAAGATAACTTGCCGGTCGCCTACAAGGATGGTGGTGACCTCACCGCACGTGCCAATATGATGAGTGCAGCGTCCATGGGTGCCACCGCGTTTCAAAAGGGACTTGGCGCTATTCACGCACTGAGTCATCCTGTCGGTGCAGTGCATCACACCCACCACGGCACTACCAATGCGGTGTTTATGCCATCGGTGCTTAGATTCAATGCGCCGGCAATCAGGGAGCGCTTCGAACTCGTGGCGGCCTATCTGCAGATCGATGGCGGGTTTGACGGGTTTTGCGAGTTTGTTGATCAGTTTAATGCATCTTTTTCGATTCCGCGTTCCCTGTCAGAACTGGGTGTGCGTGATCCGGACCTCGATGCCTTGGTGACGTCTGCATTAAATGACCCGAGTGTCGGCGGGAATCCAACAGAAATGACTATCAGCAACACCAGAGCACTGTATGAGTCTGTGATGTGACAGGCTTAGGAGGATGTTGAAAAACTATTGCGCCAGGTCGCGCTTTTCGGCAGCCATTTTACAGGGATCACGGGCCTGCTCAGACCGTCGCTCATAACGTTTTTCAACACCCTGTTAGTAACCTCGGCTGCTGTCACCAGCTTTATTGAATTGCAGCGACCCGGCTGATAAGCCTGCAATCAGTTCGACCACCTCATTGTCGCGGTAGACTGTAATTGCATAGCTTTCATTTTCATCGAGTTTCAACGTGGCCTGGCGGACCAGTTCAAAGTCGTGTGGCGTATTGCAAATCAATCCGTTGATTTCAAGGATGAGGTCTCCACCCAGCAACATGCTTTCACCTTCAACACTGGCTGGAATGCGACCTGCCTGCAGGCCGGCATGGCCGGCGACACTGTCCCTGACCACCCGTTGTACCAGTAGTCCGCCGCGCGGGAAGTTAAGCGCTTTTGCCACGCGTTCGCTGAGTATTATTCCTTCAAATCCCGCCAGTACACCGGAACTGCCCAGCAGCGCCTGCTTTGCCGTATTGATGGCAGTGGCGAATCCGATGCCATCAAAGCCGCCGCTTTTCGAAAGAATAAAACTGACAATGCCAATGACCTCACCCTGTGTGTTGAACATTGGGCCACCTGAATTACCCGTATTGATTGCCGTATCAGTTTGTAGAAACTCAATGGGCGTGCCTGCGGCCATCAATCCGCGATTCATGCGCCCGGACAAGTGACCAACGCTTAGCGTCTGCGAGATTCCGAACGGCGAACCGATGATAAACACCTCACTGCCGATCGGTGTTTTGTCCGAGTCGGCGAGTGTTGCCACCGTCGGGTTGCGCGGGCTTTCAGATAACTGCAGGAGTGCGATGTCACTGGTCTGCAGCGAAGATACCACGTTGGCACGGATGCGATCGCCGTCGGTGAACTGCACTTCGATCACGTTCGCTCCGTCGACTACATGGGCCGCAGTTAGAATTTGATTGTTCTCGATCAGTACACCGGATCCGACCCCCTGGCTGGTGCGGGCTCTACCTGCTTCAATTTTTACCGAAGCGGTATACACGGTAACCACTGAATCGGAATGCGTTTTATAAAGCCCGGCAAAATCCGCTGCGTTAGCTGAGCAAAAGACAATGAGCAGTAAGGTTAGTGCGATCGATTTCATGGCATCCCCCGGTTGTTGGGCAGTTATGCACAACGTTGGAAACTTTCATTGCAATGGCCGTCGTTGGCAGCGCTGAAGAACCTGAAGTATTCCAGTGCGAGGGTCCCGGTTCGCCTTGCCCTGAACGATGACGGTGAAAAGTTTGTCCTGGCTATTTGGTATGCCTGGCAATCTAACTGACAGATGGCTGATCACAGAGTTCCGACGTGGCGCGGCAGGGTGGCTACCCGGCGCAGGCCCTGGCCAGTAGTGCGCTGTCGACGTTGCCGCCGGAAATAACACAGATAACATGCTGCGATTGCAAGCGCTCAGCATTTGCAAGGGCGGCAGCAAGGGCAACCGCACCTCCGGGTTCAGCGGTCAGTTTGAATGAACTGGATGCCACCTTCATAGCCTGAAGTGCCTGCTGGTCGGTCACACGGTAGCCATAGTCGCAGTACTGTTTGAGTAATGGAAAAGTCAGCTCACCCGGTGATGGCGTGACGATCGCATCGCAAATGGATTGTCTTGTGGTGTTGATTGCTTGCCTGCTGCCTGCTTCCAACGACATGACGACATCATCGTAGTGTTCAGGTTCCACAGGCCGGACTTTGAAACCCGGTGCAACGCCTGCCAGTGCCAGTGCAATACCTCCGGTCAATCCGCCACCACCGCAGCACACCAGTACCACTGCGTCCTCAATGCCAAGTTCACTTGCCTGTTCTGCGATTTCAAGTCCGCAGGTACCCTGACCGGCAATGACCTGCGTGTTGTCGTAGGGTTTAATAAGCACGCTTTTGCGTTCACTGGCGAGTGCAGCGCCTATCGCTTCGCGATCTTCTCCACCGGCGCGGTTGTATAACACCACCTCTGCGCCGTATTGTTGTGTGTTTGCGATTTTCAGCGACGGTGCGTCCTTTGGCATCACAATGGTGGCGGGCGTATCGTGCAGGGCTGCCGCGTAGGCGATCGCCTGCGCATGGTTGCCGGATGAGTAAGCGATCACCCCCTGAGCTCTCTCTGTATCCGTCAGTGACGATAATGCCGACCATGCCCCTCTGAACTTAAATGCTCCGGTCACCTGCAAACACTCCGCTTTGATCAGCAAACGCAGGCCCAGGGATTTATTGAGTAGCGGGTTTTCCAGTAATGGCGTCCGCCGTACCACACCGGCAAGTCGTTCGCGCGCCGCTTCAATATCGCGAAGCTCGGGTACTCGTTCAAAGTCGATAGTCATTGGTTTTCAAATGTTCGGTCGGCTGGTGCCGCACAAGCGTTTCCAGGATGGCGGTTGGCAACAGCGCGGGAAGGTATTCGTCGGTCCTGGGTTGATTTTTTCACAGCTTCGGGAGAATTGTCGCTTGCAGGATTAAAAAATTGGATTGACGGGTCGTCCCCGAAGAACCCGCAAGAGGCCTGAATGCTTTCTTTCTGATTAGCGACTGTGCATGTATTCGGCATCCGCCCGGATAGTCGTCCGGTAGGGTCCGCTGCTGGCATAAAAAATTTAAAATAGTTTTATGTTATACTATAACGTTTTAGTGGGAAAATTAGTCTCATTAACAACGAGAATTGTGTATGAGTGATCAAGCAAAGGAACTGTCCACGCGAAGCTTACGGGCATTGATTGTTCTCGAGGAAGTAGTGGCCCATTCCACGCCAGTCACCGCTTTCACGATCGGAAGAAGTGTCGATCTGCCGAAGCAGACCCTGCATCGAATTCTGACCACACTCACCAGCGCCGGATTTCTGCAAAAGGAAGTCGACAGTGTTTCCTATACACCGGGCCCGAGACTGAAGCGATTCTCTGTTGGTATTCTTTCCTCCGGCACGGGGCGCGAGGTGCGCATGGCGATTCTTAACCGGCTCGCGCGTGACCTTGGCGAAACCTGCAACCTTGCGATCCCCGGGGACGAAGGAATGATCTATCTGGAACGGGTGGAAACTCAATGGCCACTGCGGGTTGAACTGCCGATTGGTTCAACCGTACCCTTCCACTGCACCGCCAGCGGCAAGCTATATCTGAGTTCGCTTTCGCCGGCAAAGGTGAAACGCATGGTTCGGTCACTGCATTTGGCGCAGAACACCACCAACACTAAAATTGATCCGCAGGCGCTGCTCGATGATATTAAGCGCATTCGCGCCCAGGGGTTTGCCGAAGATCAGGAAGAATTTATTCAGGGAATGATGGCGGTGGCGGTACCCGTATTGAATCCGGACGGCAAGATGATGTCCAGTCTGGCTGTCCATGGTCCCTCCGCCCGACTCACCATTGACATCGCGCGGGGACATGTCGAACGCCTGCGGCAGGCAGCAGCGGATCTGGCGGCAGTGATCTGCGACGACCCGGATGAATTTGAGACGGATCATGAGCAGGGTGTTGAAAAACGTGATGAGCGACAGTCTGAGTAGGCAAATTTCCCCGAAAAAGCGCAGTTTATGGGTTACAAATGAGCATTTTGAGGGGGAATTTAACGCCCTCAGACCTAGGAGTCTGCGCGGCAGAACCTCCACTACTGCGAGCGCGCCGGATTGCGCCTGA
>CAZOXM010000099.1:0-16419 GCA_964583825.1 uncultured Granulosicoccaceae bacterium
CTAACTTATGTTAGACGGCATCAGCCATTCAAGAGATAGGCAGCTGCAGCCATTCAAGAGATAGGCGGAAAAATTTCGCATAAGGCAATTCACTGTAATTATATACAATTACAGAAAATTCTCTGAATAAAACCGAAGTTCACTGAATTTAACCACTAAAAGAAAATAAATCAGCAGCAAAATCTGTCAAGCGAAACCCACCCCAGTGAGCGAAATAGTACCACCGGCTACACGACAAACCGACTTCCCAGTCAATGATGATACAGTATCAATCTTGACCACACCCCCGCAGCAGGCTGGAAACAGCTTTAGGGTCAATTGGTCAATACCTCCATTAGTACATTGCCAACTCCGATTTCGCCCACCGGAAATTCAGCCCGAGGCGATCCTTTTCTTATGGATCATAAAACGGATACTCAGTTACCACTGCACTCACTACCCCCTGATGACGGCTGATTTCATCAGTGGCACGGACAGGCGAGAGTGTTTACACGATTGGTACGGTCGGGGGGTGGAGCTGAATATCTTGCGTGTCGCACTCTGCTAGATGGCCAATCCCATCATCTCGGTAGCCACCGAGGCACTCATGCCGCCATCGATGACAATATCCTGCCCCCGGATCCAGCTGCTTTCTGTTGATGCGAGAAAAACAATGACTTCGGCCACTTCTTCCGGGGTGCCCGGCCGACCGACCCGCGCCAGGTTCTTTTCCATTTTATCGCCAAAGGCTTTAGCAAAGTCGGGCAGGATGCCGGTACTGACGGCAGCTGGGCTGACGCTGTTCATCCGCAGTGATTTCCTTGTTAGCTGATCAGTCATGGCCATGGTCATGACGATCACTGCTTCTTTCGAGAGGTTGTAAGCGCGGGTAGCATCGATGTTGTGCCTGGCGATAAACGCCGGCAGGTCTGCCGATGACAGCGCCATGAGTGCTTTGACTTCATCGATGTTGTCGCGCCACATGGCACCGGCACGCGACGCGGTATTCACAATCGCCGCGCCGTCTGAAAGTTGATCCAGCATGCCGAGCAGGAACGCCTTCAGTCCGAAGTAGTTTACCAAAAGCACTTTTTCGGTAAGGCCGTCTCTCGGAGGCAGTCCGGCATTGTTGATCAAAGCATCAAAACTGCCGGTGGCCGCGTTAATGGCAGCTTCGATTGACTGCGGGTCGCTGAGGTCGGTGTGAATCCACTGATCGATGTTGGCTTTTGGTTCGCTGATATCAAACGCGATGACTTCATGGCCCTGCTGTTTCAGTCGCGCCGCGACAACAGCGCCAATGCCTGTTGCCGCACCGGTGATTGCTACTCGCATTGTGATCTTCCCATTTAACATTGGCGGTAATGCTATCGCGTTTGCTGGCGCGTGGGGTAATCATCGCAACGGAGAGTCGTTCCTGGTACTGGTATCAATCTGCGGCGCGACCGGTTGCCGAAGTGAGTGCGTCGGCAACTCAGTGCGGTGTCACGTAACGGACAGCGGTTGATGGGATGAGTGAATCAGAGCGGGTCACCGTTGCGGTTAACACCGTTCAATTGGTTGCCGTCGGGCCCGCCGGTGGCCGCCGGTATCCAGGGTGCCAGGCAGTCGCGGCTTTGGGTGCAGGGGTCGGTCAGGGTTTCAAGGAACTCGACGATCTGATTAATTTCGTTGTTGTTCAGATTGATCCCTTCGATGGTCTCGCCGCCGCGACGGTTGTCGATTTCATCCAGCGCATTCGCGGTATTGCGGCGCGCGTTGGGAAACTGTGCGGTGCAGGATTCACCGTTGTTCAGAGAGATGTTCTGACACCAGTCGTTATCATTAAAAAAGTCGCGCGCGTTTTGGGGACGATCGTAATGACTGACCACATCGCGTAACGTGCGGTAGGCACCGGTATGTCCGTAGGGGGCGGTTTCCGATACGTTCAGTAGAGAAGGCGTTCTAAAACGGTAGCGGTCATTGCGGTCGCCTGACTCGCGCTCCAGTCCGAAGTCATCATCACCGGTAGTGCCGTCACCTTTGCCGTGACCGATTTGCGGAAACGCGACGACGTGATGTGATTCGTCTGAAAACAGATCGCCGCTGTGACATTGTGAACAGTGCCCGCCGCCATTTTGTTTGGGTGTGAAGAAAAGAATAGCACCTCGTTTGGCATCATCTGAAATGGCATCTAACTCACCGGCGAGGTAGCGACTCCACGGATTGTCGATAAAAAGCTGTGATGCTTCATAGCTTGCCAGTGCAGTTGCGATATTGTCGTCGTTGATGAGTGATTCGGCCGGCTCACTGGAGCCGAAAGCCGTTTGAAACTCGATCAGCCAGTTGTTTATTGCCAGTTCGTCCTGTGCGCTGAAGCCGCCATCGTATCCACCGATCCTCGCAGCGAGGTGATTGCGAACCGCGTCATTGGAAGCACCGGCTTCGAATCGGTCGGTGCGCATTTCCTCGATGGAGGTGACCGGGAATCGCGCCTGTGCTTCGAGCAGGGTGTTACCGGCGGACGGGTCGGGCGTTGCGAAGTCGCTGTCCGGTGTGCGAATGCCGCCGTCGAGCTGCGTGACTCTCGAGTCCCAGAACAGGCTGTTGCGATACAGCGCTGAATTAAACGTGGTGGGCGCATTGCGTGGCACAGTAAATTCGCCGCTGATATGCTGTCGGCCCGGGCCGAGCAGATCTTCCTGTATGGCTTCAACCCCGACACCCAGGCTCAGACCGTCCGACCCGCCCAGCACCGGATGATGGCAGGTCACGCAGGCGCTGTCCGTTTCACCGCCGAGGCTTTTTGAATAGAAGAGCTTCATGCCGAGCTGAGAGACAGGGTCGTCAATAGACGGTATATCCAGACCGGCCGTTGGGTTGCCGCTTAGGTTATCGGCAGCAATCAGGGCCGCGAGTCGGTTGTCGAGCAGATTGTTGTCGTTGTTATTGTTGTCGTTATCTCTGCCACGACGATTGTCGTTATCCGGATTGGCTTGCGAGGTGGCAACGGTGTTGCCAGTGCTGTCGTCGGTGGCAGTACACGCCGCGAGGGTGGTTAATACAGATACGATAAAAACCGTGTGGACTATTTTCACAGTATTTCCCTGGAATGCTTTGGTTAATGCTGTAACGGATTGGCGGCGGTTCGGTTGACACGCGGGGGACGGACTGCGGTGTTTTGTTGAAGACTTCATGTTTTTTTTGGGACTGTGAAAAGTGCGGGGCGCGATTCACCCTGCGAGCTGCGTTTCACAATGCCTTGTGGTGCACGTAGCTTGTGGTTCATTCCTTTTAGTTTGCACATTTGCGCTGGGTTTACCGTCAACCGATTCCTGCCCCCTGCGTTTTAGCTAGCATGGCGAAATAACTCGCCATATTCATTCAATTGCAAAAAGGAATCATAACCATGAAACAACTTTCCCCCATCGCACTGGTATTGGCAGTCGCCTCTATTTCCCTGTCCTCACAGGCGCAGGAAATTACCGATATCAATGGTGACGGTACAATAAGTGTTGAAGAAGTGCAGGCCGCTCGTGAGGCAGCACGCGCTGAAGCCCTCGCTCAGTTTGATGTCGACGGTGATGGCACACTGTCGGACGAGGAACGCAGCGCAGCAAAAGAGGCGCGTCAGGCAGAAAGAGTGGCGGCATTTGATGTCGATGGCGATGGCGAGCTTTCACGCGAGGAGCGCCAGGCCGCCAGAGCCGAGCGGCGCGAAACGTTTGCAGCAAACTTTGATCTGGATGGCAGTGGCGACCTGTCGGAGACCGAGCAGGAAAATCTGGATGCGGTCAAAAGTGAAATTCGCAGCGAGCGCGGTGGTCGCAAAGGCGGCAAGCGCAGGCGATAGCCCCACCCCCACCGGTGCCTGACCACCCGGGATTCATTCCACGTGGTCAGGCACCGGGACTCATTCATTCCAGGTAGTCAGGCGCTATAATGCAATTACCGGTTTCAGAGCAAACATCGATTTTGGATGGTTTTATCTCACACAAACAAGCGGCAGAGCAGTCGACGTATTCGAGCATGGATGGCTTTCTTGCGTCGGTTGAAAAGCAGGCTTTCGTGATCGCAATGGCCGCTTGCCGGGACGAACAGGTTGCGTTGGATATTGTTCAGGATAGTATGCTGAGCATGGTTAAAAACTATGCGGACAAAGACGCTGACAGCTGGCCGCCACTGTTTTTTAAAATATTAAACAACCGGATCACTGATCAGCACCGCAAGCGGGGCTTCGGGCGCTTAACCCAGTGGTTTGGTGCCGCGCAAGACAATGACTCTGCAGCGGACGCCGTTGATCAATTAGAGGCAACCGGGTTCAGCCCCGATGCACTGGCCGACTCCGAAGGGCTTCAGCTGGCGGTGAAAGCAGCGCTGGATAAGCTGTCTTTCAGGCAGCAACAGGCGCTGATATTGCGCCTGTGGCAGGGCCTGAGCGGCCGGGAGACTGCGGCGGCGATGGGTATTTCCGAGGGTGCTGTGAAAACTCATTTGGCTCGCGCCGTTAAGGAAATGCGCGTGCAACTTGCGGAGTACCAACCGTCATGAGTGAAACGCAAAAAAACGGCGCGGCATGGTCACCCGAAGAGGAATCGGTGCGTCGGGTGCTGACGCAGCACCTCGACAATGAAGTGCAGGATCTCGACTTTAACGTCACCAGCAAGCTGGCTGCGGCGCGGCACCGTGCGTTGTCACAGGAGACATCGCGATCCATCTGGAGCCGTCTGTTTGGCTGGCAATCGGTCGCGGGCGGCAGTGCAGCGCTGGTGGTCGCACTTATGGTGGGTAATCAAATGCTGAAGACAGATGCAATCACTGCTTCACCTCAGCCTGCCGACCTTGCGGCCAGTGGAATGATTGAAGATCTGGCTATGCTCGCAGAAGGCGATGACATTGAGTTTTACCAGGACATAGAATTTCTTGAATGGTTAGAAAGCAACTCCTCATGACTGCTGCGCTGCTGACATTTGCCAACGTGGTATACACCGCCGATGACGACCCGGACACCGAATTTCTCGAGTGGCTGGGGCAGTTGTCTGAAGTGGAAGAACTGGGTGTGGATATAGATGCGCTTATTGACGACCGTGCCGAGGATGTTGACCCGCCGGAACAGGAGCAATCAAACTGATGCGTACGATTGTAACCCTGTTTTTTTTATTGTTGTCACTGACCTGTTCTTTGCACGCAGCCCCATTGTGGATCGAACTGGATGCCGGACAGCAGGATCGACTCAGCACGCTGGAGGGCCGGTGGAATGACCTGAGCGACAAGCGCCGCGATAACATCCTTAAAGGGTTGGCGCGGTGGGAGACACTGGACGAGCCCGGCAGAAAACGGGTTAAGCAACAGTTTTCCCGCTACCAGCAGTTGACTCCGGAAGATCGCACAGCCATTCGCGAACAGTTCACACGTTTCCAGGGCATGGATGACGACCGGAAGCGGCGCTTGCGCGAACTGTATAAAAAGTACAAAGGCAAGTCGGACGAAGAACGCGAACAGCTGCGCAAGCGCTTTAAGGATCGCAAAGACAATAAGGGTAAGAACAACCGCGGCGGGGAAGATAGCAAGCGCGATGACAGGCAGCGCAGTGGTGGTGCGTCCAACTCCGATCGCGGCGGGGATAACAAGAAGCGTTAGCCATGTCACCTTTTTATGGCGGGAGAGTAAAATGGCGCAAACGCCGTTAAGTCTCATTGAAGAACGCAGACAATGGGAAGCGCAGGCCGCAGCCACCCCTGTAGCACATGACGTGGTCACCACTGAGGACGAACTGAACGGCGTGCGGGGTCTGTGGGTAAGTGCCGCTGATGCTGTGCCTGAAAAATTGATTATTTATCTGCATGGTGGCGGGCTTGTGGCAGGTTCGCCTGAAACGCACCTGGCACTGGCCGCATCGATCAGCAGTGTGGTGAAACATCCGGTGCTGCTTGTACGCTATCGACTGTTACCGGAACACCCTTTTCCTGCACCACTGGATGATGCACTGACTGTTTGGCATGGTCTGCTGAAAGACCGCGGGTACACCGCACAGCAGCTTGTTCTGAGTGGTGATTCTTCGGGGGCGGGTTTAGCGCTGGCAATGATGGTGGAGCTGCGTGACTGCGGCGAAGCGCAGCCGGCCGCTGCGGTGATGTTGTCAGGTGCGTTTGATGCGACCTTATCCGGCGGTTCAATAGAGCGCAACAATGGTCGAGATCCGATGTTGTCTGCACGCGAGCTGATCGACTGGCGCGATACCTACCTGAGCAGGCCCGAATCGCCATTGTTATCACCGTTGTTTGCAGCGCTGGATAAACTGCCGCCGTCGCTGTTACTGGCCGGAGGCAGGGATTTGTGGCTGAGCGATTCAACCCGGCTTGCCGATAAGCTGCGAAAAAGTGGCGGTGATGTGCAGCTTAAGGTGTGGGAATCGATGGGGCATGTCTGGTTTATGGACGATACACTCGCACAGAGTGAGCAGGCACTGAATGACATCGCGTTTTTTATCCGGTCGCTGTAGACAATGACGTCGGGCGCAGGCACTAGCCCGCATTATTCACGATGATTCGACATTCAGCGGCCAAATTGATAAACCTACGGGGGCAAAACAGGTCGTTTGATCGAGCGAGAAGCGCGGCCCGCAACGCGCCGAGCTTGATCATGCGAGATGTGGAGCCATATTTTCGACTGATGGTGAATAGGCACACTGCGAAAGATAGAATGGTTCAAAAGGCGTTGCAGACCTATGGAAATAGACATTTGCTTAAATATTCTCAGTCGCATTGTGAATAATGCAGGTTAGTGGCCGACAGTCAGCTCGTAAAAAAACAGTCTCCGATGTGCTTCTGCAAGTCGGTGACCGCGCACGTGAACGATTGCACCCCTGTTTTACAGCGGCCGGGGTATCCTATCCGCCGCGCTCTGTGACCCTGCTCGCGGTCAAGACATCGGCGCAGCTCGAAGTATGGGTGAATGAAGCGCAGGTGAAGTCCCTGATTCGCACGTATCCGATCATGGCGCTGAGTGGCGGGCCCGGACCCAAACTCGCGGAAGGCGACCGTCAGGTACCCGAAGGGGTTTACCGAATAGCAGCGCTCAATCCGAACAGTCGTTTTCACTTATCGATGAAACTGAACTACCCCAATGCGTTTGATCTTGAACAGGCGGCACGCGAGGGTAGGGAATTTCCCGGCACGGATATCTTTATTCATGGTCGGGCACAATCCGTCGGTTGTCTGGCCATGGGTGATACGGCGATTGAAGAGTTGTTTGTGCTGGTGGCCGACACCGGGTATCAGCAGGTTGATGTGGTTATTGCACCAGACGATCCGCGCTGCAGTGGCCTGCAAAGCATTGAGGCGTTGCCATGGACGGATGAACTCTACCGCACCATTGAATCGGCTTTCGCGCGCTATAAAAAATAATAGTCAGGCGTTCACCGCAATTTGCTTGGCCATGGCCGCCAGTGGTGCGACCAGCTTGTGTACGGTGAGTGAACGTTTACTCGATGCATTGCCGTCTCTGCCGCGCCTGGCAACACCCTGCAGAATGGCGGCCAGTCTGTAGACTGCGAAAGACAGGTAGAAGTCCCAGTGGTCAATGCGATCAATACCCATGCGTTCACAGTACTGTGCGACAAACGTGTCTTCGTCCGGAATGCCTAGCTGTACCAGATCTTTCCCGGCAAGCCCCGACATGTCGCCCACATGCTCCGGCATGCGTTGCTGCATGCAGTGATTGGCGAGGTCTGCATACGGATGACCGAGTGTGGAAAGTTCCCAGTCGAGCACGGCAATCAGCGTTGGCCGGTTTTGATGAAACATCAGATTGTCGATGCGGAAATCACCGTGTACGAGGGATACCTTGCGGTCGTCCGGTGGCAGGTGGTCGTGCAGCCACGCAGTCATCCAGTCCATATCGACTATGGTTTCAAACGCCGACGAACGATACTGCTCAGACCAGCGCTTTAACTGTCGTGCATAGTAGTTACCGGAGCGACCATAGTCGGACAGGCCAATGCTGTCGGGTGCTATTCGGTGCAGAGCTGCCAGTACCTGGTTCACTTCTTCGTATATTGCGGTGCGCTGTGCCGGTGTGGCATCGGGTATGGAAGAATCCCAGTACGTGCGCCCTTGTTTGTATTCCATGATAAAAAACTTCGCACCGAGGACGGCGGTGTCTTCACACAGGTGCAGCATCTCAGGCACCGGTACATCGGTGTTTTGCAATGCCTGCATAACCCGGTATTCGCGATCTACTGCATGGGCTGACTTTAACAGTTCACCCGGCGGTTGCTTGCGCAGTACGAAGCAGCCGGTTGCCGTTTCTATTTTAAACGTGGGATTGGACTGACCACCGCTGAAGCGGGTGGCGGTCAGCGGTCCGGCAAACCCGTTCAGTGTGCCATGCAAGTAATCGGCAAGTGCAGACTCGTCGATCCGGTTGATGCCGTCGATCATGTGTAGCGCTTGATCAGGTTGCGACCCAATTGATTAATATGCACCTGATCGGGGCCGTCGACAATACGGCAGATTCTGGCGTAGAGGTAGCTGTCGGCGAGGATGGTATCCTGACTGACACCGGCGGCACCAAACAGTTGGATGGCACGGTCGGTTACTTTGCAGGCCATATTTGGTGCGACAATCTTGATCATGGCGATGAGTTCTTTGGCGGCCTTGTTGCCGTATTGGTCCATCTGATCGGCGGCCATTAATGTAAGCAGGCGGGCCTGTTCGATCTCGCAGGCTGAGAGTGCGATATCTTCGCGTACTTTGCCCTGTTCTCCCAGCTTGCGACCGAATGCCACCCGGGACTCGGCGCGTGCACACATCATTTCAAGTACCCGTTGTGAACGGCCGATCAGTCGCATGCAGTGGTGAATGCGTCCGGGCCCGAGCCGACCCTGTGCGATTTCAAAACCACGTCCCTCACCGAGCAGCAGGTTCTCGGGCGGTACCCGTACATTGTCGAAGATGACTTCGGCGTGACCATCGGGTGCATCGTCGTTGCCGAACACCTGCATGGGTCGCACTATCTTTACCCCCGGGGTGTCGGTGGGAACCAGAATCATGGATTGTTGTTTGTGTCTGTCCGGGTTATCCGGATCGGTTTTGCCCATCACAATCATGATTTTACAACGCGGGTCACAGGCGCCGGAGATGTACCATTTGTGACCGTTGATAACGTACTCGTTGCCGTCTCGAACAATGCTTGTCTGAATGTTGGTGGCATCGCTTGAGGCGACAGCCGGTTCAGTCATGGCAAAGGCGGAACGGATCTCACCTTCAAGCAGTGGTTTGAGCCAGCGCGATTGATGTTCTTCGGTACCGTAGCGTGCCAGCACTTCCATGTTGCCGGTATCCGGTGCGCTGCAGTTGAAGATTTCACCGGCAAACCTTGAGCGGCCCATCAGTTCACACAGCGGCGCATATTCAAGGTTGCTCAGACCGTAGCCGTGGTCTTTTGAGTCCGGTAGAAAAAAGTTCCACAGGCCCTGTGACTTTGCTTTGTCTTTCAGGCTGTCGAGCAATGGCGGAATGGACCAGCGGTTGTCGGCCTCGTCGATGGAAGCCTGCAGCGCCTGTTCCACCGGATACAGATGTTCCGTGAGAAACGCATCGATCTGTTCGATCAGGCCTTGAGTTTTTTCAGAATGCTGAAATTGCATGGAGATCCCGGTTGATATAGCGCACAGCAGACGCAGAACTATCCGTTGCGTTTGTTTAGAAACTGCTCCAGATTGGACTTGAATTCGGGGCTTTGCATCAGACGTCCGAACTGCTCGCCTTCGCGTTCAATGACCCTGAGCATGTGATCTTTGTCGGGCCGCAGCAAGCGCCGCGATGTTTGCAGTGCATCCTGTGGTTTGGCGGCGAGCTTTGCTGCCACCTGCGCTACCGTGGCGTCCAGTTGTGCCGGGTCGATCAGCTGATTGGCCAGTCCGAATCGTTCGGCGTCGGTCGCAGACAATGGCTCACCAAGCAGCAGCATCTGTGCGGCACGATGGCTGCCCAATACTCCCGCAAAGGTCACTGACGAGCCGAACTCCGGGCATACGCCGAGGTCGGTAAAGGGTGTATGAAAACTTGCACCGGTGCTGGCATAGACCAGGTCGCAGTGGAACAGCAGCGTTGCACCGATACCAATTGCCGCACCGTCCACACCCGCAACGATCGGCTTGTCGCAGGCCAGCATGGCCTGCATCAGTAAAAAGGGGGCGTCGAATCGGCCCCCGCCTTCGGCAAGGGCGGCGGCAAAGTCACCGATGTCATTGCCCGCAGTAAAGATTCCCGGTGCGCCTTTTAAAATGATAACGCGGCAGTCAGGATCCTTGGCGGCTTCGGTGAAGCCATCGGTTAATGCAGCATACATCTCCCGATTGAGCGCGTTGAGCTTGTCGGCGCGATCCATCTGCAGTGTGCATATGCCGCGATCGATGGATTGCTTAATAACTGTCATGCGGGTGTCCTGCGGCGGTTTGTCGGGCGCTATGTATTCGATTGAGAAAGCGCATATTATGTAGCGCTCAGTCGCTTGAGTGCGGTGTCGTATTCCTGTTGCAGCCGTGCGCACAGCTCGGCCACAGACGGATTGTCGTCGATGTTGCCGGCACCGTGTCCTGCCGACCAGATGGTTTTCCAGGCCTTTGCCTCATCGAGCTCTTTGCCAAGATCGATTTCGGGGTCCGTGGCGGCGGCGATATCGATACCGTTGTCGACAAGACTTTGCCTGAGAAAGTTGGCCGGTATGCCTGATACCTTCGGTGTGTAGACAATGTCTTCCGCGCTGGCTGCTGCAATCATTTGCTTGTATTCGTCCTGTGCCTGGCTTTCCCGGGTAGCAATAAAACGCGTCCCCATATAGGCGAGGTCGGCACCGGCGGCGATGGCAGCCAGCACCTGCGCCCCGGTTGAAATGGCACCGCTTTGTATAATACAGGTATCGAACTCACGTTTGATCTGTTCAATAAAAGCAAACGGGTGCAATGTCCCTGCATGACCACCGGCACCGGCGCTGACCAGAATCAGACCATCGACGTTTGCCTGCATGGCTTTCTCTGCATGGCGCATGTTGGTGACATCGTGAAACACCAGTCCGCCGTAGCTGTGAATGGCATCCACTAGTTCGGAGACGGCACCGAGTGAAGTGATGACTATCGGTACCTGTGCGTCGACCGTTACTTTGAGATCCGCTTCCACCCTCGGGTTGGTGTTGTGCACAATGAGGTTAATCCCGAAGGGTGCGGCGTGCGGATGTTGCGACAGGGTTTCCGCGATTTGTTCAAGCCACAGCTTGTAGCCGTCTGTCGTGCGCTGATTGAGCGCCGGGAAGGTGCCGGCAATACCGTTAATGCAGCACTCGGTCACCAGTGACGGGCCGGACACAAGAAACATCGGTGAGGCGATGACCGGTAGTTTCAGTTTGCCCGACAGGGGGAGCGGCAATGTCATGGGTTTTCCGGGGTAAGGGGCGGTTAAGTATAATTGTAAACCCCGCTGTCGTCTCCGCTATCGCTCCGGTTGGTCACCCGTTGACAGTGCGGGGCAATCAGCGAGTGGGCCGCCCTGTGGGTCGAGTCGCTGCCGCACAGCCCCGGCGAGCGTTGTTTCGGGCGCTACCGGCGGTGGGTCAATTGGTTTGCACTGGGACTGTTGATCCATATCGCACTGGACTGGAGTGACTGTTTTAACTGAACTGCAGTGGCAGGGTATCTGCAACACAGCACTGGTTCCAACGCGCAGATCTATCCGTACCAGTGGCCCGCCCCGCAGAACAACTAGAACCTGAATACGAAGATCACTACTCCGAAGAGGAAGTGGCGGAGATCCGTCGCGCTGCGCTGCACAAAATGATCAGTGCGGAGCTGGAAGATTTCCTGCGCTACCTGAGTTCGCCGTGGCACATTCTGTGGCGCAACATGCTGGTTGGTTTGACGCGTGGTCTGGGCGCCATTTTTGGTGTCACCATCGTGGTAGGTGTGGCGATCTGGGTGTTGAAGATCTTCATTGATCTGCCACTGATCGGCAACTACGCGCGCGACTTCCGCGAGGTGGTGACGCAGGTGGCAGAAGAAACCCGCTATACGGATGATTTCTCCCGCCTGCAGTCGACGATGGATCGAATTGACCGGCGTCTGCAGGAACAGAACGAACTGTTGCAAACGATTGCTGAGCAGAAGTAAGCATACTTCTGTAACCATCAAACACATCACCGGGGGCAGGTTTCCACGCAGGTTAGTCACTGCGGTATTGATATTGGTACCACGGTTCTGCTGGCGCGTATTCCAGGTTAAGTGTGTAATCGCGTCAGCGCATAACAAACGGGTTGGCCATTGGCTGATCGGATGTGTTGATCCAGGTAGTTTGTGTACGCGTGTAATCCATGATGGAGTCGAGGCCGGCCTCGCGGCCATAGCCCGACTGATTGAATCCGCCGAACGGGGCAATCGGTGATACCGCGCGGTAGGTGTTTATCCAGCAAATGCCTGAACGCAGCCGGTCGGACACGCGGTGGGCCCGGGCTATGTTTTCGGTGAATACGCCGGAACCAAGGCCGTACTCTGTGTCGTTGGCCAGTGCTATTGCCTCGGCTTCGGAGTCAAACGGCAGCAGCGACATCACCGGGCCAAACATCTCGACCTGCATGGTTTGCGTATCCGCGGTCTTGCATTCGACCAGCGTCGGGTTGAAGAAATGATCCGACAGTCCGGCGGGTCGGTCACCGCCGCAGCGTATAATAGCGCCCTGACTGACCGACTGTGCCAGTGTGTTCTCGATGCGCTCGACCTGAGCGACAGTACACAGTGGGCCGAGGTGGGTGCCTGCGTCCTGCGGATCGCCGACCCTGATCTGTTCGCAGCGCCCGGCAATTTGTTCTGCCACGGCATTAAAGACGCCGCGTTGAATAAACGCTCTTGAGCCGGCGACGCAGGATTGACCGGACGCACCGAAGTTGCCGGCAATGAGTCCGTTGACAGCGTTTTCTATGTTTGCATCATCGAACACGATTATCGGTGATTTACCGCCGAGTTCCAGGGACGTCACCGCGAAGTTCTCTGCCGAGTTGCGCACCACGTGCCTTGCGGTGTCCGGCCCGCCGGTAAACGCAATGCGATCGACATTCGGGTGACGGGTAAGAGGTATTGCGCAGTGATCAGCATTGCCGGTAATGACAGACACCACGCCGGGCGGAAAGCCTGCCTGTTCGATCAGTCGGGCAAATTCCAGCATCGGTGCCGGTGCGATTTCAGAGGCTTTCAGCACCACGGTACAACCGGCTGCGAGTGCCGGACCGAGCTTGGTGGCGGTTAAAAACATCTGTGCGTTCCACGGTACGATCGCAGCGACGACGCCGATGGGCCTGCGTTTGGTAAACACATGCATGTCGGGTTTGTCTATGGGCAGTACCGCCCCTTCGATCTTGTCGGCAAGGCCTGCGAAGTAGCGGTAGTAGTCACTAACGTAGCGCGTTTGAGCAATGGTCTCAGAGGCGAGCTTACCGCTGTCAGTGGTTTCGACCCGACCAATGGTTTCTGCAGCGCCGTCGATCAGATCAGCCAGTTTAAACAGCAGTTTTCCTCTAGCGGTGGGCAGCATGGTTCGCCATTCATCGGCTTCAAGGGCTGACCGGGCCGCGCTGACAGCGTCGGCTACATCCTCAGCCGAGGCGCAGGCAAAAGTTGCCCAGGGCGCGCCGGTGGTCGGGCTGATGCTTTGCATCGTCTGACCGCCACTGCCCTCGCGCCATTGTCCGTTGATAAAAAGCTGATAGTGGTCAAGCGTACTCATAGAGGGATCTCATATCGTCAGTTAAACGCAGGTATCACTTCTTCGATAAAGCGCACCAGTGATGCCTTTTTGCGCTCGAATGACATACCGCTGTCTATCCAGAGAGAGAACTCGTCGTATCCGAGGGCTTCGTAGTGCTTTATTTTTTCGATGACCTGCTTACTGGTACCAATGGTCAGGTCGCGCATCATATTGGCCGGTGACATCATTGTGTTGCTGTCGATCTCCTGCTGTGTCAGAGCCTGAATGTGGCCCTGACTGACTGGTCGCTTATTCTGAAACCAGGCACCGAAGTAGTTGTAGAATCGACTGAGTTCCACGGCAGCGTGCTCTGCGTCGGATGGATTGGATGCAACATAGGTGTGGTGTAGTAACAGAATCTTGGGCATCGGGCCGCTCCAGCTGTTGCAGGCGGTCTGGAATTTCTGCATCAGACTTTCAATTTCTTCCACGCCCTGCCACAACGGTGTGACCTGAACGTTAAAGCCATTGTGCACGGCAAACTCGTGACTGTTGGGATCGCGTGCGGCCACCCAGACAGGCGGGCCGTTTTTCTGCACCGGTTTGGGGGCCGAGGTGGTGGCGGGAAACTGGTAGTACTCACCCTGATGCGCCGCATTTCCCTGCCACAGCGGGCGCAACAGTGGTAGCGTTTCGCGCATGCGCTGACCGGCTTCCCAGGCATCCAGGCCGGGCATTAACCGTTCGTATTCATAACTGTAGGCACCGCGTGCGATGCCCAGTTCCAGCCTGCCCTGTGTGACAAGATCAGTCATGGCCGCTTCACCGGCCAGTTTTATCGGGTGCCAGAACGGAGCGATGATAGTGCCGGTACCCAGTTTGACGTGGCGGGTATGACGTGCCAGATCCACAATCGAGATAAACGGGTTCGGTGCGATGGTGAATTCCATCCCATGGTGTTCACCCGTCCAGATCGCGCGCATGCCTCCTTCATCGGCGATGGTGCACAGCGATACAAAGTCTTCGTAGAGTTTTTCGTGATTCTGGGTTTCGCTCAGCCGCTCCATGTGTGCAAACAATGAAAATTCCATGTTTACTCCGCTCTGTCTTTCGCGTTGTGATGAACATCTCCGGCGTCGACATCGCCGATGTATAGTCCGAACACCTTATTGCGAACTTCGGTAATAAAGCGCGACATCATGACGGACATGGCCTTGTCTTCAAACTGATCGGGTTTGAGTGCTTCAATGGGTACAAACCGTCCCAGCTCACCTGCTTGTGTGGTAACCGCATTCACCAGAAAAAACGTGTAGTGGCGTCCGGTTTGCGGGTCATCGTATATCGAATAGACCGGACCGAGTTCACCGTTGAGCTGATTGGAATCGATGAGTTGCTGCATCGCATTGCGCGCGCCGCTTCGTCCGTGCTGTTCGATGACCGGCAGCGATAAAGCGCCATCGTTTTCACACACAAGTACCTGATCATCGTATTTAATAATGGCACCGGTGAGGCGGGTGATGTCTTTACTGCCGGTGGTATTGGCCTGTTGCTCTTTACCGAGACTAAAGTAGCCGTTGCCGCTGTAACCGAGGCCGGGCTTGTCGAAGTGGCTGAAGGCGGTAATTTCACCCACCAGTATCATGTGGTCGCCTGCCTCGTGCCGATTGTGCACACGGCAGCTGAAGGTAGCGCAGGCACTGTCAATGAGCGGGCAGCCGTTTTTGTCGCGGTGCCAGCGCACATTGCTGAAGCGATCTTCCGGTCCGCTTGCGAAGTTATTGGAAATTGCTTCCTGACCTTCCGCCAGTATGGTGACAGCGAAATTTTCAGTGGTGCAAAACACGTCGTAGGAAGCAACGTGTTTGCCCGGACACACCAGTAACAGTGGTGGATCCATAGAGACAGAGGTAAAAGAGTTGGCGGTGAAGCCAATCGGAGTGCCGTCTGCATCGGCGGTAGTCACCACAGTGACGCCAGTCATGAAGCTGCCGAATGCGCGTCGGAGTTCGTCTTCGTTATGCATGCGGTTTTTCTCCGAAGCAGGAAATCAATGTATCCTGAACAGATTTGCCGTGGGTCATTGACAACATGTGTTTCGCTCCTTCAATGATGTGACAGTCAGCCTGTGGCACCAGTGCACACATCGCCTGCGACATAGCGGGAGTGGAGTTGGGCTCCTGTGCACCGGTGATAAAAAGCGTCGGGCACTGAAGCGCTTTCAATTCATTGTCTGCCGGTGCATCGGCCGTGGCAAACGCACGGTAGGCGGCAATATAGTGCTGCGGTTGGACCGCTTCGAGCCACGATCTGCATTGTTCGCACGCCCGCGCTTCGATACCTGTGGGTGACTTGCCGAACCATCTTTCAAGTGTTGGTCCCGGCTCGCAGGCGCGGGCCTGTTCCAGCTGCACAACGCGCTGCAGGATCGCCTGTTGTGCTTTCGTGCTGCGCCGGTAAATTCCGTTTAGCACGGCGATGCCATTCACCTTGCCCGGGTAGCGTACCGCCATATCGAGCGCAATGAGTGCGCCCATGGAATGTCCGATCACAATGGCTGTAGAAGTCATCTGCTCTGCAATCGCGTTGGTAAAATCCTGCAGGGCCGGTTTCTCTTGTGGCAGTGGTGCACTGCTTCCGTGGCCCGGCAGATCGATCAGTGTCAGTCGAAAGTGTTGCGACAACTCAGGTACCAGGTTGGACCAGTAGTCACCGTTCATGCCGACACCGTGCA
>CAZOXM010000100.1:0-16363 GCA_964583825.1 uncultured Granulosicoccaceae bacterium
CTGACTCATTACTCGGTTTCAAATGCGTAAATCAGTTAATCGTTGTCGCGGTATAACGACCAAAGAGGTACCGGAACCGGTGTTGGATTATCGATTAGCCACGGATTAATCAGTGCACATAAAGGCCGCCTGGAGTTGCTGGCATCCCCGGCTGGCGGTGCGCTTTTTCAGGTGACACTGCCGGTGGTTTCCGGCACTGAAAACACTGCCCCGGCACAGCAACCAACTCCTGCAACGTCAGACGCCGTGTGGGTTTTGATCGTCGATGACGAAGAGGACCTTGCCGAGATGATAGAGGACATGCTGCGCTCGCGTGGCCACCACGCCACCGTGGCAACAGGTGGCCACGCCGCGCTGGCACTACTGCAAGAGCAAACGTTTGATGTGATCCTGTCCGACCTGAACCTGCCTGATCTCAACGGGCAGGAGTTCTATGCCTGCCTGCAACGCGACTATCCTGAGTATGTGGAAAAAATAGCGTTTGTTACCGGCGATACCCTGGGGGCAAGCGCACAACAGTTTCTCGCAGAAGGCAGCAAACCACACATTGAAAAGCCGTTCACACCCAACGATATCCGCGAGCTGGTCATTACTATCGCTCAGCGATGAGATTGCGGCGTTTGGGTGGCTGTCGTCGGTTGATGCGCTAAGACAATCCGCAATGAAGATGGCAGCTATGGCTTTGAGTTTCCGGTAGAGAACCTGCCATCACCTACTCAATCCAATTGAATAGAGATATCGACGGTCTCGCCATCGCGAATAACTTCAGCATCCATGGAAGCTGAAGTTACAACAGACTCCAGCGCTTTAATCGCATTTTCCAGGCTTACCAGTGGAATCCCGTTAACTCTGGTGAATATGTCTTCCGGCAGCAGACCAAACCCCTGATACAACTCTCTGTATTCTTTATCTGGAAGCAGAATTCTATATCCAATAATTAGCCCCTGATGCCGAAACGGTTTGGCACTAATTACTTTACCTGTTGATTTTTTCGCATCGGCAATAAATTCGTTTATTTCTGCAACAGTTTGAGGAAGGTGTCCAGGCGCTTCAGCGGAAGCAACCGGCTCCTTCGCGAAAACAGTGCAAGTACAAAGGAATACCATAATTACTGCTATCGAAACTGGGCAATAGTTTTCACGCGGGCTGATATATTCGTTTGGTGTATGGTGAGACAAGGCAGACATCCCGGAGTGGAACGACTTATAGCGGAGTACACTATCCGGAATATACCTCACTTGCCAGCCCGCGACCCGACGATCAAACAAACGGTCAGTTGATTCAGCTATAGATTTGATTTATCGAGACCTTGAGACGCACTTTTGAATCCCGGAGCAGATGAACTATGAGCGAGATATACTTTGTGACTCATCCGGAGGTTGTTATTGACGCATCGATACCCGTCACCGACTGGTCACTATCTGAAGTTGGAATCGGCAGAATGCGACGTCTGTTATCCGCGGACTGGGTTAAATCAATACGCAGTATCTATTGCAGCACAGAGAAGAAAGCAGTGGATGGCGCCGTCATTTTGAGCGAGCATCTCAACATACCCTGCACGATGGTCGAGGCGCTGGGGGAAAATGATCGAACATCCACAGGCTATCTGCCACCACAGCAATTCGAGACGATGGCAGATCAGTTTTTCGCCTCGCCATCCGTTTCGATCCGCGGCTGGGAGACCGCAGAATCAGCACAAAAAAGAATTGTCAAAGCAGTTACCGAAATTGTGGAGACCGATAACAAAAACGGATCGATTGCAATAGTTTCCCATGGCGCGGTCGGGGCACTGTTGCTGTGCCATCTTAATCAATGGAGCATTTCCAGAGACCACGATCAACCCGGTGCTGGCGGCGGCAACTATTTTTCATTCTCGAAAAAACGCTTTGAAGTACAACAGGGCTGGACCCCGATTGAATCTGCTATTAAAGGAAATTGATAACGGCAGACATCATTCTCAATGATTTCAATTGTGAGCCTCGTTTGTCTGATTTCGCATTCATCCGGTGGTGATCCAAAAGCCTCTCATCAGCACCAGTAAAAAACGACAATCGCGGCGACAGCCTGATGCGGGACGGGAACCAGCCCCCGAAACGCCGAGCTCCAACCCCGACGATCCATAGAAAAAAGTACTCTGCAGTTTAGATTTAACCAAAATTGTCGATGGCTTTACATAAGCAGCATCGTTTCGTGTGCGTTTGTCCGGTGGCACTCAGCATCAGACGCCGCCTAACCCGTGAGATGTAGGCATTACCACAGGCAGCTTCCAATTTGAGTGCGCACTGTGAGTCAGGGCACAGTTTGTATCTGCACTGCATTACAGACAGTATTCAGCATTTTTCGAAATCTCGTGCCACCATGCGAGGAAGCAGTAGAAGTCGCACGAAGTATAGATCCCACCCTGACCACCCCTCATTTACAAGTGTAAGTAGCCAATCATGCCCGATATAGAAAAAATACTACGCTCCATATCCAGTGAGAAATACGATGACAAGGAACTGATCAATCTTTATCGGAATACCGAAAAATATGACTCGATCACAGAGGAAAATCGAGAACGCATACTGGAGGCGGTAGAGGTTCAACTCAGGGAGCGTTTCCCCCGCGTTGCAAAAAAGGCACTAGGCCCGATCGGCACACGTCCATGGGAGTATCTTGAGCACCTCTACCAGATATCAAACGAGAAGTTCGACTTAACACACAACCGGGTTAAAAATGGCGTGAAGAGCGGTGGCTCCATGATTTCAGGTGATGCGTATATCGACTACTACATATCTTTTAAAAACGCGAAAAAGAAAGGAGTGGTCGCACACGCCTATCAGGTTTCAGCTTCCGAACCACTGAAATTCCAGGTTTTCAGTTACGAGGGGGCAGCCAGGCCCGAAAACCGTTCAAACCAGACAGAATACCTCAGTGAGTGCGACGATATTTACACAGACTATCTCAATTTACTGTCTGACGTCCTCGAATAGTCCGGCGTGCGCAGGCACATCGAATAACAGCATTGAACAGTCAGAACGGCATAGCGGAACCAGGCGGCTCCGGCACCCATTGCCGAAGCCGGTCACCCGGCGAGACAGCGCAGTGACAGGCCTGCATGATGGATAGTTACTCTATGGCCTTCGCCACGTAACAAAACCCGGCATCCAGGCAACTGTACACAAACGAACAATCGGTAATTGCACCATCCAGCATGCAACGACATTGAGTGAGATCGGCGATACACTGACCGGGGTAACGATGAAAGCCGGGAAAGAGACGACTGGAAGAAAAACCGACGCTCACGTTAACCTCCTCCGGTATTTTCTGTAAGTCGGCGTTCAGCGCCTTGTTCTGCGCATTCGCTAAATGCGCCGCATCAAATGGCACCTTAAGATTCGCAACAAGCTTTGCGTTATCGGCGAGAACAACGTTGTAAGTTCCCGGCACCGGCGCGTTTTTATCTATCTGCATGTCTTTGACATAGTGGGAGTCGATAAAATAGTAAGTACTATCTGTGGCCGCCCCCGTCATACACGGGCAGTCGTCCCCCTTAACACAAAAGCATGGTGTGAATATCAAGCCGCCATCCACTTCACTTATAAGCCCGCTCAGCTTGATATCTGCCGTTGCATTCCCTGCAGCTATCAGTAATGCTGCAACCATTGTCAGGATACTTTTCAGATACATGATCAATTTCCCTCTGATAAACCGATCATCGAATAAAGCACATACTTCAAATAATTAAATCACCCTAATCGATTATTGAAACTGCAAAATAAAAGGGAACGAAGAGAGACTGCCAAAGTATTGGTATGGCCAGCGGATGCCCACAGTCGCCTGCTGCCTAATCACAGCTACGGGCCGATCGGCCCGCGTTATGTTTACAGAATCGACGCTGGTAGTTGAGGATGTGATTATTGGTGGTCGGCCAGGTGCGATGTCAGTCGCGACTGTTAGCAACAAACAGAATAGCGTCTTCGGATTCCGCCACGTCGTACACCACGCGCAGAAACGAAAACCAGTCAGCGGTGTAACCGTCACCAAGTTCCTCGCGCGTGGCCTCGTCAAACGAAAACTGACCATCATCAATGACGGTGCAGCCGACTTCGACGACCTGGTTGGTTTCCGGCGAGGTAAAGCCTGCGTATATTTCAAATACAGATAGCGGGTCGCTGTTGGCATTCCATCGGAATTCCGTGGTTTCGGTGAGTGGCTGTGGTGCCACCGGTGCAGTCACCTGTAACGCCGGTACGGAAGACAACGCGACATTTGAAAAGCCGGGGAACACTTCACCCGGCACATCCAGCAGCAGTCCTGTGGGAATGTTTGCATCCAGTTCGCTATTGGACCGATAGATGAGTCCGAAGGGCGGTAACACCTGCCGTTCAAGCGTGGCGTAGGTGCCGGCATCGCTGGTGAGCGTGACACTTTCACCGGCACTGATTAGCGTGGGCTGCTGATCGTATATCCGGAATGCACCACCCGGTGGAAATGCTGCGTTGTAGCGTGTGACGATACAGGTGTCCGTCTCAGGTACGAAAAACTCGAGAATATTCTGTGCAGTGAGTGCCGTGTCGAGCTCGGTAAATATGGCCCGGGTAAAGTCACTTTCCGTGTTGGTTGCTTCAAGCTTTAACAAACCGACCAGCGACAGCGTTTCGTCCGGATCTGTCAATACACCATCACTGGTGCCGTTGGTGGTGTCGCTGGTGTCAGTTTCCTCCCCCGTATCGGTGGTGTCAGTACCCTCACCCTCCGTGTTTTCTGCAGTATCAGTATTGTCGCCGGTATCGGTATTGTCGCCAGTATTGGTTTCGGACTGCTCGCCGGATGAACCTGCATCCTGCTCACCCACCGCCAATACTTCGACCGGGTCGGAATCACAGGCGACAAGACCGGTCGCCAGTATGAGCGGAAGTATTGCAGTTCTAATAGTCATGGGTTATCCAGAAAAAAAAAGAGGAGGGGCACAGAGTTCATTTAAGACAAAAGAATGCCAATTGCGGCAGGCCTGCAGCAAGCCCTCAATGTGAAGCTTCGCAAAACAGTGTTATCGCGGCCGGCATTCCACCGGCAGCACAATACCAGACCTATTCGAATGCACCAGCGGTCACACGCTGATCGCGAGCGGTTCCGGCCGAATCGTGCGCTGCATCACTAAACCGCGAAAGCGTCACCTTTTGCGCCGCGCCCTTGTTTTTCAGTCGTGCATTACCTGCCTCGATATCGACAAACCACGCAGGATCGGCATTAGTCACGTTTTGATCGCTGAAGCGTGTTACATACTGCCGGCAGATTGTTTTGTATTTGCAGAGATTTCGCAGCAGATCACCGTCGCTGTGGACAACGGGCGCATCAGTCAGGTTGTTGGCAAGCGTGACATCAGTAGCATCAAAGCGCGACTCAATAGCGAACGGCATGTTGCCGTTGGTCAGAATCGTATTGTGCAGCACCTGCGTGCCCGGCGACTGCCAGACGACCACCGGGGCGTCCGCCCGTCGTCTGCGTTTGCGCGAATACAGCCCGGCGGGCATCACCACGACATTATTGCGAATGACACCGCCGGTGTGATCGCGTGGCATGTCACCGAGCCCATACGCAATAGCTCTGTCAACCCGAAGAAAAAAGTTGTTTTCAGTAATGGTTTGGGACGCACCGCGCCACACCAGCACAGCGGCATTCCACAGGTGATCGGCAGTGTCCGGTGTGTGCAGGTTTCTAAATACGTTGTTGCTTATCCGCCAGCCCTGGCCGCTGTGCACGTCAACGCCGTTGGTGTAGCCGATGCCTGCGTTTTCATGATCAGTCAGCGGTGGCCCCGACGAATATTCTATCGTGCTGTACTCAACCACCCCCTCGTCAACACCCCCGCCGGAGGCTGTCGGGTTGGATTTAATAAACTGCTGGCCCGCATCAACCAGATGTACGTTATAGATGCGGGGCGCGTGCGCATTACCATCGATTTGTATTGCGTGCAGGTACACATCGCGGATCGACAGGTTTGCAATGGTCGTATTGCGGGCGTTGATCCAGAACCCGAAAGTGACACCCTGGTGGTCGGGGTTATCCATGCCCGCCCCCATCAGCTGCACCTGATCGCATTGGTTGTCCGGACCTCTGATGGTGATATCGTCGGCAGTTACACTCAGTGTTCTCTGCAGTCGATAGGTGCCGGGCTTAAGTACGATGGTGGTGTTGTCCTCAGCATCAGCCAGCGAGCTTTGCAGTTGCTCAATGGTTTCGACGGTCACCACGGTGTCATCAGTCAGTGGCAACGCAGGTGCCGACGGACACGGGCCTGACTGATCGGCAAACAGGCTCTGTGACGAAAAGGCCGAAGTCACAACAGATAAAACTACTGCAACACGCAGTAAAAGGTTATTCAAAGCGCTTACCGGCATTAACAGGATGTTGAAAAACTATTGCGCTAGATCTGAGGGTGTAAAATTCCCCCTCAAAATGCTCATTTATAACCCATAAACTGCGCTTTTTCGGGAATATTTGCCTACTCAGACCGTCGCTCATCACGTTTTTCACCACCCTGTTAAAGTAAATGAGTTGCTCTGCGACCGATCCCTGTACCGGGTGACGGGCTGCGGTAGGATACATCAGAATACCCGCAACCGGGCATTCGTCCATCAACAACACAGCAACACACGTTACAACGCACAACCCATTCCCGGTGACACCGAACCACAGCCATGTCGCTCCCCGTTGAAGAAGTTCTACCGCAGCTGATTGAGGCGCTGCGCGATGCCGACAGTGTTGTACTGGAAGCACCGCCGGGTGCCGGGAAAACCACACGGGTGCCTCTGGCACTGTTGTCAGATGAGGTGACGCACGGCGGTAAAATTCTGCTGCTGGAGCCACGCAGAATTGCCGCCCGCAGTGCTGCCGAACGGATGGCGTCGCTGCTGCACGAGTCGACCGGTCATTCGGTTGGCTATCGCATACGCGGCGAAACCAGAACATCACCGCACACACGTATTGAAGTGATAACCGAAGGCATACTGGTGCGTATGCTGCAGTCCGACCCGTCTTTACCTGGGATCGGGCTGGTTATATTTGATGAGTTTCATGAGCGCAATGTCGATTCGGATCTGAGCCTTGCACTGTGCATGTACGCACGCGATGTTTTTCGCAATGCAGACAATCCGCTCAAACTACTGGTGATGTCCGCCACCCTCGACGGCCACGCCATTGCCAGCCTGCTCGGCGACGCACCGGTGATTGCCTCACAGGGTCGCGCCTATCCGGTGGAGATTAACTACAGTGATCAAACAGTGGCTGCCGCGTCTATCGCGCAATCCACCGCTGCCGCAGTGCAGCGGGCGATCGATGATCACGCTGGTGATGTGCTGGTTTTTTTACCCGGCAAAAGAGAGATCACCGACACCCGGGAGGCGCTGGCCGCGTTCGCGCACAAAAGAGATATTGCATTGCACACCCTCTACGGCGAACGCTCACTGACGCAACAGAAAGCCGCCGTGGCACCGGCACCGCAGGGTCAGCGCAAGATTGTACTGTCGAGTGCAATTGCCGAGTCAAGTCTGACGATTGAAGGCGTGCGGGTAGTGATCGACAGCGGCTTGTCACGACTACCGGAGTTTGACCCGCGTACCGCGATGACCCGACTCAGAACCCAACCATCTTCAAAGGCCTCGGCCGATCAAAGGGCTGGCAGAGCTGGACGTGTGGCCCCCGGTGTGTGTTATCGACTGTGGCCGGCCGCACAACACGACAGCCGCCCCGCTTACACTGCACCTGAAATCATGCAGGCTGATCTGGCGCCGTTGTTACTCACGCTGTACCGCTTCGGCGTCAGCAGTACCGATGAACTGGCCTGGCTCGATGCACCGCCGACGGGGGCGCTGGGACAGGCACTAGAACTGCTCACAACGCTCGGCGCTGTCAAAGCCGCAGACAAAAGTGCTTCAGCGGCCTGTACACTCACGCCACACGGAGAGTTAATGGCTGACTTTCCGGTTCACCCGCGGCTGGCGCATATGCTGATCACGGCTTATCGCTACAACGCCTTTGATACCGCATGTCAGCTGGCCGCGATACTGTCGGGCAGAGATCCGTTGCGCGATCACGGGGCAGACATCGGCGCACGTCTCGCACTATTCAATCACAGCAACCCGTCACAAAAACAAAGCGGCGAGTTAACGACACTGTTTAAACAAATAAAAAAACAGTGTCCAGCTTCGTTAAACAGCCAACCGCCACAGGCATTGTCCAGCGACGATGTGGTCGGATTTTTATTGGCCTGTGCCTACCCGGATCGCATTGCCAGACAGCGACAAAACGCAGAGTTCCAGCTGGCCAGTGGCAGGGCGGCACAACTGCAACCCGATGATGCGCTGGCAGCGCAGCCCTGGCTGGCCGTTGCGCACGCGGGGGGAAGCACAGGCAGTTCAAGCGATCGGATTTATCTGGCCGCCCCCCTCGATGCGGAGTTGTTTAAGCACGAACTTTCGCACCTGCTTAGCGAACAGATGCATATCAGCTGGCCGGTCAATGCCCGCGCACTGACCGCACAGCGGCAATGGAAAGTCGGCCAGTGTGTGTTTCGCAGCGAGGAGGCAGACACCGGCGGCGAAGACGAACGCGTGGCGGCCGTGATCAGCTTTATCAGGAAGAAAGGGCTGCAGGTGCTGCCGTGGAACGACAATACCCGGACACTGATCGATCGGGTGAACTTTGTACGCCGGACGCACGCCGATGCGGCACAGGCAGAGCAATGGCCGGATCTTGAAAACGAACATTTGTCGGCAACGCTTGAAACCTGGCTGGCACCGTGGCTCGGTGGCGTCAGCCACATTAATCACATCGAATCACTGAATATGCAGTCGATTATTGATGCGCTACTCGGGTGGGAGCTGACACAGCAGCTCGGTGCACTTGCACCGACTCACTTTAAAGTCCCGTCCGGCTCAAACATCAAAATCGACTACAGCGCTCAAACACCGGTCTTACCGGTCAGGCTGCAGGAAATGCTCGGCTGCACGGAACACCCGACCATCGGCACCGGGTATGCGCTTATAGTTAGCCTGCTGTCACCCGCCGGCCGCCAGATTCAGCTGACCGGAGACATCCCGGGCTTTTGGGCCGGCAGCTATGAGGCGGTAAAAAAAGATATGAAAAGCCGTTACCCGAAACACTACTGGCCCGACGATCCGCTGTCGGCTACTGCCTCCCGGCGTAGCATTAAGCCGCGAAAGCAGTAGACCTGCATCGTCGCACCATTTTAGTGCGTCCAATGCTCCCTTTTGGTGCCGAATGGCCGCTCTCAAAAGCACTTCAATTTGGTAATGTGGGCGGTTCATTTATAACGACACTGCATAGAAGCCGTGCACGGAAGCCGGCCGCACAAGGGGATAAGATGGTTGGAGCGGATACCGCCTGGATAATAGTAGCAACAGCGCTGGTGCTTTTTATGACGCTACCCGGACTGGCACTTTTTTACGGCGGCCTGGTGCGTTCGCGCAATGTACTCAGCGTGCTGATGCACTGCTTTTCCATTGCCTGTCTGATGAGCATTTTATGGCTCGCACTCGGCTATTCAATCGCTTTTGGTGAAGGCAATGCCTACTGGGGTGGTCTGGGCAAGATGTTTCTGAAAGGTGTTGATGCCGACACGGTATCGGGCACTATTCCGGAAGTCCTGTTCTTCGCGTTCCAAATGACCTTCGCCATCATCACACCGGCCCTGATTGTCGGCGCATATGTCGAGCGCATCGGGTACGGTTTTGTGCTGGTGTTTTCCAGCCTGTGGATGCTGTTTTGCTACGCACCGGTCGCTCACTGGATCTGGGGCGGAGGCTTGCTGGCAGGGGCTGAATGGTCGTTGTTTGAAAACGGTGTCAATGATTTTGCCGGTGGCATCGTGGTGCATCAGACCGCCGGTCTGGCCGCACTGGTACTGGCAGCATTTCTTGGTAATCGTAAAGAAAAGAACATTCCACCACACAACCCCGGCATGGTGATGATCGGTGCGGCGATGCTGTGGGTAGGCTGGTTCGGCTTCAACGGCGGTTCGCAACTCGCGGCAGACGGTGGCGCGGCAATGGCACTGACCGTCACGCACATTTCTGCTGCCGCAGCATCACTGACCTGGGCACTGTGGGAAAAACTGCAGCACGGTAAAGCCTCACTGGTCGGCATGGTGACCGGTACCATCGCGGGGCTGGCCTCTATTACACCGGCATCGGGATCAGTCGATCCGGTGCAGGCGCTGATTATCGGCGCCATCGCCGGTGTACTGTGCCAGATACTGTGTGGTGTGGTTAAAAACACATTGAACATTGACGATACACTGGACGTTTTTGCGGTGCATGGCGTCGGCGGTATGTTCGGTATTCTGATGCTGGTGGTGTTCGGTCACGCCGGTGCTACCGAGCAGATCGGCGGCCTGATCGTGGTGGGTATCTTCACTGTAGTGATGACAGTGATTATTATTCTGGTTACCCGGCTTATCACACCGATTCGGGTTGACGAGGAAGTCGAAGCAATGGGACTGGATCTGACCGCCCATGGCGAAAGAGCCTATGACATGACGTCTTAAGTTCCGGGGTCGGCATCTGCGACAGATGCCGACCCTCACCTTACTGATTCAAAGCACTCAGCAGCAACATCAAAAAAAGACCGATGAACGCGTACCACTTTCCGTTTGTTGCAACTGTGCTTGGCATTATTCTATTGCCGGTCGTTGTACGAGGGTCCGCACCAGTCGGCGATGGCGCAACGCTGTTGCCGTTGTTAACGCTGCTGTTAATCAGCGAGTTCGCTTTTCTTGTGACTGCAGTCGGCGCATACCTGGGGTTCAAACAGGTTCAAACAGCCGGTCTTGAGTTCAAGTCTGCAACGGCTACTGTGATATGCGGCCTTTTATCCGTGGTCTTTTTATTCCTCGGGTTTAAACTGTGGCCGTTGTAATCTGATACGGTCAATTGCCAGACTTCGCAAATGACTTATACTGGCTTATAAGTCATATTCAATCCCGCGTAAGCGGGCCCGAATACGGAGAGTGCCTTTTCAGTGGTGAATGCCTGTGGTGCGGGTAGAAAGATCACTGCAACAGACTGGCCGACAGTCGCATGCGGATTGATCAGCGGCGCACCACTGTCGAGATCGAGCAGGCAAATCAAATCCGGAATCGTGACTGCCACTTCATTATCCAGCCAGCCAGCCAGATTTTCGTTTTTAACAGCTACCCTAAAACTGTGACCTGCAAAGTTACCGGCTCCGTCTATTTCTATAGAACCAATCGTAAATCCCTGGCTGGTTTTATATTCAACGGCTGCGATACGTCCGGTAAAACCGATGCGACCGTCACCGGCCTGTGCAATTGTTTCTGCAAGATTCGGCTTCTCTTTACCGGCCCGCCAAACCTCTCCGAGATGCATTGCCCTGCTGATTGTGCCTGGTATGAGTACGTCTCTGAGTACTTTCATTTCCAGCGCATGATCAATGGCTGCAATATCATGGCGACTGACCTGACACAGCGCTCTTACCAGGGTTTCCGCACGCTGATCGTCGACCACATTGTCGAGGACAAACGTCTCGCCAAACTCGTTCGCCGCGTAAATCGGTGACGCGGGCAGTCCCGCCAGATAATAGGTCGAGTGCGTGATCTCGGGCACAGCTCTGCCGGCCGGATCGGCATCGAGTATAAAGTGGTCGTTCATTACTGCAGGAAAAAAAGCGGCAGCCGTGTTTGAGCCACCGAGCTCACACGGAACAGTCGCATAAAACTCGCGTCCGAGGTATTTCTGAAATTCAGTGTAGGCGGTGAGAATCGGGTGGGTTGACACGCGCGCGAGGTGATCATAAAGACGCTCCTCTTCCGCAGGCAGCGCAGAAATAGCGCCGAGCAGATAAGGCGTACATATCAATGCATCGTCCGGTACTTCGTCCAGACTGAGCAGCCGGAAAGACTTGCCCGCTGCCAGTGCCTGATCGATCAGCGCAAATCCCTCACTCAGATCGCCACCACCACCGGCGCCCAGAATGGCCGCACCATGTAACAGATCGCTCAGGTTCTGTCGGTTCAGTACTTTCATTGCTGGCGCTCGGCCATACCCAGTAATGCGAGCAGATCAATGGATCGCGCCACCAGTGCAAGCACACTCACCGTTATTCCAATAAACAACATGGACGCCGCAGCCACCACTGGTGAATACCCGTAACGCACATTGTTAAATATTTTTATCGGCAGTGTTTCGACCACAAAGCCCGAGATCATATTGGCTATCAGATATTCATTGACGCTGATTATCGCCACAATGGCGAAGCCTGTGAGCAAGTAAGGTGTAATCATTGGCAGCACCACAGTTCGAAACAGCTGCCACGATGTGGCACCCATCAGTTGCGCCGCTTCAACCAGTTCATCAGTAATCTGTGCAAACCCTCGGGACAGAATCACCAGCGGCAGGGTGACGAAAAAAATACCGTGCGACACTATGGTCGCCTCAACCCTGCCGTACCAGCCGAATTCAGCCCAGAATACGCTGGCACCCAATGCCAGAATAATTGGCGGCAGTAAAAACGGCCCCAGCGCCAGCGCATACACCCAGCGGACAAAACCCGTCTTTGATCGCCACAGTGCGTAGTTAATCGCAAGTGCAAGCGTGACAGCAATAAACGCAGCCAGCAGTGCAACGCCAATGGAAATTCCAATCGCGCGCAGCCAGTCCGGTTCAGTCAGCAGTGTCTTATACCATCGCAGCGATAATTCATCCGGTGGGAATACAATGGTTTTCGACGCACCGATCGATACGCCGGCCACCACCAGCATTGGCGCAATAATGCCTATCGCGATCACACAGAGCACCAGCCGACCGGGAAGCTGGTTCATGCTAAACGCCTGCGCGACACAGCCAGGGACACCAGCAGGACGGCGGCTGTAATGAGTAACATCACCACGGCCAGTGCAGCACCCAACGGCAGGTTGGCGTCACCCAGCGCCTTGTCGCTGATCATCACGGTCATAGTCCAGTCTGACGGACGACCGAGCATAGTCGGCATGACAAACACCCCGATCAGGTAGATGAACATAGTCAGCGTTAAAGCGATCAGGGAAGGTGCAAAGACAGGCAGCGTGATATTCAGTGTCACGCGCCATGGCGGCGAACCCAGTGTTCGCGCAGCCTCTTCGATACTTTTGTCCCGGTTTGCGGCCTCTGGCAGGAGGATCAGCATGACGATGGAAAGACCAAGCGTCACCAGACCGATTAACATGGCACCGAAGCCCGGTGACAATGAGCGGGGGTCAGTCCATAGCCCGAGCACTTCCAGAAAACGAGGGATGCCGGCACTTTCCGACAACAGAATCAACCATGAGAAACCGACAATGACCTCACTGATACACATCAGCGACAGCAGCAGTACGACCCAGAACACCTGCCATCGCCGCGACAGTTCAACAATCGCCAGCACCGCAAAAAAGGACAGCGATATAACCACTACTGCACTGATTGCGGCCGACCACAACGAGCGCAGGGTAACTTTGAGATAAAAAGAAGAAAAATACTTTGCGTAGTTCTCCCAGCTGAACGCCACTTTATAAAAGCTCATCGGATCGGGTTCGTAGAAACTGACCATCACCATAAACGCCAGCGGTATAAGAAAAAAAACTGCCAGTACGGCAAGTGCCAGAATCGCGATCAGCATCGCGGCAAAGTTGTCGCTGCGCGTCACTGCGGTATGACCCATGCCTGTTGCCAGTCCCAAGAAATAGCGACGGATTGTCCAATCGGGATTTCCGCTGCGTGATGTTGCAACAGCGTTTGTTTAACCAGACTACCGGCCACATCAATCTCTCGTTCAGCCAGTGCGCCGATTTGACGCTGCTGTAACAATTGGCCGGTCAAACCTCGATAACCGGGTGGGGGTAACCGCACTTCGATTTGCTCCGGGCGGATAGCCAGCAGACGACTGCCCTGCAATCCCTGCATTACATGGTTCATGGTATCGAGCGTTTGACCTGCGAACGTGACCTCACTGCCGTTAATGTCGACCTCGAACAGATTATTTTCTCCGATAAACTCGGCCACAAACCGACTTGCCGGATACTTGTAGATTTCAGACGGGGTGGCCGCCTGTTCCACTCTGCCATTGTTTAGTATCACGATGCGATCGGCCAGTGCCATCGCCTCACGCTGATCATGAGTCACGAACACGGTTGTCACACCGAGGTCGCGCTGCAGCTTCCTCACCTCCACCTGCAATCGATCACGCAATCCGGCGTCCAGTGCCGAGAACGGCTCATCCATCAGAAACAGCTGAGGTTCAAGCGCCAGTGCGCGGGCAATGGCAACGCGCTGTCGTTGCCCGCCTGAAAGCGAAGAGACCGCACGCTGCTCAAACCCGCTCAGACCGACCAGCGACAGTAACTGCGCCGCACGCTTCTGGCGTGCCTCACGGTTTACACCGCGCATTTTCAGCCCATAGGCGATATTTTCTCCGACATCGATATGCGGAAAGAGCGCCAGCGACTGGAACACCATACCGATATTGCGCTGATGACACGGCACCGCTGAGAGATCATTGCCGTCAAGCAGAATTTCCCCCTGGTCGTGCTTCACCAGCCCGGCGATGATACGCAACAGCGTTGTTTTTCCGCAACCGGAAGCACCCAGAAGGCAAATGAATTCACCACTGGCAACGCTCAGCGAGACATCACTGAGCGCGACACTGCTGCCATAGTGCTTGCTAATGCGAACCAGATCGAGCGCCACTACCGGGCAATCATTTCCTGGTACTTCGATTCAAGCCAGTCACCCTCTCGCAAATGGATATGCGTTTGTACGCGAATAGGCTCAAGATCACTGCCGACTGATGAAAACTCCTCATCGGTGAGATCCATCGTATCGCGAGGTACGATAGGGAATACGCCGAGCTTGCGCGCCATGAGCGCCTGTGTTGCCGGACGGCTCATATAGTCGAGAAATTTTACCGCCGCTTCAATGTTCTGACTGTCGCGCGGCACAATCCAGTATGCATCCGATACGATTCCTCCCTCTTCGGGGAAGGTGGATGCGATCGGCTTGCCATCCCATATCGACAGCATCGCTACATCATGATAATAGAGTCCGGCATTCAGCTCACCGGCTTCGAGCGCCTGCTGGAACTGACCCTCATCGCGATACCACAAACTGACCTGAGGCTTAAGCTCGGCAACCTTTGCAATCACTTTCTCCAAACCCTCTCTCGTTTCCATTACTTCATAGCCGTCGAAAAAGGTTTTGGCAGTTACCTCAAGCAGACCCGAATTTGGCGTGGTAACAATACCGAGTTTGTTATCCCACTTTGTTTCCCACAGATCCTTCCAACTGGCCGGGGGTGTGGCATCGTAGTCAGTATTGGTGACAAAGGTGGTGTAGAAGGCCAGTGCTCCAACGCCATAGGCTTTGCCTTCGTCATTGGTTTTAACGTAACCCTCTGTTAGCGACTGGACTCCGGTGTTGTCTGTCAGATCGAGACCGGCCCACAGACCCGCCTCATTACCTCTGATCAGTACTTCATCCACCACCAGTGACAAATCAGCCGGTGCTTTTTTCGCACGGGCCGCCGCCATCAGCTGTGTCATCCACGTGGAGTCCTCCGGTTGCGCGATGGATTTCACTTCTATACCGGTTTCTTCCGTGAACCCCGGGTAGATTTCTGCGGCGAGCGTCTCCTCAAAGAATCCGCCCCAGGCGCTGACCGTCAGTGTCTGTGCCGTGGCACCATGGGCGGACACCAACAACGCGGCTGCGAAAAAACCACACAGTTTTATGTTACTCATCTACTCGGACCTTCAATAATAGTGACTCGGGAACGATAACGAGAATCGACCACTGCGTCGAGAATTTTCCCACTGAATGACGATCAGAGATAACGTAGAATTCATGCTGCAGCAGCTCTTCTGCCTGTAACAAGTTCAGGATGCTGTTTGTAATCAATACCAGCCCGAGGATAATGCGCAACCGGAGTTGTTGCCCCGGCATTGAGCTGGCTATTGTGTTGCCCCGAGTGATGTTCGTATTTGCCGCGCTGTCCGGCAGATGAATTCTCAGCACTGTTTTAACGCAACGCAGATCGCTTTTCTAATAGCACCGACCCGGGTAGTTGCGACTCACTCCGGCGTCAGTGCGATATCCAATTGACCGTACATTATTTTTTCACCGTCGACGGTGCCTCCTTCCAGAAAGATGGCATTCGGATCATCAGGTGACACTTTGGGATCATCTTTAAAATAAAACTCTGTATCAACATACTGGAAACCGGGGTGGCTGATATATACATGCACATGGCTCAAACGATGGCTGTTACCTGGAATTACAGTGCACACTGAAACCTGTCGTTGATGCATCAGAGGCTGCAAGTAAGCCATTGC
>CAZOXM010000101.1:0-12716 GCA_964583825.1 uncultured Granulosicoccaceae bacterium
CAAACCAAACTACAAGCTCTCATTCGTAGCCTTTGCACGTCACACTACACTAGCGGGCGCTGAAACAGGCGTTGCTCGCATTCGCCCTGAGCTGATAGTTAAAGCGGTGAGCACCGATACTATCGCTGCGAGTCGAGCGGCCGGTGCGCTACTTACGGCGTCCAATCGGCAATGAGTAGCGCCGGTGATATCCATTCACTTTCAATAGCTTGTCACCTGTCCGCCTGCCGAATTCACAATCCGTCGGCTGCCTGGTGAATTATCTTCTCGCACAGCCGACACCCCTCCGAGTCGGATTGCAGAAAACAGCCAGCCTGCATTATTCATGGGGCGATGTTTTAAATGAAAGTTGTTTTGTGCTACTTCCTCCAGGATGCCGAATCCCTATAAGTTTTGCAGGCTGATGTTGATGCCGGGTTTAAGAAACAGATTGCGCAGACATGTGGTTGCCAGTGCGTTACTGATGCTGTCAACGCTGGTGGCAAATGCCGAGGCCAGTGTAATGCTTGGTGCATTCGTCGAGGGTAATGGCTGGAACGAGGAAAATATTCATTCGTTAAACGAACGGCTAAACAAAAAGCTGTCATTCATTACACTATTTTCCGCGTTTACTGAAGACTGGGATCAACTCTACTGGCAGACCAGTAAAGTGGCAGCGGCGGGCATGGTGCCGATGATCAGCTGGATGCCGATTGACCTGGACCGCAAAGAGGTGAACATCCTGCCTGAAATTGCTGACGGCCTGTGGGATGACTACCTGATCGAATGGAGCCGTCGCCTGACCGCGTGGCGGAACAGCAGGGTAACGGGCCCAAAGCCGGGCATCCTGCTGCGCTTCGGCCACGAGTTTAATGGCAACTGGTATTCGTACAGTGATTCACCGGAGAGCTACCGTCGCGCCTACCGGCACATACATCGATTATTCGAAGCACAGGGCGTCAATGATTTTATTGAATGGGTCTGGTGTGCCAACAATCTGAATATTGATTCGGTTAACGACATTACCCGCTACTACCCCGGGGATGACTATGTTGACTGGACTTCAATTGATGGTTACAACTGGGGGTCCAACTATAGCTGGACCCGTTGGGAGCGTTTTACCGAAGTGTATGCGGATACCTATAACACACTGGTAAACAGTTACCCCGACAAGCCCATACTGATCGGTGAGTATGGCAGCGCGGAACCAGCCGATGTGCCTGATCCGGCGTGGGGACAAACCGGAGACAACTCTGATATCAACGAGAACAAGGATCGATGGCAGCGTGACATGCTCGCGGCACTGGAGCAGCACTTCCCCGCAATAAGGGCGATTGGCCTGTTTAATATCAATAAAGAACTGGGCTGGTCGATTACCGGTGCGGGTAATACCGGCCTGGACGGTATGAATGACGGTCTCGCTAGTGAATACTTTGTCTCTGAGTATATTTCAGCGACTCGCGGTGTGCCCGGCAGGCATGTGCCTGATTCCGGTGAACCTCCGCTCGCCTATGCACATGATCATGCGGTGATCAGCCCGCCTGAGCAGCAGCGACTTGCCCGTAGTCGCGCGTTGCCGGCGGTGCAGCGGCAGCGGGTTGAACAAATGCGCCGCGGGTTCCTGAACATGAGTGCCAGTGGCAGGGCTCAGCTCCGAGCGCTGAAGTTATCTGTACTTAATGCCAGGTAAGTATCCGTTTTAACCGCTGACGTCGAAACCGACCATTACGTTATTCCCCGATAGATCATATTCGCGAATGCATCGGGCGTATTTGGCATCGCAGCGCGCGCCGTGTTAATGCTATAAAATTCCACCAGCGCGATGTATCACCAATAGAATATTGAAAGATACGTCGATTTTCAGTAGTTTCGCAGGCTATTCCCCTGTCGGGGTCCGTTCCCCGAAATACGGTGACCCATGTCCAAACTTATTACGCCACATGGCGCACAACAGCTGAACCCGTTGTTTGTTGACAGCGACAGCGAACGTGCTGAACTTATCGCTCAGGCGGCCTCCATGGTATCGGTGACTGTAAGCTCGGCCACTGCAGCCAATGCAGTGATGCTCGGTGGTGGTTACTTTACACCGCTGAACGGTTACATGAACAAGGCAAATGCCGCGTCTGTCGCGGAGTCAATGTCGATGTCAGACGGTTTGTTCTGGCCGACACCGGTGCTCAATTTGTTGAGTGCCGAGCAGTCACAGCAGATAAAAACGGGTGATCGAATTGCACTGAAAGATCCCAACGTGGACGGGCAGCCGGTGCTGGCGATTCAACAGGTAGAGGCCATTGAGACTTACAGCAGCGATGAACTCAACGCAATTGCTGAACAAGTCTACGGCACGACGGATGCCGGGCACCCCGGGGTGGCCGAGTTTCTGGCGCAGGGTAATGTGTCTGTCAGTGGTCCCATTCAGGTACTCAATTACAGTTATTTCGAAACAGACTTCCCCGATACGTTTCGCACGGCCGGGCAGATAAGACAATCGATAGAGCAGAATGGCTGGCAACGCGTCGTCGCATTTCAAACGCGCAACCCGATGCATCGGGCACACGAGGAGTTGTGTCGTATGGCGATGGAGCGGCTCGATGCCGACGGCCTGGTGATCCACATGTTGCTGGGCAAGCTAAAACCCGGCGATATTCCGGCGGACGTCAGAGATGCCTGTATCCGGAAAATGATTGAGGTGTACTTTCCGAAGAATTCCGCGCTGGTGACCGGCTATGGTTTCGACATGCTATATGCAGGTCCGAGAGAAGCTCTGCTGCATGCAGTCTTCCGGCAGAACATGGGAGCGACTCATTTTATTATCGGGCGCGATCACGCCGGTGTCGGCGACTATTACGAGCCATTTGAGGCGCAGGAAATATTTGACAGAATTCCCGCCGATGCACTGCAAATTGAAATGTTCATGGCGGATCATACGGCCTATTCGAAAAAGCTTGACCGCGTGGTGATGATGCGTGAAGCGCCGGACCACACCAAAGAAGATTTTATCCTGCTGTCCGGCACCGCGGTCAGGGATATGCTGGGCAAGGGCATTGCGCCACCGCCTGAGTTTTCGCGACCGGAGGTCGCTGAGATTCTGATGGATTACTATCAAAAAGCCTGATCACACGCGAGTAGAGCACGCGCATGTTCATTGGTTTAACTCGCGTTTTGAACGACGTATCTTTTGACTGGTAGAACATTGCCACGCCTACAAAATGCTGCGTCGCGGGGCCGGTTCCCGGGTTACTTTAGCTCGGTGTATTTGGCCGCGCTGCCGCGCGATTTCTCGACTGGATATTTACGGGCGTTGGCGGCCATTTTTTCTGCGGCCACCGTTTGCAGGTCGATATCGCAGCGTTCACAGATGAGCAGCAGGTACAACAGGACATCGGCACATTCCTCTTCCAGCCGGTGCTTCAGCGGATTTTGTTGCGCTTCTTCCTCGAACTGCGCTTCCGGTTTCCACTGTGCGAGCTCCAGTAGTTCCGAGGCTTCGAGTGACAGTGACAGGGTGAGATCTTTTAATGAATGAAACTGGCGCCAGTCGCGTTCATCTCTGAATTCGATCAGCTTTGCGGTCAGTTCATCAAGCGATGGTTTGTGAATGGACATAGGGTTGCCTGGCAGGTTCGTTGTTTTTTACTGCATTGAGCAGTCCTTCGTCAATGCATTTGCATCCATGCTGCAGTGACGGTAGTCCGCTCGCTGAGATCGAATCAGTCCTGCCAGGCCGATTGTCTCACCGCACTGTAGCACTGCATGGTTCAATGCGGAAAAAAGTAACTCAGGCTCGATCTCCGAGTCCTGGTGAAACACATAAGGGGGCGCGAGTGCAGCGTCGCTGCGTCCGATAATCGGGAGTTTCGGGCGGCAATTAAACTGATCCATGGTGTGGGCGTCTATCGCCATGAGGTCGGCACTGCCTGCTTCCAGCATGGCGAGGCTGCGCTGGTGTGAGCCGCTTACTCGGAGTGCCGCAATACTGATGCCTTTTGCTTTCATCCATTCGGTCAATGCCAGATGGCCGGAGCGCGAGCTCAGCGAGTTGACCGCGATTCGTGCATGCTGATCCGGTTGGGTGGTACGGCTGACGATATGGCTGTAGTAGCTGCCGGGCGCACAATCGAGTGTGGCGAATGCCGGCCGTGCAACGACGCAGAGGGCCGCCCCTTCGCGGGTGAACAGATCGGGCCCGCAGCACTGACTCACAATAAGCCCGGGTGTTTGCCACAGTGCAGTGACTTCCTTATGGCGCAGCAAGTGATTTGGAACATGGTCGACGCCACGGTTTCGCAGAAAGTCCGCTGCGCACTGCCAGAACGCATCGAGTGCAGGCCCGGTTGCTTCACCGTCGTACCAGGGCAGACTCGCTACCATGCGATCACTCAATTTATCTTTCACCGGGAGGTTGTGCTGCGTGTTTTTTATTGAGATGCTGACAATGCCTGCCTAATTTAGTTCTGCGGGTTGGTGTGTCAAAAAGTTTCAGCTGACTGACGCTGCGTGATTGTAAATGCCATTGTCGTGGAAAGGTGCCGGGGAGAAGCTGTTAATATAAGAGGCGGGCTTGCTGACTGCGCGGCGTTGTCAGTCGCTGCAGTGAATGGTGCTGCAGGCATTGTACTCATCACGAACGTAGCAAACAATTTATGCGAATAGCACAAATCTCTGATAGCCATATCTCCGATCACATACCCGCCAGGCTCGACGACCTTAAAGATGCTGTTGATGCAGTGAATCACAGTGCGCCGGATCTGGTGATTCACACCGGAGATGTTGCGCATGATGCGCACGACAGCGAGTACCGTGCGGCGTTTGAAATTATGGAGTCGCTGCAGGCGCCGTATTTTGTCATACCCGGCAATCGGGATCGTCGGCAACCACTGATCAGTGTGTTCGGTGAGCGGCTGCAAACCAACCATGGCTATATTCAATATGTACTTGACGATTACCCTGTTCGAATAGTGTTGCTCGACACGGTGAGTACCGACAGCAACAAAGGTGCGCTGTGTGAGGTGAGGCTTGACCATGCGATTGCAGCGCTGGCTCATCCCGATCCGCGGCCCTGCGTGGTTTTTATGCACCACACGCCCTATGACGTCGCTGAAATACCTGATCCTTTTCAGTTCGAGGACCGTGCGGTGGTGGCACAGCTGACGTCGGCATTCCAGCGCTGTACTGCACTGCAGGCGGTGTACTGCGGGCACGTCCACCGCAACGTGCAATCGACGATCGGGTCATTGCCGGTCAGTGCGATCAGTTGCATGGCTCGTGATCTGCGCAAGGGGGAGCTTTCCGCCGAGGATCGATCGCGCGCTATGTTCAGGGTGCTGGAACTCTAGAAGTTTCGGCAGCAAGCACACGTGCGATCGACCTGTGGGCTGGTCAGGAAGCGGATGGCAATAGATCGATAACCGTCATTTCGCACTGCGTACCCAACCGCATGATTGGCCCCCAGGTACCGGTACCCTGCGATACAAACATGTGCGACAAGCCGCTGGTAAAGTATCCGGACATCTGCGGGAACTGACGTTTTACCAGCAGACCGAACGGCCAGATCTGTCCGGCGTGTGTATGTCCCGCCAGTGTCAGATCCACACCCTGTTCACACGCGGTGTGCCAGATATCCGGGCGGTGATACAACAGTAAAGTAAATTTATCTGCCGGCAGTGATCTGGCAGACAAATACTTCGCTGCGTCGGCGGGATTGTCGGTGTCATCAATGCCGATGATATGCAGTGCATTAAAGTCAACTGCCTGGTTGCGCAGAATACTGATGTTTTGTTTTGCAATGGCGGCCACCGCGTTTTCCAGCTGCACATAGCGTTCATGGTTACCGAGTGACATCCACACCGGGCAGGTAAACGCAGACAGCGGTTTGAGGAATTCGGCGTCGACAGCGCTGGAGTCGAGCAGGTCGCCGGTGATCACCACCGCGTCCGGCTGGTGCGTGAGCGATTGCGTCACCGCCTTTTTTAAAAAGCGGGAACTTCTGCTGCCGGCATGCACATCGCTTAAATGCACGACGCGGCAGGCAGTGGTGAGTTTCGTGCTGCTGATGCTGAGGGATATATCCTTGATGACCCGGGCACTGTAGATGGCATAAACGGTGGCGAGTATCCACAATACCAGGGCCACCGTGCCGACTGTTTGTGGGTCAAAGATTAAGTGCAGTGGTGCTGACACTGCCAGCACGGTAAGTAGCACGGTGGCAGCGCCGAGCAGTTGCAGTAGCGGCCATTTCAGGTAGGGGCTTGCAGATTGAATGGCAAACCACATCACTGTGGTCAGTGGCAGGGCGACAATCGCGCTGATCGGCAGAGTGGTGTTGATGCCTGATGGAAAAAGCCAGCCGGCGAGCAAAGCGAGCGGGGCGCAAACCACCAGCCAGATAACGACGGTGGCGATTAGAAAAAAGAGGATGCGGGGCAATGGCGCTGCTCCAGAGCGGCAAACAGCACGGAATTATAGCCTTTGTATGCTTACGTGTTCTATGGAATTGCAGTGACGTGCGAATGCTCCGCGCTTATTGCGCGCGACGTCGTCTGTTGGCTGCAGTTACGGCGAAGAGTGTGAGTAACAGGCTGCTTATAATATCGAGCGATCCGGCGCCACTGAAGCGCAGCGAAACCGATGTGGAGATTCCGCTGTGATAGTAATCATAGGAAGTGCTCTCGATGGGCAGTCCATGTAGTACGTGACTGTCCTCCGGGCCGAATCCGGTCAGATAGTCGTGGGTATATGCATCGTAAATCTCGATGTAGTGATCGTAGTAACCGGTCTGGTAGCCGGTGTCGAGCGTTGCATAGATAGTATGGGTGTTGGTGGCTGCACCGATAGTGAAATTACCGGTGACCGCGTACTCAATCCATCCGCCATTGTGGTTGCTGACGTAGAGCACGGCGTAAACATCGGTTGGCGAGGTCTGTGTGCCGAAATCAAAGGTGATGGAAAAGTTGGAATAGTAGCCGTCGCTGTCATAGTCCTGATGCAGATTTATAGTGACATCATAAAGCCATAAAAACGGCGAAAGATGCCGGATCGTTCGGTGAGTTGTGGGAGATGTCTGTTTTGAGGTGTTGCCGTTGTCACTGTAGTGGTGGACCGTTTGCGCGCCGGATTCTGTCAGCGTTGCCGTGCGGGTTGTGGTGTCTGCGGCTGCCACCGAGTGACTGAGGGCGGCAACGGTGAACAGCATCAGCCGGACGGCGTTGGCAATTGTAAACATTCTGTTAATTCCCATTTCAGTGTCTTCAGTCAGCATTGGGAACGCCGATACTAGCGCGCTGCACTGAATACGTTCTGAATTGACGTCGTTCCTCCCCGGAGTCGCGTCACAACGTGGGTGAGTTTATGAAATATACATCTAAGTTTCTGATTATATTTGCTTTAGTGCTGAAGTCTGTCGCTTTCGTCGCTGCCGGTGGCGGCTTTCCTCCCGAGGAGGCTTATGCCAGCGCACGGGCTCAGCCGCACGATTCCAGCCGGCCGGGATATTTTGAGTATTACCTGGATGATCCGTCCGGCGATGAACTGCGCGCCCGCTATTTCACCGAGGATGGACAATCGATCGCGCAAAAAAACCTGAGGTATACCACTTCAAGTGTGCAACCCGTGTTCGAGATTCACGACTTTCGCAACTCGACCGGCTACCGCGTGCTGCCGGTGGACGACCGGCTTCGGATTCAGACACTGAGACTGCTCAATAACAACTACAAGGCAGTCGTCGATATACGGGAAGTGCCGGTGATTGAGCCGACCGTGGTGGATGCGGGATTCCATCGCTTTGCGATGCAGCGATGGGATCAGATTGCCGCAGGCGAAACCGTACGGTTCAACTTCGTGCAAATTGACAAGGCACGCCTGGTACCGATGCTGTTAGAAAGAATCGACTGTGCTGACGATGGCAGCCTGTGTATGCGCGTGTCGCTGAACAATTTTCTGCAGCGGATTTTTGTACCGCCTGTGTTGCTGACATACGATAAGCACAGCCGACGGTTGTTGCGGTATTCCGGCTTCGGGCCTTTGACAACTGAGCGTGGTAACGCATTGCCGGTGACGCTGAATTACCAGTACCTGCAGTAGCGGGGATTGCCGGATGCGGTTTGTGACCACAGGCTGCTCTATAATCGGTATTTGATACAACGCGACACCGAGTGGCTTTTGAAAATCGTTTCGTGGAACATTCGCGCCGGCGGCGGTGTGCGTGCGCAATCGATTGTGGACTACCTGCTGCGGGAGCGCCCCGATGTGATTGCCCTGTCGGAGTTTCGCGGTACGGCGGCCAGTACTTCGATTGCTGACGCGCTTGCACTGTGCGGGTATCCGTACCAGCGCACCACCGTTGATAAATTGCAGCCAGCACTGAACTCTCTGTTACTGGCTTCGCGATACCCGTTGCGTCGGTTGCGGCTGAGCAGGGCGCCGGATTGTACGGCCCGCTGGCTGGCAGTGAATGTGTATGCGCCGCAACCCGTTTGTATCATGGCACTGCATGTGCCCAACCGGCATACCGGCAGGAAGTATCCGTTTCTCGCCTCGGTACTGGAAGTGGTTAGCCACTGGCGCGGGTTACCCGCCGTGGTCGTTGGTGATACCAATTCCGGTTGTATCAAGATCGACGAGGAGACGCGCACGTTTAATCGAATTGAAGATGCGTGGATCACCTCGTTAAACCACCGTGGCTGGCGTGACGCCTTTCGCTTGCTGCGGCCCGATGCGCGGGAGTTTACCTGGTATTCACCCAACGGCAGAAACGGATTCCGTCTCGATCAGATGTTTGTGCATCCCAGGCTGGTGCCTGAGGTGCGCGGCTTTACACACCAGTGGGTGGGTGCAACGGCGCGCAGGAGGGAGGTGGTCAGTGACCATGCGGCGCTGTTGCTGGAACTCGGCCACGTGTGATCAATAAGCTGCAGACGCAGTAATTTACTGCCAAAAAAGGGGTGCCTTTACCAAGGCACCCCTTGTTGTTACCGCTACTCGTAACTGCTATTCGTCCGGCTGGCCGATGACGCCGCGCTGCTTGAGAATACTGATCACTTTCTCAGCGCATTGCTCAGCAGAATTATTGGAAGTGTCTACCAGAATTTCCGGAGACTCCGGTCGTTCGTACGGCGAGTCAATGCCGGTGAAGTTTTTCAGTTCTCCACGCCGCGCCTTCTTGTACAGACCTTTGGGGTCTCTTTCCTCTGCGACATTCAGTGGGGTTTCCACGTAGACTTCAAGGAATTCACCCTCCTCAAGTAAGTCACGTGCCATTTTTCGCTCGGCGATAAAGGGTGAGATAAACGCGGTCAGCACAATCAGTCCGCTGTCTACCATCAGCCGTGATACCTCACCGATGCGTCGGATATTCTCCACCCGATCAGTGTCGGTAAAGCCGAGGTCTTTGTTCAGACCATGACGTACATTGTCACCGTCGAGCAGGTAGGTGTGTCTTCCCTGTTCAGTGAGCTTGCGCTCTACGATGTTAGCAATGGTGGACTTGCCTGAGCCGGATAACCCGGTAAACCATACCACACAGGATTTCTGCTTTTTAAGCTCGGAGCGTCGCTGTTTGTCGACGTCCACCGCCTGCATATGAATGTTCTGCGATCGTCGCAGTGCAAAGTTCAGGGTGCCGGCGGCAACCGTGCTGTTAGTCAGCCGGTCTATCAGAATGTAGCTGCCAGTGGTGCGATTTTCGGCAAACGCATCAAATGCAATCTGTCGGTCGAGGTTCAGATTGCACAGGCCGATATCGTTCAGTTCGAGCTTCTTCGAAGCGGTCTGCTCAAGGGTATCGACATTCACTTCGTACTTAATGTCGGTTACCGTCGCAACGGCCGAGGCCGTGCCGCACTGAAGTGTGTATTCACGTCCCGGCAGCAGAGGTTCTTCATCCATCCACACCACGGTGCTTTCAAACTGGTTGGCAGTGCTCGCCGGTGTTTCGGTGGTGGATATGATATCTCCTCTTGAGATATCGATTTCATCCGCCAGTGTAATGGTGACTGCCTGCCCGGCGATGGCCTCTTGCAGATCTCCGTCGTAAGTCACGATGCGCGCAACGCTGCTGGTCTTGCCGGAAGGTTGAATCCGCACGTTATCACCGATGCGTATTTTTCCGCTCGCAACTGTGCCGGCAAAGCCTCTGAAATCGAGGTTGGGTCGATTGACCCACTGTACAGGCAATCTGAAGGGTTGTTGCAGTGCGTCGTCGTTCTCTACCGGAATGGTTTCAAGGCATGAGAGCAGGGTGGTGCCGTGATACCAGGGGGTGTTGGTGCTGGGGGCAATAATGTTATCGCCCTGTAGCGCAGAGACCGGAATAGCAGTGATGTTTTTAACGCCCTGCGCACTGGCAAACTCTCTGAAGTCTTCAACAATCGTGGTGAATTTTTCTTCCGAGTAACCGATCAGATCCATCTTGTTGACGGCCAGCACAATGTTCTGGATGCCAATGAGTGAAACCAGATACAGGTGTCTTTTAGTCTGGGTTAAAACGCCTTTGCGAGCGTCGATCAGAATAATGGCCGCATCCGCGTTGGAGGCACCCGTAATCATGTTGCGGGTGTACTGAACATGTCCGGGGGTATCGGCAATAATAAATTTGCGCTTGTCAGTGCTGAAGTAGCGGTAGGCGACATCAATGGTGATGCCTTGCTCGCGCTCTGCACTCAGGCCATCAACCAGTAGTGCAAAATCGAGGTCTTTGCCCTGTGTGCCGTACTTGGCAGAAGCCTGCCTGGCGATTTCCAGCTGATCTTCCGGCAGAGAATCAGACTCTGAAAGCAGTCGCCCGACCAGCGTGCTCTTGCCGTCGTCGACACTGCCGCAGGTGATAAACCTGAGCATGTCTTTCTTTTCATTCTCGGCCAGGTAGGCGTCGATATCGGCTTTGATCTTTTTATTTGCAACGGCCATTAGAAGTAGCCCTCCTGCTTTTTACGTTCCATTGAACCGGCACTGTCGTGGTCGATCATGCGGCCCTGTCTTTCAGATCCGGACGCGCTCAGCGTTTCGCGGATAATTTCCGGTACGCTGGCAGCACTGGATTCAATGGCTGCGGTCAGTGGGTAGCAGCCCAGTGTCCGGAAGCGAACTGTTTTCATGATGGGTGCTTCACCCGGATTCATTGGCAGTCTTTCATCGTCGACCATGATCAGCTGCTCGTCTCGCATGACCACCGGGCGCTTGGCGGCGAAGTAAAGCGGGACCACCGGTATGTTCTCCTGGTGGATGTACTGCCATACGTCGAGCTCAGTCCAGTTGGAGATCGGGAAAACCCGGATACTCTCGCCCGGGGCTTTGCGTGCGTTGTACAGATTCCACAGCTCAGGGCGCTGGTTTTTCGGGTCCCATCGATGATCTTCAGTGCGGAAGGAGAACACGCGCTCTTTGGCGCGCGAGGCTTCCTCATCCCGACGTGCACCTCCGAAGGCAACATCGAAACCATGTTTATCCAGTGCCTGTCTGAGTGCCTGTGTCTTCATGATGTCGGTGTGCAGTGCCGAGCCATGGGTAAATGGATTGACGCCACGCTCGACTCCTTCCTTGTTGGTGTGTACGAGTAATTCAAGGCCGAGTCGCTTTGCAGTCTCGTCGCGGAAGCGATACATCTCTTTAAACTTCCAGCCGGTGTCTACGTGCAATAGTGCGAAAGGTGGCGGCGACGGATAGAAAGCTTTCATGGCCAGGTGCAGCATGACGGCGCTGTCCTTGCCAATGGAGTACAGCATCACCGGCTTGTCGGCGCTGGCGACAACCTCTCGCATGATGTGAATGCTTTCCGCTTCCAGCCTCTGAAGATGGGTAAGCGATGTCATTGGTTGGGGATTCCTTTTAGAAGTGTTTAAATCGTCTGATTCAACGTCCGGTGTCGATGCCGGCGTTGTTGTGAAAGTCGGATCGGCGATAGCCCTGACCTGTGCGTTGGTCGCCACGTACTGTCTGAATGCTTTGTTGAGAAAGATGTTCTGATCGCCGACCACCAGAGCGACTGGCGACGCGCAGTCACACCGCAGCAGGTTGATAAAGTGACAGGCGTGATCGATGTGTGCAGATGACGCATCGGCCAGCCAGAAATACTTCCCGCGGGTGTTATGGGCGAACATCAGTGTGAGATTGCCGACCATTTTGCGACCGACCCAGAACACCACGGCACCCTGCTCACGAGCGCTTTCGCGAAAGCGGCGGTAGTGGGTATTGAGCCAGTCGTTATGGAGGCCTGATGTTTTGCATTCGGTGTAAAGGCTGGTGTGGCTGAGACCCCACTGTTCCAGATACCCCCCCACGGATCGGCTGCCGATGTGTCTGCCCAGTCGGGTTTCGCAGTAACTGCTCAGTGCGGCAAGAGACCAGATGCCGGCGTCTTCCGGAGCAGATGTTGCAGCGCTTTTTAGTTGCGTCAGGTTTTCTTCCGACGCCGCGAGTTTTCCGGATTGTCGGCCACGGGGTCGCGCATCGACCGCCGCCCAGCCGCCTTTCAAAAACTGCTTGTGCGCGGCGATAATGGTGGGGGCGGATAAGTTTGTTTTTTCCGAAATTTCCGCTATTTTCGCTCCAGATAGGCGCAACTCCACCGCAATTCGGCGCCTTTCGTTTGTACTGAGCTTGTCGTTTGTCTGTGCCATTTCACTAGAAGCTAGCGGTGAAAAGATCGAACAATAAAATATTTATTCCAATATTAAAAATTTAATTGCAAGATCTGTGACAGGACAGAGGACAGAGGACAGAGGACAGAGGACAGAGGACAGAGG
>CAZOXM010000101.1:12816-16226 GCA_964583825.1 uncultured Granulosicoccaceae bacterium
GATCTGTGACAGGACAGAGGACAGAGGACAGAGGACAGAGGACAGAGGACAGAGGCCTAGAGGGCAGAGGACAGTGCAGGGCTGCGGAGTCGCCGGGCCGGCGAGGGGATATTTATCTGTCTTTGAAGAACGTGGCGATTTTCGCGGCGATACTGGCAGAGTCTGTCAGGCCCTCATGCAGTGACTGTTCGGCCTGCGCGGCCACGTCGGCTGGAATCACATCGCGCCGGGCATCCAGTAGATCTTTTATATAATCCAGGGTGAATTCCGGGTGCGGTTGCAGGCTGTAGGCCTTTTTCCCGTATTGCAGGGCCGCGTAGCGACAAAAATCAGTTGAGCCCGCGACCGTGGCGTCTGCCGGAAGCTCCGTCACCTGGTCCTGATGCCAGGCATACAGAGGTACGCGTCGACCGATGCCGTCAAGCTGATATTCAACACGTCCTGTGCTCCAGCCACCCTCGAACTTTTCCACCCGGCCGCCCAGCGCCTGCGCCAGAATCTGGTGGCCGAAGCAAATGCCGACTATTGGTACTTCGCCCTCATACGCATCAACAATGAATTGCTCCAGTGGTTTTATCCAGGGCAGGTCGTCGTAGGCACCATGTTTAGAGCCGGTAATAAGCCATCCGTCTGCACTGTGAATCGATGGCGGCAACTCGCCTTCCAGTGCGGCCCAGCTGTCGTAGGTGAAGCCGTGGCCGTCCAGCAGTGCAATGAACGCGTCGGCGTAGCTGCCGTGTTGCGCCAGCGTGCTCTCTGGTCGATAGCCGGTTTCGAGGATGCCGATTTTCATGGGTGGTTGCCGTATTTCTATGGGTGAAATTCTGGCATATTGTGCGCCGGAAGTGTTGTCCTGGCGCGCTGTCGTGCGCTGGCATTCAACTGGATTCTGCTTGAAAACGAACCATTGCGAGTTGCTCGAGGCGATGCAACAGCTGGAAGATCGCATCTCACCACGGAGCGAGCCGGGTAGTCAAACGCCATGGTTCGACACGCTCACCGGGGACGGTGCTGTGCTGCTGTCTGCGCCGCACGCGTGCCGGCACCTGCGTGATGGCCGGATAAAAATGGGTGAAGAATTTACCGCGTCACTGGCCCGCTATGTCGCCCGCCTCACCGGCAACCACGCAATCTTTACATTGCATCCGTCCGATGAAGACCCGAACTGGCAGGAAAACAGTGAATACAAGGAGGCGATCAGGCGGCTGGTGGCTGAACAGCAGATACGACTGGTGATCGATTTACACGGTATGACCAACCGCTACGCCATGGGAATCGCGATCGGAACCATGTACGGACGCGCTTTACACGGGATGGATGTGGTGAGCCCGTTTTTGCAATGCGGCTTTCGTCGTGTTGAAGCGGCCGCGCTCGACGCACCCTTGCCGCGTGGTGCGGGTCGCCAGGTATCCGGTACTGGCCCGGAGCGGCACTGGCGAACACTGGTGGTGGATCACCCCCGATTTACCGGCGGAGTCCGCAACCACACAGTGACGCGATTTGTCGCAAAACAACTGGGGGTGGCTGCGGTACAGGTTGAGATCGCCGCGGTCAACCGGATCGTTTATCGCGCGGCCACGACGGACTGGCCTCACGCTTATCGTGGCAGGAGTGAAGGTATTGCCGCGACGACCGCTGCGCTGGCCGCACTGGCCCGTTCAATATGACATTGGAATTATTTCTTATCGCGTTCGCAGTCTATGTGTTTGCCGGGGTAGTCAAAGGTACGATCGGCATCGGTTTGCCGACAATTACCATATCCATCCTGGCGCAACTGGTTGACCCTCGAATCGCGATTTCGTTTTTGCTGTTGCCGGCGCTGGTGACCAACAGCTGGCAGATATATCGTGGCGGGTTGCTGATGCAATCGCTGCGCACCCTGTGGCCTTTTGGGCTGACCATGTCGGTGGTGTTGTATGTTTCTTCACTGTTTGCGCCAATAGTGCCGGTCCGGTGGCTGATCTTCGGGATCGGCATAATGGTGGTGCTGTGGACCGGTGCCACGCTTATAAAAGAACCACCCCGCCTGCCAGACCGTTTTGACAAGCCCGTGCAGTTTGTCGCTGGCATGTTCGGAGGGTTCACCGGTGGGCTGACCGCGATCTGGTCACCCGCCATGGTGGTTTATTTGCACTCGCGAAAATTTTCCAAAGATGAGTTCGTCGCCTACACCGGCTTTTTAATCATGTGCGGCACGATTCCGCTGGCGCTCGGTTATGTCAGCAATGGAATTTTGACTCGTGAGTTATTGATCGGATCAGCGTTGATGATTGTGCCCACGCTGATTGGCTTTTCAATTGGCGAGCGGTTGCGGGCAAAATTCAGCGGACCACAGTTTTATCGTGCCGTACTGATCATATTTTGTTTAACCGGGCTTAACATGATTCGTCGGGGGCTGTTTGCTTGATGTGCATGTTGCGTTAAGCCGTCGTAGCGTTGCCGGCTGTGCTCCGGTGAGTGCCGCGATGTTGGGGTACACGTTTCAGACAACTGAGGGCAGATGCCGGGGGACAGAAGGAACTGCAGCTTTGCGCCGAACAGGAGGCTTTGGGCAGAACTCAGAAGACAGTTCGAGCGTCGCTGAAGTGCCCGTTACAGACGACTGAGGACTGAAAACAGAAAACAGAACGACCGGCAGTTCTGGGCCCGGAACAGACGACCGAGGACAGAGGTCGGAAGACAGAACGACAGGCGGCTTCGTGCCATTGGACTAAACCGCTCCGCGGTAGTGTCGCCAGCAAAATCCGTTCTTTTTCAACACCCAACAAGCAATAAATAGGGTTTCTCCTATGCTGTTTTGTGGTTCCCCAACCTCAAGACAACAACCAGGAGAAAACCCCATGGGTAATTCTAGCAGTAGTATTAGTCCTTTACGTCAGCGAATGATTGACGACATGACCATGCGTCGACTCAGTGCTAAGACGCAGACTTCCTACCTTCGACATGTTGTCGAACTGAATAAGTTTCTTGGTCACTCGCCGCATAAAGCCACAGCAGAGGATTTGCGACGCTACCAGTTGCATCTGGTAAAAAGTGGCATGGCGACTGGTAGTATCAATGCACGATTATCAGGATTGCGATTTTTCTTCGAAGTGACGTTGGATGATGCAAACCGATTGAAGCGAATCAAGCGTGTCAATCAACCTCGCAAGCTACCGGAGATTCTCAGTGTTGAAGAAGTTACGCAACTGATCGATGCTGCTGGCAGTTTGAAGTACAAAGCTGCGTTATCTATATCGTACGGAGCTGGCCTTCGGGCCAGTGAAGTCGTGCATCTTAGAATATCTGATATCGATAAAGAGCGGGAGAGCATTCGTGTAGAACAAGGTAAGGGCGCACAGGATCGCCATGCCTTGCTTATGATCAACGATGAGAATGCTCGTCGGTGGGGAAACCGGGTTCTACAGGCA
>CAZOXM010000102.1:0-8116 GCA_964583825.1 uncultured Granulosicoccaceae bacterium
AAGCACTTTAGTCAGTCGACTCATGTGACTACACTGTTTGTTCCAGTACACTAGTGGATCCCCGGTTGAACATTCCTCACCATGCCGCTGATCCCCGGTGCGCCGGTGCCAAGCCGCCCGATGTACACGGACTGCACAAAAATTTGCGGTTCGTTTTGATTTTCGTTTATAAATGGTTTTAACCAAACGAAACATTGAACGATAGTGAACAACCCGAGGCAGCAACAGATACTCGACCTGGTGCGCGAGTCCGGACAGGTATCGGTAGAGGAGCTGGTGCAGCTGTTCGGTGTCACGCCACAGTCCATAAGAAAAGACCTCAATCGCCTGTGCGACGATCGGCTGCTCACGCGAACTCACGGCGGTGCACGCCTTGCTTCCAGTGTCGAGAACATGAGCTATGAGGCCAGGCGAATGCTGGCCAGTGACCACAAGGCGGCCATCGGTGCGGCGGTGGCGCAGATTATTCCCGACAATGCATCGCTGTTTGTCAATATTGGTACCACGACGGAGGCAGTGGCACAGGCGCTGGTTCGTCATCGATCACTGATGGTGATTACAAACAACATCAATGTGGCGACACTGCTGCGTCCCTGTCCTGACATACAGGTCATTATTGCATCCGGTGAAGTCCGATCCAGTGACGGCGGTATTGTTGGCGAAGCGGCGGTGGACTTCATTAACCAGTTTAAAGTTGATTTTGCGGTGATCGGTTCTTCTGCGATTGACGCCGAAGGGGCGTTGCTGGACTTTGACTATCGCGAGGTGAAAGTATCTCAGGCGATTATTTCCAACGCCAGGCATGTTGTCCTCGCGGCTGATTCCACGAAGCATGAACGCACCGCGCCGGTGCGCATCGGGCACATCTCGCAAATACACTCGTTCGTCACAGACCGCTGCCCCGGTCATTTCAAACAGCTGTTGTCAGGTTTCGATATTCGTACAATCGAAACCGCCTGATCAATGAAAGGTTGGATCGGGGTCTTTTCTGATTGACTTTCGTTTTTCGAGTTATTAGGGTTTAAAAGAAAACTGACGGTGGGGGGAGCAGGCATGCAACGCCTGATAAACGATGGAAGCAGCCTGTGATATCCACTGATTTATCTTTCATTGTTCGTCCGGTTGGCGGTAGTTGCCATGCTTGAGATGATAGCGGTCGACAAACGCGTCGGACGCGACATGCATATCTCTCAGGTATCGCTTGCTTTCGAACGCGGGTCGATCAACGTGTTGCTTGGACCTACCCTGTCCGGCAAGACCACGCTGATGCGGCTGATGGCAGGGCTCGACAAACCGACCGGTGGTGACATTCTCGTCGACGGTAAAAGCGTGGTCGGCACTTCAGTCCGCCAGCGCAATGTGGCAATGGTCTATCAGCAGTTCATCAATTACCCCGGTTTAACCGTCTACGAGAACATTGCCTCACCGATGCGACTGGCACGTATCGGAAAAAAGGAACTCGACCGCAAGGTGCGCGATGCCGCTGCCCTGTTAAAGCTGGAACCGTATCTCGATCGCACCCCGCTGCATTTATCCGGCGGACAACAACAGCGCACCTCAATCGCACGTGCGCTGGTGAAGGGTGCGGAGCTGGTGTTGCTGGATGAGCCACTCGCCAACCTCGACTATAAGTTGCGTGAAGAGCTGCGGGTAGAATTGCCGAAAATTTTTGCCGAATCCGGTGCAGTGTTCGTGTACGCCACAACAGAGCCGCACGAGGCGTTGATGCTTGGCGGGAACACCGCGACCTTACATGAAGGGCGGGTGACTCAATTTGCAGAGACCATTCAGGTCTATCACCGGCCGATCGATCTGCGCACTGCGCGCACCTTCTCCGATCCGCCGTTCAATCTGGTGGATGTCAGCCTACAGGATGGTGCAGTGCGAGCGCAGAGTGTCTCTTTCGGTTCGGTGGCAGAGAATCTGTCACCATTGCAGAATGGTGCCTATACCGCGGCGATTCGACCGCATCATTTGTCTCTCTCGCCAACAACAGCGCATACGATCGCATTGCAGGCAGAGGTGCGTACAAGCGAGATTACCGGTTCTGAAACGTTCATCCACTTGAGTGTCGATGGCAATCGATGGGTGTTGCTGACGCATGGGGTGCATCGGGTGAGTGCCGGTGAAACGTTAACGATTTATCTCAACCCGGACAGCCTCTATCTGTTTGCACCTGATTACACGCTGGCTCGAGTACCTTCTCTCGCACTGGAGGGTGTTGCCTGATGGCGGAGATCACACTGGATCAGCTGGCGCACTCCTATGAGGCGCACCCGAAGTCGGATGCGGATTTTGCACTTAAAGCACTCGACTATGTATGGGATGACGGTGGCGCTTATGCGCTGCTGGGCCCGTCCGGTTGTGGCAAAACCACCTTGCTCAACATTATCTCTGGCCTGCTCACACCATCCCGGGGAAACATTCAGTTCAACGGCGAAGACGTCACAGACAAGTCCCCGGAGGAAAGAAACATCGCCCAGGTGTTTCAGTTTCCGGTGATCTACGACACGATGACAGTGGTGCAGAATCTCGAATTTCCACTGGTCAACCGCGGGGTGGATGCGCGAGAAATCAGAACGCGCGTGAATGAAATGCTGGAGACGCTGGAACTCACTGCAAAGGCAAATCAACGGGCACAGGGCCTGACTGCAGACGAAAAGCAAAAGATATCACTCGGACGCGGGCTGGTTCGCTACGACGTCAACGCGATCCTGTTCGATGAACCGCTGACGGTCATTGATCCGCACATGAAGTGGCAATTGCGGACCAAGCTTAAAGAACTGCACGAACGCTTCTCCCATACGATGATCTATGTGACGCATGATCAAACCGAAGCGCTGACCTTCGCCGATAAAGTGGTGGTGATGTACGAGGGCGAGGTAGTACAGATCGGCACACCGGAAGCACTCTTCGAGCGTCCCGATCATACCTTTGTGGGTTACTTTATCGGCTCACCCGGCATGAACATACTGCCTTGTGAAGTAGAAGGGAATGTCGCGGTCGTGGCGGGGCATTCGATCAAACTCGACGCGGCCTATCAGCCGCAGCGCGGTGCCCGTGTTGAACTCGGTGTGCGGCCGGAGTTTGTACGCTTTGCAAGCGACAACGAAACCGGCGTGCCCGTTACCATTGATTCGATCGACAATGTCGGGCGCTATCGCATTGCCAAGGTGCGCCTGGCTGATCTCTCGATGAACGTCATGGTTGCCGAAGGGCAGACGCTGGCTGCCACAGACCACCGGATCATATTCGATTCGCAGCGCTGCGGCGTGTATGTCGATGATCACCGGCTCGAGCCGCTGGCCGGTAGTCGGGAGTTGCGCCGTGATTACTAAAACGGTAAATCAGAAAGCCTGGCTGCTGGTGCTGCCGGTTTTATTTATTGTCGCCCTGAATGCCATCATCCCGTTAATGACGGTGGTGAACTACTCGGTGCAGGATACCTTCAGTCCCGGTGTTTTCTTTTTTGAAGGTACCAAGTGGTACCGGGAAGTGCTGTCATCACCGCGTTTTCACAGCGCGCTCGGCCGCCAGTTTCTGTTCACGGCGATCATTCTCTTAATCGAGATTCCATTGGGTGTGGCGGTGGCACTGGCGATGCCCCGAAAAGGTCCATGGGTGTCCGTGTGTCTGGTATTAATGGCGCTGCCGCTTCTCATTCCCTGGAATGTGGTTGGGGCGATGTGGAATATTTTTGCACTGCCGGACATCGGGCTTCTCGGTTATGGATTAAACTGGCTGGGCTTTGATTACAACTACACACAGCAACCCGTCGCGGCGTGGGCGACGGTTGTGCTGATGGATGTGTGGCACTGGACCTCCCTCGTTGTGTTGCTGGCTTACGCGGGTCTGTCGTCCATACCGGATGCCTATTATCAAGCGGCCAAAATTGATGGCGCCAGTGCATTTGCGGTGTTTCGATATATTCAATTGCCGAAAATGAAACGCGTGCTGATTATTGCACTGCTGTTGCGGTTTATGGATTCATTCATGGTCTACACCGAGCCATTTGTGCTCACCGGCGGTGGTCCGGGCAACTCCACGACGTTCCTGTCGATCGATCTGGTGAAGGCTGCCATTGGTGAGTTTAACCTCGGCATCGCAGCGGCCATGAGTATCCTGTACTTCTTAATGACCTTACTGGTGTGCTGGGTGTTCTACACCGTCATGATGCGGGGAGAGGATTCGTGAGGGGCACCAAGATACTGTTGGTCTGTATCTATATTCTTTTTCTGATGCTGCCGATTTACTGGCTGCTGAATATGAGTTTTAAAACCACCAATGAGATTCTTGGCGGTTTCAGCTGGTATCCGCAGGAATTTACCCTCGACAGTTATAAGACCATTTTTACGGATCCCACCTGGTACAACGGTTATCTCAACTCGCTGACATATGTGCTGATGAATACGGTGATTTCCGTGTCACTCGCACTGCCGGCGGCTTATGCGTTTTCACGCTATCGGTTTCTTGGTGACAAGCATTTATTTTTCTGGCTGTTGTCCAACCGAATGGCACCTCCGGCAGTTTTTGTGCTGCCGTTTGTTGAACTGTACTCAGCGATGCAGTTGTTCGACACACCACTTGCCGTAGCGCTCGCGCACTGTCTGTTTAACGTGCCGCTGGCAGTGTGGATTCTTGAAGGGTTTATGTCGGGAGTACCGAGAGAGGTCGATGAAACCGCGTACATAGACGGCTATTCGTTCCCCCACTTTTTTGTAAAGATCTTTATGCCGTTGATCGCGGCGGGTATCGGTGTGACTGCTTTTTTCTGTTTTATGTTCAGTTGGGTGGAAATGCTACTGGCAAAAAATCTGACGTCGGTGGCAGCCAAGCCGATCGTTGCGGTAATGACGCGCACTGCTTCTACCGCCGGTTATGAGCTCGGTCTGCTGGCCGCCGCCGGTGCGCTGACATTAATACCAGGGGTGATCGTGATCTGGTTTGTACGTAAGCATATTGCCAAGGGCTTTGCCCTCGGGCGGGTTTAGCAGGGACTGTGTTGAGCATCGACTATCAAACAGGAGGTGACGTTTGAAGCCGCTGGCGTGGATGGCGTGGACGTGGCAGACAGGTGCGTTTTTCGTGTTTATTGCACTTTGTTTGATTGCGATGTTTGTGTGGGAAATACTTAAACCCGGCGGGGATCCGCGCACCGGTATTCTGGGGCTGGACACCACTCGCGGGGACCGGCTGTTTATCTCGCTGCTCGGCAGCGCCTACATTCATGTAGCGTGGCTTGGCCTGACCGGGTTGCCCCTGTGGTGGGGTTCGGTCGTTTGTGTTCTTTTTGCGCTCGCTGTATTCCGGTGGGTGTAGTTGCGTTAACCGTGTATCGCGCGGCATCAGCCGGTGAGGTTGCCGGTCTCATTTCAACAATCGTTCGGAGAGGAAATACTTTTATGAAACGACAATTACTGGCCACTGTCATAGCGGCTGCATTCACTGTTCCCATGGGGCAGGCGATTGCAGATATGGCCGCGGCGGAAAAGTGGGTGAATGATGAGTTTCAGCCATCTGCGATCTCCAAAGATGAGCAAATGGCAGAAATGGAGTGGTTTATTAAAGCCGCCCAATCGTTCAAGGGTATGGAAGTTAACGTATTGTCGGAAGGCATACCGACGCACGACTATGAATCGAAAACGCTGACCAAAGCGTTTGAGGAAATTACCGGCATTAAGGTGAATCATCAGATCCTTGGTGAGGGGGAAGTTGTGCAGGCAGTGCAAACGCAAATGCAAACCGGTCGCAACCTGTACGATGCCTACGTAAACGACTCCGACCTGATCGGCACGCACTCGCGTTTACAGCTTGCAGTCAACCTCACAGACTGGATGGCAGGTGAGGGCGCTGATGTCACGCTGCCGACGCTCGATCTTGAAGACTTCATGGGCACTCAGTTTACCACCGGTCCGGATGGCGACCTTTATCAGCTTCCCGATCAGCAGTTCGCAAACCTCTACTGGTTTCGCAAAGACTGGTTCGATCGTGAAGACCTGCAAACCGCATTTAAAGAAAAGTATGGCTACGATCTCGGTGTGCCGGTGAACTGGTCTGCCTATGAAGATATCGCTCAGTTCTTTTCTGAAGACGTGAAGGAAATTGACGGGGTAGAGATCTTCGGTCACATGGATTACGGCAAGCGTGCCCCTGATCTTGGCTGGCGGATGACTGATGCCTGGCTATCCATGGCCGGTGCGGGCAGCCCCGGTGAGCCGAATGGCGTTCCCATTGATGAGTGGGGTATTCGCATGGAGGCCGGATCATGTAATCCGTCGGGTGCTTCTGTCTCGCGTGGCGGTGGCACCAACGGTCCGGCGGCGGTCTATGCCATTCGCAAGTGGGATGAATGGCTGCGTGCGTATGCACCACCGGCGGCTGCGAGTTATGATTTTTATCAGTCGCTGCCCGCGTTGAGTCAGGGTAACGTCGCCCAGCAGATTTTCTGGTACACCGCTTTTACTGCCGATATGGTGAAGTCGCAGGAGGAAGGCAATAACACCGTTGACGGTGACGGCAATCCAATGTGGCGTATGGCACCGTCTCCACACGGGCCGTACTGGGAAAAAGGTCAGAAGGTGGGATATCAGGATGTGGGCTCCTGGACCATCCTGAAGTCCACCCCAACCGATCGTGCGAAAGCCGCCTGGCTCTATGCACAGTTTGCAGTGTCCAAAACGGTGGATGTGAAAAAGAGTCACGTCGGTTTGACCTTTATCCGCGATTCCTCTGTACGACACGAATCGTTCTCCGAAAGGGCAGCCAAGCTCGGCGGGCTGGTTGAGTTCTACCGATCCCCGGACCGCGTGCGCTGGTCTCCCACCGGTATTAACGTGCCTGACTACCCCAAGCTGGCACAAATCTGGTGGCAGCAGATTGGTGATGTGAATTCCGGTGCGTTTACCCCGCAGGAAGCGATGGATCGCCTGGCCGGTGAGATGGATCAGGTCATGGCTCGTATGCAGGCGGCCGATGAGGCAGCCAACGTTTACGGCGGCTGCGGGCCTCGCCTTAATGAGCCTAAAGATCCATCCGAATGGCTCGGAAAAGGTGGTGCGAAGGCGAAACTCGACAATGAGAAGCCTCAGGGCGAAACCATTGCCTACGATGAGCTGATCAAGCAGTGGGCGCAGTAGGTCAAAACCCGCAGGGCTCAGACCTTGCTTGCTGACTGTGGCAAATCTGTGGACCGGTGATTGTACCCGGTCCACAGTGGGCTGACTTTCGTAGTGACCAGTTTGAAATTTGATACCAATATGAATGAGACACCGACCAAAGTGGATTGTGACTTTGACATCGTGGTGGTGGGCGGCGGGATAAACGGTGCCGGTATCGCGCGCGATGCGAGCGGGCGCGGTCTCTCCGTCCTGTTATGTGAAAAAGACGATCTGGCTCAGCACACTTCTTCCGCCAGCACCAAGCTGATTCACGGTGGCCTGCGTTATCTGGAACACTATGATTTTATGCTGGTGCGTCACGCGTTGCAGGAGCGTGAAGTATTACTTAACGCCGCGCCACATATTATCTGGCCGCTGCGCTTTATCCTGCCGCATCACCGGTCATTGCGACCGCGCTGGCTGATCCGTCTCGGTCTGTTTTTGTACGATCATATCGGCGGTCGGAAAAAGCTGCCGTCCTCACATTCAGTCAGGCTTGGGACCCATCCGGCGGGCAAGGCACTGAAGCGTGACTTTACCCACGGATTCGAATACTCAGACTGCTGGGTGCAGGATGCCCGGCTGGTTGTGCTCAATGCGATGGATGCAGCGGCACGTGGCTGTGATGTACGAGTCAGAACCGAGGTGACCGATCTGGTGCGGCATCAGGGGTCCTGGACTGTGCATCTGCGCGACAACAATACTCAGTCGGTGTCCGAGGTGACGGCGCGCGTGGTGGTCAATGCCTCCGGCCCATGGGTGGATAAAACGCTCGGGCTCGATGAAGCGCATGACGCACGCTATGCGACGCGTCTGGTGAAAGGCAGTCACATTGTCGTGAAGCAACTGTTTGATCACCCCTATACCTATATTTTTCAGAACGCTGATAACCGGATTATTTTCGCGGTGCCTTACGAGCAGCACTACACCCTGCTCGGCACCACCGATATGGAAGTGGG
>CAZOXM010000102.1:8216-16193 GCA_964583825.1 uncultured Granulosicoccaceae bacterium
CGGTGCCTTACGAGCAGCACTACACCCTGCTCGGCACCACCGATATGGAAGTGGGCGATGAGCCCGGTGCAGTCAGCATCGACAAGTCGGAAATTACCTACATCTGCAATGCGGCGAGTGAGTACTTTGAAACTGCAGTCACGCCGGCCGATGTGGTGTGGAGCTATTCCGGGGTGCGCCCTTTGTATGACGATGCCTCGTCCAATGCCTCGAAGGTAACGCGGGATTACAAGCTCGACCTCGACGAACGCAAAGCCGCCCCGGTGCTGTCGGTGTACGGTGGCAAGATCACCACTTACCGGAAACTGGCCGACGATGCGATGAATCTGTTGTCGTCACATTTGCCGGTCAGCACACAGGACTGGACCCGGCACGCGCCGCTGCCGGGCGGCGATATGCCCGCCGCCGATTTCGATCGTTATGTGTCGACCCTGCGCGGCGAATATCCGTGGCTCGAAGAGGACTTGCTGCTGGATTACGCGCGCAACTACGGCACCCGGGTGCCGGTCATGCTCAGTGTCTGTTCGAATGTCACACAACTCGGCACGCAGTTCAGCGAGCAGTTGTATCAGGTGGAGGTGGATTATCTGGTCAGCCATGAGTGGGCACAGACGGTCGATGACATCATCTGGCGGCGCTCCAAGAAAGGACTCGGGATGTCGGCGGCACAAATCGCAAACCTTGAAAAATACCTCTCCAGCCACAACCGTGTGAGCGGAGTCGACACTGCACGGGCGGGTTGACGAATGACCTGCCGGTGACGATTTGACTGCCGGTTTGTTATTGTTCAGGGGTTGTCAGGTACAAAGTTACCGACCCATCCACGGCGACTGAGGTAGCCCACAGCAGCATGATTTCACTTCGGCATAATCGACAGTCGGCAGCGTGTCGTTGGGGTGTGGTGTCGCGCTGGATGATGGTATTGATGATGGTGTGCGGCCTGGCCCGTGCCGGCGGACTGCCCGGTGTGGTCGACGGTGAACCGCTGCCGAGTCTGGCGCCGATGCTCGAGAAAACCACCCCCGCTGTGGTGAATATTTCCACACGTGGTTCGGCGGCGCGTGGTAACAATCCACTGTTCGATGATCCTTTTTTCAGGCAGTTTTTCGATTTTCCGCGCACCCAGCGTCGCGCCACGCAAAGTCTTGGTTCCGGTGTGATTGTCGAATCGACGCAAGGTCTGGTGGTGACGAACCATCATGTGATCGAAGACGCCGAGGAAGTGCTGGTCACGCTGTCGGACGGTCGTGAATTCGAAGCACAGGTGATCGGTCAGGATCCGGAAGCCGACGTGGCGGTGATTCGCATCGATGCCGACGATCTGGAAGCGCTGACGTGGGCCGATTCGGACGCGCTGCGGGTCGGTGATTTTGTCGTCGCCATCGGCAACCCCTTTGGCCTCGGACAAACCGTGACGTCGGGTATTGTGTCGGCACTTGGCCGCAGTGGTCTTGGCATCGAGGAAATCGAGGACTTCATTCAAACCGATGCATCGATCAACCCCGGTAACTCCGGTGGCGCGCTGGTGAATCTGCGCGGTGAACTCGTCGGCATCAATACCGCCATAGTCGGACCGGGCGGTGGCAACGTCGGGATCGGTTTTGCGATTCCATCCAACATGGCCAGAAACCTGATGCAGCAGATTGTCGAAGGTGGCGAGGTCAGGCGCGGGCGCCTTGGCATTTCATTGCAGGAACTCGACGAGGATCTGCAACAAGTGTTTGGCGTAGAGCGCGGTGTGGTGATTTCGGGCGTTGAAGAAAGTTCACCGGCTGATCAGGCCGGCCTGTTGCGCGGTGATGTGATCACCCGGGTTGGTGATCGTCGCGTGGCCAGCATCAACGATGTGCGCAATGCCATCGGTTTGCTGCAGGTTGGCGATCAGGTCGTGGTGCAGTTTTATCGCGATAAAACCCTGTATCAAACCGATATTCGGGTCGGTGAATCGGAAGACACGCAGATACGGGGTGAAGCACTGGCCGCCCACCTGCAGGGAGCCATCTTTGAAAATGCTATCTCGCGACGCGGCCGCCCGTTTGTGTTGATTTCCGAGGTGCGACCCGGGAGTGCCATTGCCCGTTACGGGCTGGAGCAGGGCGACATTGTGCTCGCCGTCAATCGTGTGCCGGTCGCGGACATTGAGGGAATGGCGAGCGCGGTGGCACTGCGGCAGGATGCCAGTGTGCTTGAAATTCAGCGCGGCAATTTTTCGCAGTCGGTGCTGATCGAGTAGCAAGCCTGTCCGGCCAGCGGGATGCTGGCGTGCCAGGGCGTCGGGTGGGGGCTTTAAACGTGGCTAGCGGGGCGAGCTGTAGCCGTCGGTATTTTTTTCTACCCAGCGGTGGCTTTGGTCCGACAATGTTTCCTTCTTCCAGAACGGCGCGCGCGATTTCAACGCTTCCATTAGATGGCGGCACGCCTCAAAGGCTGCTGCGCGGTGTGCCGACCAACAGGCGACCAGCACGATAGGATCCGCGGGGTGGATATCTCCGACCCGGTGTACGATGAGCACCTCCTGCAGCGGCCACTGCCGGCGGGACTCTGCAATGATCTCACCGAGTTGTTGTTCGGTCATGCCCGGATAGTGTTCCAGCGACATATGCGTGACGTCATCGCCTTCGTTAAAGTCGCGCATGGTGCCGACGAACGTCGCCGTGGCACCGTACTGACCTGCGGTGAGATGAGCTTCCTGATGCTGTGCCAGTGTTTTCCAGGGGTCGAACGGTTCTGCACAGATGCGTACAGTCATGGCTACCCTCCGGTCACCGGCGGAAAAAATGCCACTTCGTCACCGTCGTTCACGGCCGTATCGAGGGTCGCCTGAGAATGGTTGACGGCACACACCGTGTTGTCCGGCATCGGGCGATCTCCGGTGGCGCGCTGCCAGACATCGGCCACCGTGACCGGTGTCTCGATGTCGATCCGGAGTTCACTCTGACCCAGAGTTTCGCGCATACTGGCGAAGAATTTAATGCAGACACTCATGTCGTCATTATGCCCGCGATACACTGTGGTGCAACTGTCCAACCGGATTCCCATCAACGAGGCCGCTCAATGTCTGAACTAACGCACTTTGACCAGCAGGGCAACGCGCACATGGTCGATGTCGGCGATAAAAAAGTGACCCACCGCATCGCGGTTGCCGGGGGTCAGATCACCATGCAGGCCGACACGCTGCAGATGATCACCGCCGGCGCGCATCGCAAGGGCGATGTACTGGGCATTGCCCGGGTGGCGGCGATCATGGCGAGCAAGCGCACCAGTGATCTGATTCCACTGTGCCATCCGATTGGGCTCACCCATGTCGAGGTTGAGTTCACCGTGAATGAAGCCGCCTCCACGATTGACTGCCGCGTGCGAACCGAAACACGTTCGCAGACCGGTGTTGAAATGGAAGCCCTGACTGCGGTGCAGGTGGCGCTGTTGACGATTTACGATATGTGTAAGGCGGTAGACCGGGGCATGTGCATGCAGGGCATTCGTTTGCTTGAAAAATCCGGCGGCAAGAGCGGTGACTGGGTCGCCGAATAAGGCTGTTTTTTTTACCCGCCGTGACTTCAGCCCGCGGTGCTTAGGGGTGTGCAAGTGTCGAATACCTAACCCCTGTTCAGGACCGGTACTGAACGACGTGCGAACATCACAAGGTTGGGGCATTGTCCGGCGGCGTGAAATCTATTACACCCCGTCGCGGCCCTGCCTGTAAAATAACCGTATGGGTTGGGTGATACGTCCCCGCCCCCGGAATACGCTAACCCCTGATTTAAAATTCTGACTTTGCTCCACACCACGCACATCATCCATCGCTCTCTTTACGTGTCGCCGCTGCCTCGATGCACGGGCCCGGCGCATCTACGCCTATGCTGAGGCGGATTTTTGTCGGTTTTTTTGTTGTAGTTTGTATGCTCGTACTGGCCGGGCTGTGGTTTTTCAGCACGCTCGATCTGAATCTGCACAAAGAAAAAATACAGCAACTGGTGTTTGAACGTACCGGTCGTGCAATGAGCATCGACGGCGCGATCGAAGCCAAACTGTTTCCATGGATCGGTTTGACGCTAACCGATGTGTCGCTGGCAAATGCCGAAGGTTTTGACGCCATGCCCTTTGCCAGTGCGCGCGCCAGCGATGTACAGCTTGAATTATTGCCGCTGGTGTCCGGCACCTTCAATGTCAAGTGGGTACAGTTTGACGGTCTCAGGTTGAACCTGCAGGTAGACGAAGACGGCGTCGCCAACTGGGAGGACCTGCTTGCCACCACGACGGTGGTGGAGACAGAGACCAGTCAGACGGATGTATTGCAGTCAGTTGAAGCAGGTGCACCGCTGGCTGCCGCCTTGTCAGTCGGCCATATCGCACTTACCGATGCCAGTGTCAGCTGGGTTGATAAACAGGCGAAGACCGATCTTCAGATAGCGCAACTCAACCTTGAAACGGATGCGATTCAACTCGGCAGCCCGTTCACCTTTTCCACGTCGTTTGATGTGCGCAGCGATCGACTTGAGATTTCATCTGCCATGATGGCTTCCGGTGCCATGACCATTGATTTACCGGGTAACAGCTACACGCTGCGGGATCTGGAAATCAAAACCAGCAGCGAGCATCGCGATTTGCCTGTCGGCCGCTTCGATGCTGCACTGACCGGCGACTTGCTGGTTAACCTTAAATCACAAACTTTTGATCTGACCGATATGCGGGCCATGGTGCAAAACATACCGTTATCCGGTGATATGCATGGCACCGGGTTGTTTGAAGCACCAAGCTTTTTCGGTCAGCTGGCCAGTGAGGAGTTTGATGCGGCCGTGTTACTCGCATCGGTGGGCAGCGCTGTGCCCGATGGTACAGACCCTTCGCTGTTTGCCAACACGCGCTTTGCCTTCTCATTTCAGCAGAGCGAAGCGCAGATTCTGATCAATGGACTGCAGCTGTCGAGCGCAGATTTACAGCTCAACGGTGATTTTCAGGTAGCGAATCTCGCCCAGTCCCCGGTGTTGAGTGGCACCCTCAACAGCAATACCTTCAGTCCGGCTCCGTGGGTGTCGTTGTTCGGCTGGAGGGCAGCCGATCCACTGGTCATGCAACAGGCCAGGCTGGCCATGGCGGTCAGGCAGTCGGGTCAGATTCTGTCGCTGAACGATCTGCTGCTTGAACTGGATGACTTCACCCTGAACGGCCATGTCGAGGTGACGGATATCCATGCGGTCTCTCCGCCGGTGGTCTTTGAGTTGCACGGTACACACCTCGACGTGGACCGCTATCGGCCTGCGACTGATCTCAGTGACGTATCCCGACCTGCCCCTGCAGCGCCCGGAGATCTGCCGGTCGATCAGTTGAAAGCGCTCGATATCAACGGCACTGCTTCGTTTGATCAATTGAGCGTGGCCGGTCTTACGCTGACTGATGTGGTGATTCCGCTGAGCGCTAATCAGGGAGCGCTTGAAATCACCGAAGCAAAAGCGGCGCTGTATGACGGCACGTTGTTTAACAGTGCCTCACTCGATCTGAATGCTGATCAGCCCTTGTTGAAATGGTCGTCGAATATCAGTGCTGTGCAGGCGGAAAATCTGCTGAGCGATTACCTGAAATCTGACTCACCCGTCAGTGGCACGGCGATAGTCAACATCGACGTTATAACGCGTGGCGTCAACCAGCAGCAATGGCTGCAGGCCGCCGACGGGGCGGTGTCTCTGCGTTTCAGCGATGGTGCCATGCACGGATTGAATATCGGCAGAGAGATCCGTCGTGCGCATGCGCTGCTCAACGGTGAATCGCTCACCGATGCGCTGGAAGATTCCACCGGCTTTAGCGAACTGAGTATCTCCGCAGAGATCAATGACGGGGTGCTGCGCAGCGACGATCTATTGTTTGCCGGACCGTGGCTAAGCATGACCGGTACCGGTGCACTGGAGCTGAGTACGCAACAGGTTGATTATCTGGCTGAAGTGCTGGTGACTGCGCCGCCGGAAGGTCAGGGCGATGCGCCATCTGAATCATCGATGGCCTCACTGCAGGGTCTGACGCTGCCGGTAGCGATCAAAGGCTCATTGAGTGATCTGTCGGTCGATTTCGAGCGACTGGTGCAGCAGGCGCTGACCGAGGATTTTGCGGGCCGACTGGAAGTATGGCGCCGCCAGTTATCGGAAGCGGCAGAGTCGCAGCGTGAACGTGCAGAGGCTGTGCTGCAACAGCACAAAGAGAAGGCGGAAGTATCGCTGGAAGAAAACAAAGAAGTCGTCATCGAGCAGATTCGGGAAAAGCGGCAACAGGTCGAAGATGCGGTGGAAGCACAGGTGGACGAAATGAAGCAATCGATAGAGAAGGGCCTCTCTGATTTACTGGAGAAGTGACTGGTGAGTGGCACACCCTCTCCACGGCAGTGTCGTCGCTTCGCCAAGGCAATTCTTGCGTGGTTTGATGCGCACGGTCGCAAACACCTGCCCTGGCAGCAACAGCCGACACCCTATCGGGTATGGGTGTCGGAAATTATGCTGCAGCAAACGCAGGTAACCACCGTCATTCCCTACTTTGAAAAGTTCATGCATCGCTTTCCCGACGTGCAAACACTGGCGGCGGCAACGCAGGATGATGTGCTGGCCCACTGGTCCGGACTCGGCTACTACGCACGCGGCAGAAACCTGCACCGTGCCGCACAGGTGATTGTTGAAACGCATGACGGTCGGTTGCCGGACTCGATCGATACGCTGATTGATCTGCCCGGTATCGGTCGTTCCACTGCGGGTGCGATATTAAGTCTCGCAGGTGGCCAGCATCATCCGATTCTCGATGGCAACGTAAAACGGGTACTGTCGCGTCACTACACCGTGGATGGCTGGTACGGGAAGTCAGCGGTCGAGAAAACACTGTGGCAGTTGTCAGCTGCGGTGACACCTTCAGCGCGCACCGGCGCTTTCAATCAGGCGATGATGGACATGGGAGCAACACTGTGTACGCGAAGTCGTCCGCAGTGCCAGCATTGTCCGATCAGTTCAAGCTGCCTGGCATTGGCCAGTGGTGATCCGGTGCGCTGGCCGCACCCGAAACCCAAAAAGGATAAGCCCCAGCGCCAGACCTGGATGATCATCCTGCAGGACCCGGCCGGTCGTGTGTGGATGGTGCGACGTCCCCCGAGCGGGATCTGGGGCGGATTGTGGTGTTTTATGGAATTCGACACCGAGGCTGCCGCGAATGCGGCCGCCGACACGCTGAATCCGCTGCACCGGGAGCAGTGGTCAGCGCTCCGGCACAGCTTCACCCACTTTGACCTGTCTATTCATCCGCTGCGGGTGCAGTTGCCGACTGAAAGCTTGAATGGCGCCGCTGCGCCCACCATGATCAATGACATTGAAGGCCGCTGGGTGGCGCCTGATGCGCCGGTTGGTGGCATTGCAGCGCCGGTGGAGAGGCTGCTCGGCCGTCTGGCATTGCCGCTGCTAAACCAACAATGAGTGGCTCTCGATGCGGTGCGACTTGTTATTATTGACCTTTACTATCGTCACGGAGTCATCACATGGCCAGAATGGTTCACTGCGTTAAGCTCGACAAAGAGGCCGAGGGACTCGACCGACCCACTTACCCCGGAGATCTCGGCAAGCGCATCTACGAAAACGTATCGAAAGAAGCCTGGCAGTCGTGGATGGGTCATCAAACCATGCTGATCAACGAATACCGCCTGACGCCGGTCGATCCAAAGGCACGAAAATTCCTCGAGGAGGAGATGGAAAAATTCTTCTTTGGCGAAGGTTCCCAGATGCCGGAGGGATACGTGCCTCAAAGTGACTGAGCGATGCCCCCGACTTTTGGCTCGGGGCTTGACTCAATCGCTTCGCATAGGTCTAATAGCGGGCTTCGCGCTAGCGAAACCTCACGTCTTACCCAAGGCCAGGTAGCTCAGTCGGTAGAGCAGGGGACTGAAAATCCCCGTGTCGGCGGTTCGATTCCGTCCCTGGCCACCATCACTCACTTCTGTTTACGCTAACACCCTCG
>CAZOXM010000103.1:0-15740 GCA_964583825.1 uncultured Granulosicoccaceae bacterium
TTTCGGCAGAATTTGCCTACTCAGACCGTCGCTCATCACGTTTTTCAACACCCTGTTAGACAGTCAATGATCCCTGCATGACTGCCACGGCGGCACCGCCGATCTTTATCTCAGTAATTGCACCGGCAGTTTTTGTTACTCTGGCAGTCAATGCACTGGGTCTGCCCATTTCAACGCCCTGTGCAATTCGATAGACGTACTGGCCGGTATGTTTTGAATCAAGGTGTGCAAGCAGTCCTGCCAGTGCGCAGTTTGCACTGCCGGTCGCCGGATCCTCGCGGATCGTGCCGAGCGTTGCAAACATTCTGCAGCAGATGTCGATGTCGCGTCGCTCAGTCGCCAGCGTGTACAGATGGATGGCGAAACATTTGCTGAATTCGGTATATTGACGCCACTTCTCCGAATTTATTTCAACCCGCGAAAGTGCGCTCAGGCTGTTCAGTTCAACACAGTGAAATTCGAGTCCGGTGGAAGCGTTACGCGGGTGATGGTTGTGTGTGTTCAGGTCTGAAAGATCAAGTGACAGCGCTTCACACAGTAGCTGATGATGCTTCTTTGTGCCAAGTTCGTTGCCGTACATCACCGTTTGTGGTGTGGTTAGCTCGGCAAAAACAGGCGCATCGTCAGCAAAACGGACATCCACCGATACGAGCCCGGCCAATTCTTCAAACGACAGCGTCGTATCGTGGCGACCGTTCTGAGTGGCCAGTACCCACGCGGTTCCAATATTGGGGTGTCCTGCAAATCCCAGTTCCTGATCCGGGGTAAAAATGCGGACGTTGGCGCTGTTGTCCGCGTTTTCAGGCGGCAGTACAAACGTGGTTTCTGAATAGTTGAACTCACGTGCGATGAGCTGCATTTGCTCGGTAGTCAGAGCCTCTGCATCTAATACAACTGCCAGCGGGTTGCCCCCAAAACGTTTTTCGGTGAAGACGTCCAGCGTGTAGAAATCTAGGTGCATAAGGGCCTGGGCTGCATTATTCGCAAGGTCACGGAAGTGTTTCAAAAAGCAGGCAGCTGGCGTGTCGGTCGAGGTGGGCGCCGGTGTGCAAGCTGCCGCCACGTCCGGTTGGCGGACGTTCCGGTGATTGAACCGGGTGGGCCCGGCAGTCAAAGTAGTCGGCTAGTGTAACTGCTCGGGTCCGTTATCCCAAATGCTCATTACACATAGTGAGACTTGTGTTTTACCACAAGTCCGGACCCGCTTGAGTCACCAGTTAACAACGAAAAACGCGCCCGGATGGCGCGTTTTACATCGTGCTGTGTTGCACGGCAACTCGTTACTGAGTGCCGCGCAGATGCTCGCTATTCGTCAATAGCGGTGATGGTAACGGTATCTGATTCAGTGAAGATCAGATCTACCCGTCGATTCAGCTGTCGACCTTCAGCGCTTGAGTTGCTTGCAACCGGTGAGTTTTCACCGACGCCTCTGGCGATAACCCGGTTACTTGCTATGCCCTGGCTCATCAGCATGGTCTTGACTGCCATCGCCCGGCGAGTGGACAGGTCCATGTTGTATTGAGCATCTCCGGTATTGTCGGTATGGCCCTCGATCACAAGAGTGCGCTCAGGGTACTTGTTCAGGAATGATCCGATTTGCATCAGGTTGCTGGCGGCATCGGGCTTGAGTGTCGATTCATTGGTATCAAACAACACATCTCCCAGTGTTAACACCATACCTCGATCGGAGCTTTTTGCCTGCATTGCCTTGAGTTCTTCCAACTCGGCAATTTGTTGCTGTAATTGCTGCTCACGCAGCATGACTTGTTGCTCCAGCGCTGCGGATTTCTCGGCGAGCTTTTTCGCTTCTGACTCCCGCATGTCCATCTGTACGTTGGTTCTCATCAGCTTGCCGCCTTCAATCGCAGACTGGCTTTGCAATAGTTTGGATCGTTGTTCCGCAATAAGCGCATACTGTTCAGCGATATAGGCTCGCTTGTCGATTTCACTTTTTGACTTTTTGTCGTCCCAGGCGGTGATCGCCGAATCGAGTTTGAGCTTGGCAACATTGAGGTCTTCAGTTGAGTGCTGATTGACAACGTCGCTGTTGCTTACCCTCTCATAGGTCGCCTTTGCAGAGTCCAGCAGTTCGTTAGGTCGTTTGCTCGCGCAGCCGGTCGTCGCCAGTACAGCGGCGATGGTCAGTGCCACGATGGAGTTTGGAAGTTTGATCATCATCTTTTTTCCCTGAATCTTCTATACGTTGCCGTTACTGGTCCTGAACTCGAGCAATTTCTTCTTTCATCAAATCAATGCTCTGTTGCAGTTCGCTGTGCGCGTCCTCGGAATTTTTTGCTTCTGCCATTGCTTCTGCGAGCTCGGCATCTGCCTGCGCGAGCAGCAACTGACGCTTTGCATCGTCATACTTTTTGCGTTCCATAAAATGCTGCGCTTTCTCCATACGCTGCTGAGCGCTGCGCAGCGGTTTTGCCGCATGTTCTGCAGCACCGGCCGCTTCTGCGGCGCGGATGGAAGCCTGTGTGGTGCTCATCTCACCGCGTGGCGGTGAGCCACTGGTGCACGCGATCAGCTGCGTGGTCAGCAAGGCGGTGAGCAATATTTTTGGTGTGTTCATTTTTCCCCCGGAATTATTGAGTGGTGTGGTTACCCCTCTGAGGCACTTAATCGGCTGCGCTGCCTGCGCTTGAATAGAGGAGTTGATGACAGGTCGGTCATGTTGTTGTGGCCCGGACTGCCGGGCGAAAATAAAGTCGCGGGATTTCAATATCTTATAGAAATGTGTTGTCTGTACTGTTAGGACAGACCCGCGATTGGCATGCAGGAGACAACGTGGACCGCTGAACACATTGCAGCGACGTCCATGGTCCATTTGGTTCTGCGTGCATTTCGTGTGACGTCGTCATTGCGGAATTCTTGAGGCGACTGTTTTGATCCATCGCACTTTCTGACGCTCTTCCTGTCAGCATCCAGCTTAAATCAGTGGCACAGCCTGAATTCCGGCCGGCTGAACAAGTTCGGTGGTGCGATCGGGGTCGGTAAAGCAGCGCATGACTGTCCGGTGCAGCAGTCGATCCAAATTCCGGCTGGCTCACGTGCTAACATAAGGCCTGCACATGGTGCGTTCCCGCAGATCGCATCGAAATTTTTTTACGCTTTTTTTACTCGCTACCAACAACGAAAAAACATGACAAAGGCTATTGGATTTCTCGGCATTGGCTTAATGGGCGGCGCGATGGTTGAGTGCCTGCAGAAAAAGGGATACGCCGTCACGGTCACCGCTAACGTGTCACGCACGCGTATCGACGAGGCGGTGTCGCGCGGCGCAACCGAGGTGGCTACAGCTCGGGAAGTGGCAGAGCACAGCGACATCGTGATGCTGTGCATGGATACGTCGAAGAGTGTGGAAGCGCGGCTGCGCGGAGACGACGGCGTCATTGCCGGACTGCGAAAAGACGCAGTGGTAATCGATTTTGGTACCTCGCTGCCGGCATCGACAAAGCAACTGGGAACCGAAGTTGCGGCCGCCGGAGGCACGTTACTCGACGCGCCGCTGGGTCGCACGCCGGCGCATGCCGTTGACGGTTTGCTAAATATTATGTGCTCTGGTGATAAAGCCGCTTTCGATCGTGTCAAACCCGTCCTGGACGATCTTGGCGAAAACGTTTTTCATTTGGGTGCACTCGGATCGGGCCACACGATAAAACTGCTGAATAACTTCTGTGGAATGACGATGGCCAATGCAGTCGCCGAAGCGTTTGCCATGGCGGATCTGCAGGGGGTAGATCGCCAGTCGTTGTACGATGTGATGTCTGCAGGGCCTCTGCACAGTGGCATGATGGACTTTGTCAAAGGCTACGGTGTTGATGGCGACCCTTCACAATTGGCTTTTGCGATCAAAAATGCCGCCAAAGATATCGGCTATTACAAACAGATGGCGATCGACTCCGGGGTAGAGAGCACCATGGTTGAGAGTACGCTAAAGGCTCTGAGTGAAGCGCAAGATCAGGGGCGGGGCGATCTGATGGTCAGTCAGATGATCGATTTCTACAGCGATAGCTTCAAGTAATCCGTCGCAAGTTCACGCTACTACCCTAATGGTCCGCCTGCCTCCGGGCAGGTTTGCAGAGCCGGTCGGCACAGGAGACATTGCAGGTGCGTATCGCAATGGTGATGGCAATGGATCGCAACAAACTGGTTGGACGGCAGGGAACTCTGCCGTGGAAAATCTCCAGTGATCTGAAGTACTTTAAACAGTTAACTATGGGTAAGCCCATGTTGATGGGCAGAGTCACCTTCGAGTCATTGGGCGGGGTGCTTCCTGGACGGCCTCATATTGTCATTACCCGGGATGCCGATTGGACCCACCCGAACGTCGAAGTGGTACATACGCTGGATGACGGTATCGAAGCGGCTCGGCGGTATGATCAGGAAGAGTTGATGATTATCGGGGGGGCGAGTATCTGTGCGCAGGCGATGCCAACCACAGACCGTCTGTACCTGACGGTGATTGATCACGAATTTGATGGAGATCGATGGCTTTGCAGTTTTGACTGGCAACACTGGAAAACTATTTCACAACAGGAAGTCGATGAAACCGGACAGGGTGGTTATCGGTTTACTTATTATGTATTGGAGCCTGTACCGGCTGAGCAGGCTTAGCAGGATGTTGAAAAACTATTGCGCCAGGTCTGAGGGCGTTAAATTCCCCCTCAAAATGCTCATTTATAACCCATAAACTCCGTTTTTCGGGAGCCCTGCACAGCGGTGTGAGACCTGTTCAGTCCGTCGTTCATGGCTTTTGTCAATACACGGCTAACCCTTTTCGCAGGACGCGTGATGTAGCTGCAGACTGTCGAGGTCCAGTGCTGTCAGCGTGTTGCCCCACACACATCCGCTGTCCAGTGCACAATAGCCCGGTAAGCGTTGGGCACCGAGTGCTGCCCAGTGACCGAACAGCACGGTCTCGTCCAGTTTGTGTTGAACCTCGAACCATGGCTTCAGGTGCGACGGCTGTTCGCCGGGCGCACAGCTGTGTTTAAAATCGAGCACGCAATCAGTGTTGCAGAAACGCATGCGGGTAAAGGCGTTTACGGCGAACCGCAGCCGATTGTCAGTATTTTTTTCCACCTGCCAGTCGTTTGAACTCGGGCCGTATAGCTTGCTCAAGGTGTCTTTGCTGTCGACCCTGCGCAGCTGCGTTTCAATTTCCGCGGCCAGTGTGGTGGCGGTTTTCAGATTCCAGTGCGGATGGATGCCGGCGTGCACCAGCGCGAAGCCGCGCTGCACATGCAGCAATGGTTGGCACTGCAGCCAGTGAATCAGTTCATCGACGTCGGGCGCTTCCAGTACCTGAGCGAGTGTTGGATCTTTTTCGGCGGATCGCAGACCGTAGTATATTGCCAGCAGATGTATGTCGTGATTGCCGAGTACCGTGATCGCTGATGACCCGAGTGCCCTGACAAAACGCAGTGTGGCCAGCGAGTCCGGCCCGCGGTTCACAAGATCACCGGCAAACCATAAATTGTCTTTTGCCGGATCAAAATTCAGTTGGTCGAGCAGACGTTCGAGCGGTGCAAAACAACCGTGAACGTCACCGATCGCATAAGTGGCCATTGCCGTTCCGTAGATTGTTGATCGTGCCTATGGCCATAGCACCTTGCGCGATTTCCCCCTGTCGCCCCATTAGTGCAGAGTGCGCGGTGTTGAGAGCAAAAACTCCGGAATAGAGGCGTTAAATTCATCTCCCTCATCCGTCACCATCTGGTAGCTGCCACCCATGGTGCCCATCGGTGTTTCGAGGACAGTACCGCTGGTGTACTGGTAGCCTTCTCCAGGTTTGATTCGCGGTTGTTCACCCACCACTCCATCTCCACGGACTTCCTGCTGCCTGCCATTGCCATGGGTAATTACCCAGTGTCTGGTCAGCAGCGTAGCGGGTGTCTGCCCTTCGTTGACGATGGTGATGGTGTAAGCAAATACAAAGCGATCTGCATCCGGGTCTGAATCGTCTTCGAGGTAACGGGTGGCCACATCAATTTTAAAGTGATCACTATCCGTTATCTGCGTGGCAGAGTTGTCACTGTCTGTCATGGGTACGTCGTCTTTTCTACGCAGAATGCCTGCAACAGCGGGTAGTTATATGGGGTCGATGTGTGATTGTAAAGGCCGATTTAAATCGTTTACTTTTTCAGTTGCGAGCGGTCGCACCATCACCTTTATTCAGTTTGGAATTATTGTCGGCTGATCTTCTCAGCCAAGGTTCCAAATTGAGTGATTTCAAGCACTTCTGCACGCAGCCCGGGGTCAATGCCGGCATCGATAATTTCGTTTTCAGAGACAATGCCTTTCAGATTGTTGCGCAAGGTTTTGCGACGCTGGGCAAACGATGCCTTGACGATTGCAATAAATCCGGCGTGATGCTCTGCGGGAATCACAGGCTTTTCTCTGGGTGTAATTTGTATAACGGCAGAATTGACTTTCGGGACGGGGTTGAATGCTTCCGGTGGTACCTGCAGCAGTGTTTGTGTGGTGCAGAGGTTTTGCATGACCACGGAGAGCTGTCCGTAGTGCTTCTCGCCAGCAGTTGCGGTTAATCTGGTGGCGACTTCCCATTGCAGCATAAAGTGCATATCGACGATCAGCGGCAAGTATTCGAGTAGTTTAAAAATCAGCGGAGTGGCAACGTTATAGGGCAGGTTGCCGACGAGCCGCAGTGGCGCCTGCGGTTCGAGTGCTGCGAATTCGAAATGCAGCGCGTCTGCCTGATGCAGCGTCAGATTGTCACTGTGCGCAAATTTTTTGTTAAGCAGCGGGATCAGATCGCGGTCGAGTTCAATCGCGATCACACCGGCGCCGGTTTTTAACAGGCCTTGTGTCAGTGCACCCTGGCCGGGTCCGATTTCGACAATGGTGTGCTCGCCTTGGAAACGGCTCACAATGCGATCAATGACCGACTGATCTGTCAGGAAGTTCTGGCCGAATCTTTTACGTGCGCGCACCGGAGTTCGACTTAAACTGGTGCTTGTCGGGAGGCGAACAGAATGGCGGTGTCGATGGCTGCTGCCAGGCTGCCACCCTCAGCTTTGCCTGTGCCAGCGAGATCAATGGCGGTGCCGTGGTCGACCGAGGTGCGGATAATGGGCAATCCGAATGTGATGTTGACCGCTTCCCCGAACCCGGCGTACTTCAGCACCGGCAGTCCCTGATCGTGATACATAGCCAGCACCGCGTCTGCATCCTTTAAATGTTTTGGCGTGAAGAGTGTATCGGCCGGCAGTGGGCCAATGGCATCGATGCCGCGCTCGCGAGCAGCTTTGATCGCGGGCTCGATAATGGTGATTTCTTCCATGCCGAGGTGGCCCGATTCTCCGGCATGCGGGTTAAGCCCGCACACCAGGATACGGGGTGAATTGATACCCACCTTCGCTTTTAGATCGTCATGTAGAATCCGCAGCGTGGTTTCGATGGTGGATTGATTCAGTGTGCCCGCTACTTTTGATAATGGCAGGTGGGTCGTGGCGAGCGCGACGCGCAGTTGTTGTGCTGCCAGTACCATTAACGGGTGAGCCTTGAAAAGGTCGGCAATGAACTCGGTGTGGCCACTGAACTCAATGCCTGCATCGTTGATCACACCCTTGTGTACCGGGGCGGTGACCATTGCATCAAACTGACCGGCCTGGCACCCCAGTGCGGCGCTGCGTACAGTGTCGAGCACATACCCGGCGTTATCAGCGTTCAGCTCACCCGCACGGCAGGGTGACCGCAATGGAATCGGCTGCACTTTGATCGCAGGCGCAGTTATGGCGTTCTGCTTAGTTTGCGCCGGCCAGTTGATGTTGAGTTGCTGTGCCCGGCTTTGCAGCAGGTCGGGATCCCCCAGCAATGTCAGGACGGCATCATTTCTCGGTTCGAGCGCGACGCACAAATCCGGTCCGATACCGGCAGGCTCACCGGTGGTGATGGCAATACGTGGTATTTTCACTGAAAGTTTTTTGCAAAACCCCGCAGTTCCACATAGGCGTTTTCACGTAGCTCGGTGAGCCAGTTCTGAAATTTTTCTTCCGCTTTCCTGCGCCGCAGCTGCTCTCTCGCTCTCGATCGCTGTGCAGCGCGCGGTGCGTCGTTGATTTCCTGATCCAGCACTTCGAGTATGTGCCAGCCAAATGAGGTTTCAAATGGTTCGGTGACCTGGTTAACTGCACTGGTAAATGCCCTGGCTTCGAACGGCGCTACCATTTCACCCCGCCCGAACCAACCGAGGTCTCCGCCGTTGGCGGCTGTCGATGTATCTTCCGAAAACTGCGCTGCAAGTGCTGCAAAGTCGCGACCCTCTATTAACTGGTTGCGAACATTGTCGATAAGTGCTCGAGCGTCTTGTGAGCTGCGTCCGCTGCGCGTGCTGGCAAGAATGTGCCTTGCCCGTACTCTGGATGGTTCAGCTACCGTGGCCACTTTTCGAAGTAGTTTAATGACATGAAAACCGGCGGCGCTGCGCAGCGGTTCAGAGACGTCATCTACCTGCATGCCACGCGCCGTATTCGCGAACAACGGCGGCATATCGGTGAGGGTTCTGGCACCGAGGTTACTGCCCTCGACATTGTTGTTGCCGAGCGCACGCTGGTTGTCGATCAGGCGGTTAAACGGTATGCCGTCACGCGCCTGACTGGCAATGTCCTGTGCAATGCGCTCGGCAGTGGCGATCAGGTCGGCGTCCGCCTGTTGTGGAACCTGTACAAGTATATGGTCCAGCTCGTAGCGAGACGTTGAGGCTGTGCCGGATTCGACACTGAGCAATTCCTCGACTTCTGCTTCCGACACACTCAGGTTGGATTCAACGACGCGCCGCGAGAGGGTGGAGATGATTAGTTCTTTACGCACGTTTTCGCGAAACTCAAGAAAGTTAACTCCCTCTTCACTGAGCGTTGCACGCATACGTTCGACGGACATGTTGTTGTTCCGAGCCATATCCTCGATGGCGCGTTGCAGGCTGTTGTCGTCAATACGGATACCACGCTGAGTCGCAGACTGGAGTTGTAGCGACTGTACGATCAGACGCTCCATCACGGCCTTATCGAGTGCATCACCGCGTGGCAGGTCCGGTGGGCTCTGGCGAATCAGCTGCGCTCGCTCCGCGATGAAGTCACTGGCGAGGATTATGTCGTCATTGACCACTGCCACGATGCTGTCGATCGGTGTTTCCTGGCTCAGGACTGGCGCAGCTGCCAGGCCAAACACCAGTAGCGGCAACAGGTTTTTAAGCGCTTTAAACATAAAATTCCGATGATAAAAGTATGTGTCGGTTGTTCGTGACGGGTTGGCGAAGCCCATTTTTACGGGTGCATTGATTCGCGTTGGCAGTTGCATTGTGAGCGATGACGACAATGCGAAGTCCAAGCGAATAAACGATCACGCAAACGCGCCTGTCTGCACTCTCCGGATCAGCTTAGCGATCATACTGATAGCCGCCGACGGCCTCGGTGAGCACCTCTGTGACATTTTGTCCGACCGGTGCGAGGCCTTTCAATACCAATTGGAAAAAGTAGGCATTGGTCGAATTGTCACCGTCGTCAGTGATGTAGCGTCGGGCTGCCGTGCGAAATGCCCAGCAGCAGCTCTCGTATTCGATTCCGAGTACCGTCTCGATCCCTTTGCTGTCCTTCAGCGAGTAGTTCCAGCCAGATGCCAGTCGCCACCGGTTGGCCAGCGGCCAGGTAAAGGACAGGTGTGCGAACTCACCGTCATCTGCGAGGTAGCGATGCCCGAAGTTTACCCGTTTGTTCGGCCCGTTGCTGTAGCTGAGTCTGGCTGATGAACGCTCCGTGCTGCCGTCGGTCGGATTCCATTGCATGTTCCAGCCACTGCTCCAGCGGCGATTAAACACGGCGCTGAGCTCAGTGACGATATCCGATGTGCTGCGCGTCTCGGGGGTATCGCCCGGCAGTGTCACCTGCCGATCATCGAAATAGAAAATCTGCCCGATACTCGCAGAAAAATTTTCCTGCCCGGTGTTGTTGATCAGGCTGCTGCTCAGGGCGAAGCTCAGCTGATTTGCATCGTTAATCCGATCGGCACCGGCGAATCGGTTTTCGCGAAAGAGCTGGGCAAAATTAAAGTCCAGTGCGCCGGTGTCAAAGATCGGCAGGCGCGACTGATCGCGCCGCTTGGCGTACAGATAAAACAGCCGCGGTTCCAGTGTAATTACGCTGTCGCCGTTGCGGCTTGGGCGCTGAAAATGCAGTCCCGCATCGGCAGACACCAATGGCACGTTGCGCACCTGCGCCTGATCGACGCCCGCGACATTGTTGAGGTCGTAGCGAGTGGTGCGCCAGGTCGTCGCCAGACTCGCAAACCAGCTTGGTCGATTAATGTCCCACGACACTCTCGGTGTCAGGTCCAGTCGGGAACCGGTGACCGACCCACCGCTTCGATCAAAGTAGACCAGCTCCGCATCCATGGTGGGGTGGAGTCCGAGTCGTTTGACCGGCGAGCGATAGCTAAACGTGAGCTGGGGCAGTTTGCGATAAGGTCGCTCCTCGTCGGCAATGCTCAGATCGACCGTCTGATAGCTCAGCAGGCGGGTGCGAAAATGGAATTGCTCATTGCGGTAGGTGAGATCGGCCCGCCGTTGCAGGTGTGTGATACCCGCAATCTTCAGCGTGTCGCCCAGATCTTCAAAGTAGTCTTTGTCGCTGACCGAACTCAGGTCCATCTCTGTCGTCCAGCCGCGCATCAGGCTGCCACGGTGCGAAAAGCGTGAGAATCGCCTTGTCTCGCCGCGCTCGAATCTGCGATCGTCCGGCATCGATTCATGGTTCAGGGTCCACGTACCGATGCGGTTGAGATGTCTGAGCTCGGATTGAAACTGTATGCCGCGATCAGTCATCGTACGCACCACCAGGGTCGCGTCCCAGTCGGGCCTGATGTTCCAGTAGAACGGTTGTCGGTATTCGAAACCGGTTTGATCGCTCTGGTCGAATCGGGGTGGCAGCAAGCCGGTTTTGCGCTGATTGCCGATCGGGAAGCTGAAGATCGGTGAATACAGCAGCGGTACCTGCTTGAAACGAAGTGTGACGTCTCTCGCCGTACCCACCCCCGCTTCACTGTCGAGCTTGATCTGACCTGCCGTCAGTCGCCAGCCGTTGTCGCCGGGTGGGCAGCTGCTGTACGACGCGCTGTTGAGCTGCAGGGTACCGTCCTCGCCTCTGCGTATCTCACCGGCTCGCCCCTGCGAGCGTATCTCACCGCCGATGACTTCATAGCCCGACTCACCCAGGCGAAATGTGCCGTCAGAGATATTGATCAACGCGTCGGCGCTGTGAATTCGCAGACCCCTTGATTCATAGGTCATATCGCCGTCGACACTGGCCGTGTTATTGGTGGCGTTATACAAGGCGTTTTCCGCCGTGATCGCTCCGTCCCTGTGACGTATCTCAATGGTGCCATCGAGCCTGATGTTATCCGGTTGCTGCGGATCACTGGTGGCACTGTCGGCTGATAACACCACGCCTTCGCCGATTGAGTAATCCGGAAAACCGGCTGCCGGTACCGGCACAGGACCAACATCGCAGATACTGGCCTGCGCGGTTCCGGATGCGACCAGCAGACACAGTGCAACATCCGGCAGCCTGAGGGTTGCGGTCGATGGACGGGTGAGCATACGCCGGGCTGTCGGGCTGCCGGGGCACGCTGCGCTTTTTGTTCTGGTAGTAAACCGCATGGCAGGCAGCATCATACGGCGATTGGACTGCAGTGTTCACTACAACGTGTCAATATAGAAAGCACCGGTGAATCTGGTCACCGGCATTCAGGTAACAGATATGAATCAATCCCGTTTGAAACTTGAGCGCGGCTGGAAACAGTTGCTCGGTGATCAATTCGAACAACCGTATATGAAAAGCCTGCGCCAGTATCTGCTCGAGCGGGCTAAAGCGGCGACAATCTATCCGCCTCCCGCCCAGTGGTTCAGCGCCTTCGACGCCACCCCGCTGGATCAGGTGCGTGTGGTCATCCTCGGTCAGGACCCCTACCACGGACCGGGACAGGCACACGGTATGTGCTTTTCCGTGTTGCCGGGTGTTGCGATCCCGCCCTCCTTGCGCAACATCTACAAGGAACTGAGAGATGATCTTGGCATCGAGCCGGTAAAACACGGATATCTGCAGTCCTGGGCCGCGCAGGGTGTATTCCTGCTGAACAGTGTGCTCACCGTTGAGCAGGGGCAGGCGGCCGCTCATCAGGGCAAGGGGTGGGAGCAATTCACTGATGTGGTGATCGAGCGACTCTCTGCGCAACGCTCGCATCTGGTTTTCATGTTGTGGGGGGGGTACGCGCGCAAGAAGGGGCAGGTTATCGACGCGGACCGTCACCTGGTGCTGACCAGCGCGCACCCGTCACCGCTGTCCGTGCGGGGCTTTACCGGCTGCAAACATTTTTCGAGTGCCAATGAATATCTGTCTTCCGTCGGCAAATCGCCAATTGACTGGCAATTGCCTGCCGAGGTCAAGCGGGAGATCGCGGCACCGGTCTGATCGAGTCGCCGCGGCGGTCTGTTTTAAGCGGCTGCAACAAGTTGTTTTAATGTTGTCATGGCACTAGAAAACAGCTGACTTTTTGTCCATAAGTTTCTGAAAAGCAACTAAACTCAGCTCTGGGAGTTGTGTCCTGATGACTTGCGAGGCAAAATCCGCCCTGCAAAATTTACTACATTCATTTCAAATCACAGGGGAAAATCGCTGATGGAGTTTATTCCAGTACTACTCGGACTGGCGGGTATCGCCATGGCCGTGTACGTATACCAGCTAGTACTGAGGTATCCGGTCGGGGAAGGCAAAGCTGCCGAAATCGCAGTGGAAATTCAAAAAGGTGCGATGGCATTTTTGCGTCGTGAATACGGCATTCTCGCGGTATTCGTTGCCGTCGTCGCCGTCGTTTTATTTATTGCCTTCGAGTCCAGTCACACCGCCATCGCGTTTCTCGTCGGTGCGTTTTTCTCGGCATCTGCCGGCTGGTTTGGAATGTACACGGCGACGCGTGCCAATGTCAGAACAACGGTAGCCGCGGCTGAAAAGGGCGCTGCAGAGGCATTGACCGTCGCGTTTTTTGGCGGATCTATCATGGGCCTGACAGTGGCTTCTGCCGGTCTGCTCGGCATTGGCTTGCTGTACTGGTTCTGGGGTGCGGAACACGCCGAGGCAATTCACGGCTTTGGTATGGGAGCCTCTTCAGTGGCACTGTTCTCCCGTGTTGGCGGCGGCATCTTTACCAAGAGCGCTGATGTTGGCGCGGATCTGGTCGGAAAGGTTGAAGCGGGCATTCCGGAAGACGATCCACGTAACCCGGGTGTGATCGCGGATAACGTGGGTGACAATGTAGGCGATATCGCCGGTATGGGTTCGGACATATTCGAATCCTACTGTGGCAGCATGATTGCCACCATCGCCATCGCCGCCACCATGACCACCGCGCAACTCGCCGCCATGGGTGAGGGTGCTACCGAGTCCAGTTTGAGCTTTTTGCCGCTGGCGCTCTCATCGGTGGGATTGATCTGTTCAGTGATGGGCATTTTTCTGGTTAAAAAGATGTCTGACCGGTCCCCCGAGAAGGCGCTGCGCTATGGCACCATCGGCGCTACCGTGCTTTTTATTGTCGCTGCGTACATTGTGACGATTGTCAGTGGCATCGCCTTGTCCGTCTGGTGGTGTGTGGTTGCAGGCGCCGTAGGCGGCATGGTGATCGGACTGGTCACCGAGTACTACACCGGCGGGCAACCGGTAAAAGATATCGCCAAGTCCGGTGAAACCGGACCCGCTACTGTGATGATTGCCGGTATTGCCACCGGGATGGAGTCGGTCGTTGTGCCGGTGCTGACGCTGTGCGTCATTATCTTCACTGCCAGCAGCCTGGTTGGTTTGTATGGGGTAGGTATCGCTGCGGTCGGCATGCTCGCAACCGTGGGAATTACCATGGCCATTGATGCATACGGCCCGGTCGCGGATAACGCCGGTGGCATCGCAGAAATGGCGGGACTCGGCGAGGAAACCCGCGCCATCACTGATGGACTGGACGAAGTGGGTAATACCACGGCAGCCATTGGTAAGGGTTTTGCGATTGGTGCGGCCGGACTGGCGGCACTGGCGATTATCGCGGCCTTTATTCAGACTGTGCGCCTGAACAATGAAGGGTTCGCACTGGACATTGGTAACCCGACGGTGCTGGTCGGTATGTTTATCGGTGGTATCTTTCCGTTTCTGGTCTCTGCGATAACCATGCGTGCGGTCGGGGCGGCAGCGTTTGATATGATTAAAGAGATTCGCCGCCAGTTCCGTGAGATTCCCGGCCTGTTGGAAGGCACTGGTAAACCGGACAACGAGCGTTGTGTTTCAATTGCCACGACTGCGGCACTGAAGCGCATGATACTGCCGGGTGTCCTCGCAGTTGGTGCGCCACCGGTGATCGGTTTTGGCCTCGGGCCGGAAGCACTCGGCGGATTCCTGGCCGGTGCTCTGGTCGGCTGTGTCATGCTGGCACTGATGATGGCTAACGCCGGTGGTGCCTGGGACAACGCGAAAAAGTACGTTGAAAAGGGCAACTTCGGTGGCAAGGGTACCGAGACTCACGCAGCGGTAGTGGTTGGCGATACCGTTGGCGATCCGTTCAAGGATACCTCCGGCCCTGCGATGAACATTCTGATCAATGTGATGGCCATTGTTTCACTGGTGATTGCACCACTGTTGTAGTGGGCCGTGTCAGAATAACCTCAGAAAACCCGGCCTCGCGCCGGGTTTTTTGTTTAGTGTTCCTGCTAATGCGATCTGATCATTGATGAAAGTATCGACTGTTGTATTCGATCTGGACGGTACATTGAGCGACCCCGGTGTCGGTATCACCCGTTGCGTCAATTATGCGCTTGAAAAGCGTGGCTATGCTGCCAGAGCAGAGGCGGAAATCTGCGCCGAGATCGGGCCGCCACTGGATTTGATGTTTAAAAAATTCATACCCGGAATCGATAAGCCGGGTATCGAACAACTGGTGGCTGACTATCGGGAGCGGTTCGGGGTCCATGGTTATAAAGAAAATCAAATGTATCATGGTGTTCCCGAAGCGCTTGCAGCTCTGAAAGCAAAAGGATTAAAGCTCGGTGTGTGTACCTCCAAACCTGCACCGGCGGCGACTCGTATACTCGAGCACTTCGGTCTGCTGTCAGTCATGGCGTTTGTCAGCGGTGGCGATATCGGTATCGCTAAACAATCGCAGTTGGAGGTGCTGCTGTCGGATGGCAGTATCGACAGCCGGGCAGTAATGGTCGGCGACAGGGGCGTCGACCTCTCCTCGGCGCGCAATCTGGGTTTGCGCAGTGCCGGTGTGTTATGGGGCTTCGGCTCACTGGATGAACTGCAGCGGGAAACGCCCGCGCTTGTCCTGGAAGCAGTGGCTGATCTGCCGGTCTCGTTCGAAAGTGCCGATTAGCACGGCCGGCAGGTCTGTATCTCTTCCGATGTAAAGTTTCCGTGGTTCATGAAGCGTTGTGCTACCTGCATGCAGCGTCGACAGGATCAGTGATTGTAGAGAATTCAGTATATTGGTAGCGCTCCGGTGGCTGCATGTATAACGTTTGGTTGCCACCGGACAAAGTTCAGCTATTGTTACTTTACCGGAAACGATCACTACCTTAGCCTGCATTATTCATGATGATTCGACATTCAGCGGCCAAATTGATAAACCTACGGGGGCAAAACAGGTCGCTTGATCGAGCGAGAAGCGTGGCCCGCCACGCGCCGAGC
>CAZOXM010000104.1:0-15499 GCA_964583825.1 uncultured Granulosicoccaceae bacterium
CCTATCGTGCCTACGTTTACATGCGGTTTCGTTCGTTCAAATTTTTCCTTCGACACTGTACCAAGCCTCTTCGATAAATTTATTGGTCAATCAGGAACCGGTTAGAGATTCCGTCACACTATTCGGTGCCTCCATATACTTGGAAAATTCCATCGTATACGTGGCGCGTCCCTGAGTGGCCGAGCGCAAGTCAGTTGCGTAGCCAAACATTTCAGCTAGTGGCACTTCAGCACTCACTGCCTTGCCTGCGGGTGTATCGTCCATACCCTGGACGATCCCCCTTCTGCGGTTGATGTCTCCCATGACATCGCCCATGTGATCTTCCGGTGTTACCACTTCCACTTTCATCACCGGCTCGAGCAAGACCGGATCAGCGGCCTCCGCACCGTTTCGAAAACCCATCGAGCCTGCGATCTTGAACGCAATTTCACTCGAGTCCACGTCGTGATAGGACCCGTCATAAAGCGTCACCGTCACATCCACCACCGGATACCCTGCGACAACGCCGTTTTCCATCTGTTCGCGAATGCCCTTGTCGACCGCCGAGATGAACTCGCGTGGTACCGAACCGCCGACGATTTCGTCAACAAACTCATACCCCGCACCCTGCTCACGCGGTTCAAGCTTCAACATCACATGTCCGTACTGACCCTTACCACCGGTCTGCCGCACAAACTTGCCTTCTGCCTGTACCGGCTTGCGGATGGTTTCCCGATAGGACACCTGTGGCTTACCCACCGCCGCCGCCACATTGAATTCACGCTGCATTCGATCCACGATGATGTCGAGATGTAACTCGCCCATCCCCGAGATGATCGTCTGCGCCGTCTCCTCGTCCGTCCGCACCCGAAATGACGGATCTTCCTGCGCCAGCTTGCCCAGAGCCGTCGCCATTTTCTCCTGATCGGCAACTGTTTTGGGCTCTACCGCGACGGAGATTACCGGTTCCGGAAACTCCATCCGTTCCAGTGTAATTACCGCTTTGTTGTCGCTCAGCGTATCGCCGGTCGTCACGTCTTTCAGACCGACCGCAGCGGCGATGTCGCCGGCCCTGACCTCTTTGATGTCTTCGCGATCGTTCGAATGCATCTGCAGCAATCGGCCGATCCGCTCCCGCTTTTTCTTGATCGGGTTGAATACCATGTCGCCGGTTTTAATGACGCCGGAGTAAACCCGCAAAAATGTGAGTGAGCCGACGTAGGCGTCCGTGGCAATCTTAAAAGCCAGTGCCGCGAACGGACCATCATCTTTTGCCGGTCTTTCGCCCTCGCTGCCATCGTCCAGTTCACCGACGATCGGCGGGATATCCTCTGGCGACGGCATCAGTTCAACGACCTTGTCCAGCACCGCCTGCACACCTTTATTCTTGAATGCAGAGCCACACGTCACCGGTACAATCTCACCGGCAATCGCGCGAATGCGCAGCCCTTCAATGATTTGCGCCTCGTCGAGATCTCCCTCTTCGAGGTACTTTTCAGTCAGCGCTTCCGTCGCCTCAGCAGCGGTCTCGACCAGCTTCTCGCGCCATTCTTCGCAAGTAGCCAGCAATGAATCACCGATATCCCGGTATTCGAACTCGATGCCTTTCGAACCCTCATCCCAGTGGATCGCTTTCATCTTGATAAGATCGACCACCCCTTCAAAGGTTTCTTCAGCACCGATCGGCACCTGCAGTACCGCCGGATTACCCCCGAGGCGTTCCTCTATCTGTTCAACCACGCGGAAAAAGTCCGCACCGGAACGATCCATCTTGTTAACGAACGCCATCCGCGGCACGTTGTATTTGTTCGCCTGTCGCCACACTGTCTCTGACTGCGGCTCAACCCCACCCACCGCGCAGAAGACGGCGACAGCGCTGTCCAGCACCCGTAGCGATCGCTCCACCTCAATGGTGAAATCCACGTGGCCCGGCGTGTCGATGATATTGATCCGATGTTCATCGAATCCGCCCTCCATGCCGCGCCAGAAACAGGTAGTCGCGGCCGACGTAATCGTGATGCCACGTTCCTGCTCCTGCTCCATCCAGTCCATGGTGGCAGCACCGTCGTGCACTTCGCCTAGCTTGTGCGAAACACCGGTGTAAAACAGTACCCGTTCTGTCGTTGTGGTTTTGCCGGCATCAATGTGGGCCATGATACCGACGTTGCGATATCGCTCTATAGGGGTTGTACGCGCCACGATTAAATGCCATAGGGTCCGTAGTGTTGGTGCCTATTCCGACCCTTACCAGCGATAATGTGCAAAAGCTTTGTTCGCTTCCGCCATACGGTGTGTATCATCCCGCTTCTTGCACGCTGAGCCACGCTTTTCGGTCGCGTCGAGCAATTCGCCTGCAAGCTTCAGCGTCATGGACTTTTCACCACGCTTGCGCGCCGCTTCAATGATCCAGCGCATCGCCAGACCGGTTCGTCTAACCGGACGCACTTCAACCGGCACCTGATAGGTTGCCCCACCGACTCGTCGGGACTTCACCTCAACCGCCGGACTGACGTTCTCGATCGCCAGCTCCAGCATTTCGAGTGGCTCGCCACCTTTCTTCTCCTGCATGACGTCCAGTGCGCCATACATAATTTTCTCAGCGACTGACTTTTTTCCGCTGTACATGAGCATGTTCACGAACTTTGTAAGCTGCACGCTCTTGTACTTGGGGTCGGGAAGTATTTCGCGCTTGGGCGCTTCGCTTCGTCTAGACATTATTTTCTACCTAGCCTTTGGGACGCTTCGCGCCGTACTTGGATCGACCCTGGCGGCGGCTTTCGACGCCCTGGGTATCAAGACTGCCTCGCACTGTGTGGTAACGCACGCCGGGTAAATCTTTCACCCGTCCGCCACGAATCAGAACCACTGAGTGTTCCTGCAGGTTGTGCCCCTCACCACCGATGTAGGACGTTACCTCATAGCCGTTGGTCAACCTCACGCGAGCGACCTTACGCATCGCCGAGTTAGGCTTTTTGGGCGTTGTGGTGTACACGCGTGTGCACACGCCGCGTTTCTGCGGGCAGGCCTCGAGTGCGGGCACATTGGATTTCTCCGCCTTGCGCTTTCTCGGTTTCCTGACGAGCTGATTAATTGTTGCCATTGTGTTCCTGTGCGGTTACGAGCGAACAGATCGCCGCCCCGCCGTTGTAAAGCCGGTACTTTTGCCTGTATCAAATGCGCTGAAAAGGGTGTTCGGGACAGACGGCGGTACGGCGGTGCCGGCACCTGCACGGGTAGCCTGTGCACCTCACCTGAAGTCAGCCGACAAGTTTAATCGGCGACTCTGTCAAAATCAACCTTGCAGCGAATCCCTATATGGTTTTCTCCACAGATTCATCATCCGAGGGTGTTTCGGTGACGTTTTCCGTTTCGGTAGCACTGATTGCCGCCGCCAAAGACTCATCGAGAGATTTCTGACTTCGACTTCGCTTGCGCTCTTTGTGGAAAGCCAAACCGGTACCTGCCGGTATCAGCCTTCCTACAATCACATTCTCCTTCAGACCCCGCAACTCATCCCCGGAGCCCCTTACGGCAGCCTCGGTAAGTACGCGCGTGGTCTCCTGGAATGAGGCAGCAGAGATGAACGACTCGGTGACCAGCGACGCCTTGGTAATACCGAGCAGAATATGCTCAAACTTAGCCGGCTCTTTGCCTTCTTCCACCAGCGCCTTATTGATTTCCTTCGCGTCGGCAAATTCAACCTGCTCACCGGCGAGGAAGTTCGAATCACCCGATTCGGAGATATCGACCTTGCGCAACATCTGTCGAACGATCACCTCAATGTGCTTGTCATTGATCTTCACGCCCTGGAGCCGGTAGACGTCCTGGATTTCCTTAACCAGGTACGCAGCCAGCGCCTCGATTCCTTTCAGTCGCAAGATATCCTGCGGATTGGGCTCACCGTCGGCGATGGTTTCCCCTTTCTCAACCTGCTCACCTTCGAACACGTTAATGTGTCGCCACTTCGGAATGAGTTCCTCGTGGCGCTCTTCGTTGGGTCCGGTAATGACGAGGCGCTGCTTGCCCTTGGTTTCCTTACCAAAGCTGACCGTACCGGTCCGCTCGGCCAGTATCGCCGGCTCTTTTGGTTTACGCGCTTCGAACAGATCGGCCACTCGTGGCAGACCCCCGGTGATATCACGGTTCTTCGTGGACTCCTGCGGAATCCTGGCGATGACATCACCAACCGAGAGTTCTTCTTCATCATTGAGACTGACCGTCGCCCCTGCCGGCAGTAAATAGGTGGCAGGGATTGAAGTGCCGGGGTAGCACAGTGGTTCTCCGTTCTTATCCTGCAGCAACACCATCGGGCGAAGATCTTTATCTTTACCGGTTGATCGCTGCTTAGGGTCAGTCACTACAATGGAAGACACACCGGTGAGTTCATCGGTTTCTGTGTTAACGGTGACACCGTCGACGAAATCCGAGAACTTCGCAATACCAGCCACCTCAGACACGATTGGATGCATATGCGGGTCCCACACTGCAATCGTGGCCCCGGCGGCGACGGTTGCCCCGTCTTCATGCAGAATCGCTGCACCGTAGGGCACCTTATAACGCTCCCGCTCTCGGCCACTGTCATCGACCAGACCGATTTCGCCTGATCGGGACACAACAATGAGTTCGCCCTTCGGGTTCAATACGTGCTTCAGGTTGTGCAGCCGGATCGATCCTGCTGCCTTCACCTCAACCGAGCTTGCCGCTGCCGCCCGACTCGCGGCACCACCGATGTGGAATGTACGCATCGTCAGCTGCGTGCCCGGCTCACCGATGGATTGCGCCGCCATCACACCCACGGCTTCACCATTGTTGATCATGTGGCCGCGCGCCAGATCGCGCCCGTAACACATGGAACAAACGCCAAAGCTGGTTTCGCAGCTGATCGCCGATCGAACCATTACCTCGTCAACACCATTCTGTTCGATGTGATCGACCAGCTTTTCATCAATCAGCACACCACTTTCGACAACGACCTCGTCGGTACCTGCTTTAACCACTGGTTGTGCAGTGACTCGTCCAAGCACCCGATCACCGAGGCCCTCGACCACATCACCACCCTCAATAACTGGCGTCATTGTGATACCGGCATCAGTGCCGCAGTCATATTCGGTGACGACCAGATCCTGAGCCACATCGACCAGCCTTCGAGTCAGATAACCCGAGTTAGCTGTTTTTAGCGCCGTGTCCGCCAGACCCTTACGGGCACCGTGTGTGGAAATGAAGTACTGCAGTACGTTCAATCCTTCACGGAAGTTCGCAGTAATAGGCGTCTCGATAATGGAGCCATCGGGTTTGGCCATCAGACCACGCATACCGGCCAGCTGTCTGATCTGTGCCGCTGAACCACGTGCGCCGGAATCGGACATCATGTAGATGGAATTGAAAGAGGCCTGATCGACAGCATTGCCCTGTTGATCTTCGACTGATTCAGTCCCGAGCTTGGACAACATCGAGCTGGCGACCTGATCATTCGCCTTCGACCAGATGTCGACCACTTTGTTGTAGCGCTCGCCCTGGGTTACCAGACCCGAGGAATACTGTTCTTCAATTTCTCTGACCTCGGCTTCGGCACCGCCGATGATATCGTGCTTATCACTGGGGATAACCATATCCTCGACACCGATAGAAACTCCGGCACGGGTTGCAAAGCGAAAACCGGTATACATCAGCTGGTCAACGAAGATAACTGTGTCCTTGAGACCAACATTCCGGTAACAGGCATTAATCAAACGTGAAATGTTCTTTTTGGTCAGATCGCAGTTGACCAATTCAAACGGCAGCCCTTCGGGGAGTATTTCCGACAGGATCGCACGTCCGACCGTGGTTTCAACACGCTTGGTCAGAGTGGTTTTCTCACCATCTTCATGCTCGACGTGATCGCGCACCCGACAGATGATCTTGGCACCGATGCCGACTATGTTGTTCAGCAGAGCGCGCTCAACTTCATCTACCGAGCTAAAGCTCATACCCTGGCCTTTGGCACGCACATCTTCACGAGAGATGTAGTAAAGACCCAGTACGATATCCTGCGACGGCACAATAATCGGTTCGCCGTTTGCGGGCGACAGTATATTGTTGGTCGACATCATCAGCGCGCGCGACTCGAGTTGTGCCTCGATGGACAACGGCACATGGACTGCCATCTGATCGCCATCGAAATCGGCGTTGAAGGCAGCACAGACCAGCGGGTGCAACTGAATCGCTTTACCTTCGATCAGTACCGGTTCAAAAGCCTGAATACCGAGCCGGTGAAGTGTGGGTGCGCGGTTAAGCAACACAGGATGTTCACGAATCACCTCTTCGAGAATATCCCAGACTTCAGGTCCTTCGCGCTCGACCATTTTCTTGGCCGCCTTGATGGTCGTCGCCATTCCGCGCAGTTGCAGTTTGCTGAAGATGAACGGCTTGAACAGCTCGAGCGCCATCTTCTTTGGCAGACCGGTCTGATGCAACTTCAGCGTAGGACCACACACAATCACCGAACGACCGGAATAGTCAACACGCTTACCCAACAGGTTCTGACGGAAACGCCCCTGCTTACCTTTAATCATATCGGCGAGCGACTTCAATGGTCGCTTGTTGCTACCGGTGATCGCACGCCCGCGCCGACCGTTGTCGAGCAGGGCATCAACCGATTCCTGCAACATGCGTTTTTCATTGCGCACGATAATATCCGGCGCATTCAACTCCAGCAGGCGTCGCAGCCGGTTGTTGCGGTTGATCACACGGCGGTAGAGATCGTTCAGGTCTGACGTGGCAAAACGACCGCCGTCCAGCGGAACCAGTGGCCTGAGATCCGGTGGCAGAACCGGCAGCACAGACATCACCATCCACTGCGGCTTATTGCCTGATTCGATAAACGAATCAACCAGCTTCAAACGCTTGATCAGGCGTTTGAGTTTAGTTTCAGACTTGGTCGCGTCGATTTCTTCGCGCAGCTTGCGGGATTCTGCCTCAAGATCGATATCCTTTAACAGATCGTGTACCGCTTCAGCACCCATGCGTGCATCGAACTCATCGCCATGATCTTCTATCGCTTCGAGATACTGCTCATCACTGAGCAGTTGACCGCGCTCAAGCGTGGTCATACCTTCATCAATGACCACATAGGCTTCGAAGTACAAAACGCGTTCGATCTCGCGCAGTGTCATATCCAGTAACAAACCGATACGCGAAGGCAGTGACTTGAGAAACCAGATATGCGCTACCGGACTGGCCAGCTCGATGTGACCCATACGCTCACGACGGACACGGGTCAGGGTGACTTCAACGCCGCACTTCTCACACACCACACCGCGATGTTTCAGGCGCTTGTACTTGCCACACAGACACTCGTAGTCCTTCACCGGACCAAAGATTTTTGCGCAGAACAAACCGTCCCTTTCCGGCTTGAACGTTCGGTAGTTAATGGTCTCGGGCTTCTTCACTTCACCGTAGGACCAGGAGCGGATCATCTCCGGTGAAGTCAGACCGATACGAATACGGTCGAAGTCTTCGTTGGGTGTTTGCTGCTTGTAGTTAAACAGTAAATCTTTCATTTTTTCTCCAAAAGCAAGTCAGTGGATACCAGTAACTAACCCTTTAAGGGGCCTGCGTATCTACGTGTCCTGCTCCAGTTGGATATTGATACCGAGTGAGCGTATTTCCTTCAGCAGTACATTGAAGGACTCAGGCATGCCCGCTTCCATACGATGGTCGCCGTCGACGATGTTTTTGTACATCTTGTTACGCCCGACAACATCGTCTGACTTTACCGTCAACATTTCACGCAGGGTATATGCAGCACCGTAGGCCTCGAGTGCCCAGACTTCCATTTCACCAAACCGCTGACCACCGAACTGCGCTTTACCACCAAGCGGTTGTTGCGTCACCAGACTGTACGGTCCGGTTGATCGGGCATGCATCTTGTCATCCACCAGGTGGTTGAGTTTCAGCATGTGCATGTAGCCAACCGTGACCGGGCGATCAAACGCTTCACCCGTGCGGCCGTCATAGAGCAGTGTCTGCCCGCTCTCCGGCAACCCGGCAAGCTTAAGCATTGTCTTGATCTCTGCCTCTGCCGCGCCGTCGAATACCGGTGTGGCCATTGGCACACCACCGCGGAGATTTTCCGCAAGCTCCGATACTTCATCGTCAGATAACGAATCGACATCGGTTTTGCTCACCTCAGCACTGTGGTTGTAGATCTGATCGAGATACTTGCGAACCTCGGTGATGTTCTTTTCCGTATCGAGCATTTCACCGATCTTGTGGCCCAAACCTTTCGCCGCCCAGCCCAGGTGAGTTTCCAACACCTGGCCCACATTCATTCGCGATGGAACACCGAGCGGGTTAAGCGCGATATCCACAGGGCGTCCACTCTCGTCATATGGCATATCTTCGACCGGCACGATCATGGAGATCACGCCTTTATTACCATGGCGACCGGCCATCTTGTCGCCGGGTTGCAGACGGCGTTTCACGGCCAGATACACCTTGACCATCTTTAGTACACCCGGCGCAAGCTCATCGCCCGAGGTGATCTTTTCTTTCTGCTCGACAAAACGCTGCTCAAACTGCTCGCGCTGTTCATTAATTTGCGCGCTCATTTTTTCAAGCTGAACGTTGAGGTCTTCGTCCTTCAGGCTGATGTTCAGCCACGAATCACGCTCAATGCCCTCAAGATATTCACCGGTGATGCTGTCACCTTTCTTAAGACCGTTAGGTCCTTTTTCAGCTTCCTGTCCGTTGATCAGCCGCTCGATGCGCGAGAACATGTCGTCTTCAACAATACGCAACTCGTCGTCGAGGTCCTTGCGAACCTGCTTGAGTTCCTCGCGCTCGACCTGCAACGCTCTGGCATCTTTCTCAACACCGTCACGAGTGAATACGCGCACGTCGATCACCGTGCCATCCATACCCGGAGGTACACGCAGCGACGTGTCTTTCACATCGGACGCTTTCTCACCGAAGATGGCTCGCAGCAGTTTCTCTTCCGGCGTCAACTGAGTTTCGCCCTTGGGCGTCACCTTGCCGACCAGAATATCGTTCGGTTTGACTTCCGCACCGACGTAAACCACACCGGACTCATCGAGTTTTGACAGCAAACCCTCCGAAACATTCGGTATATCCGCCGAGATTTCTTCTGGTCCGAGCTTGGTATCTCGCGCCACACAGTTCAGTTCTTCGATGTGAATCGTGGTGAATCGATCTTCCTGTACGACGCGTTCAGAAATGAGAATCGAATCTTCAAAGTTGTAGCCGTTCCACGGCATAAACGCGATCAGCATGTTCTGACCCAGCGCCAGTTCACCCATGTCCGTGCTCGGACCGTCGGCCAGGACGTCGCCACGGGCAATGACATCACCCGGCTTCACCAGTGGTCGCTGATTCATGCAGGTGTTCTGGTTGGAGCGTGTGTACTTGGTGAGTGTGTAGATATCTACACCGGTCTCACCCTGAGCGGCTTCATCATCGTTGGCACGAACGACGATTCTGCCTGCGTCAACCGAGTCGACCACACCACCGCGCACAGCGGCCACGGTCGCGCCCGAATCTACAGCGACCGTGCGCTCCATACCGGTGCCCACAAGCGGCTTCTCGGCACGCAGCGTCGGTACCGCCTGACGTTGCATGTTGGACCCCATCAAAGCGCGGTTCGCATCATCGTGCTCCAGAAACGGGATCATCGAGGCGGCGACCGAAACGATCTGCTTTGGCGACACGTCCATATACTCAACACGATCCGGTGGCATCATGGCGAATTCATTTCTAAAGCGACAGGACACCAGTTCGTCGGTCAGGTTGCCGTCATCATCAAGGGCGGCGTTGGCCTGCGCGATTACGTAGTTACCTTCCTCAATCGCCGACAGGTACTCAACATCGGGTGTCACCGCGCTTCCACTTACCTTGCGGTACGGTGTTTCGAGAAAGCCATACTGGTTGGTGCGCGCATAGACCGCGAGCGAGTTAATCAGACCGATGTTCGGGCCTTCCGGTGTTTCAATCGGACAAACACGACCGTAGTGCGTCGGGTGTACGTCGCGCACTTCAAAGCCGGCACGCTCACGTGTCAGACCACCGGGGCCGAGTGCGGATACGCGACGCTTGTGTGTCACCTCCGACAGCGGATTATTCTGATCCATGAACTGTGACAACTGGCTCGATCCGAAAAATTCCTTGATCGCTGCGGCTATCGGCTTGGCGTTGATGATGTCCTGTGGCATCAGTCCTTCGCTCTCGACCATACCGAGTCGCTCGCGAACGGCGCGTTCAACCCGCACCAGACCTACGCGGAAGACATTCTCTGCCATTTCACCCACGCTTCTGATTCGACGATTACCGAGGTGATCGATATCGTCGACAATGCCGTGACCGTTGCGGATATCGATCAGGCACTTCAGCACCTCAAGGATGTCGTTTTTGTCAAGGATACCGGGGCCGGTAATTTCATCGCGCCCGAGTCGACGGTTGAATTTCATTCGGCCGACAGCAGACAGGTCATAACGTTCTTCGGTGAAGAAAAGGTTGTTGAAAAGCGTTTGTGCGGCCTCTTTGGTTGGTGGCTCACCAGGACGCATCATGCGATAGATTTCCACCTGCGCTTCGAGCTGGCTGGTGGTCTGGTCAATCCGCATTGTGCTTGAGATATAAGGCCCGCGGTCGAGATCATTGGTGTAGATAAACTGCACGTCTTTGGGTCTGATCTCGAGGAATTGTGGCAGATTTTCCTCGGTAATCTCGGCGTTGGCGCCCAGACCTTCGAATGCCTCGCCGGTTTCTTTGTCGATCAGGTCGTGCGCGAGCACCTTGCCGATGAAGTATTCATCCGGCACCTCGAGCTTTTCGATGCCCGCTTTTTCCATCTGCCGTACATGCTTGGCGTTTACGCGACGGCCTGCTTCGACGATGACATCCTTGCCGTCTTTCAGATCAAAACCAAAAGTCTCGCCGCGCAGGCGACTGGGCACCAGCGCCAGGCTGGCTTTGGTTTTGGTCATAGTGACCTTGTCAGTTTCAAAGAAGGCGTTCAGGATGTCTTCCGTGGTGTAGCCCAGCGCACGCAAGATGATCGATGCCGGCAGCTTTCGACGACGGTCGATACGAGTGAACACGCAGTCTTTGGCATCAAACTCGAAGTCGAGCCACGAGCCACGGTAGGGGATAACCCGGGCGGAGAACAAGAGCTTGCCTGAGGAGTGCGTCTTGCCTCGATCATGATCGAAGAAGACACCCGGGCTTCGGTGTAGCTGAGACACGATCACACGCTCGGTGCCGTTAATGATAAAGGTACCGTTGCCGGTCATGAGCGGCAGCTCGCCCATGTAGACTTCCTGTTCCTTGATATCTTTGACGACGCGGTTGTCGCCGGAAGCCTTGTCGTAGATCACCAGTCGGCATAAAACACGCAAGGGAGCAGCATAGGTGAGTCCGCGAATACTGCACTCGCGCTCGGTGAAGGCCGGCTTACCGAGACGGTATTTAACGTACTGAAGTTCTACATTGCCCGCGTAACTGACAATCGGCATTACCGATTTAAATGCACCGTGCAGTCCGACATCGTCCATTTCTTCGGGCGTCTTGTCTTTCTGCAAAAACGAACGGTACGAATCGAGCTGAGTTTTCAGCAGATAAGGTACCTGAAGTATCGACTGGCGCTTGCCAAAGTCTTTTCTAATTCGTTTTTTTTCGGTGAAGGAATAGGTCATCTAGGTCCCCTTAACCCACATGCAAAACTGAGTTTTGTTGCGCCCCGCGACAAGACGCAGATTTAAATCCGCAGTGCTGCTGTATGGTTCCTGATCAAACTTTTGGTTCGACCATTGCCACAAGACAGCAACAGGCCGACGCACAAGTGCGACGGCCTGAATCCCAACTAAAAAGCTGTTGAGCTTACTTGAGCTCAGCAGCTGCTCCAGCTTCTTCAAGCTGCTTCTTCGCTTCTTCCGCTTCTTCCTTGGAAACGCCTTCTTTGACTGGAGCTGGTGCGCTTTCAACAAGAGCTTTCGCCTCTTTCAGGCCCAGGCCTGTGATAGCGCGAACGGCCTTGATCGCACCAACCTTGTTGTCACCGGGACTAGCCAGAACCACGTCGAACTCCGTCTTTTCTTCTGCTGCACCACCTGCATCGCCGCCACCGGCTGCTGCAGGCGCTGCCGCCACGGCAGCTGCCGCAGAAACGCCGAACTTTTCTTCCATATCGCTGATCAGTTCGACCACTTCCATGACGGTCATGTTCGAAATGGACTCGAGTATTTCTTCTTTAGACATTACGTTACCTGAATGAGTTAGTCGCACATTGCCGGTTTGGCAAGCTTTTTGTGCAAAAAATGAGTGAAATAAATCAACGGGTTATAGCGTTGCCGGGTTCTATGAATCTTTGGAAACACGGACCGCTTCGACCGTTCGGACGAGTTTGCCGGGAACTTCGTTGAGTGTGCGTACGAACTTGGCGACGGGCGCCTGCATCACCGACATCAGCATCGCTATTGCTTCGTCTCTGGTGGGCAGATTTGCCAACTTGCCAATTTCGCTAGCTTCGAGCTTTTGCCCTCCGACAGCAGCCATGGTAACCACCAGCTTGTCGTTTTCTTTGGCAAAGTCCCTAAGCAGTCTGGCTGCAGAGCCCGGATCTTCCTGCGAAAACGCAAAGATCAGCGGACCTGACATACCTTCCTGCATACACTCAAACTCGGTACCTTCTACCGCGCGGCGGGCAAGAGAATTCTTGACCACCCGCAGGTAGACCCCGCTGGACCGCGCTTTCGCACGCAGTTCAGTAAGATCGGTTACCGTGATACCCCGGTACTCGGCAGCGACCGCTGAATGCGCAGATGAAGCAACATCCGCGACTTCGGCAACCACCGCTTCTTTCTCTTGTCGAGTTAAAGCCATTGAGCACCTTCCGGATCGCCGTAAACGGCTATCCATGAGTTACGCACAAACATCGTGCGGTGAAAAAACACCGGATTAAACATCCGGCTTCGTCTGCGCAGGCAATTAAGTAGCAAACTACTGCTACACCTGCGGTCTTTGACGTGCTAGCGCTTTAACAGCCACTCTCACTCAAAGTCTGGTCTGACCAGGCAATCGCTCCCCGGTCATCGTAAAGCTTAATTTCCGCCGGCCATTAGCTCATCGGACCAAGGTCGATCAGCAGACCCGGCCCCATGGTCGAAGACACCGTTGCCTTTCGGAGATATACACCCTTGGCAGCCGAGGGCTTTGACTTCACCAGTTCCGCAACCAGGCTCTGCAGGTTGCCGTTCAGTGCATTAGTGTCAAAAGCAACTTTCCCGATCGGGCAGTGAACGATGCCCGCCTTGTCCGTGCGAAACTGCACCTGTCCGGCCTTGGCATTTTTGACAGCGGTTTCAACGTCGGGGGTGACTGTGCCGACTTTAGGGTTGGGCATTAGTCCGCGCGGGCCGAGTATGGTGCCGAGCGCACCGACAACGCGCATCGCATCCGGCGACGCAATCACCACGTCGAAGTCGAGCATGCCACCTTTGATGGATTCTGCCAGATCTTCGAAACCAACGATGTCCGCCCCTGCTGCGGTCGCTTTTTCAGCCTGCTCGCCCTGCGCAAACACAGCAACGCGAGTTGTGCGACCAGTACCATTAGGTAGTACCGTAGACCCTCGTACCACCTGATCCGATTTGCGCGGATCGACACCGAGGTTAATAGCCACATCAACAGTTTCGTCGAATTTGACCGAAGAGACTTCCTTCAGCAGCGCAAACGCCTCTTCGGCGTCGTAAACTTTCTCGCGATCGATCTTTTCCTGGATCAGCTTAGCGCGTTTGGTCAGCTTAGCCATTTAGAGCCCCTCCACTTCAAGACCCATGCTGCGGGCACTGCCAGCAATGGTACGTACGGCTGCGTCCATATCCGCAGCGGTGAGATCCGGATCTTTGGTTTTGGCGATTTCTTCGAGCTGCTCGCGGGTCACCTTGCCAACTTTGTTGGTATTTGGTTCCCCACTGCCCTTTTGCAGACCGGCCACCTTCTTCAGCAGGTATGACGCCGGCGGTGTCTTCATGACATAGGAAAACGACCGGTCGTTGTAGACTGTGATCGTAACCGGCACAGGCGCGCCGGCATCCATCGACTGCGTGGCAGCGTTAAACTGCTTGCAGAATTCCATTATGTTGACACCGTGCTGACCGAGTGCCGGCCCGACCGGCGGGCTCGGGTTTGCCTGCCCCGCGGGGACCTGCAGCTTGATGTAAGCATCAATTTTTCTGGCCATGTTTTCTCCTGCGGGTGCAAGCGCTCAGCAATGAAACCGAGCTCCCCGACATTGTGACCGTTGATTAAAAAATGAGGTCAGCCTTTTTCGACCTGACTGAACTCGAGTTCGACCGGTGTGGAGCGACCGAATATCTGCACCGCCACCAGTAATTTTGCTTTTTCGAAATTTACTTCCTCAACAACACCGTTGAAGTCGTTGAACGGTCCGTCGATCACGCGCACCACTTCGCCAACGTCGAACAGCACTTTCGGCCGCGGCTTGTCCACACCTTCCTGTACCCGCTGCAAAATGGCATCAGCCTCTTTTGCAGAAATAGGTGCAGGTCGGTCGGCCGTACCACCGATAAAGCCGAGCACCTTCGGCACATTCTTCACCAGGTGCCAGGTCTCATCGTTGAGGTCCATCTGTACCAGCACGTATCCGGGAAAGAACTTGCGCTCTGACCGACGCTTCTGGCCGCCGCGGATTTCCACAACCTCTTCCGTGGGCACGAGGATTTCCCCGAAGTGCTCCGTCAGTCCTTCGCGCTCAATACGTTCTTCCAGCGACCGCTTGACGTGCGCTTCAAACCCGGAGAACGCCTGGACGACGTACCAGCTTTTTTCAGCTGTGATACTCGCTTCTGTCATGTGTTATCCACTAAGCCCCGAGATTGGTAATGAACCTGAAAGCACCACTCAGAATCCAGTCGAGCAACCACAGGAACACACCCACGATGAATACGATCACCAGCACCATTATAGTCGTCTGCGTGGTCTCGGCGCGGGTTGGCCAGACCACCTTGCGGACTTCGGTGCGCGCATCCTTAAAAAAACCGACCGTTCGCAGCCCGTGCGCCGTCTGCAGATAGAGGAATATCGCCACGCCAAACACCGCAAGCAGGGCGAGCACACGATAGAGGAACGAGTACTGGCCGAACAGGTAAAACAGCACCAGACCGCCCACCACCAGCGCTGCCGCACCGATAATTTTGATTCGATCTGCCGGATCCGCCGTTATTTCAGCTTTTGCAGCCATGTAAATTCCAGTTGTCTCTGCCACTTGAAAGTGGCAGGCCAGGAGGGAATCGAACCCCCAACCTGCGGTTTTGGAGACCGCTGCTCTGCCAATTGAGCTACTGGCCTAATGCCTCACTGCTGCCATGCAATGATAACAGAGTGTTGAACGCAAAAGAGCGGACACGAATTCCGCGCCCGCTCCGACCTGTTTACCAGGTTAAAAGGCCTGACTATTCGTTAATTTTCGAGACCACACCGGCGCCGACTGTTCGGCCACCTTCACGGA
>CAZOXM010000105.1:0-15449 GCA_964583825.1 uncultured Granulosicoccaceae bacterium
CCGCAAACCCGGCCCCAACCTCCCCCTGCAGCTCACGCGCCACCACCGGCAACTGACTGACAAAAACCCGCAACCGCTTTAACGTCTGCGCTTCCCCCAAACCGGCATCCGCAGCAAACGCCTGCCAGTGCCGGACCTGCAACTGATCAAACCGATACTTACTGCCGATTTTCATCGCCATCTTCGGGGTGAAGTCCGGATAGATTGCAGTACTCACTACATCGTACAAAGGTGCGAGGACCGGATACCTGCCGCCATATAAAATGGAGAAGTTTTTGGCATGCGCATCGTTGTTACCCACCAGCGCATTTAGCAGCACATAGTCCAGCAACCTGATGATCTGAGGTGCGCTTGGCCTGGTTACTTCGCGCAATAGATTAAAGCATGCACTTAACCCGGGGCCACCTTCGTTCTGATATTTCATTTCCGGCACCACGGCCAGCGCCTGGCAGAGGTCTTCCTGATGAATACGCTGCAGTTGGTTATTCTTATCGAGCGCCCGGTCGTAGCGCTCTACCAGCAGCACAGGATTATTTGCCACACGATAAATCTGTGACTTCGCCGCGTTTATTCCCATCGCGGCTGCGAGCTGCAGGCAAAAATGTTCGTTAAGCACACTGCCCGGTGCATCTGCTATTGCAGGTTTTAATATATGGGTACTGGGTGCACCGTTGCGCGGCAGGCCGATACGTTTGTCGCTATACACGACGGGCAGTTTATGTTGCGCGCCGGCGAGTGACAGTCGAATGTCCTTGTTACCGGCCAGCATGGGTCTGCGCGGCAACTCGTGTAATACCTCTTTAAGCTCGGTCTCTGTCAGCCACTGCACATCGGCATCACCCTCACGTGCTGTCGGCGGTGCGCTGTTATGCGCTACAAAGGTGACGGCACCGGCGCACTCGCCTCCGATTTCATCCAGCAATGCAAAATCGTTGTGCGATGAGACATGCAGTTGTTTGGAAAGCAACTGGCGGATCTGCCCCTCCGGCAGCAAGCCCGCAAAGAACGGCCGGGTTACCTCGTCGGCGAACGTTTCGGTTTGCAGTGGCAGTGAACAGGACAAGGGCACGCACACATCAGTGGTCAGCCACTCCGGTGAGTAGCCGAAGGTGAGCCTGCCGTTTTCAAACAGCAGCGTGCCGACTCTTTTCTCAAACAACCAGACATCGAGCTTGTGCACTCTACCTACCCTGGATTGCTTTCAGTGGTTTCTGTTTCATCGGTGCCGGGCATCTCTGCGAGTTGCAACTGCCCGCCCAGGCTGTCAATGACGTTCATGACTGATTGCAGGCGCACGGTGGGCTTGCCCGCCTCCAGATCAACAATGAAGCGCACCCCGACACCGGCTGCCAGCGCCAACTGAGGCTGCGTCAGACCCAGGTGTTTGCGCGCATTTCGCACCGCTCTGCCCAGTCCTGCCGGGGTATTAATTGCTTGATTGGCCATATTCATTTCCCGTTCGGTAAATTATTAGTGGAATAATGCGCTTTTTCAAGGTTTATTTACCGATCGGTAAATAATATTCGCTATCACTATGTATTCAACGTAAAATTCCCGATCGGGAATTTTGGTACTCTGACCCAACGTACCAATCAGATTTTACATATTAAACTACACTGTGCAGTTTACTTCTTACAGTACCTACTTATAATTCACCGACGCGAAGGCTATTGCAGTGCCATTGAAACAGTCCGAACAAAAACGAGCTGCGATTTTGCAAGCTGCTAAAGAAGAGTTTTTATCCCAGGGGTTTCGCACGACCAGTATGGATCGCGTGGCAGAGCGCGCGGGGGTCAGCAAGCGCACGGTGTACAACCACTTCGAAAACAAGGAAGTGTTGTTTCGCGCCGTCTCACTGCGACTGATTGAAGAGACCAAGTCGCTGCCCTTCACCTATGCACCCGACACCCCGTTACGCGAGCAACTGATCGCACTGATTACCCTGGAAGTGGATTCACTGACCACAGACTCACATATCTCTGCCTTCAGAGCACTAATGGTCGAGGCTTTCGAGCTGCCCGGCATTGTCGAGCAGATTGCCAGTGAAATTCCCGATGGACAGGATCCGCTGGAGAACTGGGTGCGTGCCGCCACGCAGGATGGCAGGCTTGAAGGTGCCGACATCGATTTTGCAACCACACACTTGCACGCACTGGTCAAGGGTGTGTATTTCTGGCCGGTACTGATCGGCTATTCAGAACCGCCGGCGGATGACGAACGCAGACGTTATATCGAATCAACCGTAGAGATGTTTCTGCATCACTACGAAGTAAAGCACTGATCCGCGCCCGGAGGCTGTTGCACAGATGAGCGGCTGATTTATACAGCGACTTTATCTGTCAATGCGATCATACAACCGATACGCGTTGATCAGAGTTATTTAAAGCACATTCTTATTGCAAGCGGAGCGTTGCATGATTGAACTGAACATTAACGGCGAGACACACACAGTCGATGTCACTCCGGAGGTACCGCTGCTGTGGGTACTGCGTGATGAACTCGGCTTTACCGGCACCAAGTACGGTTGCGGTATCGCGCAGTGTGGCGCGTGCACGGTACACATTGATGGTATGGCAGTCCGATCGTGTCAGCGGCCGGTGGGTGATCTGCAGGGACGGGAAATCACGACCATCGAAGGTCTGGGCACACCCGACACCATGCATGCAGTACAGGCAGCATGGACCGAACAGCAGGTTGCACAATGCGGATACTGCCAGTCCGGGCAGGTGATGCAGGCGGCTGCATTACTGGCTCAGCATCCTGCACCAACCGATGATCAGATCGATGCAGTAATGTCCGGCAACTTATGCCGCTGCGGTACTTACCCGCGAATAAGGGCAGCGATAAATTCCGCTGCAGACAAGCTGAAGGAGAGTCAGTGATGGGAAAGCTCGCCACATTTACCCGCCGTAGTTTTTTAATCGGCTCTGCGGCCATTGCAGGCGGACTTGCCTTTGGTATTTACAAGGTAAAAGAGACACCGGACAACCCGCTGGCAGATGATCTTTCCGATGGATCGGCCGCATTTAACCCCTGGGTGCTGGTAGACAGGGACAAGGTTACCCTCATTGTGCCACACGCCGACAAAGGCCAGGGCGTCGCCTCGGCGCAGGCTGCGCTACTGGCTGAAGAGCTCGACCTTGAGTGGGGCGGGTTTGAAACCAGCTTCGGCGAACCCAGCGTGGCCTACTGGAATACGGCAATGGCGGAAGAAGGCGTGCCGTTTATGTCCACCGACGAAAGCACAATGGCAGAGACAATGCGCGGTGTCATGGGTGGTGTGATGAAGCTGATGGGGATGCAGGGCACCGGTGGCTCGACCTCCATGCCCGACAGTTTCGTGAAGCTGCGAGAGGCAGGGGCTGTCGCACGCGAAACACTGAAACTTGCCGCAGCAAAAGAATCCGGTCACAGCGTCGACAGCCTGAAGACGGAAAACGGCGCGGTGATACTGCCGGACGGTACCCGGGTGCCCTACACCGCACTGGCAGCAACTGCCGCGACGATTGAACCGGTGTCAAAGGTACCGTTGCGCGACCCTTCCCAGTGGCGTCTGATCGGCAAGCCGATGCCGCGACTGGATGTACCGGGTAAATCGACCGGCACACTTAACTATGGCATCGATATCGCGGTAGACGGTATGGTACACGCCACCGTCAAACTCAACCCGCGACAGGGCGGCGAGTTAAAAAGCTACAACGCAGATAAAGCCCTGAACATGCCCGGTGTACAACAGGTGATAGAGATCAGTGGCGGTATCGCGGTGATCGCATCGAATACCTGGTACGCAATTCAGGGAGCCAATGCCGTTGAAGTGGAATGGGGCGATGCACCCTACCCCGCCGAACAGAAAGATCACTGGCAGGCAATAGAAGACTCTTTTACGCAAGTACGTCTGGATAAAGTCTGGCGTAACGATGGTGATATCGATCTGGCACTGGCAGACAGCGCAATAGTCTCTGCCGAGTATCGAAGCCCTTACGTGGCGCACCAGCCGCTCGAACCGCTCAATGCCATCGCAAAAGTCACTGACGATCAGGTCGAGCTGTGGACCGGCCATCAGATACCGCGCATGCTGCAACAGCAGATCGCGAAAATCACCGGACACGAAGCTGATCAGGTCGTGTTTCACAACCAGTATATGGGTGGCAGCTTCGGCCATCGACTGGAAATGGAACACGTGAAACAAGCGGCGGAAATTGCCAGCCAACTGCGTGGTACACCGGTGAAGATGACTTATTCACGCGAGGAAGATTTTGCCCATGACTTTCCGCGCCATATTGCGATGGCACGCGGACAGGGTGCTATTAGGGATGGCAAGGTAGACAGCATTGATTTGAGCATTGCGTCTGTCTCACCGATAAATTCGCAAATGAGCAGAGCCAATATTACGGTACCCGGGCCCGACCCGCAGATTGTCGCAGGCAGCTGGAATAACCCGTATAAAGTGCCCAACTTTCGCATGCGCGGTTATCGCGTGCCGGAACTTGCCCCGGTGTCTTCATGGCGGGCGGTCGGTGCCAACGGCGCTGGCTTTTTCTTCGACAGTTTTCTCGATGAACTGATTCATGCCGCCGGTGCCGACCCGATGCAGGAGCGCATTCGTTTAATGGACCATGATGCCTCGCGCAAAGTCCTTGAAACCGTGGCTGAGATGTCGTCATGGGGCAGTGAGGCAGCAACCGGCTCAGGTAAGGGCGTCGCATTTGTCGAGAGTTTCGGTGTCCCCACCGCTGCAGTTGTCGAGGTGACACAAACCGATGGCGGCATTCGAATTAAACATGTATGGCTGACCTGCGATGTCGGCACGGTGGTCGATCCGCTAAACTTTGAGAACCTGGTACAGGGCGGTGTTGTGTGGGGACTTGGCCATGCCATTAACTGTGAAATCACTTATGCAGACGGCATGGCACAGCAAACCAACTACCACGCGCACGAAGCCATGCGTATGCATCAGTGCCCGGTGATTGAAGTGAAAGGTCTTGAGAACGGTCACAAGATCAGAGGTGTCGGTGAGCCACCGGTACCGGTCACCGCACCGGCACTGGCCAATGCCATTTTTGCAGCGACCGGCCAGCGAATACGCGAGCTTCCGTTAAACAGACACATCGATTTTGTGTGAGGCCGCAACCATGAAAACGCTATTTGTTCTGTTCGCACTTTCCCTAAGCAGCGTACTTCATGCCGTTGACGGTGAAGTTGAGATTAACCCACCGGCGCCAGGCAGTGTTTCTGAGGCACAGGGCCTTGCAGCATGGGCACGCATCTTTGAAGTGGCGAGTCACCCGCGCTGTGCGAATTGTCACACCGGACCTTCCGATCAACCAATGTGGTCCGGGCCGAGTTATGGCAAGGCCAGACCACATGGCATGAATATTCGCGCCGGTGCCAGTCGTATGGGGGTAGAAACGGTAGCCTGTCAGACCTGCCATAGTACCACGGAGCATGCACAGGACATCGCACATGCCGCCCCCAGAGTCGGCATGGCCTGGCGACTGGCACCGGTTGAGGCACACTGGTTTGATCGCAGCAGCCAACAGATCTGCGAGCAGTTGCGGGACCCTGCCACCAACGGCGACAGAAATATCACGCAACTGGCCGAACACCTCAACCACGATTTGATTCTGCATTGGGCGTGGTCACCGGGCCCTGGCCGTGAGCCTGCACCGTATAGCCTGCAGGAACATATCAATGATCTGCTGGCGTGGGGTGCCGCTGACACACCCTGCCCCGACAAGTAGCGAAACCAATAACGGAAACGATGATGATGAATGCTAAGAGGTTGTTAGGCCTTGCAGCACTGCTGGCAGCCATTAGCGCGATTGTGCACCTGGCCGGTGCTGCGCTGGCAGATTTTGCACTGGTACCGCTGGCCGCAGGATTGGCGTGGCTGTTATTCGCTGCAGGCTTTAAAGCCCGATACCGCTGGCTTGCATATATCGGTTTTCTGGTGGCCATCGCCGGCGCGCTTACCGCCTATGCGACATTGCCATCAGAGGGGCCGCTGCAAACGGTTAGCGTCGCTATGATCGGTGTTAACAGCCTGCTGGTCGTGGTGTTGTTTCTAGTGATCTGGCGACCACCGGGTGGAACGGCAGTGTAGACAATTATTCGCGGACGCAGCCGTGCCGGTGAGGCAGCGCCCGTACAGCGCTGTCAGTTAAACTCACCAAGCGCAGAAAGCGCCCGGTTTTTGTCTGCGGCAGGTACGAAGATATGATCATGATAGAAGCCCGCTATGACGTTGGCACTCAGCCCGTGCTCGGTCAGTTTCCTGGCAAAGGCGGCAGTCATGCCGACTGCTTCGAGACTTGAGTGCACCTCAAGCGTAATACCGCAGAACACCGCATCATAGTGCACGTTGTGCTGATCGGCCTTTTGTTTCGGCAGCACCAGCGTTAAGCCTTCCGATTCGGTAAAAGCGGCAATCGGTGACAGCGCTGCATGGTCTCCATACGCTGCATCGGGGAAGCTTGCAAAGACATACTCACCCGGCATCGGTTTTGGTGACAATGATGCCAACAGCTTGTTCAGATCAGTCTCACCACTCATAAGTTTCTATCGCTGATTTCGTTCTGTACACTTTTTAGCCGTTACCGCTGGCACTGTGCCAGTGTAAACGATTGAGGCTCGAACAGGTTAATGCGCACAATCAACCGCCGGCCGTACGCCGATCCACTGCGGGCGTCACGCCATACTTCTCCCGATACCTCATCGTCAGGTGTGACTGCGAACTGAAACCCACAGCGTCTGCGACCGACGCAAGTGGCAACGGCGAATGCCTGACCAGTGACCTCGCGCGCTCCAGTCGACGACTGTTGAGAATGTCGCTTGGGGTTTGCCCGGTTTCACGCTGCAACAGTCGCAGCAACTCACGGCGACTGACACCGACTCTGTCGGCCAGGGCACCGACTCTCATCGGGCCTTCAATATCGGCGTCAAGCAGGTTTAAAATGCGCTGCACCTGCGGTGAGTACTGCTGAAGATTTGCAAGGTGCAGGGAGTCGTCCGCACCCTGCTGCGGTACCGCGTACTCACCAAGCAGCATCTGTCGCGATACCTGGCGCGAGATCTCCTCACCCAGATCGGCACGCACCATTTCGATAAACATCTCAAGGGTTGCAGCACCGCCGGAACAACTCATCCGCGAACCATCCACTACAAAACGCTGGTAGCGACTTTTTACCAGCGGGTACGACTCGCAAAAGGTACTGAAGTCTTCCCAGTGTACTGTCGCGGCGTAGCTATCGAGCAAACCCGATTCAGCCAGAATAAACCCGCCGTTGGAAATCCCGCCCACGGTCAGACCCGCGCCCGCCCGTTTTTTAAGCCACCCTGAAAGCCTCGGCAGGGTAAGATCCCACGGAGAAAACCCTGCCACCACGAATACCATATCGGCTGGCGGTGCGCGACGCAGCTTGTAACTCGGTTGCAGCCACATGCCATTGGAGCCTTCGACCCCCTGATCATCCTCAGTCACGAACGACCAGTGGTAACACCGTGCGCTCGCCATCCGGTTGGCGTGACGCAATACTTCCAGCGCCGACACCAGTCCGAACAACGGCAGTCGCGGCGCCAGGCAAAAAATGAGGTGGCGAGGGGTCATGCCCTAATTTATCAAATTTAGTCCCCTTTTTGATATAACACTGGCCAACTCATGAGTCACGCTTTAACCGGTAAAAACCACCTCACTGCTATCGGGACGATGCGAGACAAAGCATTTGCGACAATACCCCGCCAGATCGGCAAAATCGCCGATTAAAATTCAAACTGACCAAATGATCTACCCACCCTGCGGAGATACGGCATGAGCCGTCGAAGAAAAAAGCGTAGCGCCGAGCGGAGAAAGCCGGTCGGACTGCCTCAACTTGAGCGCAAGGTGCTGCGCAATCGATTCGCGCCGGTAGAGCCACTGGATGACGACCAGATTAATGCGATCCACGACGCCTCGATGTCGCTGCTCGAAGATCAGGGTATTGAAGTACTGGGAGAGATGGCGCTCGATAAATTCAGGCGCGCCGGGGCCGACGTCGACGACAATGGCATCGTGCGCATGGACCGTGACCTGGTGATGGAAACCATCGCCAGCGCACCCCGGTCATTCGAGGTGTTTTCACGTAACGACGACAACACGCTGCAGGTTGGCGACAACATCATCAACTTCGGACTGGTATCCGGCCCACCCAATGTTCACGACTGCGTGAACGGACGGCGAATGGGCAACATTGCAGACTTCAAAAAGCTGATCCAGCTCGGGCAGTTCTTTAACGTCATCACTTTTTTTGGCAACCAGACCACCGCACCGACCGACTTGCCGGTCAATAGCCGCCACCTGGACACGCTAATGGTGAGTGTGACCGAATCTGACAAGCCGTTTTTTTCGGTCGGCATCGGTGGTGGCCGGGTACTCGATGCGGCGAAGATGTGCGCCATCGCTCGAGGCATTTCGATGGAAGACATGGCGCACAGCCCAAGTGCCATGACCAACATTAACGTCAACTCACCGCGTAAGCTCGATGACAGTATGGCTTACGGAGCGATGCAGCTGGCAGCGCTAAATCAACCAGTGGTGGTCACACCGTTTACCCTGATGGGCGCGATGACACCGGCGACCCTGGCCGGCGCTTTTGTGCAACAGAACGCCGAAGCCCTGCTCGGCATCGCACTGCTGCAGCTCACGCGCAAAGGCACGCCTTCAATCTATGGCGGGTTCACCTCTAACGTCGATATGAAGTCGGGCTCACCGGCTTTTGGCACGCCTGAGAATGCACTGGCCAATCTGGCCGGCGGACAACTCGCCCGCTTTTACAATCTTCCACACCGTACGAGTGCCTGCAATGCGTCCAACGCTGTTGATGTACAGGCGACCTATGAAACTCAAATGGCGCTGTGGGGCTCGGTCATGGGTCACGGCAACCTGATCTACCACACCGCCGGCTGGCTTGAGGGCGGCCTGGTGGCTTCGTTTGAAAAAGTCATTACCGACTGTGAGATGCTGCAGCACATGACTCAGTTTTTACAGCCGATTAAGATAGACCTCGATGAGATTGGTCTGCAGGCGATGAAAGAAGTCGGACCTGGCGGTCATTTCTTTGGCTGCGACCATACCATGAACCGCTACAAAGACGCCTTCTACCAGCCTTTTTTAAGCGACTGGCAAAACCACGAAAACTGGCTTGCCGCCGGTGGCAAGGATACGACTCAGCGCGCTACCGAGCTTTGGCAACAGGTGCTCAATGAGTTTGAAGCACCGCCGCTTGATGCGGCTATTCGCGAAGAGCTGCAGGCCTATATCACACAGCGAAAAGAAGCACTCGGCAAAGATGAACCGGCGCTGGAACCGGCGCTGTAGCACCGTATACGGCACATTGCCAACCGGCTGTTGATTAAAACTTTTGATTGACACTATTACCGGCTCGCGCCAACTCAAAGACAGTGCTATAACATCAGCGATAATGCACAGTACCGTCGTCACCCGGGCCGGCTAAAGCGGGTGATTCACCAGATGCCGGTGGCCCGCCAGCCACCATTCACTCTCGCCTTTGTAGAGCAACAACCATAAAACAGATAGCTTCTCCCGGGCGCTTTGAGTTTGTGTTACTCATGGCACTGATCTCGGCTCTCGATGCATTCTCTATCGATGCGATGCTGCCGGCACTGTCGCAAATAGGCAGTGATCTCAACGTAACGGTAGAAAACCGGATTCAGTATGTAATCACTGCATTGTTTCTCGGGTTTTCAGCCGGCGTGCTGTTTTACGGCTTTGTCGCCGACAGCGTGGGTCGACGCAAGCCGGTTATTTTCGGGTTTATTGTCTACCTCGCAGGCACCCTGCTCTGTATTAACGCCGACACGTTTACACTGATGCTGGCCGGTCGTGTGCTGCAGGGCATTGGTGCCGCCGGACCCTATGTGCTTGCGATTGCGATTATCCGCGACAGTTACCAGGGAGAGGCCATGGCGAAAATACTCTCACTGGTGATGATGGTATTTATCGGTGTGCCAATGATCGCCCCTTTTGTCGGGCAGGTTATTCTATTGATGTCAGGCTGGCGCACCATTTTTACGGTACTTGCATTGTATGCGATCAGCACCATGGTCTGGTTCTGGTACCGGCAGCCTGAAACTCTGCATCAACAACACAAAACCGAACTCTCGGTCAGCCTGATAAAAAGCTCGATCGCACAGGTGCTCACCCATCCGTTATCGCTGCGTTATCTGCTTATTATCGGTTTACTTGCCGGGGCATTTATTGCGTATCTCAGTACCGCACAGCAGATATTTCAGGGCATGTACGGTGTGGGTACGCGTTTGCCAGCAATCATTGGCGGCCTCGCTTCACTGTTCGGCGTGGGCGCTTTCGTTAACTCAAGACTGGTGGAACGATTTGGTGCCGTCACCATGGTACGGGCGGCCACGGTCGGGGTCATTGTCGCATCACTGGTTTATCTGGCGGTTTACCACGATACCGCACAGCTCACCCCGCTGAAGGTACACATCGCCTACAACGGAGTGATTGTGTTTTGTTTTTCATTCCTGTTCGGCAACACCACTTCAATAGCAATGGAGCCAATGGGAGACATTGCCGGGGCCGCCAGCTCGACCATCAATTCGCTGAGTACGCTGATTGCGATTCTTGTTGCCACCCTGATTGGGTCGCAACTCGATGCGACTGCACACCCGGTCGTGATCGGTTATCTGCTGGCGGGTGTGCTGGCGCTGGCGCTGACGTTTGGCAGCGGAACCAGATTACAACGATGACGCTGCGACACTGCGCACCGGTGCGGGTGCCACCTGCGGTGAAGCGGTGAGCTGCGTCTGCCTGTCGAACTCCTGCAGACTCTTTTCCAGTGCTGACACACCGGCAGGGACATCCACATCGACTCCCAGTCCGGTCAGGCTGGCCCCGAGTGCATGCAATGTTCTGAAGATCTGATGGGCCCGACACTGCTCGCCCATTTGCCCGATGCGAACGATATTAGCGCCGAACGAACCGGAGATTTCAACCTTGTAGTGGCTGGACATATAGTGCAGCAGCGCCGGCCCGTCGATACCTTCCGGCAGGTTGATACCAACCACAGAGTTGAGCCGGTGCTGCGGCGCGATAAACAGCGACAGACCCATGGCTTCAATACCCGCCTGCAACGCCGTGGAGGAACGCATGTGTCTGGTAAAACGTGCCGGTAGTGTTTCGTTGCAGATCAGCCTCAGCGCCTCGTGAATGGCCAATACACCGGATACCGGTGCGGTGTAGTGATAGGCCTTCTGGTACCAGAACTGATCGGCGAGTTTTGCATCAAGGCACCAGTGCTGCATTGGTGCTTCGCGTTGTTGTATCGTCTCCCAGGCACGTTCGGAGAAGGCCACCAGTGACACACCCGGTATCGAGGACAACCCCTTCTGCCCGCCGGTAATCACCGCATCGATGCCCCATTCGTCCATGTTCAACGGCATAGTGCTCAGCGTGCACACGGCATCGACAATCACCAGGCAGTGATGTTTTTTAGCGAGCTTGCAGACTTCTGCCAGCCCGCGGTTGCAGACCGTATTGGATGTCTCGCCCTGTACGATGGTGAGCACCCGTGGCGCATGCTCTACCAGCAGTTTTTCGACACTGCTGACATCGACCGATTCATTACCCGCCACGCGATGCCGTGTGACAACCGCACCATTGCGCTGCGCCATTTCCGCGAGCCGATTACTGAAAAAACCGTTGCAGATACACAGGCAGTTCACGCCCGGTTCAATGAGATTGGCTACCGCCATTTCCATGGCCGCCGACCCCGGACCGGCGACACCGAGAATTCTCGATGAGCGAGTCTGGAACACATAGCCCGACATGCTTTTCACCTGCTCGATAATCTGCGACATGGTATCGCCGAGGTGATTGATCACGATTGAGTTTGCCGCCGCGACCCGCGCGGGAATGGGCACAGGCCCGGCCCCCATCATCAGTAGTGGCTCTTCCGGCAGAATGGTATCCAGCGGAACGATATTCCTGGGAGTAGAGATGTACACGCGTCGCTTCCGTAAACAGGGGCTTGTTGCAGCCAGTTTACTTCATTCTATGGGTCCAGCACACCCAGGCAGGCCGACACTGTCAACATTTACACAATTAAACGCGGCGACCGCGCGGGCACGCGCTGTTTATCACGTGGCGCGCTGATTGGTTTTCAGCCGGCGCTCCAGCCAGCGGACGCCGGCCGAGACGATCAGAATGAGCACGAGGTACTCGAGCAGCAGCACCGTGTAGATCTCGAGTGGCCGATACTCGGTCACCACCAGCTCATTGGCTTTTCGCGTGAGTTCCTGCATTCCGATCACCGAGACCAGTGACGACATCTTCAACATGTACACCAGCTGATTTCCCAGCGCCGGCAGAATCCGCCGCACCGCCTGCGGCAGAATAACAAAACGCATGGTGTCGAGATAACTCAGCGCAATGGTGTGTGATGCCTCGTACTGCCCCTTATCGATGGACTGTATTCCCGCACGGAAGATCTCCGCTTCAAACGCACTGTCAGACAAGGCAAGCGCGATCACACCCGCCCAAAATACAGTGATGGTGATCCCGAGCAACTGCGGCAGCCCGTAGTAGACCCACAGAATCATCACAAGTATCGGCACTGCACGCACCAGTTCGACGTAGACCCGGTTAAAACCGCGCAGCGCCCGATTGGTTGAAAGCCCCGGCAATGCCACCAACAGGCCCACACAAATCGAGATGACAATCGCCGTCAGCGAGAGCATCACGGTGTAGTAAAGCCCGCTCATTAAAAACCTGAGGTTGGTTTTACCCTGTGCAGTGGTGGGGTCGACCACGTACCAGCCCCAGTCATCGGAACACCCGGTTAGCAACAGCAGTGCGGTACACAGCAGGGACAGTTTCAGCATCGCGGCACGCCCTGGGTTGTCACTGGCAGGCAATAACTGATACGAAGGGAATTTACTGCAGGAAGTCAGTTTTTTCATGCTTATTCAATGCGGCAGAATCTGTTGCAGAAATTCCTGACAACGCTCACTTTCAGGATTGCGAAAGAACTTGTCGGTGTCTGACATTTCGACAATGGCGCCGTAGTCCATGAAAACCATCGTGTCCGCCACGCGCCTGGCAAAGCCCATTTCATGCGTAACGCACACCATCGTCATGCCACTTTCTGCCAGCTCCACCATGACATCCAGCACTTCATTGATCATTTCCGGATCCAGCGCGGAGGTTGGCTCATCGAACAGCATGATTTTTGGCTCCATACAAAGAGAACGCGCAATAGCGACTCTTTGTTGCTGCCCGCCCGACAACTGTGACGGATACTTCTGTGCCTGCTCCGGTATGCGCACGCGCTCGAGATACTGCATGGCCAGCGCCTCGGCTGCTCGCTTATCGAGACGACCGGAACGCACCGGGCCGAGTGTCAGGTTATCAATCACCGACAGGTGGGGAAACAAATTAAACTGCTGGAATACCATGCCGACGTTCGCATGGATCGCACGTAGACTGTCTCTGCTGCCATCGAGTGTAGTGCCGTCAATTACGATTGACCCGGCATCGTGCACTTCCAGCTGATTGATACACCGGATCAGAGTGGACTTGCCGGATCCGGACGGGCCACATACCACCACACGCTCGCCGAGCCCGATCTCAATACTGACGTTGTTCAGCGCCTGGAAGCTGCCGAAAAATTTCGACACTTCGCGAACGCTGATGATCTTATGTTCGGCAGAGGTCATTGACGCTAATCGCTGAATACACGGGACAGTGCAATCTAACATATTGATATCACGTTGCGGCTGCTGAAATGTCCCGCGCACGGTTTGCAAACTGCCAGTTACCGTGTAACGATGCCGCCTTCTACCGCACACGGAACCTTCCGATGAAACTTTTCAAAGCCATTGCCACCACTTTGGCAGCGACTGCAATGCTGACACTTGCAGCGCCGTCAGCTTTCGCTCAGTCCGCACTGAAAGACATACTCGACAACGGCGTCCTTAAAGTCGGCACCACCGGGGACTGGAACCCGATGACTGTTAAAGACCCGGCGACTAACAGCTACAAAGGCTACGACATCGATGTGATGACAGAACTCGCCAAAGACATGGGGGTGGAGCTTGAATTCGTCGCTACTGACTGGAAGACACTGGTGAATGGCGTCGTCGGTGGCAACTACCACATCACCGGCTCCGCCTCGATCAGCCCGGCCCGTATGAAAGCAGCGGGTTACTCCGAGAGTTATATCTCGGTTGAAATCATGCCCTTCACCACGTCAGACAAAGCAGATCGCTTCAGCGGATGGGATTCAATCAACCAGGCGGATGTAAAGGTTGCCGCCACCCTCGGCACGACGTTTGAAAAACTGGTGAAACAGTGGTTTCCGGATGCTGAAATCAGAGCGATAGAAGCGCCCGCGCTGCAGCATCAGGAAGTCCTGTCCGGCCGTTCGGATGTGTTTGTTACCTCAAACATTGAAGGTGCGACACTCACGCAGAAGTTCAAAAAAATAGTGCCGATTGAAGTGGACACTCCTCGCTCCCCGACTCCGATCGCAATGCTGTTGCCACAGGATGATCAGGTCTGGATCAACTACGTCAATAACTGGATCAAGATCAAACAGACACGCGGCTTTTTCGAGGAGACAGCCGAGAAGTGGGGGTTGTGATTTAGAGGCCAGGGTTCTGAGGCCAGGGTTAGAGGTTAGATGACCGCAACTGAATGGTAGTTATAAAAAGGCACCCCTCGGGGTGCCTTTTTTTGCGTGAACGACCGACGTCAAAACTAAGTATCAGCCCGCACGAGCGGGGGCGGATGGCAGATGTTCCAGTCCGTATTGATCGCGCAACGCTTTGCGTTTTTGCTCTAAATTGGCGTCAGGTGATTTTAAAAGCGCATCCGATTCAATGAAAAACTGATCGAGCCCGGCTGGCGAGCAAATCAACTGCAGGTGTACAGGCAGGTCTGTCTCGTTCCAGAATGCGTGTGGTTTGTAGCGCGAACAAGTAACCGAATCACCGTCTTTCAGTAGCAGCCGTGTTTCATCTAAAAACTGAAAACACAATGTACCGCTGACCACCTGAAACACTTCGATGAACTCGTGCCTGGTGAAAACCGTCGGGTCGCTGTGCGGCGGCTCGGTAAATTCAATAACTGTCAGCCGGTTGTCCGTCTCACTGCCCGCGGTGCGTATACGAACATGCGCACCGGTAAGTGTTTGCATCCAGTCGGCTTTATCATGCGCCATGTTCTTCTCCATTGACGGGTCTCAATGATTAGCAACACTACTGATGTATCAGGCGACCTTTTTCGGTGTACTGGCCGTCAATCCACTGTTTTTACAGATAACACCGGAAGGGAAAGGGACTGCTGCTGGCCGGAATCGGCCCGCTCGCCGCCGCACAGTGGATTGGTGTGATGGCATGCGAATCGCCGGACAGCTATACGCTCCCGGCGCTTTGCT
>CAZOXM010000106.1:0-15379 GCA_964583825.1 uncultured Granulosicoccaceae bacterium
GACTTCGGCTCTATCGCTGGTAAAGGCGCTGACCGTGGTGACTTCGGATCGAAGGCTGACTTCGGTTCTGACTTTGGCTCCAAAGCTGACTTCGGTTCAATGGCCAGCAAAGGTGGCAACCGCGGTGATTTCGGCTCTAAAGCTGACTTCGGTTCTGACTTCGGTTCTAAGGCTGACTTCGGTGCCATGGCCAACAAAGGTGGCTATGGGTCTAATGATTACCAGAACGGCTATGGATCGAATGACTATTCACCAACGAAAGACGGTGGATACGATATCGGTTCTGCCAAGGGTGGTTACTCTGACTGGTAGCACAGGCACTTACCTGTAACCACAGTCCGCGCGCATTTTTGCGCGCGGGCTGCTTCAGAAGTGATCGTGGGAAGTTATTTGTATAGATGGCGAACAATAGCATCTCTATTATCGATTAAGTGGCTCAGGAACCTGTAACAATCCAGTATAAGCTATGTAGATGGTTTCCAGCCTTCCGACCGAGGTAGCGTAAACAAGAACTCACTGTGACCGCTTGTCCGTAGCTAACGACTACCGCTTTCCGTTTTTCGTGACGGCAAAATTGATTGTTCACGTGCAAGGAGCATGTACAGCGTAACCTTATCCACTGCGTACGCTCTGGTTTAGATGTCATTACCGTAATTTCCGGCTTACTAAAATCTCTACGTTCAGCGCTTAGGTTTATATTGAAATGACACGGTTTACTCTCCTTTCATTTCAAGCACACAGACTAGCGTTCGCATTCATCTCATTTTGTTGCGTGAAATGGCCACTTCGATACTCGCGCTTTGTACTCCAGCTACGAAAATCTGTAAAAAATATTTCGAATGGCGATGTTATCAGTAAGTGCTATTGCCGTGCGCATGCAATTGGTTTTCCGGTTTGGTTTAGTTATTGATAAGAGTTCGTCAAAACATGAACTAGCCGGTTGCAGCTTTGCCGTATTCATATCTAATATCGCGATATAACTCGTGCCATAGAGATTGTCGGCGCATTGTCGTAACAGCAGTGCCCAAACAGTCGCAGGTTTAAAAAAAACACGGCTTTAATACCAATGAAAATACTAATCTACACCGGCTACCATAAGTCACCCGTCAATTGTGACAGCTGGCGCGACCGCGGCAGCAACGGGATGGCGTACACATGGCAGAAACTAGCCTCACAGTTTGCCGCACACAAGCACCAGGTGACGGTCAGCGGCCAGGTTGACGCAAATTCGCACTCAGAATTCAGGTGCGTTCCGACAGACCAGCTAGAGCAAAATCAACACTTCGATGTGGTGATAGCAGTTGCTTACCTGCATTTTATCCCCTTGCTTGAATCCAGAGGTATCACCTGGGACAAGGGGATCCTCTGGGTGCACTACCATTCTTTCTTTCCCTGGTATGAAGGCACAGAACTTCCCGGCGGCGGACATTCACTGTTTCATGATGAAAGACTGCATCATGTAGTAGCCGCCTCACCGCATCATGCGAAACGATTCGCTCACCACAATCCGTCTGCAAGCAAAATAATGCACGTGATACCACATGCGATTGACCCTGCAGACTGGCCGGAAATTCAACCAACCGATAAGACACCGGGGCGATTCCTTTACACTTCTGCCCCGTCCAACGGGCTTGGTACATTGCTCGATATGTGGCCCCGGGTGTGTGAGCTCATTCCGAACGCCTCGTTACATATTGCGACGCCTGATTACGCCGTGGCTGAGATGGACAATCTGGCTATTGATCAGAAAGGTGTGGTGGTTAAAGGGCTGTTAAAAGCGGCGGATCTGTATCAGGAAATCAGGCAGGCAGAGTATTTCCTGTACCCATGCAGTACAGAGGAAACCTATGGCCTGACTGCGCTCGAAATGATGAGAGGGTGTGTCAGCATCGTCTCGACAGATACTGGTAATCTGGGCAATTTACTTGAAGGGCGTGCAGCAGTCACCGCTGGCGTCGGAGATTCTGCAGACGTCGAAGCTGCGTTACTTGGAATGCTGCAAGCATTGCATGAAAACCCGGAACAACGAGCTGAACTGATACAAAGCGCTTACGAGTTTGCTGAACAGCAGACCTGGAGTGCGAGATATGAAGAATGGATGGACCTGTTCAAGGTTAAACCCCGGAATAGACAAAAGCACGCCGAACTATACGCCTATTTTGAAGACAAAGAGGCCTGGAAAGAGCGGTTTTTAACGTATGCCGCCCGCACCAAAGAATGGGAACTGGTGGTCGATGAGCCATTTGAAAGCTGTTTCTCCTTCCCACTGTTTACACCCGAATTTTGTCATCTCATTCGTGATGAGGCAGAGCATGCCGATTGCTGGACAACTGACCGGCACACTGCTTATCCAACGACCGACATTGTCCTTGAGGTACTCGGATTAAAAGAAGTTTACCGGGAGATCCTCGATGACTATGTGATACCGATGGCGAGGCATAAGTGGGCGCTTGGAATAGGCTGGAACAACATTAATGAAGAAACGTTTTTGGCAAAGTACACACCAGAAGCGCAGGGACACCTGGCGCTGCACCACGACGAGTCCGACATCACTTGTCTGATACAGCTGTCAGATCTTGACGAGTACACAGGGGGAGGGACTTATTTCTCCAAACAGAAGGAACTGGTCAAGGGTCCTATCGGCTACGCATCTGTGCACCCGGGGCACATTACCCATCGCCACGGCGGCAGAGCCATCTCTGAAGGGCTCCGCTATATTGTGGTGTCATTTATGCGAAGAATAAAACCGGTTTGAGGCACGGTTTTGACACGGCCAGGAGTCTGCGCGGTAGAAGTCTGCGTAGCGAGAGCGTGTCCGGTTGTGTCTGAATAGGTTTATTTTTAGTTTGGTGGAGCATTTTGTTCATACGCGACGAAAACAAAGGCGTATTCAGGCGCAATCCGGTGCGCTCGCAGTAGCGGAGGTTCTGCCGCGCAGACTTCCTAGTGGCCTGATGCTACAGCTTGGCTGTTCGGTACCAATGCTTCGTCGGCATTACCACGAACTTGATACCGGCGGCCGTTAATTTGAAGCACTCAGCACTACCGGGATCTCCACCTTTGCACCTTCACGAATGACCCCAAGCACGACCTGCTCACCGACTCTGCGGGTATCGAGCGCATCGCGCAGACTCTGCGCATCTGTGATCGCCTGATCATCCAGAGAGACAATGATATCGCCAACAATTATCTGACCGGAGCGGGTAATACGCGCCGGCCGAATGCCGGCAGCGGCGGCACCACTGCCCGGGACCACATCAAGCACAATCACACCCGGCACACCCGTTTGGCTTAACAATGCGTCCCCGCGCGGATCTATGTTCACGCCAAGCGTTGGCGGTGCATAACGACCTTTGGCAATCAGTTGGGGCACGACACGGTTGACTGCATCGACAGGTACGGAAAAGCCAATGCCGGCACTTGAACCTGACGGGCTGAAGATGGCGGTATTCACACCGATGAGCCGGCCGGCACTGTCGAGCAGCGGGCCGCCTGAATTACCTGGATTAATAGCGGCATCTGTCTGAATCAGACCACGGATGGTATTACCGTTTTCCGAGGGAATTTCACGATCAAGGGCCGAAACAATGCCAGTGGTCAACGTCCAGTCGAGTCCAAACGGATTGCCTATCGCAAGTACGCTTTGACCAACCACCAGCTCGCTGCTGCTGCCAATAGAGATTGGCGGTGGCCGGTCGTTACCTACGCCAATCTGCAGTACTGCCAGATCGTATTCAGGTGCCGTCCCGACCAGGTAGGCGTCGTAGGCGCGCCCGTCAGCCAGCCGGATAATTGCCTGACTGGCACCATCGATAACATGGTGATTGGTAATAACATGCCCCAACTCATCCCACACAAATCCGGATCCCGTGCCACTCGGAGTGTCATAGGTGTTGCGAGTCCAGGGATTAATAACTCGTTGGGACGTGCTAATGAAAACCACACTATTTTTCGCCACCCCAAATACTTCAATGGTAGATTGCTCAAGTGCGCTGAGATCTCCACGCGGTACAACTGATCGCGGTGTAGAAAACCTGCCAAGCAGACTGGACTGAAGTAATGGGACCGACAGCCAAAATGAAATCAGTAACGCGAGTGCCGCCGTTATGGCCCCAAGTCTGATAAAAAAAGCTTTTTGACTCATGGTGACTGACTGTTCCAGAACCGGGATAAATGCGTTGAGTGCCCGGTACTTTAACGAACTATTAGTCTCGATAACAGTGAATATTGTGAGGGCAACACCGGCCGTTTTCGGCCGGTGTATTTGGATTGCTGCACTGGAAAATATTAAGGTTACAAAGCCGGTTTCGTTACCTGGCTGCGCACCTTGGTTGGTTACTCAAATGGTTACTCAGCAACACTGGTGCGAACAAAAGCGACGACCCCATCGACTACCGATAGCGAGCGCCGCTGTCGGGTATAGCGTACCTCCAGTGTGTTGGGATTGTCGGCGATTGCCTGCACGATATCAGCGGGCATTTGGAACGCACCATCATCTTCCATGTAACAGGAAATCCTGAAGTCTATAAACACACCCGCGGCATCGAACTCAAGCAAATCCACAATCATGACTTCACCGGGGCCACCGGATGCCTGCCACTCGTAGACTGAGTCAGCGGAAACCGCACCTGCTTCAGGTAAAAACCGGATGGGTACCGGAGGCTCCACAACAGGAATTGCACCCACCGATGGAAATACGTCACCGGGGATCGATAACGTGGTACCCGCTGGAAAGGCGTCCGGCAGTTCATTGTCCACATCGTAAATGCCGACATCAGTCTGATTCATCGTGAACCAGGTACCGTTCGGTGCGTTGAAAACCACACTTTCGCCACCGGCGACGTAGGGGATATCGCCACCTCCACCGCCACCGCCACCGCCGGTGTCATTTTCCGTAAAGACTTCACAGGTGTCGATTTCAAACCGTGTGGTGTAGAAGTCGATGTGATCCTGCACATTGCGCGAAGCACTGTACTGCAGCGTCGCGACCCTCGCATCACCCGTTCCCGGTGTAATAGAGTCCAACCGAAAAGTTCTGAGCGACACCAACCAGGGATTCAACACGTCAATCGCCGCGGTGCCTCCGAGGCCGCTCACCGCGAGTGTCGGCAATTCCAGCAGATCGGACTCTCCGCCATCTCCGCCACCACCACAAGCGCTTAGCAACCACAAACTTCCCCCCATGACGGCCGGCAGGCCGCGCAACTTGCTCACAGATAATTTCATTATTCTCACCTCCACAATAACCTCTGAAGCAGGTTAACAATCAGCGCTGCATCTATCAATCGCGCGTATGTAAGCCTCGATTTGCCTCGAACACCAGCATGAACGCAACGGCACAACAATATCTGCGTGTCAATTAGCCATTCGACCCAGCTGACCAGTATTTCTGTAAAGCAGGGCAACTATATAAGTAGTCATCCCATACCAGCACAGTGGCACGTTTAAAAGTTCACACAGACAACCAATAACGTTCGACCGTCAGTCAAACTCTGCCTCACACATGGATTCAATTGAAGCGATACGCTTTTGATAGCTCAGCTTGTCGGATGACAACACCGTATCCGCAACCCTGCGACCAAATTCACGCATCAGTGCATCGTCATCGTCTGCCGGTGTTACCGGATAGACTGTGTCCTGACAATAGGTCGATACCTGCCCTGCCTCGTTGAGCTGCGGCATCGGTGCTTCACCGGTGTCGGCATGGGCACGCACATGTCGACGCAGCAGATTGCGTAGTTTACTCACACCGCGATCAGACGTTACCCGATGTTCGAGTGCATGGATGGCAATAGGTCGCTGCGACACCTGCACTTCGTAGTCGCCCGGCTGACGTTGCTGCTCTTCATAACTGCGACCTGCGGTCTGCCCCATAAAGTCGATTAACTCTTTACCCACCATGGACGGCGTGTCCTGACCACGCGGATCGAGCTGATCGTTAAAGTAACGCCAACCGATGGTCATGGTATGGGTATTGTCTATTGGCACCATCCACCGCAACATCGACACGCGCTGAAAGATCTTCCGAGACTCTGCCTCTTCCCAGATCGCTCCGGTCTGATTGCCGTTGGGCAGAATTGAATCCGTCGTGCGCGTCCACAGATGCCCGCCTACCCTGCGGGTTTGAATATTCATCATACCCAGAGGCGTGTCGCGATACTCGATCAGCTGTTCGACACCGGACGCCGCACCGAACTGCACACCACTCGACAGGGCGTGCAAATGCAATACGTGAATCGGATCCTGGGTGTTCTCGTACACCTGCAGCCAGTTGGCCGGCATACTCAGTGAAAACGTTTTGCGATCTGTATCATCGAGACACATCGTGTCATAGACGGGGAACTCAGGCACCTGCTCAGGCGGCCCCAGGTAAGCAAAAACGATCCCCTGCTCTTCACGCACCGGATAGGCCCCCTGCACCACTTTGTTTCTAACCGGACTGCCAAGTGGTTCTGCCGGTGCATCGATCAGTCTCCCGTCGATATCGAAGTGCCAGCCGTGGTAACAGCACTTGATACCACAGTCCATCACAATGCCATACTCAAGTGACGCACCCCGATGCGCACAGTGCCGATGCATTAGTCCCCACTGACCGGAATGATCGCGGAACAGCACCAGGTCTTCACCGAGAATTCTGATTGCAAGTGGCAGGTCCGAGACCTCATTGGTCATCGCCACCGGCTGCCAGTAGCGCCGCAGATACTCACCACAGACGGTACCTGGCCCGACATGCGTCAACTCGGGGTCGGCGGCTGGTATCTCTCGATGATAGTAACCCGCGAATGGTCGGGTATCGACGTCGGACATGGGAAGCCCTCAAATGGGATTGCACTTACTCTACTGAATGATTGCCGGTTTGACTATCGGAGGGGTGCCACGAATCCCACACCGCCCGCACCAGTGGATTGCCCAGACTTTTTTTCAGCGTGCACAGTCCGACCTGATACGCAGCCAGCGCAGGCTTGATATCCAGCACGCGAATGCTGTGTGCCACCGGACTGTTATCCAGCACAATGCGCGGTGCAACCCCGACTCCGAGCCCGAGACTCACCATGCTCACAATCGCCTCGTTACCAGCCACCTGAGCGTAGATGTTCGGTTCGATTTCACGGTCTCGAAACCACTGATTGATCAGGCTTCGCGCCAGCCCGCCTTCCGACACGATCCATGGCACCCGCGACCACTCACTGCTCGCGTCATCACCCGGCATTATTAGATCCGGTGCTTCGAGCGGTGCGATAAACAGCAGTGGCGAGGTGGTCATCGACTTGCCGATCACCCCGGGTGGCAGGCGATCGGGTAATGCCGCAATCGCCAGATCCTCGTATCCCGCGGCCACACGACCGATGGCGAGCTCCGGATCGCCGGTATGCAACTTGATTTCCAGCCCGGCGAAGTCGCGACGAATGCGTCGCAACGGGTTGATCAGCAGGCTGTGACTGGCCGTCACCGAGCAGTACAGGCTGATTTCCCCCTGCAACTGAGAGGCATGTTCGGCGAGCTCATGGCGAATTCTCTGCCACTGCTGCACCGCCTCTCGCGCATAGTGCCGGAAGCGCTCCCCGGCCGCTGTCAGCCTCACGGATCGATTATCACGGTCAAACAACGCGGCGCCGACCTCCGCTTCCAGTTGTTTAATGTTGCGCGACAGTCCCGACACACTGACATTGGCCGCCGCACTCGCTCTGCCAAAGTGCAGATGGTCGGCAAGTGCCAGAAAATGGCTGAGTGCGCGAAGGTTCATCCGTACGAGTGTTGCGAATTATGGGACATGACATGCAGTTTATTTCAATTTACTGAACACAATCAATTCTATAGACTCCATCGCTTGCATGATAAGCGGCGGCCCCGCGCCCGCTATCGACCCCAGCACGCACCCTCAATTCACCTGACCGATGGAAACCACCATGGCCGAAAACTACTTCAATTCACTCCCGCTGCGTGAACAGCTTGCACAGCTCGGCAAATGCCGGTTCATGGAAATGGCCGAATTCTCCGACGGTGTCAACGCACTAAAAGGCAAAAAGATGGTGGTCATCGGCTGTGGTGCGCAGGGCCTCAACCAGGGTCTCAATCTGCGCGACAGCGGCCTCGACGTTTCCTACGCGTTGCGCCAGGCGGCGATCGACGAAAAACGACAGTCGTGGAAAAACGCCACCGAAAACGGATTTACCGTTGGCACCTACGAGGAGCTGATACCCACCGCTGATGTGGTACTTAACCTGACGCCGGATAAACAGCATACATCGGTGGTCAACGCGGTGATGCCATTGATGAAGGAAGGCGCTTGTCTTTCCTATTCACACGGTTTTAACATCGTCGAGGAAGGTACCAAAATCCGCGACGACCTGACGGTAATCATGGTGGCCCCCAAGTGCCCCGGCACCGAAGTGAGAGCCGAGTACGTACGCGGCTTTGGTGTACCAACGCTGATCGCAGTCCACGATGATAACGACCCGAAGGGAGAAGGGCTGGCCATTGCCAAAGCCTATGCCGTGGGTACCGGTGGCCACAAGGCCGGTGTGCTGATGTCCTCGTTCATTGCCGAGGTCAAGTCTGACCTGATGGGCGAGCAGACCATTCTGTGTGGCATGCTGCAAACCGGCTCGTTGCTGTGCTTCGATAAAATGATCGAAGAAGGAATCGATCCGGGCTACGCATCGAAGTTAATTCAGTACGGCTGGGAAACCACCACCGAGGCGTTGAAGTACGGTGGCGTCACCAACATGATGGACCGCCTCTCCAACCCGGCCAAAATCAAGGCGTTTGAGCTGGCGGAAGAAATGAAAGACATCATGCGCCCGCTGTATAACAAGCATCAGGACGACATCATGACTGGCAGGTTTTCAGCCACCATGATGGCTGACTGGGCCAATGACGACAAAGAGCTGCTGGGCTGGCGTGCAGACACAGCCGAAACGCCCTTTGAAATAACACCGGCAGGCGACATGGACATTGCCGAACAGGAATACTTTGACCATGGCATCCTGATGGTTGCAATGGTTAAAGCGGGCGTGGAACTCGCCTTTGAAACCATGACAGCGGCAGGCATCATTGCCGAGTCGGCGTACTATGAGTCACTGCATGAAACACCGCTGATCGCCAACACCATCGCCCGTAAGAAACTGTTTGAAATGAACTCCACGATTTCTGACACGGCGGAATACGGTTGCTACCTGTACAACCATGCCTGTGTCCCCCTGCTACAGGATTTCATGAAAACTGTTAAAAGCGATGTCATCGGCAAAGGGCTGCAACTGAACGATACCGGTGTCGACAATGCGCGCCTCATCGAAGTTAATGAAGCCATACGCAATCACCCGGTCGAGGAGGTAGGCGCGGTTCTGCGTGGCTACATGTCAGACATGAAGAGAATCGTATAGGCTAAAACCGACGGGAAGCCGTCAGTACCTATGCAGGTCGATCTATAGGAGGGTGGATAAGCAGTGAGGCAACCTGCGCTGCCTATCCACCCTCTCCTGATAACCCGACCCCACGAATGCAACAGTACCACTGCCCGACGCACACCCACCACGAAAAAGACGGGGAGTAACTCACCACAGAAAGCAGGCAACCAGCCAGACGATGGCAAGCGATAAAACTGCTTACCCTCCTTTTTCACACCAGTAAAACTATGGCTATCACGCTTAAAAACCTGACTGTTGATTTTGACAGCCGGTTTCAGTTAAAGAAAATCAACTGGACACTGTCACGCGGGCAACACTGGTTAATCACCGGCAGCAACGGGTCAGGCAAGTCCGCACTTGCCGCTGTGCTCGCAGGCGTCGGGGACATCGAATACGGTGTTGTCAGTAACCTGCCTGAACGCGTGGGGCTGGTGTCGTTCGAAGCGCAGGCCGAACTGATTGCGGCTGAAAGGCGCAAGGACGATGCAGACATCATGGATGTCATCGCCGAGGGTACACCGGTGTCCGAGATCATTGATGCCGTTGCCACCGACACTGCAACCGCCACACGCCTTATCAATCAACTGGGACTGGCACCCCTGCTCGACCGCGCGTTCCGAAAACTCTCCACCGGTGAAACACGCAAAGTCATGCTCATTCGCGCGCTGTGCTGCGAACCACAACTTCTAATACTCGATGAACCTTTTGAAGGTCTGGATGTAGATAGCCTCAACGCGCTGCAGACACATCTTGCGAGCGTCGCACAACATACGCCGATCGTTATGATTCTTAACCGACTGGATCAGTGTCCCGACTACATCACACACATTGCTTATATCAATAACGGTGAACTCACGCAGACTATCGAGCGCGACGACTGTGAAGCTCAAGATGCATTAATGCAATTGCTGCATCTAAAAACCACGGAACTGGAAATCCCCCCTGCAGATCCGGATGTTGCACTGCCTGCCCTGCCGATCGATCAGCCGCTGGCCAGACTGCAGCAGGCTGCTGTTCGCTACGGTGACACCATCATATTTGAGCACATCGACTGGACCATTAACGCCGGTGAACACTGGCAGCTGACCGGCCCCAATGGCAGTGGTAAAACCGCCCTGCTGTCACTGATCACCGGTGATCATCCGCAGTGTTATGTAAACGATATATTCGTGTTTGGTTTTAATCGCGGCAGCGGCGAGAGCATCTGGCAGATCAAACAGTTTATCGGCTATGTTTCAACCGCACTGCAGTGGGAGTACACCGTCGGCACCAGCCTGCGCAATGTGATTATTTCAGGTTTCTACGACAGTATCGGTCTGTACAGCAAATATACAGATAACCAGAAAAAAATCGCAAACGAATGGCTCGCAGTGCTTGGCATGTCGGAACGAGCCAATGATACCTTCACCAGTCAGTCCTACGGCGACCAGCGGTTACTGCTGATTGCGCGTGCAATGGTAAAACACCCGCCGCTGCTTATTCTGGACGAACCCTGCCTTGGCCTCGACGACATGAACCGCCAGCGCGTGCTGGCATTAATAGAGCTGATCTGCTCACGCAGTGAGTCAACCGTGTTGTATGTTAATCATCACGCCGAAGATAACATTAACGGTATTGAGCATTACCTGGCACTGTAGCGGCTGTAGCCCGGCAACCCAGACCCGCAAACGCATACCCACCTGCATCATCCATGGGGCATCAGTAATAAACGAATGAAGCGCTTTGCTACATCGTTTCAAGCGTTAGCATCGGCGTCTGCTTTGAAACAGCAGCGTGGCTTCTATTCACCACCAGAAGAAACGACTGCTTCACAACTCGCCTGAGCAGGCGCGACACGTGCCAGGCGACTTTTCCCACTCGATCAGGCGGCCTGCATTGCACTGTTTTCTCTGGATGACGGATACCCGTGAACTATGCCGGTCAGTGTGTCAACCGCCATAGTAATGACGCATTTTGTGCGTGTAATGCAGGGCAACTGTCATCGATGTAACAAAGTGAAATAGCACGATATGGTAGCGATAACGTCGCTGGTGACAGACAGGCAACCTGATGCACTAAAGCCGGGTCAGGGTGTATCAACAGCGCTACTATAAGCCGCCTGTTCAACCTCCAATAAAAAATAATACGTGTCAGCCCTGTCCCCGATTGATGATGTACTTGCACCACCTGAAACCGGCAACAAGCTCTCGGCGCATACGGTGCTCACCGAGTTGCTTGCCTTCAGCCCAACCGCGGAAAACAACTTCACTCGGTGGTCGCAGACACACGACACACCAACCGATCAGAGTGTAAAAACTGCGACCGACTGGGAGGCCTTGCTGGCCGAGGCGTTAATCAGCCTCTTAACCGGTGACACCGAACCACACCGACTGCAGGCAATGGATCTGTGGCTGCAGGGTTGCAACACTTCAGACGCGCTATCGGTGCGCTCGGTGGTAGCCTTGTTTGCACATCGACCGGCGCAGTCTATTGAGTTATACCGAAGCCGCACTACTGACACTGCCGACAATACACTGAGCGGTTTGCCCGCCCTGTGCCACGGACTGGCGTTGATTCAACAGACCGCACAAACGCTGCCATGCAAACGCAGTGATCAGTTCACCGAAGCAGACAAACGTGGACTTGCTGATCTGTACACCGCCCTGAGCACCCTGTCGCGTCAGTACCAGCAGCAGCACAGCGGTGATCGATTTGTCCCGGTGTTGAAAGTGCTGGTGGATTTTGTGCGCGTGTTGAGCGGCGACAAAAAACTGAAAGACACACTTTGGCTCGGCGGTCTGCATATAGATGCGAGTCCCTGGCTCGACTTCTTTATCGCGCTGGCTCGTCACTGGCTCGGTGAAAAGCCGGACGAAACGCAAATCACGCGGCTGGCCAGCCGGGTGGATGACGCCTCTTCAATCGGTATGCACTGGTTTGTCGATGAAGCCCTGTCACTTATTTCAGTGCTTGGGCTGCAGCGACCGGAAACAGAATACCAGCCACAGTTGCGTTCCGTGGGGTGGCTGCTGAATATCTTCCACATCGAATCGGACTGGCAGGGAGCGCTTGATTTACTGACGCAAACCGCTAACCGACACACCCGGCTGAGCGCACAGCAATCTGTGCAGAGTACCCGCCGACTGGGCTGGTGGCTTACCTCACAGGGGTCGCGCATTCTGGTGGAGCCGCGCGAGCAGCGGTTATCGAAAAACGGCAGCTGGCTGCCCGGCAAGCACTTCCCGTTAAAACTGTTGCTGGATGAATGCGGCACACTCGATTTTCTCTGTGATCATGATCTTAAAATCTGTGCGCATCTGCGCAATGAAATACAGATTAATCACGCGCTGAATTTTGAGCAGAACTTTACCTTCGCCACCGCGGAATCACTTGACCTGCTGATCGAACATCCACGCCTGTACCGCAGCGTCGCAGACCATGACGACACCTCACTGCCACGCCGACTGATTTTGCAGGTGCCGCCTCCGGTGCTGCAGATTGTTGAAGATCACACCATGGGTGAAATCACCATCACCCTGCAACCCTTCCCGGACAGCGATATAAAAAGCGCCAGCGACTTTGCCTGTCACTGGCGCGATGCACAGTCACTGGTCGTTCATCGCTACACCGAAGGACAACTCGATATCGCTCGTGCTGTCTCTTTTAACGGCCTGACCATACCGGTGGAAGGCAGCGATGCGGTACTCGACTCGATACGCGCCTTGGCCACGATTGCCGAAGTGCACACGGACATCACCGCACTCAACGCCGATTCAGTGGCACCGGTGACTCGCCCGACTTTTCATCTGCGTCCGCTGGACCCCGGCCTGCACATCGAATGCCGCGTATATCCACTCGGCGAGGCCGGCCCCTGTGTGGTACCTGGCATCGGTAAGCGCGGCCTGCACGCGTCGGTCAGGCGTCGCCCGCGCAACACCGTTCGCGATAAAGACGAAGAACGCAAGGTGGCCCGGGCGATTACCGCGCAGCTGCCGGTGCCGGATGCCGATGACACTTGGCAATGGACACTGAACGATGCAGAGCAGTCGCTCGAAGTACTGGCAGCACTGCAAAAGATCCAGCCTCAGGTCTCACTGCTGTGGCCGGCCAGCGAACCCATTGTGATCAGCGCTGAAGCTTCCAGTGAAAGCATGCAGGTACATTTCAGTCCGCAGCGACCGGGCGTCGCCATGTCCGGCGAACTGAAGTACAGAGACGGCGACGCAGCGGCAATCGATGCACCAGTGATCGACGATTATTTTTCTGAAAAAACCATCGATCTGAAAAAACTGCTCGCATCACTACAAAAGGCAGAGGGCAGATTTCTGCGCCTCGACAATGGCCGCATACTGCAACTGAGTCAGCGTCTGAAAAAACAACTGAATGCGCTGCAGGCGCTATCGGAAGACGGTGTGGCCCACGACTTATCCGTGCCGGTACTCACGGAAGTATCGCGCGGTATGGTGTTACAGGAAGATGCCGGCTGGGATGAGCAATGCCTGCGATTTCACGAAGCACAGGCCATGGCACCCGAACCACCGGCAACACTGAAGGCCACACTGCGGAGCTATCAACTGGAAGGCTTTCAATGGATGGCACGACTCGCACACTGGGGCGCCGGCGCTTGTCTGGCAGATGACATGGGGCTGGGCAAAACCATGCAAAGCCTGGCATTGATGCTCACGCGTGCTGCCGATGGACCTGCACTTGTTATCGCACCGACCTCCGTATGCGGCAACTGGCTTGCCGAGGCAGCGAAGTTTGCACCGTCACTGAACCTGCGCTGGCTTGGCGATAAAAACCGACATCAAATGCTGTTGCAGGCAGGTGCCGGTGATCTTTTTATCTGCAGCTATGGCGTTATGCAAAACGAAATCGACTCACTGCGCGAGATCCACTGGCGTACTATCGTTGCCGATGAAGCACAAACATTCAAAAACCCGGGCACCGCACGGTCGCGTGCCATGATGTCATTGCAGGGTGACTTCCGACTGATTGCCACCGGCACGCCGATTGAAAACCACCTCGGGGAGTTGTGGAACCTGTTTCGCTTTATTAACCCGGGGCTGCTCGGTAACAGTCAGTCATTTAAAGAGCGCTATGCCACTCCGATTGAACTGCGTGAAAACGACGAGGTGAGACAGCAGCTTAAAGCGGTGATCAAGCCTTTTATCCTGCGTCGTCTGAAAAGTGAAGTGCTCACGGAGCTGCCTCCACGCACCGAGATCACCCACTTAATCGAAATGAATGAGCAACAGCGTGCATTCTATGAAAACCTGCGACAACGCGCCATGCAACGTATCGGGGAACTGAGCGGCCTGGATTCAGAACAACGCTTTAAAGTACTCGCGGAAATTACCCGCCTGCGACAGGCGAGCTGTCACCCGGCACTGGTCACTGAGTCACCGACCTGCGACAGTGCCAAGCTTAACGCCTTTTCCGAACTGGTCACCGAGCTGCGCGGCAACGGTCACCGCTGCCTGGTCTTCAGCCAGTTCGTCGGCCACCTCAAACTCATTCGCGAACACCTGGATGCAAAACGCATTCGCTACCAGTACCTCGATGGCAGCACACCAGCGAAGCACCGCACCGAAGCAGTCAATGCCTTCCAGAACGGCGAGGGTGAGCTTTTCCTGATCAGTTTAAAAGCCGGTAACTCAGGCCTTAACCTGACGGCAGCCGACTACGTCATTCATATGGATCCCTGGTGGAACCCCGCTGTTGAGGATCAGGCCTCAGACCGCGCCTACCGTATGGGACAGAAAAAGCCTGTCACCATTTACCGGATGATTGTTAAGGACACCATCGAAGAGAAGATCGTCAATCTGCATCAGCAAAAGCGGGATCTCGCCAACGCATTGCTTGAGGGCACGGATAACGGATCGCGCTTATCGGTCGAGGAACTGGTTGCATTGATAGAGGAAGATCCCTCCACCTAGTGTACTGAGTCATACAAACCCTTCAATGAGTCGATCAATCAAAGTAGCTGACTC
>CAZOXM010000107.1:0-15116 GCA_964583825.1 uncultured Granulosicoccaceae bacterium
GACAACTCAGGTACCAGGTTGGACCAGTAGTCACCGTTCATGCCGACACCGTGCAATAGCAACATTGCGGGACCACGGCCGAGTGTTTGGTGGTTGCAGTTCACTAGTGTAGTGTGGCCTGCAAACGCTGCGAATTAGAGTTTGTCATTTGGTTCGCAACAAGGCGTAGCTTGCAGTGAATGGTTGTTCCCTTTTCTAGAGCTACAACGCAGTTGCGTGCCAAATGCCGAACTCCCGTAGGGGCAAGCAATCGAACTGAAGAGAGCAATAAATTCAACGCGATAAGCTGAATCCTACACATTTGTTTCTCTATATTCTCGGTCAGTTTGATTGTTTGACTCATTGGTAGTGTTTGCAGGTCACACTACACTAGATCGCAGCCGGGTTGTCGACATCGTGCCCGAGGTCTTTCAGGTCCTGATAGCGGTCACCAATGCGATGGTGTGGACGACCGCTGCCGGCCCCGCCCAGTGCGATGACCAGTTCATCCGCACGCGGCGCATCGGGTATAGCGAACTGGATTGTCAGATAATGTGAGCGTCGGCCTGCATCGTGTTTGTCCATTAACGGTATTGAAATAGGCGCGTTTGCCGGCCCGCGTGTGTTGGTAAATGACAGATAGCTGGTTGCACCTACGGCTGTGCGGTAGTGATTGCCGAATTGCAGTGTGTGGATCAGTGCTGACGCGTGTTCGATTTCTCCGTCGAGTCCCACCACTGCCGCTTTACCATAGGCTTCAATATCGTCACCGCCGCTTGCCACACTGGTAATGCGCGCGGTGAGCAGTTCACCGAGTTCGGGGCCAATGGCATTGATCTGCGGTTTTAAGTCTTCTACAAAGCGGCCCGCCCAAGGGTTGGTGATCACCGCTGCAACGGCATACAATCGCCAAGGAGTGGACGCTTTTTTGAATCCTTCGGTCAGTATTTCTTCCTCGAAGGTAACCAGTTTGCGTATGTCTGTCATGCGGAATACAGTGGGTTGGCTGGCATTTTACTATCCGGTGTCAGAGCGGATTTGACAATCAAAATATTTGCTGTCGTTCATATAAGCTGAGCTAATGGGAATGCATGCATGAGCCGATCACTGCCGCCACTGGCCTGGTTTCGGGCCTTTGAAAGCGCGGCCGATCATCTGAGTTTTACCGCGGCGGCGGACGAACTCGGGCTGACGCAGTCGGCCGTCAGTCAGCAGATTCGTTCGCTGGAGTCGAGGCTGGGCTGTCAGTTGTTTGAGCGAAGGCCACGCGGCATCGCGCTGACCGACGATGCCCGCAAGTTGCTGCCCGATGTGCGTCGTGCCATCGATACACTCAGAACGGCAACCGCACCGTACGAACAGCAACAGGACCGGCTGCTGACGATCGCTACCAGTGTCAGCGTGGCGCAGTGGTATCTCGCCCCCCGTCTTTCGCAATTCACCGATGCGCATGGCGGCATCGATGTCAGACTGATGACAACGGTGTGGCCCGATACACTGGTGGGCGATGCCGATGTGCAGATCAAATTCGGTGCAAGTGAAGGGCAGCAGGCACTGGGTGAAAACCGTCTTGTGCTGGTGGCTGCTGCGCCACTGATCGGTAACCAGTCATTGCCGTTGTCAGCTGAAAAACTTGGCCGCTTACCGCTTATAGAAGCGGTAGGTACCTCGGATAGCTGGGTAAACTGTGCTGAAAAATTCGACTTGCCGCTGCGGCCTGAGCAATCAGTGTATGTCGATTCACATGGTCTTGCCGTCGATCTGGCCCGCAACGGATCGGGCGTGGCGCTGACCAGTGAGTTGATCGCTATGCCCCTGCTTGCCACTGGTGAGTTGGTGATGGTCAGTGCGGCAACGCCTCTTGCAGAAGACGGTTATTATATAAGTGTGTCGGAAAATGAAGCTGCCAGCGATTTTGCAATCTGGCTTCACGGACAGATCGCAGCCACCCGGCAGGCTTATTTGAGGGCGTGCAGCAATTTATCGTAAGTTCGTGCAGGCAGATTTAATGACCTTTGGCTTTACTAAACCGTACTACGCTTTGGTGTCGGATCGGCGTCGGTTTACTATGCGGCAAATAACATAGCAATAGAATACAGAGGTTGCCATTGATGCCAGCAAGCCGACCAGTAAGCCTGCCAGCAGACCGGATTCACCCCTTCCCTGCAGTAAAAGATCACCTAAAAAGATGCCGGTACCAAAGTACAAAAAACGGTTGGAATATAGCGTCGTATTCAGTACGAATAGCAGGAAGCCGAGCAGGCAACCACCTAATAACAGACTTGTACCTTTGCACTTCATATTGCTAACTCCATCATATTAATCGCTAACGATTACAGCGTTACTGCTATCGGTCTTCCGGTGCGGTATTTTTTATACCGGCGGCAAATCTTTGGTGGGCCTCGATATCAACCGGCTGAAATACAGTCTTGCCGCCGGCCGGATGCTTACCGAGATAATTATCGCCTTTGAGGTTGTTGGCAGGGCGATTTGGGCGCCGGGCGAATCCTCCCCCACAGTTTGGACAAACGTTTTCCAGTACCGATTCCACGCAGTGACAGCAAAAGGTGCACTCAAATGTGCAAATCATAGCCTCGGTGGACGCCGGCGGCAGGGCTTTGTTGCAGTGCTCGCAGGTGGGTCTCAGTTCCAGCATACAGGTGCCCGTTGATGTTAAATGGTGATGTCTACTATGTCCGAAACTGCTTAGTCAACGGTTTGTCCATTACGATGGTGGGTTCGCTGTCGGCGCTTTCACTGACCAGGCCGACGATATTGAATCCACAGCGAATGTTTAAAATCAGCATGTCGCGAAACTTGTTGTGAGTATGGGTTCGCACGGTTGTGTATCCCATTTGTGCTGCTAATTCATGTTGCCGTTACATGAGTCGGTATGCCAGTCCACGATGACGAAAGTCGGGATCCACGCCGCCGATCCAGCTATAGAACTTCGAGGGTGTCAGCTTATAACCCACCTTGAACGCGACTGCCTGCTCACCGGACAATGCAACAAGTCCCAGCAGATTGTGCTGATGAAAACACTTGCGCTGTAGTGTGTCTCGCGGATACGGATTATCAAAAATGCGGGTTTCCAGTGTGTGCATGGCATCGAGCAATGCAGCGCTGAAGCCGCGGTAGACTTTGATTGCGGTGCTGGTCGGATCTTCAGGCGGCATTGTTCATGTGGAGGGCTGGGCCTTCCGCAGGGAATGTTCTAGCGACCTGTTTTGCCCTATTTCCGCTGAATGTCGAATCATTATGAATAATGCGGGCTAGTCAGTCACCCGCTGCGGCCTGGCGAGCAGCCCGCGCAGGAACATGGGCGCGATGAATCCGGCGACTGCTGCTATCCAGAGGCCGATCGCAATCGGTGAGGAGAACAGATAAGTCAGGTCGCCGTCTGACAGGACCATCGCACGTCGCAGTGCATCTTCCATGTGTCTGCCGAGCAGGATGCCGAGTATTACCGGGACGGTGGGTATGTCGAGCTTACGCAATATGTAGCCGAGTGCACCGAAGGCGACCATCAGTAACAAGTCGAAATAGCTGCCGGACAGAGAATAGATACCAACAAAGGAAATCATCGTGACCCCCGGCAGCAATACCCATGCGGGCACCTGTAATACCCGGACGAATATTTTCACCATCGGTACGTTCATTAATAACAGCACTACATTGGCGATCAGCAGTGATGCGATCAATCCCCAGACCACTTCGGGTCTGTCGGTAAATAAAGTCGGGCCGGGTGTGATGTTTAGTGTCATCAGCAGTGCCAGCAGCACTGCCGTGGTGCCGGAGCCGGGCACGCCCAGGGTCAGCATCGGTACCAGTGCACCACCGGCTGCCGCGTTATTGCCAGACTCAGGTGCTGCGACACCTTTGGGTACGCCGGTACCGAAGCCGCCGTTTTTGCCGGCAATGGATTTCTCAGACATATAGGCGAGAAAGCTGCCGAGCGATGCGCCGGCGCCTGGAAGAATACCTGCAATAAAGCCGACCAGGCTGGCCCGCAGCATGGTCCACTTACTGAGAAAAATCTCTCGCCACGGGATCGAAACCTTATCGAGCTTGACCCCGATAGATGAACTCTTGCCCTTGCCTTCAATAAAGAAAAACACTTCGGCAATGGCGAACAGGCCAACGATAGCCACCAGAAAGTCAATGCCATCCATCAGATGCAGGTTGCCGAATGTAAAGCGCGGCAGACCGGAGTTGTTGTCCAGTCCGATCATGGCAATCGCAAGCCCGATGCATGAAGCCAGCGCCGCTTTTGCCTGATTGTTGGACGCCATGCCACCGAGTGTGCAGAACGCCAGTAGATAAAGGGCAAAGTATTCCGCCGGACCGAACTTGTAGGCGACCCTGGCCAGTATCGGTGCGAGCAGCAGTAAACCGATGGTGGCGAGAAATGCACCGACAAAAGAGGCAACACCGGACAACACCAGCGCGTTACCGGCCTTACCCTGTTTGGCCATCGGGTAACCATCGAGTGTGGTCATCAGCGCCGGTTCGTCACCGGGGATGTTCAGCAGAATAGAACTGATGCGTCCGCCATACATTGCGCCGTAGTAGACGCTGGTCATCAGTACCAGCGCAGAAGTGGCATCCAGCCCCAGGGTAAAGGTAATGGGTATCAGGATGGCGACGCCATTGGATGGGCCAAGGCCTGGCAGCGCTCCGATAATGGTGCCGATAAAACAGCCGGCCACTGCGAGCATTAGCGTGTAAGGGCTTAGCGCAATGGAAAATCCCAGTGCCAGGTTATTCAGTATTTCCATCTAGCCGGTCTGCGTTGGTAGTGGTTTTTAAAGGGCAGGGTGGTGAGGCTAACATCAGGCATGGTTGCGTAGTAAAGGTGTTGCCGATCAGGCGCCGTTCGCAAACCAGTCCTTCGGAAAGGGAAACAAACCGAGCCCGAGTGCGTACTTAAATAGAACAAATAACCCGATGGACAACCCGATGCCCGTGATGATTGCGGTCGTCGGTCGTGGCGATATCTGATAGCTCAGGATGGCCGCGGTAATTGCGGTGGGTATCAGGAAGCCCAGTGGCTTGAGCGCATAGGCATAGGCCACCAGCACCACCACACAAACGAACAGCGCCAGCAGAGTTTTACCCACAGGCCATTGCGGATCAGCATCGGGCTTAATGACCATATAGAGGCCGCACAGGGCGGCCACTGCGCCAACCAGCTTGGGGACGGCTTTGGGGCCGACCGGATCATAAAAAAAACTCGTTTGCACCTGCGGGGCGCTTGCGATGTACGCAAGCGCCACCAGGACAGCGACCAATCCGAAAATTCGATCGCTCAACATATTACTGAATCACACCGATGTCTTTGGACAGTTGCCGTACTTCGCCGACAACCTGATCGACGTAGCTTTGGAAGTCGCCGCCGACTTTGGTAAATGGTGCCAGACCATTAGCGACCATCGCTTCCTGCCACTCTGCGCTGTCAGCGACTTTCTGCAGACGCTCTGCCCACGTGTTAAATGTGTCGTCGCTGACGCCTTTGGGAATGTACAGTCCGCGCCAGTTAACAGCGACCACGTCAAAGCCCTGCTCCTTGGCAGTCGGGATATCGTCGAAACCCGGTACGCGTTCTTCTGTCAGCACCGCGAGGGCACGAACTTCACCGGCTTTGAGAAAGCCCACGATTTCGGACATATCGCCAGACATCGCCTGGGTGAAGCCACCGATCGTTTGTGTGATCGCGTCTGCGCCACCGTCGACACCGATGTACTTCACTTTGGTGATGTCGTCAAAGCCGACACGCTGCAGCAGCATGAGGGGTTTCAGGTGATCAAAACCGCCGACGGCAGAGCCGCCCGCGAAAGCAACCGAGCCCGGGTCGTCCTTGATTGAATTCAACAGATCACCCAGCGACTGGAACGGGCTGTCGGCGGCGACGACTATCACACCCGGATCAGCGCCGATTGCACCGACAAAACGCACCTGATCGGCTGTCATGCCGGCGTAGGCGTTCTGTGCCAGACGGGTGGCTGTGGCCGATGAGGCGGCGACAATCAGGTCGGCATCGTCAGCACGTTCGTTAACGACGTGACCGTAGGCGAGACCACCGCCGCCACCGGCCATGTTGGTCACCTGCACGGGTTTGTCGACCGCGCCGATATCGTGCATGATTTTACCGATGGTGCGGCAGGTGAAATCCCAGCCGCCACCGGGGTTGGCCGGTGCAATACACTCGGCTGCATGGCTGTTGGCAACCAGCCCGACGCTCAGCAGTACGCCGGCGGCAATGGACTTTTGCAAGCTCGATTTCATGTTGTTTCTCTCCTGTTGGAATTTGATCGGGCAGATGATGCTCTGCACCCAAAGCTGTTGCAACGGTGTGTCGGATCACCGGCTATGGTGAGAGCCATCGCCGCACCCGTGCAATCCGGTCTGAGCCGGGACGCTGCAATTCGAAGATAACACAAGAGATCGACGGCCCGAAGAAAAGTGTTATGAGCTTTCCGCAGGGCAGGCTAGGCCGTGTCGAGTCGGTCGACAATCGGGTCCGGGCAGAACTCGCGGCGCTTGCAGTCGCGGCAGTGCTCGCCGAGGTATAACTCATCAATCCAGTCCATCAGGCGTCGGATATCTTTTTGATCGTCAAAGGCAAAGCCCGCTTCGAAGTTGCGCTTCTGTTCACTTTTCGCACCGAGGCCGGCGCCGGTCAGGTTGGCGGAACCGACGAATGCAATGCGGGCGTCGACGACGATGGCTTTGGTGTGTACGCGGGGGCATAGAATGCGCTCGAATAACTCATTGTCTATTAGTGCCTCGTGCTGATCAAAGTCCTCGCGGAATCGCGGGCCCGGTTCTTTCGCATGGATCAGTCGCACCGATACACCGCTTTCCACCAGATCGGCCAGCAGCGCCAGAAACGGCCTGAAGCCGCTGTCGGTGTCGATGTGGAGGTCTTTAATGTCAGCGGTGGTCACCCACAGAAAACGCCGCGCAAGCGGCACTTGGGCGATTAGAAATTCGGTGTAGATTTCCCGGTTGAGCAGTAGCTGGTGCATGGAGCGGATTGTCGCACAAACACGGCGGCGCGGCAGAGGTAACGGTTTCCGGTAGGGTTTTATTCCTGATAATATATACAGCAATTTGACAAATCACAGTGGACGCCATGTTTACCAGGGACACCGTCAGGTTTTTGCGCGAGCTTGAGAAGAATAACAATCGTGACTGGTTTGAGGCCAACAAGCATCGCTACGAATCGGATGTGCGCGAACCTGCGCTTGCCTATATCGAAGCGATGGCGCCGCCGCTGGCTAAAATTTCCAGTGCATTTGTGGCGAGCCCGAAAAAAGTGGGCGGCTCACTCATGCGCGTGTATCGCGATATCCGCTTCTCGAAAGACAAAACGCCCTATAAAACCAACATCGGTATTCAATTCAGGCATGTGGCCGGCAAGGATGTGCATGCCCCCGGGTTTTATCTGCATATTGAACCTGCCAGTGTGTTTATGGGGGCCGGCATATGGCGCCCCGACAGCACCACCGTGAACAATATGCGTATGCACATGGATGACAATCAGGCCGAATGGAAGAGAATAGTGTCGGCACTGAAGCGCAGAGGTTTCGAGTTGCATGGCGAATCATTAAAGAAGCCGCCGCGGGGTTACCCGGCAGATCATCCTCTGATTGAAGATCTCAAGCGCAAGGACTTCATCGCCACGCAGGATATAAAAATTGCTGAAGTCTCGAAAAAAGATTTTGTAAAACACACGGCGGGGCTTTTTGCCTCGTGTAAGAATTTTGTACGTTTTATCTGTGAGGCCAACGACCTCGATTATTAGTGCAGGCTGGCCTGCTCTGGCTGGAAAGTACCATGACTGATGAATTTTCACTGAAAGTACGCAGGGAAGGTGGCGGTACCCCGGCGCTGTCACATTGGGGTGCCGATTGTGAATATGGTGTCCTGAAGGATGTGTTGCTAGGCCCGCCCGATCACTACCAGTGGTTGCAGACCAGTTCTCTGTCCAAAAAAAGTATCCGCCGACAGATTCCATTTGATGCTGCCGTCGCCAGAGCGCAGCATGCAGAGATGGTCAGCGCGTATGAATCTGCGGATGTACAGTGCCATTTTCACCAACCCGACCCGGAGCTGAGGTATCACATTTTCGCCAGAGACTCATCGGTAATGACTCCCTACGGTGCGGTGATCACCAATATGGCCAACTGGTGGCGCCGTGGTGAAAACTACAGAGCCATCGAAACGTACACGCAGCTGGGCATCCCGATCTACGACTATGTCACCGCCGGCACGTTTGAAGGCGGTGACTTTAATGTGATCGAGCCCAACACCGTGTTGATCGGCTGGGAGGGCGACGAAGGCCGCAGTCAGCAGGGTGCGGCAATGCAACTCAAGCGCTGGTTCGAGGCGGAAGGCTGGGAGGTGATGCTGGTCGATATTGATCCCTTTTATGTACACATTGATTTGATGGTGGTAATGCTGGCACCGAAGCTTGCTGCCGTTTGTCTGGAGACTACTGATCCGGGTGTGGTCGAATGGCTGCAATCGAAGCAGATAGAAATTGTTTCTGTGCCATTCAAAGAAACGATGGATCTCGGTTGCAATGTGGTGGCGCTGGGTAATGATCGGGTGCTGTTGCCGAAAAACAGCACGGTGCTGAAAGAAAAAGTGCAAGCGCTGGGGCTTTCTGTATTCGACCCCGATGTGTCGATGATCACCCCCGGTGGTGGTGGCGTGCACTGTATGTGTCAGGCCTTGCGCAGGCTCCCGGGGTGAGCCAGGACTGTTGTCCGGAATGTACTGTGAATCACACAGCAGGCAGAAGATAATAAACACTCGAAACGGTTGCGGAGTCACACGCTGAAATTCATCCACACATCCGACTGGCACCTGGGTATGACCCGCCACTATTTAAAGGGTGAGGCGCAGGCGCGCTTTACTCAGGATCGCATCGACGCGATCCCGGCGCTGGCCGCAGTTGCGCAGCAACACAGTGCCGGCTTTATGATTGTGTGTGGCGATGTGTTTGATGCCAACGAGGTGTCGCCGCAAACCGTGCAGCGCGCCGCTGAAAAACTTGCCGACTTCCCCGTGCCGGTGTTCATTCTGCCGGGCAATCACGATCCACTGAATGCCGCCAGCGTTTACGATCACCGGGTTTTTCTGGAACTGCCACCGCACATTCACGTGTTGCGTCATCACTCGGTGGTGCCCGTTCCCGGTGTGCCGGGGGTGGAAATTGTCGCCGCGCCGTGGCATCGCAAGCAGGCCTTGTCCGATCTGTGTGCTCAAATGCTGGACACACTGACGCCGGCAGCGGAAGGCACGATCCGCATTGCCGTCGCACACGGACAGCTCGATTCGCTGTCTGCCGATCGCCATCACCCGGCCACGATCAGCGCCGAGCGGGTTCGCGCTGCCCTGCGGGACAATAAAATTCACTACCTTGCACTGGGTGATCGTCACTCATTAACCGACTGCGATGACAGCGGGCGCATCTGGTACAGCGGTACCCCGGTGGCAACAGATTTCAACGAAACCGATCCCAACCAGGTGTTAGTGGCAGATGCCAGTGTGGGCATTGATCCGCGCGCGCAGGTGACACCGGTCATCGTGGGGCGCTGGCAGTTTGAACAACTGCACGAAACGATCAATAACCAGCGTGATATTGAGCGACTGGAAAGCACTCTGAACGGCTTTCGCAACAAGGAGCGCATTGTGGTGCGGCTGGTGCTTGACGGTGCGTTAAAGCTTGAAGAGAGCGTCGCACTGAACAGTCTGATCGATGCGAAGCGCGGACTCTTCGCGAGCCTGCGTCTGCACGAGCAACTATCCAGCATTACCGTGCTGCCGGATGTGATCGATATCGATGCGCTGACACTCAGTGGCTATGCCCGCAGTGCCTGGGACGAACTGGCGCAGTGTGCGATGGGTCGCGATGCGCAGGCGCAGGTAGCGACAGATGCGCTGGCCCTGTTTTATCGGCTGGCAGGTGCCGCCGAGCAAAGTGCAACCAAAAAAAGCAGTGCAGCTGCAATAAGATCAACTGATGCATAGCCTGGCCAGTATGTTAAAAGTCGTTCGACATCAACGTTTGAAATGCACTGTCACGGTGCCGGCGGGTGGAGCGGGCTGACGTGCTACTGATTCGCCTGAAGCTTGAAAACTGGCGTGCCGTCAGCTCGTGCGAAATCGTGTTCGGTCGCGGGGTGAACATCGTCGAAGGTGCGAATGAAGCAGGCAAGTCGTCGTTTATCGAGGCCCTGAATCTGTTGTTTCGCGAGCGCGACAGCAGCCGCAAAAAAGAAATCCGCAGCGTTACGCCGAAAGGCAACGACGTCGGCAGCGCTGTGACGCTTGAGTTTAAGACCGGTGACTATCACCTGACTTATCACAAAGTTTTTAACCGTCGTGCGGCGACGAGCCTGCTGATGCACGCGCCCGATATCCGGCAGTTCACCGGCCAGGAGGCGCATGAAAAAGTACTGGCTATTATGGACAGCACCATTGATTTTGCACTGTGGCAGGCGCTGCAACTGGAGCAGGGAGATGAGTTCTCGGTGCTGAACCTGCGTCACAGCAGTGGTCTGTCAGCGGCGCTGGACAACGCGGCTGGTGGTGCCGGTATAGAAGAAAGTGATGCCGATCTGATAGACCGGGTAAAAAGCGAGTACTGCAGATACTACACGGAGCGCACCGGGCGCGAGACGGGCCAGCTTGCAGAGTTGCGCAAAGTTTGTGAAGAAATGGCCGCTGCGGAGGAAGGTGCACTGAACCAGTTGCAGTCGATGCAGGGGCAGATCGAACAAAGTGCACGGCTGGCGACCACCATTAACGAGCAGCAGGCCTTAATGCCCGAACTGGTGCAGTCGCTGGAAGCGGCTCGCAAACAGCAGTCGGCAGTGGCTGCACTGCGGGACCGAAACCAGTTGCTGAGCGCGCAGGTCGAAGGGCAGCAGCTGAAGGTGGACGCCGGTGAGCAGTCGCTTGCCGAGCGACAGGCATCCACCCGGCAGATCAATACACTATCAGAATCCATGCAGACGATCAGGGATGAAATAACCCGGACTGAACAACAACTGCAGACCGCAGACGAAGCGTTGCGTGCGTGCCTTGCACGACGTGATGAACAGCAGCAGGCGCGACAGACGCTGCAGCGCACCATTGCGGCACTGGACAAGGAACTGCTGCAGTCAGTGGCAATGCAGGAACTGAGCACTGTGAAAACGCGGTATGAGCAGTATCAGCAGTGCAACAGTGAGCTTGCGGCACTACAGCCGTTGCGCACTGCGATACGCATCGATGATTGCGCTGTGCGAACGCTGGAGCAACTCGATGAGAAACGAAGAACACTTGAGATCAAACTGGCGACCAGGCGGCCTGCACTTACGGTGACTGCACTGCGCGATGTAACTGTTGATGAACAAACGGTAGCGAGTGGTGAGATGCTGTCGCTGGATACATCGTCGACACTGGCGGTGACCATTGGAGACAGCGCGCGCCTTCAGTTTACCCCGGCCACGGATCTTGAAGGGCTGCAGGGTGAACTCGATGCAGTCCTCGGGCAACTGCGCGATCAATATGCCCACCACGGTGTGGATTCGCTTACCGGGGCGCGTGATCTGTTGCGTCGCGGTTATGAGCTCGATCAGCGTATCGAGAGCCTCAGTCAGCGGATCGATGCGGCTGCCGGCGGCGATGTGAATGCACTGATTGCACGCCGCGAGCATCTGCACCGACTGCATAGTGATGGTGTAGCGGGCCGGGACAGTGCAGTGGTACGTGAGGCGCTTGCTGATCACAACGCGCAGCTGACGGCGCTGGAAAATACACTCGCCAGTCTCAACATTGAAGGTGAGGAATCTCAGGGTGGCAGGGCGGTGCTCAAGGCCAGGGTTGCCATGCTGAATGAACGACTGGCCGCCGAGCAGCGCGAACATGAGCGTGTGGTCGCCCACATGAATGCCGCGACCAGCCGGTTAAGCGACGAGCAACTGCATGCCGCGCTGGTGGAGCAGCAAAAGCTGCTGGTGCAGTATCAAACGCAGCTACACACGGTGGTTGCCGACATGGAAACAGCCGATGCCGGTGCCGTTGGCGGTGTGTTTGATTCGGCGCGACTGGCGCTGGAGCGGGCTCGCTCGCAACTGCACAGTGATGAGAAGGCATTTGCTGCGGTCAGTGCACAGCTCGATCAGCTGAAGACCGAGGGGCTGCACGAAAAACTGCAGCGCATACGTGCCGACCGCGCTGACGCGCAAGAGCAACTGGCGAACATCGTTCGAGCGGCGGTGGCAGCCCGTTGCCTGTGGACTACCCTGTGCCGGCACCAGCGCGACGCCCGCCTGCACTATGCAAAGCCGCTGTCCGAACGGGTGCGCAGTATGGGGCGACTGGTTTTCGGTGACGGATTTGATGTGCAGATCAACGAGTCGCTGGCCATTGAAGCACGCACATTAAACGGTGCGACGGTGCCGTTTAGTGATTTGAGCGGCGGTGCAAAGGAGCAGCTCGGAATTTTGCTGCGGCTCGCTGCGACGCAGCTGGTCACCGGCTTGCCGTTGATACTCGACGACACGCTTGGCCACACCGATGCTGCGCGACTGGAGACTATGGGGGCTCTGTTGAGTGCTGCCGGCCGCGAGGCGCAGATTGTCGTGATGACCTGTTATCCGCAGCGCTATCGTTTCGTGGGGGATGCAAAAGTGAGCCGGCTGCAGGACAGCGACGCCGATGGCACCGACACGGCGGCAGAGCAGGGGTAGTGGTCCCGGGGGTGTGGAGGTGTTTCAAACATTGTGCGTGAAACCCTCCCACAGTCAGCGTTCAGGGTTTACACTCCAGTGTCATCCGTTTAAATGTTTTGCAGCGCCAGCCACTCATGACCGACTATAAAAATATTATCGCGTATCAGGGCGAACCCGGTGCCTATTCGCACCAGGCCTGCAAGGCCGCGTATCCTGAATTGGAACCCCTGGCATGCGAGTCCTTCAGCGCGGCATTTGCGGCGGTGGAAGACCGGCGTGCGGGACGGGCGATGATCCCGCTTGAAAATTCCCTTGGTGGCCGGGTGGCTGACATTCACCATCTGCTGCCTGAATCGACGCTGTTTATTATTGACGAGCACTACCAGCCCGTGAAGCACTGTCTGCTGGGTGTGCCCGGTGCGCGGCTGGATGCGCTGACGCACATCCGTTCCCATCCGCAGGGGCTGGCGCAGTGTCGGGCACTCATTGAAGAACTTGGCGTGCAGGCACTGCCAGTGGCGGATACCGCCGGGTCTGCCAGAGAGGTAAAAGAACTCGGTGACCCCGCGCACGCCTCGATCGCTTCGGCACTGGCCGGTGAAATTTACGGGCTCGATATACTGCGCGAACGAATTGAAGACCGGCTCGGCAACACAACCCGTTTTATTGTGCTGTCTGGCAACCGACAGGACCCGGACCCGAATGACGGTCCATGCATGACCAGCTTTGTGTTTCACGTGCGCAGTGTGCCGGCTGCCCTGTATAAGGCGCTTGGTGGCTTCGCTACCAGCGGCATCAATATCACCAAACTGGAAAGTTATATTATTGACGACCGGTTTCAGAGCGCGCAGTTTTACGCGGAAATCGAGGGGCACCCGTCCGATAAATTAGTCGACTATGCGTTTCAGGAACTGCAGTACTTTTGTACCAAGCTGAAGGTGATGGGTACTTATCCGGCCAATGCCTACCGACGTCGCATGTCCGCCTGACAGGAGGTTGAAAAACCGTTGCGCCAGGTTTGAGGGCGTTAAATTCTGCCTCACAATGATTATTTATAATCCGTAAACTGCGCTTTTTTGGGAGCCCTTATGCAGTGGTTAGGGTCTACTCCGACCGTCCCTCATGGTGTTTTACAACACCCTGCTGCGCATCCGCTAACCGGCGTCTTTCGCGCAGCGACTGCACGATATCCCAACGCGCCTGATTGCTCATGCGCGACCAGGTGGCGATTTCCTGCAGGGTTCGGTGGCAGCCCTTGCACAATCCCGACACCTGATCCATTTCACACACACTGATACACGGAGATACGACTTCCGGTGCGTCTGCCGGGAGCGCGCGTTGCTTGCGTCTGGAGGGGCGCTTGGCGGGTTGCTGGTCAGACATCATTAGCTCGAATCAGGGGCATTGGGATAATATGGACGTTCCCTGCCGAATCCAGCGGGCGCAAAGCCCGCCGCATTATTTTTTGGCAGCGGCACATCACACACGAAGGGAGCGGCTATGTCCAGAACGGTTTATGTAAATGGCGAATTTGTCGCGGAAGACGCGGCGACTGTGTCGATTTTTGATCGTGGCTTTCTATTTGCCGATGCCGTCTATGAGGTGACATCGGTCATTGATGGCAAGCTGCTCGACAACCCCGGGCATCTCGCGCGCCTGCGGCGTTCGCTCAGTGAATTGAATATCGCCTCACCGGCCACCGATGAGCAGATAGTCGAAATTCAAAAAGAACTGCTGCTGCGTAATTCACTGGAGGAAGGCTGTATTTACCTGCAGGTCAGTCGCGGCGTGGCAGATCGGGACTTCGGATATTCAACAGACTTAAAACCGACTCTGGTGATGTTTACGCAGATAAAAAGTCTGCGTCGGCCGCCGCAGGCTGAGCAGGGAATCAGGGTGATTTCCGTGCCGGATATTCGCTGGCAGCGACGCGATATCAAAACCGTCGGCCTGCTTGCGCAGTGTATGGCCAAACAAAAAGCCGCTGATGCCGGTGTGGCGGATGCCTGGATGGTGGAAGATGGGGTCGTTACTGAAGGCAGTTCCAACAATGCGTTTATTGTCGATAGCAACGGCACCATTATCACTCGTCAACTCGGTAATAAAATACTGCACGGAATCACGCGTGCGTCGGTACTTGCGCTGGTGGAATCGGATCAGCTGACGTTTGAAGAGCGTCCCTTCACACTGGAAGAAGCCTATGGCGCGCAGGAGGCATTCGTCACCAGTGCCACCACCTTTGTCTGGCCGGTGGTGGAAATTGACGGGCACCGGATCGGCGACGGCACACCGGGTCCGCTGGCGCACAAACTGCGCGAGGTCTATATTGAAACGGCGCTGGCCAGAGGTGACTAGTGGAGCCCGGGAGTGAATGTTAAAAACCGTGGTTGAATCTATCTGTTGATC
>CAZOXM010000108.1:0-5861 GCA_964583825.1 uncultured Granulosicoccaceae bacterium
CAGAGTCAACAGTGCATTGGTATCCGCAACGTGAACTGGTGTTACAAAACGCAAAGCGGCGGGCACTGGAAAATGATCTGAGTGACTGAGATAATCATGCCTCAGTGGAGATGTACCATCGTCCTGCAGTAAACGGACGACAAACAACGGGGTAACGCTGTTACTTACCCAATCACCAATCGTTGTGTTCGCAGGGATGCTTACTATGTACTCGTTGTGGGAATACTTCTCATCCGTCGACGCACGGCTGTGCTTTGGCGTTGGCGCCGGGCTGCTCAGCACGATTGCCTTTGTGCCCTATATCCTCGACACGCTGGCCAAACGCACCCGTCCTCAACGCGCTTCGTGGCTGATATGGTCCGTGCTCGGATCAATCGCACTGGGATCTCAGATCTACGAAGGTGCCACATCCTCGCTATGGTTTGCCGGGGTACAGGTAGCGGGTACGGTCATCATCCTTTTGTTGTCGATCCGGCGCGGCTCCGGCACATTCCTGAGCAACACTGATTTCGGTATTCTGGCAGCCGCCGGCGTCGGCCTGGTACTGTGGTACTTCACCGAAACTGCCGCTTACGCACTTGCGATTACAATCAGCATCAGTCTGCTGGGCGGGCTCGCCACTGCGGTCAAAGCGTTCTACGCCCCGCACAGCGAAACACTCAGCACCTGGGTAATTTCTTTCATCGCCTCGATATTTGCCGTCCTGTCTGTCGGCAAGGCGGACCTTATTCTACTGGCCTATCCAGTTTACCTGCTTGTGCTGTACCTGGCTTTCATCATCGCCATTTTGCTGGGTAGAGTGAGACGGGCAGCGGCGACACTGATGCCCGGCACCATCTATTTTATCCGGCCCATGCGCGCTGCACTGCGCACCACTGCAGATGGCATAATCGTTGTCGCAGCGCTGGTCTACCTGCTCAACAACGGTCTGCCACTGCGAGCCCAAACGCCGGCACCGGTACACCTGTTGTCTGACATGAAACAATCCACTCTGGTAGACAGCCTGTCGATGAGACAGAGCACTAGTGCGATGGCTCTATCGACCACAACCACTTCGGCACCCTTCGAAGCAGCGCACGAGCCGGCAGTGCATTCCGACGAACTCCCGGACCTGGGACTCACGGCACTGACTCGCAATACTGCATTCGGAAACCTGCCTCACTACCCGGACGTTCCCAGAAAGGATATGTTCGGAAAACGGAGGGATATCTCTCTGAATGAGCACCACTACCAAACAATCGCCGCCCCGTTTTTGCAGCTTGATCGCGACGACCCGTTTGCCAGTCTCGTAGTCAGCGTACGCGTCGCATCACTGATAACCGATGTACAGGCACCAAGGCCGACCGGTCTCATTCCTCAGGGCGCGAAGCTGACCATACTGGCAACGAACGGCGACTGGTTTCACATAGCGACTGACGCAGGCCAGAAGGGTTTTTTACATCGCTCGCAGGTTTCGGTGGCGAATCCGGAAACCTCCTAGTCGTGTCGACTAAAAGCAAATCAGGATGGGCGACATTTATACTGGTACTGATGCAATTCCTGCAGCCGGTGTCTGCTGATATTGACAATTACTGGCAAGGCTACATTAACAACAAGACCTTTCAGGATTATACCTACGGCTATTTATTCGTTAACAGCAATTCGACAGTCGATGAAAAGCTAAGGCTGATTTGCCATGCACCAGACACATTTATGCTGCTTGTACCCCGCAACATTGAGGACGATCAAAGATCAGTACAGTTAACAGTCGATTCCTTGCCGACATGGAATTTTCCTAAAGATACAATAGAAAATAACTCGGCGGTAAGTATGTCCACGAATGGATTCTGGGACTTACTCGCGCAGATGGCGGCGGGTGCTCAACTAAAAATAGGCTGGCCCAATCAGGACACGCACTATGAGTTCAGCCTACAGGGATTTACCAGGTCTTTTACCGACCAATGCGGCTGGCTGGCAGCGTCTCGCAGCTACCTGCCCTATCTTGATAAATATCGCTAACAGCAAACGACCGTCCGCTACCCACCGAAAATGAAACGCCGCAGTACCAACCCGCGAGGGCGAACCGATGCCCGCCCTCATACCTAAGACTGACGACTACTCTAACGAGTAGTGGCTGACCTCCGTCCGGCTCTACTGCCTGCTTCCATGTTCGCAGTGCGGAGGAAAGACAGAAACATGAGAAGCAGTATCCCGAAACCGCCAGAGCCACCGCCCGACCCGGAACTGCCACTGTCCACACTCCCGCTACTGCCATTGTTTGCGCTGTTGTCAGCAACTAACAAACTGGTGGAATCCGCTAACGGTAACGGATTTTCATCAAAGGCCAGATTATCTACCAGTGCCACAACCTTGCTGTTATCAGTCGCTCTGGCGCGCACACCGTTAAAAGGTCTGGCATTGCCAATCGACGTTGCAATGTTGTAGACGACGGTTTCCCCCCCGAATCCGTAAGTCAGCGTTGCCGCCTCGCGGTCGAGCTTTATAAACGCTTCGTAGGTTGTATCAAGCTCGGGTACCAGGTTAAAGCGCGGGCAATTGTCTGCATCTCCACCAAACAACTCTGTCGAGTCACTGAAATCTGCCGTATTTGAACGATAAGCACAATGCTGCACGAAGCGCTCTCCGTTGCCATCTGCAGTGAGTCGTACAGCACTGAATACGCGACCTTCGCTACTATCCGGCTGCTGCCCGTCCGGCAAATCGTTGTACAGAATTCCGTGCACTTCAACATGCACTCTGCCATCAGCGGCAATGACTGACTCGCTGGAGAGCTCGAGCTCGGCACCCACGTAATCGGAGGCACCGAGCACTTCGAGACCAGGGTCGCGACCGGTTGTCAGGTTACCATCCGCCTCAAGCCTCAGCCTGCCGTCCACAACCTCAGCCAGTCTGCCGGGCCGCTGTGCGTTCCACGTCGGCGCATAAGGTGCTAAAACCGGCAAACCGTTACTGAAGTCTTCGTCAATGGTGTCCGTCCTGATCGAATGAATTTTGCCTACCGCAACACCGGTACCTCGATAGTGATTCACACTGACAAGCACTCGCCGCTGTGAAGGTAAAAACACACCCGTCGGTATTTGATACTCCGTGATCTGATCATCCAGCCCGTATCGAAGCACACCGGATTCTCTGTCAATTGCCAATGTCAACTTATACGGTTGATCGAGCTCAGGCACCTGTGCCGCAATGCCTTCTTCAAACTCAGCCAGGCCGTCCAGAAGGTTATCGCCGGTACTTCCTTCGGCGTCCCGTCTTCTCAGCTGCACCCGAAATCGTCTTCGACCGTCCCCCTCATATTGTATTTTAAGGGCGGCTTCCAGGTCTCCTTCCCGTTCATTGAACCCGTATTCCTGGGTATCGTTGAAGAAAGTCGCACGAATCTGTATTTCAGCACCGGTATTGCCGGGCTCGAACCGGCTTTCACTGGACAGGCTGACTACCGCCTCCAGCAAATCAGTCTTCGGGTCCAGGTAAAACTCAGTGTAGTTACCGTCATCATTTCCATCGGCGGTACTGGTTTCAAAGATGACTGCTCCATCTGCCCAGGCGACCCCGGACCCACCACGCTCGCGGCCCGACCAAAAGCCGAAGTCCGTTGTAATTCCGCTGAAATCGTCCACAAAGTCGTACTGTGGATCGTAGTTAAAGAAATCGATCGGGTTAGTGATGGTCGAATCGACCACTGAAGATGCAGGATCAAACGGCGCCGGGAAAGCCACCGGTTCAGTCAACCCGTCCTGCTGCTCCGAATTGGTCAGCGCGGTCGCGCCTGATCGGATATTGTCGATGGTGCCGTTGGCTATGCCTCCGTTGCGGGATGAAATGGAAACCCAGTTATAGGGGTCTGCAGCCGCGAAAAAGTCAGTACTTAATGCGCTTGTCTGTTCGTATCCGTTGACGCGAAACGTAAAGGTGGACGCTGCGCGATCCAGCGCCATCGATACGCGATAAGTTTCATCATATTCCAACAGGAACGGCAGGTTAATACAGCTGTTGTCAGACTCCGGATTCACCAATCCGGTTCTCGCATTGCCCTCGGCATCATTAAACTGAACCAGACAGGCTTCTATTCTGCGCAGACCATCACCTCTGGCCTCCAGATTGATACTGCCTCGAACGTCGCCGTTGCGACCATCGGTACCACCATCGGCAAGTGCATTATAAAAAATACCCTCGATACCAGCGAGAATTCGGTCGTCAGCGTCGCCGACAATTGAGTCTGACGCCAGCGTAAGTTCCGCTTCGAAGTAGTCACCCGGTTGCTGAAGTCGCAAAGCGCCATTGGTCCAGCGGTCAGCAGTCGCGTCCGACGTGGCAACCACAAACAGCTTTTCATTCTGAATCTCCACAACAGTACCGACATCGGATTCGGTGCGGTATCTATCCATTACCGGCGGCGCTGCTGCCATATCGACGAACTGGTCCTCGAGATAAAACGCATTTAATGAGGCATTAGCAGTGCCGGTCCCATCGCTATGAAAAAGCTGAAATCTTTTGAAATTCTGATGAGGCGGGTAAATGGCCTGCGGGATCTCAATCACTTGAGAGGCGTCATCGATAGACAAAGTCAGAGTTGAATTTTCACGATCAAGCTGGATGTCGTAACGATAGGATTGATCGAACTGGAGGTCTAAACCTTCAAACTGACCACAGGCATCGGGTAGTGCCGTTTGCCCGTTGGGACCCTCTTCCAACACACAATAGAATGCCGCGAGTTGCTGCTGAGCGTCGTAGCCAACAGTAATCTCCGCTTCCACCGAGCCTTCCCAGGTGTTCCGGTAATCCGGATTTACACTATATAAATAAGCTTCGAGAAACGCCGTTGCAAAACCGGATTCGATATTACTGGTAGAGAGATGAGTAAAGTCCATTCCCCAGCGATCTCCATCATCGCGGCTTTCTATGTAGAGGCTTCCCACCGTATCGGTGGACTCATTCGTGATACTTAAGCCAAGTCCGGTGCTTTGCTCTGTGATCGAATAGATCCCGGACCCACTATCAAAACTGCCACTGTTAAATGTGACCGAGTCCTGCGAAAAGTCATCGGCAAATTCCTGCGCATGCAAAGGCATACAGACTGCTGCAGTCATGACTGACGGCAGTATCCACTGCGAAAACGAGAATATTTTCACGATTACTCCTTTTTTATTGTCCTGAGATTGTCTACAGCCTCGGCACGCTCATGATCGAAGTTCAATACCAATACATCGCTCAACCTGCACCGTGTACTTAGGAAGCTGTATAAAGCAGTGTAGGCAGGAACGTTAATTCGGCCATCCCCTGACCGGGGGATATCCATTGACACTGTCTACTTGGACATGGGGCTTTGATTCGTGTTGTGCACCAGTTCTTTCACAACCACGTCGACAGTTTGATCTGTCTCAAAAAAGCGCTGCACACGAGCGGACTACATCTCACGCTCCCTGATCAACAACCAACCACACGGTATGCGAACCGTTCAGTAAATTGGGGGCCGACGTGACGACTTGCGCAAAACCGCTGCAGGTGAACTTTTAACCGGCGGGCACAGCACTTCCGACACCGAGTTGATCAGCGACCAAAGCGTTCCCGCAGCGAAGGTGCCAAAGAATGCGAGGGCTGCCCCCTGCCCCATCCACTGACCTGCAGGTCAGAGTTCTGCGGCTTTTCGATACGACAGATACAACGCAGTGTTCCTGAGGTGACGGTGCCTGCAATAGACCGCTAAAGCGCAAAAACCGGACACTGCCGAAATTCCAAATTTCTTGCACACTGTTGTAGACTTCGGTGCGTACTATCCAAGTCCCTTGCCACCCATCGAGAAACAGACCATGACCAAAGACCCGCAAATCGATCGAGAGATCTATGATCTTTACGATGAG
>CAZOXM010000108.1:5961-7146 GCA_964583825.1 uncultured Granulosicoccaceae bacterium
GCCCCCCGACAGCCGAGTGCGCGGTGATCTGTCGCGCGCTCGGCATACCTTTCACACAAGTCAAACCGCTACTCTCGTGTACCGCGTTGTTCAAAACAGAGGCACCAGCCGGGCAGGCTCCCCGACCAAAGACCGTGTCACTACCCAAATCGGCAGCCTGTTGCGGCAGGAAAGGCGACCGTAACCAATTTTTCACTCATTCCTGAATCTATTTTGTAAAGTTCGCAGTACAATCTGCTCGTTTGCCTACAATCAAGTCGGCGCACACCCGCACGTCACCGTCCGGGCACTCTAAAACAGTATAAAAATACGATCAGGAACCATGAGCCTAACCCCATACCTGCCAGCCTCGCTCGTCAGAGTAGAACGAATTGCCCTGCGCGGCCCCGGTGTTGTGATCCTGACCGGGCCCTCGAGTTGCGGAAAGGGAGAAGTCGCCCAGGCGCTTTGCGAAACATTGTCGATCGACCCTGAACGACACTTGTCGATGGGAGGTATTTTGCGCAACACAGTCGATCGATCCAAATCAGACCGCGACTATGCATCACTGCTGGAAGACAAATACTCGTTGTCAAAAAGCGTGAGTATGTTCGACTGCATCGACACCACCGAAGAATTGTCCGACAAAGTCCGCCGCTATTTGCCTGAGCTGCAACGCCATTTTGATCGCAACCCGGACGCCGCCGATGCAGATGCGAGTCAGCTCGAATGGCTTGAGTTCTGCACCGTTCGCGGCCTGCTGATTCCAAATCGCTGGACGCAGGACCTGATTTCAGCCGAAATTGACACCATCCTGAGCACCCGCGGTACAGACGGCGAGGACGGTTACGCCCTGCCTTTCATTCTTGATGGTTATCCACGCACCGTGGCTGCCGCCGAGCATTTGCTCGGGTATTTGCGCAGTGTCAACGTGCCGGTACTCAAGGTATTGCACCTGTCGATCAGCAAAGCCGAGATGAGCGCCCGCGCCGGTAAACGAGGCCGCGCTGACGATCACGAAGAAGCACTGCGCAGCCGATTCGAGTTCTATGTGGAAAACGTCCAACCGTCGGTGGACTACATGAAGACCGAACTCGGTGGCTCCAAGATCTCACTCATCGATGCCCACCAGCCCGAGTTCATTGACAAAAACGGTGAGCGGGAATTCCAGTTACAGGACTCCATTGACAATGTGGTTTCAACCTC
>CAZOXM010000108.1:7246-14915 GCA_964583825.1 uncultured Granulosicoccaceae bacterium
CATCTGTTTCTCAAGCAATTCGACAATGACCGGGACGCTGTGGTCAGGCGCGCGATTGAAGCCGGTGTTGAGCGCATGTACCTGCCCAATATCGATCGCGACACGGTCGTTGCGATGAATGAGCTGGCACAACAGTTCCCCGAGCATTGCTTCCCGATGATGGGACTGCATCCTTGTCATGTGGACAACAACTACCAGGCAGAGATTGATTTTGTTGAACAGGAACTGGCCACCGGGCGCTATGTTGCGGTGGGCGAAACCGGACTCGACTACCACTGGGATACAACCTATAAAGCGCAACAGCAAGACGCTCTGAGGCAGCAAATCGGATTGGCCAAAAAACACAAACTACCCATTGTGTTACACACACGCGAGTCATTCGATGACACCTATCGCCTGATCCATGAATGTAACGATGCCTCATTAAGCGGTGTTTTTCACTGTTTTGGCGGCACCCTTGAAGAAGCACTGAAGGTACGTGAGCTCGGCGGTTTTTATATCGGCATTGGTGGAGTGGCGACCTTCAAAAAATCAAATCATGCAGAGGTACTGCCACAGCTACCGCTGGATATGATCGTATTGGAGACTGATGCACCTTATCTCGCACCGGTTCCTTTTCGTGGCAAACGGAACGAGAGTAGTTATGTTGCACATGTCGCCGCCCGCGTGGCAGAAATAATGTCTGTCCCGGTTGAACAGGTTGCGGATACCACCTCGAATAATGCGTTAAAGCTGTACCATAACCAATAGCGAAGCGTAGCCGGGCGATCCTTACATGCACCGGCTTGCAATCAGATGTTTCTTCAATAACAAGCTGTCTCCCCCCAGACATTGAGCGGCTATAAATCGGTATGATCCAGCAGGGCAGTAATTTCCGCCGTATTTTCCCCGGCACCAACCGGCACCTTTACCAGTGCTGCTGTGCTTCTTGAAAATTTCGGCACAACACAGGTTTGCAATACACCGTCGGGTGCGATGAAGACACTGCGCTCTTTATTGTGGTGATATTCGGCGGCTTCTTCAAAATTAAGCACCGGCGAGACACAGGCATCCGATCCTTCAAATACCGCCTGCCATTCATCTCTGGTGCGGCGTTTAAAATGAACGGCGTAGCGTTCACACATTGCCGGCCACTGTGTCCGGTCATTCTGAATATCGACATCGGTTAACGGTAGCCCGGCCAGTTCGATGAACTGTCTGAAAAACTGCGCTTCGATTGCGCCGACAGCGATATATTTTCCATCACCGGTCTCATAGCAACGATAAAACGGTGCCCCGCCATCCAGCGGATTGCACTGTCTTTTTTGCTGCCACTGATCGCGTGCAAACATCTCCTGAATCAGCCCCATCATGGCGGGTACACCCTCGATCATTGCTGCATCAACGACCTGCCCCAGACCGGATTGCCTGCGTTCATACAGCGCGCTTAGCACGCCGAAGAGAAGAAACATCGCACCACCGCCGTAATCCGCTACCAGGTTCAATGGCGGCACCGGCGCTTCATCACCGTGACCGATGGCATGCAACGCACCGGTGATCGACAAATAGTTGATATCGTGTCCGGCTGTCTGTGCCAGCGGCCCGGACTGGCCCCAGCCGGTCATCCGGCCAAAGATCAGACCGGGGTTGGATGCCTGCAGCGGTTCGGGGCCGAGACCCAGCCTCTCCATCACACCGGGACGAAACCCCTCTATCAGCACGTCCGCCGTGTCGATCAATTGCCTGGCCATGCGCAACCCATCGGCTGCTTTCAAATCCAATACGACCGATTGTTTGTTGCGCCGATTAACTTCATTGGTATCGGCCGGCGACTCTCGACGGTCAATCACAATGACTTCAGCACCCTGATCAGCCATCAACTGGCCGGCGAGTGGCACTGGTCCGAGCGCGGACATCTCAATGACTCTAAGGCCGCTTAGTGGACCCGGCATACGCTTCTCCTGCAATTGGGGATGAGGATAATCTCGTTCACACTATCCGACGAAAAAGCACTACGCCGCGTGCGCCGCAGCGCAGAGGTTATTCAGTTTCTGCACGGCCACCGTTCGACTCAGCAACCCCAGTCTGCAATCGGGCGCTGCCATCAAGCGTGCGCGATCAATATAACAAAGCGCATCTTTCAGCCGTGCTTCGATCTCATCAATCGACTCCACATGACTCCGGGCGATAGCCACTACGCCGAGAATCGCAGTGGTTTTCGTCAACCGTTCCTGCCTATGCAAGTGGTCTTTATCGACATGAGTGATCTCTGAAGCGGTGCTACTCGGGCAGCGTAGCGAGAATAGCGCGCACACGAAAGCCCCTCATCGAACGCTCAAGCCCGGATTGAGCGGCGCGACTGTTCTGCCGGATCAGGAGCCCCAACGGATGACTATAAATTTCTGCAAATCCGCTTGACATGTTTTTGCGTCATGACATAATGATGTCACGTCATGACATTTTAAATGTGCGATTCCCGGCGGCCCCCGCGCCGATCATCAGAGAATTCAAGGAGTTCTGAAATATGAAGACAATCCTCGGCAGTAAACGTACCTTTCGCCGGACCAGGCTCGCCACAGTGCTGCCGGCGCTTTTTCTAATCGGCTGCGGTGCCGGCGGTGACTCTGAAGTCAACAGTCTCCTGAACAACGACGGCACCGGCCCCACCTCCGAAGTATCCGTTCGCGTTGATCTGCCCGGTCGCATCACCAATCTCAATGAAGCACTGATTGTCCAGGGTACAGTCAGCGGACTGACCAGCGAACTAATGGCAGTGAACACACAGGAATATACCGGCAGCTATCAACTGCCTTTCAATGTTGAGCATACGATTCATCTGTCCATCCGCCGTCGCAGCGATAACCTGCTGCTTGGCACAGCCGTTCAGAAGCAACTCACTTCAACGTCCGGCATCAATGTCTATTTTCCGGAGCAGTATATCGACATGAGCATTGACTCGGACGGCGACCAGTTCAGCAATATTCAGGAACTTGAAGACGGCTCCGATCCTTTCGGTCGCAACGGTGACTACGATGGCGATGGCACGCCCGACCCGGTCGACAATGACGACGACAACGACGGCGTCGCCGATGTCAATGATGCCTTTCCGTACAACGCCAATGAGAGTGTTGATACCGACCTCGACGGCACCGGCAACAATGCCGACCCGGACGACGACAACGATGGCGTTGATGATCACCTCGATACGTTCCCGAGGGACAGCTCTGAATATGTTGATACCGACGGTGACGGCATCGGCAACAACGCCGACCCCGACGATGATAACGATGGAATATCTGACGAAAACGATTCCAATCCACTGGACGCAAACAGTGGGTTTGACACTGACGGTGACGGCATCAGCGATTCACTCGACCCCGACGATGACAACGACGGTGTCATCGACAGAGACGATGCGTTCCCGCTCGACGATTCCGAAACACTGGATACCGACTCCGACGGCATCGGTAACAACAAAGACGATGATGACGACAACGATGTAACACACGATCTTGCCGACCCCGCGCCGTTAAACCCGAACATTACCGGACGCGAGGACTCAGACTCGGACGGCGTGCCGGATATCGAAGATCACTTCCCGCTTGATTCATCCGAATTCAATGATCAGGACGGTGACGGTATTGGTGACAATGCAGATCTCGACGATGACGGCAACGGCATTCCGGACAATCAGGAAGATGCCATGGCGATCATCCCGCGCACCAATCGAAGCCCGACCCTTGACGGTGTATTCAGCTGGCGAGAATGGCGACAGGCTGCCCGCTGCGACAACAAGGGCAATTACCTGAGCGTTGGACATCTGCTGCGCGACGCCAACGGTGATGAAGTGGAAAGTCGCTACAGCTGGTACAACTCAAACTGGCGTGCCATGCACGATGGCACTTACCTGTACCTGCTCGTCAGTGTGAGAAACGAACCGTTTTATGAAAGATTTAACGATTCTACTGACGCCTGGCACGACGACGGTATCGAAATCTACCTCGATACAGGCAATGAAAGAGCACAGACCTATGACAGCAATGACTTCCAGAAGGTGTACACCTTTGCAGGCAGCTCTGCTACCGGAAGCAGCTCGGCAAACAGCATGCGGACTACTTTTGCCACCAGCCGCGACTTCAGCAACAGCGACGCCACCTGGTCATACTATGAAATTCGCATCGACATGAGCTCTATCAGCCTGCCGATTGGTCAGCGCTTCGGATTTGATGTGCACATTAATGACGACGACAATGGCGGCGACCGCGACACCAAGTGGGCCTGGTACACCCCCTCAGGCAATGACACCGCATGGCAGAACCCTTCATTGTTCGGCCAGGCAATACTGGCCCCCGACGTTGGTTACTATGACTAAATCAACAGTCTGAACCGGAGTTCTCCGTTGTTAGGTTGAAGGGGGCTATTGCCCCCTTTTTTTATTCGCATATGACGAGTAACAGAAAAAATCACCAGTGCGATTACACAGACAGTGAAGCACCGTTGTCTTTTTTGGTAATTCCAAGAATCTTCGGCACCGCAACTTCTGCCCATTGCGCCGGTTTTATACACCCGGATGCCTGTGCACCAAAACAACTTTCGAGCATTTTGGTGTGAATCACCCCCGGGTTCAGTGCCACGGTCACCATTGCGCCCGGCAGATCCTCCGCCAGTGCCTTTGTCAGCCCCTCCACAGCAAACTTGCTGGCACAATAAGGGGCTACTTCAGCCGACACGGATCGACCCCACGTACTGCTGAAATTAACGACAGTGCCTCCGCCGTTGTCGATCATTGATGGACAAAACACTTTAATTACATGAAAAGTGCCTTTGATATTCACATCCATGACATTGGAAAATTCATCCACCGACACTTCCCACAATGGCGCATTGGCATTGATAATACCGGCATTGTTGATCAGTATGTCCGGAACCCCGACTTGCTCCAACACACTGTCTCTCCACTGCGCCACGCTTTCAAAATCCGTAATATCAACCACGCTGAAAGACTGCTCGGGATAGGCAGCTTTCAGGGAATCTATCGCGCTGACGTTGCGCCCACTGCCCGCCACCCGGTGCCCTTCGGAGATAAAGGCATCCGTCATCGCGCGTCCCAACCCCTGAGTTACGCCGGTAATCGCTATCGTCTTTTTATCCATGATTCTGAATTCTCACCTGTAAGTGAACAGGATATCACCAACCGTCTCCCTGTCCGTTACCGGCAATTGATGGTCAGCCGTGTACCGATGTCACCGACGATGGGCAGACTCTTCACCGTCACCAGAGCATCCCGATCAGCAGTCACAGTACCCCGCGCAAGCGTTGATCCAGCGTCATTGTCGAGCGCCTGGTATCGACACTGTTGTCCGGGCTGCGGTTTAAAACGCCGGGTACGTCGCGGCGTGACATCAGCTGTTTGTCTGCCGGTGGTCGAGCGGACAGACACTTCAAAACGCCCCTGCGTATCAACAATTGCAGCGGCAAACGGAGTGTGAGGTGTGGCCCATTCTATATCCATGTTGTACGTGTTTTTTCCTGTATCCGCCGGTGTCATCTCAGCGGATCCGCTGGCATTGCTAATCGCCGGGTAACTCATATTCAAAGGATACTTATAGGGAAAATCCGCTTCGTAGCCAAACCCGAACAAAGACTCTATCGCCGAGGCAAACCCTACCCAGCTGTGCCCCACCTCATCGTAAATCGCGGTAAAACCGGTAACCGCGTCCGTCAGTGCCCGCACAAAAGGCCTGCCCTGTGTTTGCCATTCAATCACATCATCCTGCTTGCCATGCAGTGTCATTAAAAAACCCATCTCCGATCCGCGCCTGTCGACCAGTTGCTGCTGATGATTCATCCAGTCCCACACACCAATCCGTACCTCGCGGATCGAATCCGTATGTGGCCCGCGATTCGTCACTGGTAGATTGCGCGACTTCGCCCCCCACAACTGAACAAACTCATCGGAAAACCGCTGACTCGCTGCGTAGTTCGTCATCGGCTGATTTGCATAGACACCGGTAAAAACCGTACCGTATCGGATTGCCATCGCCAGCAGGCCGGAAGCGCCCATCGAGTTGCCGGAACCATAGATCCGGTTCGGATCGACGCTGACCGTATTTTTCAGCTGATCAATTGCCCGCAGCACTCGTTGCTCGGTAAAATTCTCAATCGATCCGCTACGGGGTTTTGCATCAGCAAGCCGGTAATCGTGGCTGTTTGAATAACCGTACCACCACGAGTGCCTCGCATTCACCACCGGGCCGGGATCAGAAGGAAACAACTGAATCACCTGCCAGCCGTATTGCGCCTGCGGCGCGAACTTGTGTTGTTCGTAGTACGCATGTAACTCAACCATGAGCGGATATTTTTTCTTCTTGCTGTAGTTGACCGGCAACGCCACCGCATAGTTATAGGCATAGCCGTTAAGCGTCGGATTCCAGTTCAGGTAATCCATAAACTGCGTGTAGACTCTACCGCTGCCACCGTTGGTTTTGACCGTCAGTACATCCTCCGCAATGGCAACACGTTCTGACACCGGGTTCGCCATGCTCAACAGTGATCGCTCCCTGCCGTTCCTGACGCTGGCCACCGCATAATAGGCGCTGGTCGAATCTCCAGGCTGCGTGGTGTACACAAACAAGCCAGTATCATCACTGAGTGGGTCTGCAAGGTCATTGATAACGAAGTGACTCGGCACATAGTCACCTCCGTGTACATTCACGGACGTGTTGCTGTCGAGCGGCCCCCACTTTGACGTGAGTCGTTGTGCACTGCGCAGGTTGGCCGCTGTGATCGGGCGGGTGTGACGATAAACGTGATAACGGTCTTCTGTAGTCGTTTCACGCCAGGTAAGAAAAGTCTGACCGGACCGGTGGAAAGCTGTGACAGGTCCATCGACAACAACCGCGGTTGGGATCAATTCGGGCTCTGAATCGTTTGACAGCGTGCTCCGGGAACTGCCAGCGGGCGGCTGGACGCCCGGGGAAACACGACTGGCAGCAGCCCGGTTGTCATTCGCACTGCGCACATCATTACCGATACTGATGCTGACAATAGCCGGTCTTCCCGACACACCATTGTCACCGGAAATGACATAACTGAAGGTATCCGCCGTGGTCGGCCCGCCGTAATGCGTGTAGGAAACACGACCGTTCGAATCGATACCGAGGTAGCCGTTTGTTGCCTCCGTGGAGATATACATACTGCCGAGATCAAATGAGCCGTCGGACACGACATCATTGGCAAGTACATCAATAATGACGTTACCACCTTCCTCCACGGTTGCGCTGTCAGGCTGAAGCACCGGCGCCTGGTTTGCCGCGACGCCGGCGACGAACAGCAGTGAAATGGCACTAGAGACAAGGCGTAAAGTCAGTCCAGACATAAGGCACCGGTTGGGGAATGGCAGCACCGTTGCTCACGCAGAAGCTTGCACCGGTGTGTGTGACGACTGGCATTAACCCAATAAAATCATCATGCCAAAATGGCAGTAATGACCCCGGAAGGTGCCTGCAGCACAACTTTGCAGGGACTGAATCAGCCGACAAAAAACCGGCGATTCAATGTAACGGACCAGCCCTATTCAGCTAACAGGATGTCGAAAAACTATTGCGCCAGGAGTCTGCGCGGTAGAAGTCCACGTCGCGAGAGCGTGACCGGTTGCGTCTGATAACGTTTTTATTTGAGAAGCATAGTT
>CAZOXM010000109.1:0-14793 GCA_964583825.1 uncultured Granulosicoccaceae bacterium
AGCATGCAGCCTTTCATCGAAATAAAAGACGTACACCTCTCCTATGAAGCCGCGGGCAGCAAACTCGAAGTGCTGGATGGTTTCAGTATGTCCGTGCCCGAGGGTGGCTTTGCAGCAGTGGTCGGGCCGTCTGGATGTGGCAAGTCGACCCTGACGCGTTTGATTGCAGGTTTGATGAAACCGGACAGCGGTGAGGTCTGGCTGGATGGTGAGCGGGTGACTTCACCTCGCGCCACCGTGGGCATGGCTTTTCAAAACCCGGTACTGCTGGAGTGGCGCAGCATCATCAAAAATATCATGCTGCCGCTTGAAATTGTGCCGACAAAACTCAGCAAGTCACAGCAGGAAGAGCGCGCCCGGTATTTGCTGGCGCTGGTTGGTCTTGAGGGATTTGAGCAGAAAAGGCCCTCTGAGCTTTCCGGTGGTATGCGCCAGCGAGCGTCACTATGTCGTGCCCTGATCCACCAGCCTGATGTGTTGATTCTCGACGAACCGTTTGGCGCACTCGATGCGTTTACCCGTGAAGATCTCTGGCAGACAATGCACGACGTCAAAGCGCGTGAGCCTTTTACCTGTGTGATGATCACCCATGATCTGCGCGAGTCTATTTATCTTGCCGACCAGGTGGTGGTGATGTCGGGCAGACCGGCGAAAACGCAATATGTGCTTGATCTGCCGGTGACCGGCGCGAGATCACTCGATACGTTATACACGCCGGAAGCGTCGGAAATGCTCAAAGTACTGCGTCATGAAATTGAGGTGGCTCAGGGACGCGCTTCGAGGGATGCGCAAACGCCGCCGTCCGATGCTGCGACCGGTGCAGGAGCTTAACCATGGCACTTCGAAAAGTCTTTATACCGATGGTTGCCATTGTTATTTTCCTGCTGTTGTGGGAGGCGCTGGTCTGGGTCAATGGCTGGCCCAACTACAAGATGGCCTCACCATCGGATTTGCTACCGGCATTCAAGCAATACTGGCATCTGTTTCTCAGTATGGGCTGGCAAACCCTGTGGCGAACGGTTGTCGGGCTTTTAATCGCGATTGTGGTTGGTACTTTACTCGGCATGATTATGGGTTTTTCAAAAACCATGCGCGAAGCGCTCTATCCGTTACTGGTAGGGTTTAACGCGATCCCCAAGGCAACCGTGGTGCCGATCGTGGCATTGATGTTTGTCGGTGCGCATGATTTCAACACCATACTTATTGCCTTTATGATTTCCTTTTTTCCGATTGCCGTGTCGATTTCTATCGGGCTGTCGACGCTAGAGCCTGAGTATCGCGATATTTTGCGCGCACTGGGCGCATCGAAAGCCACTATCTTCTGGAAAATCGCGCTGCCTAAAACACTGCCTGAATTTTTTGGTGCATTGAAAGTGGCGGTGACGCTTGCCTTTATCGGCACCAACCTGATGGAAATTGTGTCACCCCACGGGCGCGGGCTCGGCGCATTGTTTGATTCGGCTAAAACCAATTCTGACTACCCGTTGATGTTTGCCGTGCTCATTGCGCTCGCGTTTCTGGGTATTGTGCTCTACTACGTGGTGGTGGTGCTGGAACGTATCTTTGCCGGCTGGGCTGAACGCGAGGCGACGTAGATTCAGAGGACAGAGGACATCGCTGCGCTGTGGAAGTCCGTCTTACCCATCGGGTTGAACAACCGCCAGCACGTCTTTAATACCACGCAGTATAAACCAGCCGGAGGTGTGGCCGATGTTGAGCACATCGCGGCACCGTACTTCCAAATGTTCCCTGGTTGACTGAGTGCATATACTGCTAAGTAGTGCGTGCACCGGTTCGTTGGCGTGACCGTCACAGGCGGCCAACAGGTGTGCCAGGCTGATATCGCTGGTGTTGCCCGGTACGTTTTCTTTTACCCACTGTTGCAGTGTCGACTGTTCGGTGTGTCGTTGCAGAAAATGCAGTGTAATCACTACCCCTGATAGATAATCGTCTCCGGCGGGTGTGAGTCCTTCACCGCAGCCAACTAATAACTTTATATCATCGAGCACTGGTGAACCGGGCTTGCGTAGCCACTGCTTACAAGCGCTCATACCGGTAAACAGGCGTTCGCTAATCAGATCGGAGGCAGCGCCGCGGGTTTCCGGCGGATTTTTTGTGTCATCCGTAAAGCTCAGATTGTCGAGGTCACTCAGGGATGGATGCGTAGTGATTGGAACCGGAGGTGACCACAGTTTCGCGTTGGCGGTGTCGAAGATATAGTACTCATCGACAATGAGCTGTGTGCTTTCCAGTCGCCACGGTCTGTTGATCGGGATCTCGGAAAAGCGGGTGACAGAGGTGTTTATATTCAGCGGTCCGCGCGGCAGATGTGTTGACACCAGACAATAAAGGCCGTCGGCTGTGCGCAGATACAGTGTTGAATCAAATGACCAGGCGATACTGCCGCTGCAGTGACGGGCAAGCATCGGTGCGGCCAGCGCACCGATGCTGCTGATATGTCCGTGAACCAATGAGGTCAGTTTTTACCGACAATGGCAGCTGCAAGTTCCGCCGCCCCACAGTTACTGTCGCAGACGATGGCACCCGCTTCGCTCAGTGCGGCGCACTGCTTTTGAAACTGCTGTGGATCCGATTCAGTACCACACACATAGGCGATGATTATCGGCCCCGCCTGTTTGTTGCTGTTAAGTGCGTCGACAATGGCCGTCGCCGGGTCTTCGTGTGCGCCGTAGCCGAGGACCAAGTCCAGCATGACTACCACTACCTCAGCATTGCTAAGCGCATCGTTCAGCGCATCAACACGCACCAGCGGCTCCATCATTGGGTGCGGTCTGCCGACGGTATACTCATCGGCGCCCAGATCAATCACCTGATGTGTCCCGGAAGGGTCTGTCAGCGAAACCGAGGTGCCGGCGGGGGCGTTGGACGCAGTTTGCAAACCGGCGCGCTGCAACACCAGTTGTGTTTCCGTGCATAGCGTGCCGCCACTGTACAGACCGATCACCCGTTTACGTGATGCATCCAGATCAAGTCGCAGCGAGTCGGCCAGTGATTCATAGTCTGTTTCTGTCAGTCTGGCGCCGGCGGCCAGCTCTGCGGCCCCCCGCAATGTGGCAGTGGTTTGGATAGCGTCTGGCAGAGACGCGCCCGTATAGCCGAATACACAGGCAATCACTTTTTTACCGCAGGAGGCCAGTCGGTCGAACACCACTTTTGCGGTGGCTGCACCGGGCGGTTTGGAGATCAGCACAATTTGTTCGACCGTTTTGTCCTCCGCCAGCAGGTCGATCGCCTGCAGTGTGGAGATACCGCCGACCGCATCACTCAGGTCGCGTCCGCCCACACCGATGCCGTGTTTCAGGTTGCCGCCGAGGCGCGACAACAGTACTGCGAATTCCTGCAAGCCTGTTCCGGAAGCGGCGATGACAGCAGTATTTGCCGGTGCTTCGTTGTGGCTGAGTGAGTTGGCGAACGCCAGCGGTACACCGTTGATGTAGGCCGTGCCGCAGTCGGGTCCCATCACCAGCAGGTCGAGTTCGCGCGCCTGTTTTTTCAGTGATGTCTCATCGGCGAGTGACACATTGTCGCTGAAGATAAGCACGTTCAGTCCGGCATCGAGCGCCGCCCGTGCTTCGCGCGCTGCAAAATTACCCGGGGTGGACACCAGTGCCAGATTCGCCTCCGGGTGCAGACGGACACCGCCGGCGACTGTGCGCGCTCTGGTGGTGCTTTGAGCCGCCTTCGTCTTCAGGCCACCCTCAAGCTTTTTGTTGGCATGTGCCAGCGCCCGGTTGGCACTGCCGGTGCCGTCGGCACGCAATGCGATGACGAGGTCATTGGGACTTGCAGCCGCGCCGGTTTCATTTAGTACATCGGCGTTGCGCATGATGTCCAGATTCGACGGTGTGCCGATCATCAGCACGGCTTCTTCAATGCCGCCCATCGCTGCGATTTCTGTCGAGAGCCGCATGAGTGCAACCGAGTCGAGGTAGAATCCCTTGCGCACTTCGTTAACAATGGTGCTCACGATGCATTCAACCTTGTGCTTAACGACAGACAAGCCTGTTCAAAGCAGCCAATGGGTGCGTTAACCACACCGGCACCGACCTGACCGATACCGGGCTCGCGATGTGCGATGCCGGTGTTGATGGTGGGTGTGATACCGGAATTCATCACCTTGCAGATATCAATACCTGACGGCACTCCGACGAAGTCCAGCGCGGGTATTGTCCACTCCGGGTTGCGCGACCAGGTGATCTCGGCCATTTGATTGGTGAATGCGGCGGCATCGGCAGCGGAACCCGCGCCGACAAAACCGGCCACTGCCGGTGAGGCGGCCATGGCAAATCCGCCGAGACCAACTGTCTCCACAATGGTGGAATCACCCATATCCGGGTTGGCGTCCTTTTCCGAAAAGCCCGGAAAATACAGGCCCTGCGGCATTTCTACCGGTGCAGTAAACCATTCGTCACCGCAGCCGCTGACGCGAATACCGAATTCGGTTCCGTTGCGGCACATCGCTGTCACAATGGAAGACCCGCCAATGTCGCGCACCGGATCCATAATCGCTTTACCCATCGCCATGGCTACGTTTAGAAAGAACTGATCGTTGCCTGCGATGAATGCCAGTGCTTCGCTGGTGGTGTCCGGGTCGCCGACGCGTGCCATGACGGGTGCCAGTTCACGCAACAGCAAACTGGTGCAGGCCACGTTGCGCTGATGCATTTCATCGCCCATGGACAGTCCGCGGGAGATAATGGTTTTAAGGTCGATGCCGTCTCCTGCCAGCAGGGTGTCGGCCAGCAGCGGCCCCAGGGTAGTTTCGAGCCAGCGCAAACGTTCGAGCACTGATTCGTCATTGCCGCCGAAACGCATGACCTTGCCGAGCCCTTCGTTGATAGTGCAGTAGCTTTTGTTTTCGAAGGTTTTGTTTTCAACCACCATTAACGGCATGGACGGGGTGACGATACCGGTCATCGGGCCGACAGCACCGTGGTGATGGTTCGGCTCGAAGGTGATCTTGCCATTGGCTGCAAGCTTCGCGGCTGCCTCCAGGTTTTTTGCCCAGCCTTCCAGCACGATAGCGCCGGCAACGGCACCCTGCATCGGTCCGCACATTTGTTCCCATTCGATCGGTGGGCCGGCATGCAGCACTTTGTATTCTTCCATACCTTCCAGCGCATCGGCGGCGAGTTGCACATCGTTGAGTACGGGCTGTGCGCTGTGCATCCGCTCCAGCGCCTGATCATTCGCTTTGCTGATCAGGTCGGCGATGCTGCCGCTGGTCAGTTCTTCCGCTGCGCTCAGTGCCGCGGCATTTTTTGACAGCGGTGGTCGCCAGTCGAGTGCGGTGGCTGATACGCCCTGTGAGATCAAATCATCGATAAAGCCGGGCAGGCCGACACCGATGACGTCGGGTCCGTTGTCGAGTAGATCGCGTGCGCTCATATCAGCTCGCCAGTTTTGCGGCGGCCGGTGCCGGTGCGTTGTAGACCGCCAGCGCGGCATCTACCCCGGCACCTGCTTTGGGCTGGTGTCCATTGCGGCGCAGCGTCATTTCCAGGGCCGAGAGACAGGCGAGTACGTTGTCTTTGCGACAGCCGAAGCCCATGGTGCCGATGCGCCAGATCTTGCCGTGCAGCGGGCCGAATGAAGTGCCGATTTCAATGCCGAAGTCGTCCAGCATTTCGGTTCTGACTTTGTCGCCGGTGACTGAGGCGGGAATGTAGACGCCGGTGACGTTGGGCATTTTATTGTTGAGATCACCAAATATTTCAAGGTCCATTGCGCGCAACCCGTCCACCAGTGCGCGACTGGTCTGGTTGTGACGCGCGAACCGGGGTTCCCAGCCTTCTTTCAAGACAATGCGTGCACATTCACGTGCGGCATAGAGCATGGAAGTGGCCTCGGTATGGTGATTCAGCCGCGCCGGGCTCCAGTAGTCCATGATCATCGACAGATCAAAATAGTTGGACTGGATCATTTCACCGTCGGCTGCTTCGTAGTCGTCGGGGCGAATGCCTTCTTCGATATGTTTGCGCGAACGGACCAGTTCGGCGATACGATCGTTGAGTGTGATCGGGGCGATACCCGGCGGCCCGGACAAGCATTTTTGCAGGCCGGCGGTGATACCGTCTATTTGCCATTCGTCGGTCAGCAACGGCATGCCGGTGATTGACGCGGTGGCATCGACGCACATCAGCACATCGTTGGCGCGGCACAGTTTGCCGATTTGATCGAGCGGTTGCGCCATGGTGGTCGAGGTGTCTCCCTGCACACAGGCGAGCACTTTTGGGCGGTGCTGTTTGATCGCATCCTCGATCTGCTGCGGGTCGAATACGGTACCCCAGTCAGTGTGGATGCTGATCACTTCGGCGCGGCAGCGGGTAGCTATTTCACTTAGCAGGTGGCCGAAGCGTCCAAACACCGGCACCAGTATTTTATCTCCGGGTGCCAGCACCGAGACCATCAGCGCTTCGATGCCGGCACGCGCAGTACCGTCGACGAGTAACGTCCATTGGTTTTCTGTGCAGAAAATGCCGCGGTACAGCGCCATGATTTCATTCATGTTCTCGGTGAAGTGCGGATCGAACTGACCGAGCATGGGCATCGACATGGCGTTTAACACCCGCGGATCCACCTCGACTGGACCCGGGCCCATCAACCGCCTCACAGGCGGGTTTAGATCGTCAAAAATTTCTTGCATTGCTCTGTGTACCGGACCGGCGGTTGTTTCAGTCATCATAATATGAAGTACGCACTGAATGAACCGTGAGTTCAGCAAACGGGTGGGAAACCGGACATCGATCCTGTGGATCGACCCCGGCCTGCATTAATCCAGGGGATACGTGGATCGAGGGAAATAAAGCTAAACCGGCCGACTTGCGGTGATTTGCGTACCGGCCTCACCGTTCAGGGCAGCTTCGGCCTCGTCGAGATGCGCGATGACCGCGCGCGTGCCGCCGCCGTTGATGAAGTTGATACAAGCTTCGACCTTCGGCCCCATGCTGCCGTCCGAGAATTCACCACGGTTGTGCCAGTCGGTCAACTCGTCAATGGTGATGTGTTCAAGGGCCTGCTGGGCGGGTGTACCAAAGCGCACGTAGACCTTGTCAACCGCCGTTAATATCAGCAGGGTACTCACATCCAGCACACGTGCCATAAGTGCTGAGCTCAGATCTTTGTCAATCACCGCCTCGACCCCGCGGCGGGTGCCATCGGCGTTTCTGACCACGGGTATACCACCGCCACCACCGGCAATGACGACGGCACCACTGCTTGCAATGGTGTCGATTAAAGAGATATCGACAATGTGCTGTGGTTTCGGTGAGGGCACCACGTAGCGCCAGCCTCGCCCGGCGTCCTCTTTCATCGTCCAGCCGAGTTTCTTTGCGATATCCTGAGCATCGCGTTCGCTGTAAAACGAGCCGACCGGTTTGGTCGGGTGCTGGAAAGCCGGATCATCGGGGTTTACCTCGACCTGCGTCAGCAGGCACACCACATGACGTGCATTGTTTTCCGAGCGCAGCGCATTTTCGAAATGTTGCATCAGCAGATAGGCAATGCCGCCCTGACTGTGTGCGACACAGACATCCATACTCATCGGTGGCACTGCGTCACGTGACAGGATCTGGCGCAGCAGTATTTTACCGATCACCGGGCCGTTGCCATGGGTAATGATCAGCTGGTTATCCGCACGCAGTACCGGCAGCAGTGCGCGCCCGGTTTTTTCCGCAAACTCGATCTGTTGGGCCACTGTACCCGGACGACGCGTCGGGTGTATTGCATTGCCACCGATAGCGATGAGAATACGCTCCGTCATCGGGTATGCCCTGCCGTGCAGTACACGTGTGGTGTCAACGGGTAGTGATGCATAGTAAAAGCATAGACCGTATCTGGATGCACACCCGGTTAGCGGGCTTCGAATCCGGTTAAAAGGTCGCACAGCACCTGCACGGTCACATCGGCATCCGCTTGAGTAATGCTTTCCTGTGGATTGTGGCTGATACCGCCGGCGCAACGGACGAACAGCATGGCCACGTCGGTGAGTTCTGCCAGTGCCATGGCGTCGTGTCCGGCCCCGCTCGGCAGTGAGTGCACACGGTATCCGCTGTGTTCAATGGCACGGCCAATCTGCGCACTGAGCGCAGGATCGCAGGTTACACTGTCGGCCTGATAAGTCTGTTGCCAGCTGATGCCAACGTTTCTTCGTGTGCCGATTTCTGCAATCGTGGAAAATATCTTCTCGCTGGCGTGGTCCCGGGTCGGGTCGCGGCTGGACCTTAAGTCGAGTGAAAACCCCACGTGCCCGGGTATCACATTGCCCGCACCCGGTGTCGCTTCAATCACACCGACCGTGCCGACCACATCGGGCAGTGAACGACAGATCTGTTCTATTTCGACAATGCACTCGGCAGCGGCGACCAGCGCATCGCTGCGCAGGTCCATAGGGACGGTACCGGCGTGCCCGGCGACACCTTCCACCGAGATGGTGTAGCGGGCTGCCCCTGAAATCGCACTGACCAGCCCGACCGGCAGATCTTCGCGCTCCAGTACGGGCCCCTGTTCAATGTGTACTTCGACAAAGCCGAGAAATTCGTCTGCGGAGCGTGCGGCGCTGCTGATCTTTGACGGGTCCTGTCCAAACGCTTCGAGGGCGTCGGCGAGGCTGATGTTATTGGCATCGCACTCATCGAGTACCGCCGGGTCGAGGGTGCCGGCCATGGCGCGCGAGCCGAGCAGGGTGGACGGAAAACGCACTCCCTCCTCGTCGCAGAAGCCGACAATTTCTACCGCGAAAGGCAGTTTGACACCGCGCTGTTGCAATTGCTCGATGCAGACAATCGGGGCAACTACACCGAGCATGCCGTCAAAGGCGCCGGCATCGCGCACGGTGTCGAGGTGAGAACCGAGCATGAGGGCCCGCTGATCGGACTGGCCCTCGAAGCGGCCGATGATGTTGCCTATTGCATCGGTGTGGACCAGCATGCCAGCGTCGCGCATGCGCGCAGCGACAAACTGGTTGGCCTGTCGGTGCTGTTCACTCAGCGACACCCGGGTGAGCTTGTCATCGTCTTCCGAGATGGCGGCGAGTTTCTCAATGTAGTCAAAGACCCGTTCCCCGGCCGGTGTGCTCATGCGATGAATTGTGTCAGGTTATAGAGTTGATGAATGTTCATGCGGACCCCTCTGTATAGCTGTTGGTTCAACAGAACTCGACACCGGAAAGCTAACCGGTACTGCGCCACTGCAAGTGAGTATTGCTACAATTATACGTTGTTCTGATAGCCTTGTGCTGCAGCGGCTGTTTACCTCCCCGGAGACGGTCCGCCGGCTGTACCTGACCCCCTGTTAACCGGTTTGAAAAATCATGGAATCGTACATCATCGAATGGCTCAGCCTGCTGGGGCGCTGGGCCCATATGATATTCGGCATCGCATGGGTGGGTGCGTCGTTTTACTTTATCTGGCTCGATAACCATCTGCAGCGGCCATTGCAGCAGCATGATGCCGATAAAGGGGTGAGTGGTGAACTATGGGCGGTGCACGGTGGCGGGTTTTATCATTCGCAGAAGTATCAGGTAGCTCCTGAGACATTGCCGGGCACGCTGCACTGGTTCAAATGGGAGGCCTATACCACCTGGCTGAGCGGAATGTTTCTGATGGTACTGATGTACTGGTATCAGGCGGAGATCTACCTGATCGACCCGTCGGTAGCGGATCTCAGCAAGCCTGCGGCGATCATCATTGGTGTTGCCACGCTGGTCATCGGCTGGCTGGTATACGATTGGTTGTGTAAATCATCGATCGCGTCAAACGAGGCGGCGATGGCGGCTGTGCTGCTGGTCTTTTTAACGGTGGTGGCCTTTGTATTGTGTCAGTTGTTCAGTGGTCGCGGCGCCTATATACATTTCGGTGCCATGCTCGGCACGATGATGGTCGGTAATGTTGCCCATGTGATTATTCCGGGGCAGCGGGATCTGGTCGCAGCAAAACAGGAAGGGCGTGAACCCGACCCTATTCACGGGATCAACGGTAAGTTGCGCTCTGTACACAACACCTATTTTACGTTGCCGGTGTTGTTTGTCATGATCAGTAATCACTACGCGATGACTTACGGTCATCAGTACAACTGGCTGATCCTCATTGCCCTGTCGGTAGCCGGTGCATTAATCCGCGTCTACTTTGTCAAGCGTCATTTCGGTCGCGCATCACTTGTGCCGGTGATTGTTGCCGGCTTGTTGCTCGCGGGAATTGCCTGGGCTATCGCACCGAAGCCCGTTGTGGTTGGTGATGCCGAGGTATCGTCTGAAGCACTGTTTGCACAGGCGCAGTCTGTGGTGCAGGCGCGCTGCAGCAGCTGCCATGCGCAAGTACCGACACAGGCCGGTTTTACCGCAGCCCCCAAAGGCGTGCTGCTGGAGACGCCCGAACAGTTACTGGCGCAGGCCGACACTATTCATCAGCAAACAGTGGTGACCCGGGCCATGCCCATCGGCAACCTCACCGGTATTACGGAAGAAGAGCGCGCTGTACTGGCACGCTGGTTTGCGACTCTTCAACAATAATTATTGAGACCCGCCTTCGTGCTGCTGAATGCGGCTGTCAGTGATTGTGCAGAGTGATTTCACCGACCATCTCGCGGTGCCCGAATCGACCCTCCAGTTCATCCAGAAATTCAGTGGCGTCTGATTTGTCGGCAAATACTTCAATGGAAATAGTAAATCTCGCCAGTGTGCCGTTATCGATAACGGTATTTACCGGTGAGTCATCCGACTCCTCCGGTGCGGGGTCGACCTCGGGTTCCGGTTGATCGGTTGATTCCGGCGGCGGTGCCGAGTCCGCTTGTTCTGCCTGCAGGCGCGCCTGTTCTGTCTGATAAAAACTGATGCGCTCATCGATGGTGTTTGCGAGATCATCGGCGGACAACACCAGCAGTGTTTCTTTGTCCTGAAACAGCGAGGTGTACTGCTCGTCAATCGCGACCAGCGTTTTTTCATTGTCGGCAATGCCGGTCGCTCTGGCGTCGATGCGTGATTGAACTTCTGCCACCGTATCATCGATGGCCTTTTGCATACTTTTATAACTGCGCTTGCCCTTGGTGAACTCCAATAGCTGTGCGCGGCTCATGAAATTCTCATGATTGACTGATTTAAACAGTTCGCTCTGGCGCTTCAGGTGGTCATCAATGGCTTGCATGCCGCCGTCCACGATGTCGTCGCGTATTTCGGCTTTTCGTTGTTTAATCTGCCGCTCAAGTGACAAACGCGCCTGACGCGCCTTGTCACTGACTTCATCGATGGCTTCAAACAACTTTTGAATTTCAGCCGCCTGCTCAAGGGCGGATTGCTTTGCTGCCTTCAGTGCTTTTTCACCGGCTCGCAGTGTTTTTACATCCTGTTCGGCCAGCGCAAAATCATCATCCGTTGCCAGCTCGCGATTGCTGCCCGCTATTTGTTTGATCAGTGCGCCTTTCCATTCGTCGAAATTGGTTTCGGTGATTTTCCCGGTCAGGCTGATTTGTAAATCGTTCATGGTAACTCTGGTGTTGCTATGTATTTCAGTGAATGGCACGCAGTACGTCGATGACCCTTTGCACATCATCAGAGGTGTTGTAGTGACTCATACTAATGCGCAATACGCCGTCTTCGGTGTCTTCGATACCGGCATTTTCAAGCAGGCGCAGTGCATAGAAATGGCCGTGCCCTGCCGCAATGTCCTTGTCTGCGAGGGCTTTTGAAAGGGCAGCCGAGCTGTGTTTGTTTGACGTGAGAGCAATGTTTGCTTCGCGCCCTTCACTGTGTGATTTACCGTAGACGCGTAATGGCAAAGACTTTATGCCTTCGAACAGTTGTGTACAAAGTGCTGTTTCGTGTGCATGCATCAGCGTCGACACGCGTTGGGCTTTCTCATACAGAGTGCCATCGAGGTTGCCGAAATGATGCTGATGGCTGGCGCTGAAGTAATCCCCCAGACCATCCAGGGCGGCGATTGCCGCGTGATCCGGGCCGCTGGAATCGAGCGCTTTTTGCGGATAGCCGAGATTAAAATAGTGGCATTGCGGATCGAGCTGCTGCAGGAAATCATCGGCGACATACATCACGCCCAGATGCGTTGCGTATGTCTTATAGGTACTGAAGCCGTATGCGTCCGGCTGCAGAGCCGGTATGTCGGGCCACTGATGCGGTGCAAACGAAACGCCGTCGACCACCACTCGTGTGCCGTTGGCTCTGGCAAGGGCAATGACCTCTGCCACCGGGTTAAGCGTGCCGACAATATTGGAACTGTGCGTCATGCAGACAATCGCTGTATTGGCATTGAGTCGCTGACGGAAGTCGTCAAGTTCCAGCTCACAGGTGTCAGGATTAATCGGCCAGGTCACAAGCGTTGCCCCGGTGTGCTTACAAAGCCGCTCCCATGCGCCGATATTGGCTTCGTGGTCCTGGCCGGTCACGATCACTTCTGAGGATTCGTTCAGCAGTGGCGTACAGGCGTGCGCGAGGGTATTGAAGTTTTGTGTCGTCGAGGCGCCCAGTGTCACGTTGGCCAGCGGCACGCCGAGCAGATCGGCCATCGTTTGTCGCCCGGCATCCATCTGCACCCCGGCTTCATGCAGGATGCGGCACTCGCCGTAGGGTTGTACTTTGTTAACGCGATAAAAATGCATCAGCTTGTCAAGCACCGGCCCGGCAACGTAGCTGCCGCCGGCATTTTCAAAAAAGGCTGTTTCTGCTGCCAGTGGTTCAGAAAAGGTAGGGAAGCAGGATCGTACAAAATCGATATCGAGATGGTTGGATGGCATTTTTGTGCTGTTGATTAGGTTGGTAGGTAAGTTTACCCTAAGAATTTCAGGCAGATTGTCGGGTTCACGATTGTTATGGGTGAAAGTTTCGCTCAACTCGGAGGGCTGCAAAAGGGAGGGGTGGTCAAGACCACAATGGCCGTGGCCGCCGAGGCAGACGGCAAAACCGTGGCTGTCGTCGACCTCGACCCGCAGGCCACCGCCTCGTTCTGGCATGACGCGCGAGGCAAGGAAACGCCTGTCGTGGTGTCCATCCAGCCAATCCGGCTCGGTGCCGTACTCAAGGCAGCAAAAGAGCAGGGCACCGATCTCGTCATCATCGACGGTGCCGCCGTACAGCGCGAAATCGCCTATGACGCCGCCGCCGTGTTCGACATCAAATCGATGACTGAAACCATCAAAGCCGTGCAGCAACACGAAAAGCCACTGGCCATCGTGCTCAACGTGATCGCCCCGACCGGCGTGGAAAATACCGATGCGTTCGATGCCGCCCAGGTGCTGGGTGTCGATATCTGCCCGGTCACCGTTGGCAACCGCAAAGCCTTCTTCCGCTCACAGGGCGCAGGCCTCGCCGTTCAGGAATACGAGCCCGGCGAGAAGGCGGCAGAGGAAATACAAAAGCTATACGCGTATACCTGTATACACCTATACAACCAGCAACCCGGGCAGATTACCGAAACCACTGAAGACGAAGAGGTGATGGCATGAGTGCACGAGCCAACTCACTACAGGCAGCGCGTACTGCGCTATAAAACTATCATGACCGCTCCTCTTCTGCCAATTCGCATGGGGCACTATCCGTTAAATCCTGATGAATTTAATAGAAGCGTTAGTTATATCGATAGCTGCAGGGCTGATTCTTCGATTTTATTTTGATAGAAAAAAGAAGAGAGAGACTGGAAAAAATGGAAATAATTACCTCTACTTATTTCCGCTTTTTATAGCTTTGATCGTACCCAGCTAAACCGGACACTCAACTAAGAGGCATAATACCTCATATACAAGGTGTCCAGCACATGACGAAGAAAAAACGAAATTCCAGCATACGAAAACAGCGATCAGACGAGTTCAAAGCCGAGGCATTAAAACTGGCACAGACCATTGGTGTCAGCGCCGCTGCGGTGGAATTGGATATAAATCCGAATCAAATATATTCATGGCGCTCAAAGCTGAATAACACTCAACAGCGATCAGATCGCGAAAATCAGCTTGCAACCGAGGTTGCTCGTTTGAAGCGCGAGTTGGCTAACTCTCAAGAGGAGGTCGAGATCCTAAAAAAGGCCACGGCGTACTTCGCGAAACACAACCGTTGAAGTACGCCTTTATTAAGGAAAACGCTGATCGATTTCGAGTAGGAAAAATGTGTGAAATATTTCGCGTGTCCAGGTCTGCATACCAGCCTGCTTACGAGCAGCCAGTGCCTCTTTGGTACGTTGAGAGACAAACTCCCGCTCGATCTGCGCCGCCAGCCCGAGCACCGTTGCCATGATCGTGTTGGTCATGTCCGGTGTTCCTGCAAACACCATATCCTGCTTGACGACATGAACCGCAATACCGGCGTCTGCAGCGACTTCGAGTATCTCGAGTACCTGCAGGGTAGAGCGGACCATACGTGAGATTTCAGAGACGACGAGCGTATCGCCTTTTGCATCGTGGCGGTGAGTAGTTCACCGATCTTTCTTTCCCGCCACTTCTTGCGACCCGATACAGTATCTTCAATAAAACTGATCTGAGTCAGGTTGTGTGTGTTGCAGTAATTCAGTATGACGTGTCGCTGATTATCGACATCCTGCTGATCGGTGGAAACGCGTAGATAAGCGTAGACTGCCATGGCTTTTAACCTCTTCTAACTACGATATATTTCACCATAAACCCGCGTGTTCACTGTGTACGATGATCTGATCTATAACAGTGAAAATGGCGATTTATTCCCACGATATGGTAAACATCGTCGGTGTAAATATTCCGACAATGATCTAGTTAGACTATTGGCTAGGAATATAATATGTGGTTGTCTGGAGGTTCATATCT
>CAZOXM010000110.1:0-1287 GCA_964583825.1 uncultured Granulosicoccaceae bacterium
CAACGCCCGTACCCGCATCATCGGGCGCCAGCGCCAGATGATTCTCTACCTGCAACGGGCGTTTTGTGTATTGATCAATTGGAAAAGAGTGCACCTCAAGCCAGCCGGCAGTCGCCGCAGTATCGGGAGCACGTGCTGAAACCAGACTGACGTGTAACTCCTGCATGCCATGGCTACATGCCGGTAACCCCGCACGCTCTGCTCGCTCGGCCACCTGTAGCCAGCCGGTAATGCCGCCGCAGTTGGAAGCGTCCGGCTGTATAAATGACAGCGAAGACTGTTCAAGCGCAAATTCAAACTCGTGAATGGTGTGCAGGTTCTCCCCCATCGCCAGCGGCACGCCGGTTGCCTGAGCGATGTGGTCATAGCCCCGGTAGTTGTCCGGAATAATCGGTTCTTCAAACCAGTAGATATCCGACGCTGCAAACGCGCTGGCAGCAGCGACTGCCTGCGCCACGTCGAGCGAATAGTTGGCATCCACCATAAAGGTCACTTCACTGCCAATCAGTGCGCGCACCGCTTTTACCCGTTCGATATCCCGCTGCAGCTCGGGCTGACCTACTTTTATTTTTACTGCGTTGAATCCGCTGGCAAGGTAACCCTCAACACTCTGCAGCAGTTTCTCCAGACTGAAGTTCAGATCAATACCGCCACAGTAGGCCCTGCAGCGCTGCGACTGACCGCCTGCCATTTTCCAGAGCGGTTCTTGCTGCGTTTTGCCTCGCAGATCCCACAGCGCAATATCACAGGCGGATATGGCAAATGACGCAATGCCTCCGCGACCGACATAGTGTATGTGCCACTGCATCTGTTCGTAGAGTGCCTCTACGTTTTCGCTATTCTGACCGACTAGAAACGGTGCAAGATCGTTTTTAATCATTGCGTACACCGCCGTACCACCGCGACCACCGGTGTAGGTATAGCCAGTACCACTGTTCCCGTCGTCATCGGTGATAGTGGCGGTTATCAACTCAAAGTGTGTGTGCGCACCGTGTTTGGCGTCGTGCAGAGTCTCGCTCAGCGGCACTCTAAACAGTCGCGCCTCTACCGATTTTATTTTTGTCATGGTTTACCCCGCTGCTTTGAAGACGTGCGTTTCGCCGAAACACGCTTTTTTGCGGCTTTGGGACCGGGCTTTCGTCGGCTGCGCTTCTTTTTTGCGCTGCGTTTACCGGCCACCGCAACCACCCCTCTCAGCGATGATATTTCACTCGACGCGCTCTGTACAATCAGTTGCCGCAGATGTGCTTCAAGCGGCGTCATGAAGTCGTGGTAGGACATATCGGC
>CAZOXM010000110.1:1387-2496 GCA_964583825.1 uncultured Granulosicoccaceae bacterium
AATCGATACACCTTCTTTTCAGCATCTGACAGAGCGCTGCCGGTGGTCGCCTTGAGAGTTGGAATGATCGCATGGTGTGCACCGACTTTGGCATCGTTCCACGCGGCAGACTTTATAGACTGATCAGCATCTTTAACTGCTTTGGACAGTGTGCTGTCGTTTTTATCAATCGCCCTCAGAATTCCCCCGCGCTGTTTGTATTGTTCTGCCGGCAGGTATTTACAGTCCGAGCGGGGATAGGTAATCAGTTTGTGTTTTTCATACAGCGCCTGACAGACAGACAAGGTTGTCTGCGCACTCATACCGTATCGTTTCGAGGCATCGATCTGCAAGGCAGACAGGTTGTACGGCAGCGGCTGACGCAGCATTTTCTTTTTGCGGGTTAACTCGTCCACCTGCGCCGGCTGACCGGCGATGCGCTTCACCACACTTTCTGCCAGTGCCTTATGCAGGACGCGGCCACTGTCATCCATATACGGTGTGCAAGCCTCCGACGGCTGCCACATCGCGGTGAACTGCTGGTTCTGCTCTGTGCGCAGATGGGCCAGGACTTCATAAAAGGGTTTGGAGACGAAATTTTCTATTTCGCGACAGCGCTGAACCACCAGACCGAGCACCGGGGTCTGCACGCGACCAACAGACAACACGCCGTCATAGCCGGTTTTACGGCCCAGTATGGTATAGGCACGCGTCATGTTGATGCCATACAACCAGTCGGCACGGGAACGCGCCAGCGCTGAGGAGGACAGGTTTGCGTAGTCGGTGTTTTGTTTGGTCTGCGCAAGAGCGCGTCGCACAGCGTCGGGGTTGAGGTCGTTAATTAATAGTCGCTGCACGCGGTGGCGCTTTTCCTTACTGATTTTCAGGTAAGCAAAGAGCTGATCCACCAACAACTGTCCTTCACGGTCCGGATCGCCGGCGTGTACCAGCTGATCGGCGTCCGCGACAAGCTTTCTTAGCACAGACAACTGTTTACCGGTTTTACTTTTCGGCTCCAGTTTCCACTTTTCTGGCACGATCGGCAGGTGCTGTGCACGCCACGATTTGTATTCACTGTTGTACTTGTGCGGTTCTGCCTGCTCCAGCAAATGCCCGATACACCAGCTCAC
>CAZOXM010000110.1:2596-8921 GCA_964583825.1 uncultured Granulosicoccaceae bacterium
ACCGTGGTCAGCTGGTATCCTTTCCAGTCAGCCTCCGGCACATCGTCAAAGCCCACCACCGATACATCGTCGGGTACACGCAATTGCAGTTCTTCGCGCAGCACATCGATCACGGCAAATGCCATATGATCATTGGCAACGAATACAGCGTCGGGTATGTCACCGCCACCAAACAGTGAACGCGCCGCCGCTGCGGCACCATCGAATTCATAACCGCCGACAGCACGACCCCAGGCGGTGGTGCCGTGTGCGGCCAGCCCCTTGTAAAAGCCTGCCTCGCGGTCGCGGTTGGTCGAGGCGTCTTCATCACCGGCAATAAATGCGATGCGCTCGTGGCCACCGCGCACCAGGAAATCTGCCACCAGCGTCCCGCCGAGCAGGTTGTCAGAAGTGACGTAGCTTGCCGGTGTGGCGGGTACGTAGCGGTTAAACAGCACCACCGGTATGCCGGCATCGGCACACTCGCCTGCGATTGAGGAAGACAACGTGGCGGAAGCCATGATGATGCCCTCGACCTGGTACTGCATCATCTTCTGCACAAGTTTATCCTGCTGACCCGGATCGGAGATAAACAGCAAGACGTTATATCCCCGGGCCTGCAGGCGTCTGGAAAACTGTTCGACCACAGTGGGATAGAACTGGTTATCCATATAGGCCACCAGCAGCGCGATCAGCTTTGACCGCCCGCTGATCATCGCACGGGCGAGCGCATTGGGCCGGTAGCCGAGCTGGTTGGCGGCCTTGATAATTTTGCTGCGCGTCTCGGGGGCGACACTGGCACCGGGGGTAAATGCACGACTGACCGCCGACTGCGACACTTCCGCGACCCGGGCAACATCTGCAGACGTGACGACTTTTTTATTCACTGTTTCATCATGTCGGTTTTAACGCCCGCGAACAAGCGCGCCTGCGTCAGCCCTGCTGCGCGACCAGCTGCGTCAGTCGGTAGCGGGTACGGTGATGCCACGGCTGGCCCGGTCGCAATAGCGTGTCGGGAAACGACGGTTGATTGGGTGAGTCCGGAAAAAACTGCGCCTCAAGACAGACTGAACCGCGACGATCGTAGACCGCCCCGCCCTTGCCCGCGCAACCGCTCACATGGTTGGCACTGTAGAGCTGCACGCCCGGCAGAGTCGTGGTGGTTTCCAGACACCGGCCGGACACCGGGTCACACAAAATAACCGCCGGTGATTGCCCGTCCCGCGCCGTAGCGTCGAGCGCATAGCAGTGATCATACAGCGCTTCATGGTCCTGTGGCGGAGTCAGAAATCGCCCGATCCGGCGCTGCTGCAGAAAGTCGAATGGCGTGTCTGCCACCGGTAGCAGCCGACCGGTGGGAATCGATTCGTGGTCCACCTCCAGCACTTGGTCGGCTGCGAGCATCAACTGGTGATCGACAATGCCGTTGTGCGTGGCAAACCGGTGCCCGCGCAGGTTGAAATAACTGTGGTTCGTTAAGTTGACCACCGTTGGCTTATCCGTGGTGGCGAAATATTCGATGCCGAGCGCGTTGTCGTCATCGAACGAATAGCGAACCCGCACCTCGAGGTGACCCGGGTAGCCGCCTTCGCCGTCGGCGCTGTGATGTGTCAACTCTACCGCAGGTGATGCACCGTCAATAATTTCCCCCTGCCACACACGCTTGTGCAACCCCGAGGAACCGCCGTGCAGATGATGCTCATTGTGGTTGCGTTCCAGCGTGTAGTGCTGCCCGTCAATTTGGAACCTGCCGTGCGCAATGCGATTGGCAAAGCGCCCGGGCACACCGCCCATACAAATCCTGCACTCCTCATACTCGGCCAGCGAGTCGTAACCCAGTACGATGTCGTCAAACCGGCCTGCGGCGTCGGCACAGACCCACGAGGTGACACAGGCACCATAGGTGATCACATCAACAAACGCCCCGTGCGAATTCGCCAGCCGATAGCGTGCCACGGCAAGACCGTCAGCAGTCACACCGAATTCGGATTGTTCAATCGCTGGTGACATCAGACTCGGGGTTATTACGGCGTAGGGTTCAACCATTATCTACGGTTTATCATTCGATTACCAAATCAGGCCGTATCGACCCTGCGGTCACGCTACAATAAGCGGTGTTACCGCCTGCATCGCAACAACGGGAAACGAGGACCTCGGTGGATGGGACTAAGAAACGTCGCACTGGATGACAAATACAAACTGCTGAACGGCAGAATTTTTGTCACCGGCATTCAGGCGCTGGTGCGACTGCCAATGCTGCAAAAACTGCGCGACGAGCGCGCTGGTCTGAACACCGCCGGCTATATCAGCGGATACCGCGGCTCACCGCTGGGGGCGCTGGATCAACAGCTGGTCAGCGCCAGTCAGTTTCTCAACGAACACAACATCGTATTTCAACCAGGGCTCAATGAAGAACTGGCGGCCACCGCCTGCAGCGGCACCCAGCAAATCAACCTCGAAGGCGACGGTGCCCGGGACGGCGTGTTCAGTATGTGGTACGGCAAGGGTCCCGGGGTCGATCGCTCCGGCGATGCATTCAGACACGCACACAACTTCGGTACCTCGGCCCACGGCGGCATGATCGCGCTGCTGGGTGATGATCACGCCAGCGAGTCATCCACCACGGCACATCAAAGTGAGTTTGCCATGGTCGATGCGATGATACCGGTGCTCAACCCGGCCGGGGTGCAGGATATCCTCGACTTCGGACTCTATGGTTTTGCCATGTCGCGCTATACCGGTGGTGTGGTGGCGCTGAAGTGTGTGCACGATACCGTCGAGGCGACCGCCTCGATCGAAGTCAGTGACGACAGAACAACCATCGTGACACCGCAGGATTTCGAACTCCCCGAGGACGGACTCCACATTCGCCGCCCCGATACCTTTCTGGCACAGGAATATCGCGTTCACCACTACAAGCTCGCCGCCGCCAGGGCGTTTTGTCGCAGCAACCGGCTCGATCAGTGCGTGATCAACCCGCCGCAGGCGTGGCTCGGTATTGCCACCACCGGCAAGTCCTACCTCGACGTGCGCCAGGCACTGAATGAACTCGGTGTCGATGCCGCAACCGCAGAGGTGCTCGGTATCAGGGTTTATAAAATCGCCATGCCATGGCCGCTTGAACCAGAGTCGCTGAGTGAATTTGCTCAAGGTTTGCAGGCAATTGTTGTGGTCGAAGAAAAACGCGATCTGATTGAAGCGCAAATCAAGTCGCAGCTCTATGCACAGGCCAACGCACCGACAGTTGAAGGCAAAACCGACCTCGACGGCAAGGTCTTGTTTCCTTCGTCGGCGCGGCTTGATGCCACCGACATCGCGGTGAAACTCGGGCAGCGCATCGTCGCGCACACCGGCAACAACACCATCGCTAACCGACTGCAGCAGTTGCGCGATCTGTTGCAGCGCAACAGCCATCGCGACCCACCGGCGATGACCCGCCTGCCCTACTTTTGTGCGGGCTGTCCACACAACACCGGCACCCGCCTGCCCGAGGGCAGCCGTGCGCTGTCCGGTATCGGCTGTCATTTTATGGTGCAGTGGATGGACCGCGACACCGCCGGCTACACGCAAATGGGTGGCGAAGGAGCGAGCTGGATCGGTGAAGCACCCTTCAGCCGGCGCGAACACATGTTCCAGAACATCGGGGACGGCACCTACTATCACTCCGGCCTGCTTGCGCTGCGCGCCAGTGTGGCCAGCGGCGTCAACGTCACCTTTAAGATCCTGTTCAACGATGCCGTCGCCATGACCGGTGGCCAGCCGATGGACGGCCCGCTGACCCCGGTGCAAATCTCACAGCAGGTCTACGGCGAGGGCGTCAGCAGAATTGCCGTAGTCACCGACGAACCCGACAAGTACCCGGCCGATACCGAGTGGGCGCACGGCGTCACCGTACACCACCGCGACGACTACGAACCGCTGCAAAGTGAATTCAGGGAAGTGAAAGGCACCAGCGTCATCATTTACGATCAGACCTGTGCTGCAGAGAAACGTCGACGGCGCAAGCGCGGCGAATTCCCCGACCCGCCCAAACGTTTGTTTATCAACACCGAAGTCTGCGAGGGTTGCGGCGATTGCGGGCTGGCATCGAACTGTGTGGCGGTACTGCCGGAAGAAACCCCGCTCGGGCGCAAGCGACGTATAGATCAGTCTGCGTGCAACAAAGACTACTCCTGCGTTAACGGTTTTTGTCCGAGCTTTGTCAGCGTGCATGGCGGTTCACTGCGCAAGCCGGCATCGAAAAAAACGGTCGTCAATGACCATTCAATCGTTACACCGGAACCGTTGCTGCCCGCGATCAACGGTCAGTACAATATCGTGTTGACCGGTGTGGGCGGTACCGGTGTGGTCACCATCGGTGCCATCATCGGCATGGCGGCACATATTGCCAGGCTCGGTTGCAGCATTCTGGATATGCTGGGGCTTGCGCAAAAAGGTGGCGCGGTCACGAGCCACATCATACTCGCCAGACAACCCGCAGACATTCACACCACCCATATCGCTGCCGGTCGCGCCGAACTGCTGCTTGGCTGTGACATGGTGACCTCAGCCTCCAGCACTTGTCTCGACAAGCTGTCTGTCGAATCCACCCGCGCCGTTGTTAACACACACGCAATGATGTCAGGTGACTTCACCAGAGACCGCAATGTGCAGTTCCCCGACGCGGCACTGAAGGCATCGATAAAAAGTGAATCTGCCGAAAGCCACTTCGTCAACGCCACCCAACTGGCCGAGCAGCTGCTCGGCAATACCCTGGGTGCGAATATGTTTCTGCTGGGCTATGCCTGGCAGCGCTCACTGATTCCGCTGCCACTGGACGCCATCGTCAAAGCCATCGAACTGAACGGACAGGCCGTGCCACTCAACCTGCGGGCACTGGACTGGGGCCGCCGTGCAGCAGTCGATCAGACCGCCGTCGAAACACTGGCCACCCCGGCGGTGGTGGTTAACCTGCCGCAAAGCCTGCAGCAAAAGACCAACCCGTCGAACGATATCGAAGCGACCATCAAAGATCGCATGTCACGACTGACGGACTATCAGAACAGACGCTATGCAAATCGCTTCGAGCGGCTGGTACGCAAAACCCTTCAGCGCGAGCAGGCACTCGAGCTCGACGCCAGTTTACCACTGACCCGCCACGTCGCTGCCAACGCGTACAAGCTGATGGCCTACAAGGATGAATACGAAGTCGCCCGACTCTACACAAGCGAAGCTTTCCGCGAGGCGCTTGAACGCCAGTTTGAAGGCGATTACCAAATCCGCTTTCACCTGGCACCGCCCCTGCTCGCCGCTAAAGACAAAGTCACCGGACTGCCGTGCAAGCGCGAGTTCAAACCGTGGATGCAGTCGATGTTCCGCTGGCTTGCACCACTGAAAATACTGCGCGGCACCCCGTTTGACCCGTTCGGCTACACCCGTGAACGACACAGTGAAAGGCAGCTGCGGGACGACTATATTGCGATGGTTAACTCCGTCGTCGACAATCTGAGCCGCGAAGCCTTCGATACCGCATGTGAGCTGGCCGCACTGCCGGATGATGTTCGCGGCTACGGTCATGTGAAAGAAAAGCATATGCACGACTACTACGCAAAAAAGAAAGCACTGCTGCAAGCCGCTACGCTGGCTGTCGCGGCGTAGTGACGACTCCACTCAAACCTGCAACTCCATAAACAATGAAAACCATTGGCCTGCTGGGCGGCATGAGCTGGGAAAGCACCGCCCTTTACTACCAATTGATTAATGAAGGCATTAAAGCGCAGCTCGGCGGCTTGCACTCCGCAAAGATTGTATTGGTGAGCGTCGACTTTCATGAAATTGAACAGCTGCAACACAACAACAACTGGCTAGAAGCCGGTAACCGCCTGAGCACCGCCGCCCAGCAGATAGAAGCGGTGGGTGCGGAGTTTCTGCTGATCTGCACTAATACCATGCATAAAGTAGCCGATCAGGTACAGGCAGCGATTGATATACCGCTACTGCATCTGGCAGACGCCACTGCAACGCGTATTACCGAACGCGGTATCCAACGCGTCGGCCTGCTCGGCACCCGCTTTACGATGGAGCAGGATTTCTACTCGGGTCGTCTGCAGCAACACGGGCTCGAAGTCATCACACCGTCGGCCAGTGACCGGGAAATCGTACACCGGGTAATTTACGATGAGCTTTGTCTTGGAACAATCAACGAAGACTCGCGAAAGTCCTATCTCAGTGTTATTGACACAATGCATACACAAGGCGCACAAGCCGTGATTGAAGGCTGCACGGAAATTACCCTGCTGGTAAAGCAGCAACACACCGACGTACCCTTGTTTGATACCACTGCGATCCATGCCGAGGAAGCGGTGAG
>CAZOXM010000110.1:9021-14561 GCA_964583825.1 uncultured Granulosicoccaceae bacterium
ACACCGACGTACCCTTGTTTGATACCACTGCGATCCATGCCGAGGAAGCGGTGAGAATGGCATTGGCGTAACAGAAAAAGTGATTTCCTCGTGGTTACGAAGCATCACAACGCGCATGGACTTTGCCTTTGCCGAATTATGAAGCGCACGACGTAGCCAGCGTTTGTGCTGCAGCAGGAAAGGTAAACAGTTGTAGAACCAATAAAAATAAAGATGCGGAAAAACGGTCTTTCATTTCTAAATTATTTTTACTGAAAACACAGCACACCGTATACCGCATACGATGTAGTTTCGAAAGCGAGTCAGCCGAAATAGCATTGATGATAACAAATTATTGCGAATACTCATTTCGCTGAACCACTGTGGCCGGTCGCCCCGGGGGAAGGATCACTTTTACTGTACTTTTGTACAGCTTTTAGTAAACTATATCTGCCCCTTAGGAAACAGCTCAAGATGAACGAACAACAACAGGCCTTCCTGCTACAATTGGCGCGGCAAATTTCCACCGTGCTCGCCGCCTGCGAGGAAAACGGCAGCGCAGAAATTATTCTCGGCAGCAACCGCCAGGGCAACAAAATGATCCAGGTCCGGCTGGTGGCTGAAAAAAAATATATCCCGGCGCAGTCTCAGACAACACATTGATTGCCACTTTTCCCGCCACCGGCACGCCATAACGAGCGTGCAACGGGTCAACTGATCACCGGGGCGTTACACTTGCGCTGTGCACCAGCAACCAGCCCAACAGACCGACCATTCCCCGTACTACCTTGAGAATTTCGAGGTACTGGCAGACTTTGTCTATTCACACTACGCACACCTGCTGTCGCCTCAGGAACAGGACTTCTACCTCACCCTAAAAACGCTGCCGCAACCCGCACGGCTGCTTTGCATTCGGCTGCTGATGCGACGCGGTGACTATGTGCGTCACAGTCGTATGCACTACCCCGAACTCGAGCCCGTGGCCGTGGCCATCGAGCAACTCCTGTCGAACCAGTTGCTGGAGCCGGCCGCAGCGGAACAAGCCTGCGACTGGCTGGGCTTGTTTTCAAGAGAGGAACTGGCCAGTGTCAACGCAGGTGATCCCGCGGTAGACACCGAATCACTCGCCACATCCGATCTGCTGGGCAATACACCGCTCGGTTTACTTCACTGTCTCGACACGGTGTACCGACAGACCGGCAAGATGCACTACCGGGTTTTTCTGCTGTTGTTTTTCGGTAATCTGCACCAGGACCTGACCGAGTTTGTACTGCGCGACCTCGGCATCCGCCAATATGAAACGTATCTGACAGATACTTCCTCACTGCCATTTCACTCGCGCGAACAGTTGCTGGCGTATATTAACTACTATCATTGCGCCGACGAATTTGACAACGCCGCCGAACAAGGTGCCGACGCACTCTGTGCGCTGCATCAGCGACTCCCGTGCGAGCACCACGATGACCCAGTGCTGAAGCGCCGCACCCATCAACTCTATAACAAAATTGCCCGACAGCTTGAGCGGGAGAGCGCCCTCGACCAGGCGGCGGTTATTTACCGGCAAAGCCACTACCCGCCGGCACGCGAGCGGCTTGCCCGAATTGAGGAAAAGCGCGGTAATCATCGTGAGGCGCTGGAGCTGTGTCAGGACATACTGATCCATAGCAGCAATTCAGAGGAGCAGGCGTTTGCACAGCGCTTTGAACACAAGCTCGCAACACGGCTCGGTATCGACAGCTCGGCCCCCACGCTGTACAAGCCCCCGCTCACGGAAGTCGCACTTGCTCCTTCCAGTCTGCCGGTGGAATACGCTGCGGCACTGCACTTTGCCAAAAGCGGTCATTGTTATTACGTCGAAAACAGCCTGATCACAGCCGCACTCGGGTTAACGTTCTGGGACGTCATCTTTGCCCCGATACCGGGTGCATTCTTCAACCCGTTTCAACGCGCACCCAGTGATTTCAGTGACTCGCAATTCAGCAAGCGCAGGCAAACACTGATAAACGACAGAATGCAAGCGGTTGCCGGCGGGGAAATGAAAGCGTATCTGTTGAAGCACTACCACACCAAACGCGGGCTGCAGAACCCGTTAGTCAGCTGGTCATCGATTAGATACACACTACTCACAATGGCAATCCGGCGCATCCCTGATCATCACTGGCTGGCACTGTTCGAATACCTGTTGCGCGATATCAAACATCATCGAAGCGGCCTGCCGGACCTGATCTATTTTCCCAATGAGTCGGGCTACCGGTTGCTGGAAGTCAAGGGACCGGGGGATGCATTGCAACCACACCAGCGCCGTTGGATGCATCACTTTCACCAACACCAGATTCCACACCAGCTCGTTAACGTCACTTACGCAAGGCAAGCGACAGCCGTTACTGCACACGCATCCCCAATGCAAGCCGAAAGCCTCGCCTGTGAGTGACACTCCAACACACAAGGTTTCGGTACGCAAACTGGTGGAGTTCTCATGCAAAACCGGTGATCTGATCCACGACGGCGTCGCCGGCCCCACATCGGAAGAAGGACAGAAAGCCCATAAAAAGCTGCAGTCAAAACTGCAAGCGGGACAACAGGCCGAGGTGAAGGTCGGCACAGTCATCAACAGCGCAGGCAATACACTGGCGATATCGGGACGGGTTGATATTTTTCAGTCCACCGCCGATCAACTGATACTCGGCGAAATAAAAAGCTGCTATGCGCCGGTAGAAAAAATTTCCACAACCACTCGTGCGCTTCATTGGGCACAGCTGAAAATGTACGGCTATTGCGCGATGAAACAGTCGCACCACCGCAGCGCCACACTGCAATTGCTGTGGTTTAACGTAGTGACTGACGAAGTGCATGTGGAAGAGCAAATACTTTCATACCACGAACTCGAGGCATTTGCCCGCGCTGCCGCCGATCAATACCTCCGGTGGATGCAACTAATTGAAAGTCTCTCGGCAAAAACCACTGCCTCTGCGCAGGCGCTGTCGTTTCCGCATGAACAATTCAGGGCCGGTCAGCGTGAAATGGCAGGTGCGATCTATGTTACCGCCAGAGAGAAAGGCACTCTGCTGTGTGAAGCGCCAACCGGTATCGGTAAAACCATCAGCGCTTTGTTTCCGGCAGCCAAGGCGCTGGGGGCTGACCTCATTGAAAGTACCGTGTATCTCACCGCCAAAACCTCGGGCCGTGAGAGCGCGAACGAAGCGCTTTCACTGTTGGCGCGCAACGGTTTGTTTATCACTGCGGTTACCATCACTTCAAAAAAAACCACCTGCCATTGCACCAACGGCACCTGCGACTGGAACAGCGAAGGGCGATGCCCGCTGACCATTGGTTTTTTTGATCGTCTGCCCGAAGCCCGCGATGCACTGATACAAACGGGCATCATCACTCCGGCGGCAATTGACGAGGCCGCACACCGCTACCAGCTCTGTCCGTTCGAGCTGACGCTGCAACTGTTGCCGTGGGTCGACCTGGTGGTTTGCGACTTTAACTACGTGTTCGATCCGCTGGTCCGTCTGTCTCATTTCACTGAGGCGGCAAACAAAAAGTTACTGCTGGTTGATGAATCCCACAACCTGATCGATCGCGCACGTTCCATGTACTCTGCACAACTCGAATACCGACAAATGCTGCAGGCATCCCGTGAATCAACTGCCGGCAACCCGTTTCTTGCCAAAGCGTTTAAATCAGTTGCCAACGCCATTCAGCGTGTCGCACGCACCTCTGACGAGCCCGAGTTTGCCCACGACGATACACCTGACACGGTGAATCGTGCAGTAAAAAAATGCGGGGACGCACTGACCTCGACCATAGAAAACCACCAGCCACTGACAGAAACTGCAGCAGATGCAGCAAAAGAAATTTATCGCTACCTGGTGATTGCCGAGCTCTTCGGTGATCACCACAAAGCCATATCCACCAAAAGCCCGGGAGCACCAAAACACAGTGCACTGAGACTGCAGTGTCTGAATGCGACCGACAAACTGGCTGTGTCATTCAGACAATTCAGGGCGGCGGCTGTATTTTCCGCCACCCTCCGGCCGCAGCACTACTTTCGCGAATCACTGGGTTTGCCGGAAAGTACTGGCTGCCTGTCGCTGCCATCACCATTTGCACCACAACAGCAGGGAACATTTGTGTGCGAGTGGATCGATACCCGTTACCGCGCTCGCAAGGCCGCCATGGAACCACTGGTATCACTGGCGCACAAAGTATTCACGACACGACCGGGTAACTACCAGATTTTTTTCCCTTCCTACGCGTTTATGGAATCAGTACACACCGCTTTTGAACGCGCACACCCCGATATACCCACCCTGATTCAGCAACGGCGCAGCACGGATGAACAGCGTCAGCAGTTCCTGCACAAGTTTCAGAGTGAACAACAGCTACTGGCCTTTTCCATTCTTGGAGGTATCTACGGCGAGGGCATCGACTATGTCGGCGATAAGCTGATCGGCACTATCATCGTCGGCACCGGTCTCGCTTCCATCAACCTGCAGCAGAAACTCATTGAACAGGACTACACAGCGCAGGGACTCAACGGTTTTGAATACGCGAGTCAGTACCCGGGGTTTACCCGTGTGCTGCAAACCGCCGGGCGGGTCATACGAAGTGAACAGGATCACGGCATCGTCGTACTGGCCGACAGTCGCTTTACCGACCCATTCTACCGCGATCTGTATCCGGCGCAGTGGCAGCTACAGCGCTGCCGCAACGATTCAGAGCTCGACGTGCGCCTGCACGAATTCTGGGCAGAACACTTCAGTCTAACAGGGTGTTGAAAACGTTGTAGGCGACACACTGGAACGATCAATTTCAAATGCCGCGGGCACCCGCAGGGCTGGTTATCCGCACAACACTTTCCGCTTCGCTTTAAGTTTTAAAAATGAAAGCCTCGCGCAGGGCTTTGCTGCGAGGCTCACTGTCCGTTACCAGGTGTTCTCAGGCAAACGCCGACAGATCCGACACATCCACCTGTGCAAACGCTGCATCATCGGTGACGACACTCATCGTCTGTCGAAGCTTCAATGCAAGCGTCGGGCTGGCACTGCCAGTGTTAGCACTGGCTCCATTGACGGTTTTGTACGTCAGAGGCACCGTGACAGATTCCCCCGCCGGCAGCACCAGCGGACCATCAGCTAGCAACGCACTGAAATCAAACTCGCCTCTTGCAACGCGCGTTACCGCAGGTGTCATGCGGGTAATTGTCGCCGGCGCTTCGCCGGTGTTGGTCAACACCACTTCAATATCATTGCGCAGCGCAGACACGCGAGTCGATATATGAATATGCGCAAGCGGCGCATCATCACTATGACCGTGGGTACGCTCTGCCGACAAACTACGGATACCCGCAGCCACCACATTGCCTGCTGCCATCGCACTGCCTGTGGCCACTGACAACAGCTTTAACGTCTTTCTTTTTGCTCGATCTATCACAAACGGTTTCCTTGTTTAACCGCTACTTATATAAGGTCACCGGGTCATTAACACAGGGTTCACATGGAAATTTCACGTAATGACACAATTGCAGGAGACACGAAATAGTGCCGCTACACACG
>CAZOXM010000111.1:0-14552 GCA_964583825.1 uncultured Granulosicoccaceae bacterium
TTCATCTCGACCTGCGAGAATCCCATGGCTCCGGATTTAGCTCGGCACGAGCTTAAATTTGCTAGTTTGCAGACTCGGTATCAATCGATGCGTCCGCTTTGCTCACCCTGTCCCTCATTGTCTCACCACTGCGTTGCTTGCACCCGTTCGGTGCACTGCACTGATGGATTTCCGATTCTATGAAATCTGGCGCGAGCCGGAGTACATTGAACGGCTGCTTACCGGCATAGGCTGGAGCCTGCTCTTAACCGTACTGGCAGCAGCACTCGGGTCAGCTTCGCTATCCTGCTCGCGATCGGCAGGCGCTCTACCAACCGATTCTACGCAATACCTTGTGCATGCTATGTCGAGCTGATCAGAAACACTCCGCTGATTGTACAACTCTTTTTCGTGGTCTTCGGGTTGCCTATGTTACTGGGCTACCGGTGGCCCTTTCCGGCGTCCGCCCTGCTGGCCCTGGTGTTGAACTTTTCGGCCTATTACAGCGAAATCATTCGTGCAGGGCTGGACAGCATTGATCGCGGACAGATTGAAGCCGCCCTCGCCCTCAACCTCACCGCACCACAGCGATTCTTTCGAATCGTGCTGCCACAGGCGCTCGCGAAAGTGTACCCGTCTCTGGTAAGCCAGTTTATATTTCTCTATTTGACCACTGGCATTATCTCCGAAGTCGGTATTGAAGAGCTGACCTGGAGCGGACGATTTATCGCAGACCGTACCTTCAGGGATTTTAAAGTCTATCTTTTGCTGACCGGGTTATACGTGCTGACGGCCATCGGATTCCGCGGGATCTTCTACGCGGCTGGCAGGCAGCTCTTTCCGTGGCGTCGTGCAACATGAAGTCGTTTCTTCAGACCTTACTGGGTGAATTTTACGGCAACATTGTATTTGTATTGATCGACGCAACACAGTGGACAGTCTATTTGTCTTTAGCTGCGTTTATCGGCGGTGGCGCAATCGGCCTCGGCGTCACTCTGCTGCGGATTTCACCGGTTAAATCCCTGCGCTGCCTGGCAACTGGGTACATCTGGCTATTTCAGGCCATCCCACTGCTGATGCTGCTTTTCCTGACCGGACTGGGCATACCAGTTTCTTTCAAAATAAACATTCCGCCGTGGCTGGCAGCTACCGTGTCATTAACGCTGTTCACCAGCGCTTACCTGGCAGAAGTATGGCGCGGCGCCATACACTCGATTGTCGAAGGGCAGTGGGAAGCCGGTACTGCACTCGGCCTGCGTTTCTGGCAAACGGTTCAACTGGTCATAGCACCGCAGGCAATCACAGTTTCACTGCCTCCCACGGTCGGGTTCCTGGTGCAGATGAACATGCTGCAGTGGGTGAATGTTTTTATTCTGCACAAAAAACTCGGCGGTGAGCTCAACGAACTATCACAAAAATGGTTCGGTCAGGAGCTACCTCCGCTGCCAAGCCTGTAGCATTTATATTTCCCCCGGGGGTTAAGACCTGTACAAAAAACCCGCACACACGGGTTGACCCATTGATACGGGGCCTTGGCTTTGCAGAGCGCCCAGTTATAACGCAGGCTGGATTCATTGACCGGCCTGCGACTCACGGTCTCTTCACCCGAATCTCCCGCATTAATAGAAGTGGAGTCTTCACACCCGAATAAGACGTTGAAGCTGCGGTAATGACAATCTGCAGCCGTGCAAATCGCTGTTGAAATCCAGCATTTCAAAAAACGTGGACGGCGCGGTGTAGATCGGCTCCCATGGTGGTGGTTCCGCGAGCCAGCCTGACTGCTCGTCACGCATGTGCGATCTGTCTGACGAGAATTTTTCGAAATAGTAGTCGGCGTCCATTACCCGAAACAGCGGCTCAACCGAGCCAACCCCCTTAAAAGTTTGCGCGAGGTATTCCTCCGCCGGTACCGGTAGTGCCAATGTGGTGTCCAAATCCCATACAGACCACACGTCAGTCTGTACGAGCAACACGACATGGTAGTCCCACCACACCGGCTGATCGGGTGCGGCCGCCGCGCGTTGATGCCATAGCGGGCAGACGCCGGTAAGACTGCTGATCCAGATTACCTTGCGCGCAACTGATCCCACACCGACATGTCGGATCAGACGCCAGATATTTTCTTCACAGTAGCAGGCGGTGTAGTCGAACTCGGTCACCAAAATACGTAACTCACTGGCCAATACGGAGTACCACATTACCACGCCGGTGACCGGTTTCGATCAAACGATGCGCGTCACTTATATCTGCCATATCGAACCGGTGCTCAACGTCGCAGCGCAGCTTCCCGCCAACCAGCCATTGGTTGATGCGGGCCAGCATGTCGCGGCGCTCACTGTCCTCTAACAACCCGACTGCCGCAAACAACGCTTTTTGACCACCGGTGTGTTTTGTCCACAGCATCGTGCACAACAACGGCAGGGAAAGCACGGGAGACAGGTAGATACCGGATGGACTCAGCACGGACCGACAAGCGTGAAAAGACTGCTTACCGACGGCATCGTAAATCACATCGTTTTTTTTACCACGCCGGGTAAAGTCAACGGTGCGGTAATCGATTACCGCATCGGCACCGAGTTCGATGACGAACGGGTGATTATGCGAACTACACACAGCAGTGACGTGCGCACCGGCAATACGAGCCAGTTGTACCGCGGCACTTCCGAGGCTACCGGCGGCACCGTTAATCAGCACCCGCTGCCCGGGCTGGATACCGGCAAGGTCGAACAGAAAGTGACAGGACGTCACGATACCGTCACACACGGTTGCCAGCTCATCGTCAGGCACGCCCTCCGGGCTATGCGCAATCACCCCCTGCTCAGGCACACAAACATACTCGCAGTGTGTGCCGCCACCGAGCACAGACTCGCCATAAACCCGATCACCGACCTCAAAATCACTGACATCCCGCCCACACTGATCCACAACACCGCTGAAACCGGTTCCGGTCACCTGGCATTTCGGTTTGAACAAACCGAGAATCAAACGGCCGTACCACGGTGCACCACGACGCATCAGTGTGTCCGCCGCCGTGACGGCGGCCGCACTTATCCGCACCCGGACTTCATTGGCTGCAGGCGCCGGTGTATCGACCGCTGACAGCTGGAGTACATCTGCCTCCCCATAGCGCTGCTGAATAATTGCTTGCATGTTGCCAACCATTGTTGCTGAATGAACAACCCGTAGTATGGCGCGCTTACCCGCGCCGCAACACCGAAGATTCTGCATGGCAAACATGCAAATACGCATGACATGGCAAACGATTAAATTTGACTGGAATCACGCTCGAGCATTTCTGGTTACAGCGGAGGAAGGCTCGCTGACAGCCGCGGCAGAGGCGCTGAAAATGACGCAGCCGACCCTTGGCCGGCAGGTAGCCGCGCTGGAAGATGAATTGGGTGTCGTGCTGTTTGACCGGGTGGCCGGCAAGCTGCAATTGACAGAAGTGGGCACCGAATTGCTGGAATACGTCCGCTCCATGGCAGAGGCAGCGGGACACGTTTCCAGACTGGCCGAAGGCAAGTCCACGGCGGTGAGCGGACTGGTCAGTATTTCGGCAAGCGAGGTTTACTGTGCCCACCTGTTACCAGCGGTTATCGCGCGCATTCGACAACAGGCGCCCGGTATTTCGCTCCACCTTATCGCCGACAACACACCCAGCGATCTCACACGACGCGAGGCAGATATTGCAATTCGCAATTTCCGGCCAACCGAGCCGGATCTGATTGCAAGAAAATTACGCGACGATGTTGCACACCTGTACGCCACCCCGCAATACCTGCACACAATTGGCAACCCCGACACACCGGAATCTTTTAGCTGTGCAGATTTTATCGCCATTGATGAACCGGAAAAACTGATCGAATGGCTGAACACCGCCGGCGTGCCGGTCGGTACGGACAACTTCCCCATCATCGCGAAGAATTATCTGGTGCACTGGGAACTGGTCAGGGCGGGTCTTGGAATCGGTATCATGCCGCAGGCAATCGGTGATGCGGAACCCGCAGTCGTCAGAGCATGTGCGACGCTCGCACCCTTCGAATTTCCGATCTGGCTGGTATCACACCGGGAACTTAAAACCAGTAATAGAGTTAGAGTGGTTTATGACTTACTGGCAAAAGCACTGGCACGTCTACCCGGCTAACCCGCCACCCTGGCAATAAATTTAGACGGCGACTACCGACTAAAAAACATTGCCGTCTAGTACTCACTAACCCTCCCCTGCGCACTTGAAATTGCACAACACCCGCGCCGATGCGCTTGTCAGTTTATGTGCCGGAATTTCATCAGTGATCACAAGACTTATGCAGATTATTCAGTATTGAAAACGGCAAATAGCGCGTTATTTGATATAGCATAGAGCCAAACCAGAGCGCTGAGCAGGAAACAAAAACGCACACGTACGATGCAACATAGACAGCAGACAACAGACAACGCAGCACACCAGAGATAAATTAACACCTACAGAATACGAAGCTAATGGTGACGCGTAAAAGATAAAGGATTAAGTCAAGCTGTCTTCAGTGAACTGATTAACTAATAACCCCAATAATTTATAGAGAAAACAAACCATGAAAAAACTAGCTAAACGAATTTCAAATTATATGGAGCACTACGGGCGCGTTAAATCCCGCCAGATTCTGCTCAACCTCAGTGACAGGCAGCTCGAAGATGCTGGCATTTCAAAAGAGCTGTTACTGCAGGGCACAAGTGCCTGGCCATGGCGTGTGGCAGAGGAGCCTGCCGCGCCTCTCACTGAAATCCAACTTGCACACATCAACGACCCGGTACCAGCCCCGGTCAGTGACAGTGAGTACCAACAGGCAGTAGTGGACCTCGAGGGTATGTCCGATCGCGATCTGCGCGACATGGGTCTGACACGAGGTGAGATTCGCTACGCGGTGAGATTCGGAGTCACCGATAAAGCGGCTGCCTGAGCATTTTCATTCTCCCATGCTGTACCCCTGAGGCCGTCTTTTGACGGCCTCTTTTTATTCCATAGTCATGAAACACCTGTTCCCCGGGTTCTAAAAACCACCGCTATACCAATTCGCAGCACCCGCAGCGACGCACAAGCATTCAGAAGTTATCAGGAAGAATCACCGCAACCGGATTCCTGAACTCGCCTTGACACGCGGCACCCCGACTTTTTTGCAGCACCACGCTGCAACATTAGCAGCATACAGCGAATCCATTCCCTCTTTAACATTCGTTTGGTCAATGGCGACCTCACTCCTACTGTGGAAGAACGAATGAAATTTCGAAACCCGATACCTCTCATTAAAAATGCTGTCATTGCGGTGGCGTTAGCAACAGCAGGCTTGAACACGGTCAGCGCTGCCGAAACCGAAATGCTCGACGTTGAAAAAGACGAGCTCAAATTCGGCTTCATCAAACTGACAGACATGGCACCACTCGCTGTCGCCTATGAAAAGGGCTACTTCGAAGATGAAGGATTATTCGTCACCCTCGAGCCTCAGGCAAACTGGAAAGTACTACTGGACAGAGTAATCACCGGCGAGCTGGACGGTGCCCACATGCTTGCCGGACAGCCCCTCGCTGCCACGCATGCAGCGGGCTGGTTGAGCAGTTACTGACTTTTAAGCTCGGCGACAGTTACCAGCCGGCGGCGGTCACACCGATATGTCCATGCACTGACTATGGTCACGACGATGTGCGACGTCTTATCAGAGTACAGTCGCTTCGATCCATTCCTGAAATTATGCAGCAACTGCAGTGGAAAACCTCCTGCGGCTGTGCAAAGTGCCGTCCTGCGCTGAATTACTACCTCGTGTGTGAATACCCGTCCGACTACAAAGACGACTATCAGTCGCGATTCATCAATGAACGCGCACACGCAAATATCCAAAAAGACGGCACCTACTCCATTGTGCCACGCATGTGGGGTGGTGAGACTTCTTCACAGCAACTTCGCACAATTGCCGATGTGGTCGACAGATACAACATCCCCACCGTGAAAGTCACCGGTGGCCAGCGCATCGATATGCTGGGCATTAAAAAGGAAGATCTGGTCCACGTGTGGCGCGACCTTGGCAAAGCGGGCTTTGTTTCGGGCCATGCCTATGCCAAGGGGCTGCGTACCGTGAAAACCTGTGTTGGTACGGACTGGTGTCGTTTCGGCACTCAGGATTCCACCGGACTTGGCATTAAGATAGAAAAATTCATGTGGGGTTCCTGGACGCCGGCGAAAGTGAAGATGGCGGTTTCCGGCTGCCCGAGGAACTGCTCTGAAGCCACTTGTAAGGATGTCGGTGTCATTTGTGTTGACTCCGGTTATGACATTCACTTTGCTGGCGCCGCAGGACTTGATATACGTGGTACGGAGCTGCTTGGGCATGTTGACAACGAAGAGGAAGTTATCGAAATCATTGCAGCCACAGTGCAAATGTATCGCGAACAGGGCCACTATCTGGAACGCATCTACAAGTGGGCTAAACGCGTCGGTGTCGATGAAGTCAAAGCACAGATCATGGACGACACCGTACGCCGGGCCGAATACTTCTCACGGTTTGTGGAATCCCAAAAAGTAGCGCAGGTCGACCCCTGGGCGGAACGCGTTTCAGGCACCCATGAACACGAATTCAACAACATAACGCCCCTGCCGGTAGTGCAGGAGTCGATGTTGAGACTGGTGCAATAGCAATGAAAGAACACAACGTACAATGGTATGCGCTCGGCCCGGTATCCAATATTCCATTGCGTGGCTCGCGCAGAGTTGTCATTGATAATCAAACCATTGGGCTATTCCGCACAGCCGCAGACACCGTCTTTGCCATTGCAGATGAGTGCCCGCATAAAAAAGGCCCGCTAAGCGATGGCATCGTGCACGACAACTGCGTGACCTGCCCACTTCACAACTGGGTAATCAGCCTGGAGAACGGCGAAGCGCAAGGGGCAGATGAAGGACGAGTAACTACTTATCCGGTGAAAATTGAAGGGGGTGAGCTGCGCGTGGCAGTGCACCGTTGCAATGAACCGGAACTTGCCAGTGCAACCGACTAACACAGCGCCATTAAAGTCTCGAGCAGTCAGGTCGACCTGCCCCTACTGCGGCGTCGGTTGCGGTGTCTCAGTCCATCAGACTGATGGACAGGGTGCCACGATTACCGGCGACACCGACCACCCGGCGAATCGGGGAAACCTGTGTCTGAAGGGACAAACCCTGAGTGAAACACTGTCACTGGACGACAGGCTGCTTTATCCGAGCGTTTACGGCGAGCGCAGCACCTGGGACGGTGCGATCACACATATCGCTGACAAATTCCGCCGAACTATAGATGCTTACGGACCGGACGCCGTTGCGTTTTACGTATCCGGGCAACTGCTGACAGAAGACTACTATGTCGTCAATAAATTTGTAAAAGGTTATCTGGGCACCGCCAATATCGACACCAATTCGCGCTTGTGTATGGCCTCCAGCGTGGCGGGACACAAACGCGCGTTCGGCAGTGATACGGTACCGGGTTGCTATGAAGATCTGGAACTGGCCGACCTGGTCGTGTTAGTCGGCTCCAACCTCGCCTGGTGTCATCCGGTGTTATTCAACCGACTGCAGGCAGCCAGAGAATCCAATCAAAAGCTGCGCGTGATTAACATCGACCCGCGTCGCACAGCCACCGCTGACCTGGCCGACTCACATATGCCACTAAAACCAGACAGTGACACCGCCTTATTTGCCGGTCTGTTGCGGTGGCTTGCCATGCATGGCTACGCTGATGAGTCATTTATACAAAGCGCAACTGCCGGACTTGATGCTGCACTGACTGCCGCCAACCAATTGGATATAAAAACGGTGGCACAACGAACCGGACTCAGCGAAGAAGCGGTACACACTTTCTACCAGCGCTTCGCTGACTGTGATCGGGTGGTGACAGTCTACAGCCAGGGGGTGAGTCAGTCCGTCGGTGGAACAGATAAAGTCAACGCGATTATTAACTGTCATCTGTACACCGGAAGGATAGGCAAACCCGGGTGCGGACCCTTTTCCGTGACCGGTCAGCCAAATGCGATGGGGGGTCGCGAAACCGGCGGGCTGGCCAACACGCTGACCTGCCATATGGAGCTGAATAACCCGGATCATCGAAGGATCGTTCAACAGTACTGGCAGTCACCGGGCATCGCCAACACACCGGGCCTGACCGCTGTTGATCTATTCAACGCCATCCATGCGGGCAGCGTAAAGGCATTGTGGATCATGGCGACCAACCCGCTTGTCTCACTGCCGGACAGCAACTTTATCGCGGCGGCGCTGCAAAAGTGCGATTTTGTGGTCCAGTCCGACGTGGTCTTAAACAACGATACGTCAGATTTCGCCCACGTACGACTGCCGGCACTCGCATGGGGAGAGAAAGATGGAACAGTAACTAACAGCGAACGCTGTATTTCACGTCAGCGACAGTTCCTGCCTGCACCGGGTGACGCCAGACCAGACTGGTACGCGGTCGCCGCAGTCGCCGACAAGCTCGGTTATAAAAACGCGTTTGACTATACGTCACCCCATGAAATCTTTGCCGAATACGCGGGATTGTCAGGCCGCGACAATCGGGGTAGCAGAGACTTTGACATCAGTGCCTACCAGGATATTACCGCCGCAGACTACAGTAACCTGAAACCGTTCTACTGGCCGGCGAGAGATAAAATCTCCACCGCACCGTTGAGGTTCTTTTCAGACGGCAGATTCTACACGCCTGATCATAGAGCGCAGTTTATCGTCACCGTACCGATCGATGATAAAAACGCTCCACCAAACACACTCAGGCTCAATAGCGGGCGTACCAGAGATCAGTGGCACACAATGACCCGTACCGGGATGGCGCCCACACTGGCGAACCACACGGCTGAACCGTTTGTACAGATTAACCCGGCAGATGCCCGGAGATTAAAACTGCGTACCGCCGAACTGGCAAAGGTCAGCTCAGCCGAGGGACAGATCGTCGTACGCGTGGTAGTCACCGACACCATCGCTCCCGGAGCGGCATTCATCCCGATGCACTGGTGCAAACCGTTTACCAACAACGGCAAGGTTAATGCGCTCACCTACAGAGTGACTGATCCGATCTCAAAGCAACCCGCTCTGAAGCAGGCCACAGTCACGGTGGATCGACTTGCTATAGCGCACTACGGATTCTCGGTCAGCAGCCATCAACTCGGTACGGATTGTTTTGACTACTACGCAAAAGCAAAGTGTGAGGGTGGCTGGCGCTATGAGTTCGCGTTATTCAATGATGTTGAAGTTCCGGCGTTTATAGAGCAAATGGCGGGGGCGATCGGCGCCGATCGGGTCGATTACAATGCCTGTAACGACCGATACAGCCACTTTGCATTCACTGGCACCGCACTGAACATTGCCCTGATCATCGACCGCAAACCGGTTGTTGGTGCACGCAACTGGCTCGCGTCCCTACTGACCCAAACTCATCATCGCAGCACTCGCAATCAGCTGCTGGCGGCCGTCAGGCCAAACGACAGGGAAGACTTCGGCGAGCTTATTTGCAATTGTATGGAAGTGGGTTCGAAACAGATTGAAGCGGCAATCACGCAGCGAGGTTGCAATTCCGTACTGTCGGTGAGCAAAGATACACGCGCCGGCACCAACTGCGGCAGTTGCCGAAGTGATATTGCGGCTATGCTAAAACGATTGTCTGTACACCAGGTCGCTTAAACGCCACGCCAGCGCTATTGCTCAAGGCGCTCCAGCAACGATTCGATCGCACTCAACCGTTTACTGATCTCCAGTTCATTGAGCAGACGTGCAGAATCAGACAACTGTGATCTTTCTGACAGCAAGTTGGTCGAACCGCTACCACGATACGTGACCAGCAATTCCATAAATCGCAGGCGCTCCTCTTTCATTCTAAGCCGCTCCTCCCAACCTCGCAGTCTTTCCTCACGCGCCCGCCGCAACCATGCTTCAATTTCTGCCAACCGCTCAAGATGCACGGATAATTCATCCACAGCAGCTACCGATGTATTCGTGTCTGAGGGTGTGTCCACCACCGGCTCTGCCACTCGCTGTACCGATGCGGACACGATCAGGTTCAGCGATTCACCAGTATCCTGAGGTTCGGACGGATTGTCCGCATTCAACCGGTTGGCATCATCGCCTGCTTGCGTGTTTTCCACCACGGCAACCTGCAGCGCGGACTCTTGTTGGACTGCTGTCGACAAAACGATGTTGCCAAAACGAACACTGTCGCAATCCTCATCACTACGATTTGCACAATCGTTGTATTGCGAATTGCCACGATTCCAAACCGGTGCTGAAACCAGGTTATTCCTGACGACAATTCCCGCAGTATCCTGAAGTTCGATTGGCCCTGGGTAACTACCGGCAAGCAGCACGGTATTACCTTCAACAATCACGTTTTCCGCACCGAGCAGACTGATTCCGGTGTCGTGCTCGATAACGCCGTCGACGCCTGCTCTGCCGGGCGTCGCGACATGGATAAAATTATCGCGTATCACACCACCGCTGTACGGCGTATTGAGACCCACAGAAATTCCACGAAAGGAGCTGACAATTCTGTTCCGCTCGACCGTGTTGTCATGTGAATCTTTCCACAACAGAATTGCAGGACCGCCTCCCGGATAATATGTCCCGCAGTCCTCATCGACGACGCAACCGCTTCCATCTCCCCAAATGTTATAAATGTAGTTGTCGCGAATAATCCAGCCCACTGCACCGTGCAGATCAATGGCGCCGTTGTAGTCACCGGGTGCGATATCGGTGGAGTAACCCATACTCGAACAGGCGATTAACCCGTTCGGCCCCATGCGACTGCCCTTAATATGCTGCGTACCGACATCCTCCAGCGCCACATTGTAAATAATACTTCTGGCAAACCCCTCTTTTATCGATATCGCATGGTCACGAACATTTCTGACCGTAAGATCCGCAACAACCACATCATCCGCCATAATCATCAGTGCCTCGGCATTAACCCCGTAGCCCTGCCCTTCTATGACCACATCACGTTGATTGCCTGATGCTGAACGCAGAGTTAGCGGTCGCTCAAACACGACGGCATACCGCTGCAAAGAATAGATACCCGGGGCAAGCAACACTTCCGCACCAGCCGGTGCGTTCGCTATGTGCGTAAGCCAATTTGTCGGGTCAGCCGTTATCGTGTGCGTGGCTTTTGAAAAACCAGCGACAGCGAAAGGCGGACAATGACTGCTGGCAGTCGCTTCGTTGCCTTCGATCACACTGGCACGCGCGGGGGCCGCTGGCACGTCTGCGGAAAGCGCCGGATTGGACATGATCAAAATCACCAACCCGACCCATACCGGCGTAACCCATCGACTTGTTCTGTTCATTTTATGCTTGTGTCGTTCACTACCCGATACTTAGCACAATCACGACCGACACACGCGCAGTCCCGTCACCGCTACCGTGATCCCGGTCGCATATTTTGTGCAAACGAGAGTGCCGGCAGTTGCCACCGAAAGCGGTGTTTCTGCCCCTGCCGACCGGCCGGGACTTGCTCGTTCCACGAAAAGCCTCTTAGTGGCTCATGTTATGAGCCACTGACACCAAATAATGCACTGGCCCGATCAATAGAGAGTAGCCCATGAACTACCGGACCAGCCACCACGCAAAAGTGAGAATGCAACAGCGCGGTATTCCTCCGCATGTAGTCGATAACATCATTGCCTACGGCTCGACACGCAAGGTACAGGGCGGTGCTGTTGCCCGCTACATGAATAAAGAGGCGATGTTGCAGGCGAAAGAAACACTAAGCCGAAGTGAGCGCCTGGCCCTCGACAGATACAAGCGCGTTTATGTGATCGTTGAGAGTGACCGCGTCATCACCGTTGGACACCGTAGCGAAAAATACTACAGGTAAACCCCGCCCCGCCCCCGCTGCGGACACCGCTGCGGTGTTCGCAGCCCAAGCTGCAGCGTATTCGCTGCGCGTGACTTTCCAACAGGGTAGCAGGGGTTGAAGTACGATTAATCGTGCCCGCGACGGTCGTACCAGATCCAGCAGAGCTTTCGGGATCTCGATGCGCCGGGCCACAAGAGCACAAGCATCTGCCGTATCATTTGCCAGTGACTAAACCACTGCTGCTTTCTGGCAGAAGACACGACGGCGGTATCAGTAATAATTCGAAAGTGCTGCTCGCGTTTTTTCGCCAGTGTTCGCATCTCTCGTGAGAGGTACAGCTCTTCGGCAACATATTGCCGTTCGTCGAATCCACCGACTAGCTCAAACGCCTCGCGTATGCAGAAGATAAAACAACCCGCCGCCGTTGACGAACGCACCGACCACCAGTTCCACAAGCGCAACAGGCACCGTGCAAAAAAGGTGAGCGGCCGATCAAACGCAACCACGGCACCGCCACCAATCACTGAACCGGATTCGAGCAATGTCAGCGCGGTTCTGATTAGCGCAGGGGAAACGAGCGTATCGGCATCCACGAAGAACAGATATTTCCCCTGTGCGTGCCTGGCACCGGTGTTTCTGGCCCGCGAAATCTGATTGACGGACTCGAACACCACAATCGCACCCGCGTCACGCGCCAGAGTGGCTGTGTTGTCCGTCGAATTGTTGTCGACTACTACAATCTCGCCCGGCAGCGAGCGCTCATTTTGAGCACGTCGGATTGCCGCAATAGTGCCGACAATGCTGCCAGCTTCATTCCATGCAGGAATGACTACCGAGTAGACTACGCGGTTGGGGTTTTCCATCCTGATGACCTGTGCTGCACAGACAATTGGTTTACAACGCCCATGCAAAAAAAAACCGGAGCAAAGCTCCGGTCTTTTTACTACAAACTGATTAACTCATCAGCTGGTCTTACAGAGGCTGCACCTTATTGGCACATGGGCCCTTCTGACCTTCGCCGACTTCGTATTCCACGGCTTGACCTTCATTTAAAGTGGCGAATCCACCGCCAGCCTGGATTTCGGAGAAATGGACGAACAAATCCTTGCTGCCATCTTCCGGGGTAATAAATCCATAGCCTTTGTCAGCGTTAAACCACTTAACAGTACCTTTACTCATTTTACTCTCTTGCATCATGGTGAAAAATAAAAAGACTCCCTTCGCTATCACCATTACAAAGGTCGTGTGCCCGCTGCCCGACGTCGCTTTGTCAGAGACACCGATCAACGGATAAGCGCAGATTATACCGCTACTTCAATGATTTATAAGGTCTAATTGAAAAATATCCAGCTTTTTTATCGATTTATCGGGGTATTTTTATATTTTTAGTCAAAAAACCCACATAAACAGGCACTCGAGACCACTTTTGCAACGTGTTGTTATTTGCAAACAGCAGATTCGTGGCGCCAGCGTTCGTCTCGCAATACCGTAACAGTACGGAATTTCAGGCATTTTCTACAATAACCACTGCACTGGTCGTACAGAAAAAGACAGTTTAGGGAATCCACGCTTGCACTGGCAGGCTTTTCGACCAGACTCACCGATCATCCGATAAAAGGTCACTCCGCTGAAACTCCCTTTCCGCCATAACAACGCGCCATCTGACCTGTCAGGTTCGTTAAAACAGCAATACGACAGGTTATTTCCCGGCGTGCTGGTAGCGGTGATCGTTGCGGTGTCGGCCCAGTTTCTTGCCGACCATTATCAAACCCCGGCCATGCTGCTGGCGCTTTTACTCGGTATTGCCCTCGGTTTCCTCGGCGAGGAAGGGAAAACCGTCGACGGCGTGCAGTTTGCCGCCAGTACACTGCTGCGGGTGGGCGTTGCGCTGCTGGGGGTTCGCATATCCGTTTCGTTGATTTCCGGGCTCGGCATACCGATGATCGCGCTGATTATCGGCAGCGTGATACTGACCATCGCTTTCGGCCTGTGTGTATCCCGGTGGTTTGGTCATCGCTGGCGCTTTGCGTTGCTCACGGCCGGATCCGTCGCCATTTGCGGCGCATCGGCCGCCGTCGCGATCAGCTCGATTCTGCCGAGGGACGACCGCTCAGAACAGCGGCTCGCCTTTACCGTCATGGGAGTCACGGTATTGTCGACGCTGGCTATGATTTTTTACCCGATCCTTACCAAGTTATTTATGCTCGATGACTTCTCCGCCGGACTCTTCCTGGGAGGCACTATCCACGATGTGGCACAGGTGGTCGGCGCAGGCTTTACGGTATCGGAAGAGGCGGGCAAGACAGCGACTCTTGTCAAACTGATTCGCGTGGCAATGCTCGGTCCGGTGGTCATTATTGCGTCGCTGCTGATCCGCCGTTTTGCCTCAACCGAAAAGGGAGGCACCGCCCCGCCGCTGTTGCCTCTGTTTATTCTTGCGTTTCTTGTGCTCGCAGCCCTCAACTCACTACAACTGATTCCACAGCCAATCATTGTATTGCTCAGTAAACTCTCGGGCTGGCTGCTGTTAACAGCCATCGCCGCGGTTGGCATGCGGACCAATCTGCGGCAGGTACTGTCTGTTGGCGGTGCCGCGATCGCGCTTATTTTTGTTGAGACCGTGTTTATCGCGCTACTGATTTTGTCCGGAATCTTTTTCCTGCGCTGAACTAGTGTGCTGGAGCAAACAGTGTGGTCATTTGAGAGCTTGTCATTTGTTCTGCA
>CAZOXM010000112.1:0-10697 GCA_964583825.1 uncultured Granulosicoccaceae bacterium
CCGGTTATGTAGCTTGATTTGTCGGATATTAGAAAGGAGATGGTTTCAGACAATTCACGCACCTCTGCATATCGCCCGGCGGGTATTCTCGCGAGGCGATCCTCTTTTTCCGGCAGACTGTCGATAAAACCGGGCAATACGTTGTTCATTCTTATACCCTCCGCTGCGAACTTGTTGGCGAACAGTTTGGTGTAACCGGCCAGTGCGGCGCGAAATACCGCAGAAGTAGGGAAGTCCGGGTCCGGCTCGAACGCCGCGAAGGTTGAAATGTTGACGATGGAGCCGCTTTTTTGTGATCGCATCGTCGGCAACACCAGGCGAGTCATTCGTACCGTATTCAGCATGTAGTAGTCCATGCCCGTGTGCCAGTCTTCATCGCTTAATTCATCGACCGGACCCTTGGGTCCGTGTCCGGTGCAGTTAACTACCCCATCGATTCTGCCGAATGTGTCGAGTGCCTGTTCGACGAAACTCTGTAGGTCTGCGACGACAAGGTTTGACCCGGTAAAGCCCAGCCCACCGAGTGATTTGCCGAGTTCCTCGCCTTTGCCTGACGATGACATGACGCCCACCCGGTAGCCCGCTTCGTGAAGCGTGCGTGCCGCATCTGCGCCGATACCACTGCCACCGCCAACGATAAGTGCTACGGGGGTGTCCGCCATGATGGAATTCTCGCTATGAAGTGCGTTGAGTGTATCAGTTTGATAACCTCCGCCTCAAATAGACGCAAAGCGAATTACCGGTGAACCTTTATTTCAGGCTGTTTCGGGTATTGATGGTTGCTGTTTTTCGGGGCCGGCTCACCAGCGATTACCTGTACAACGAAGTCGTCACGAGAATTTATCCTAACGATCTCGATATCAATCTGCATGTGAACAATGGCAGGTATCTTACGCTGTGTGATCTGGGGAGAATTGATCTTTTCGTCCGCAGTGGTCTCGCTCGTGTGATGATGCGGAAGAAGTGGATACCGGTGGTGGGCAGTGTGACGATGAAGTTTATTAAGCCCCTGTATTTATTTGACCGTATCACCATTAAGTCGGAGGTGACGCACTGGGATGAGAAGTATTTCTATTCGACCCATGCGATCTATCGCAAGGAAGTACTGGTGTCTGAGGGGACATCGCGCTCACTGGTGGTCAGCCGGGCGACCGGGCGGATACCACCTGAAGCAGTGATTGAGGTGGTTAACCAGTTCACGAAGGGAAGGGACGAGCGCAGCTGATAAGACTGCGCTATCAGAGTATGGCGTTTATAAAGAGCGTCAGCAGCTTGCAGGTGACGGATGGCGACTCAGCGGGCCATGCTGAGATATTTGTCGGCATAGCGGCGACCGAGTTCCCGCAAACCCTGGGCATCGAAGTGATATCCATCGCTTTGCGTTGTCAGGTGGTCGCTGTTAACACAACCGGTCCAGTGGTCACCGTCGTGGTTGAGCGCCATCAGTTGCTGGTTGATGAGTTCGTAGTTTGCTGTTTCCCCGCAAATAAATGGTTTATCCCAGGTGAACCAACTCTGATTGCGGAAATTTTCGATTACCTGGTATAGCTTCTGATGGTAGTCGGATTCACCCGCATTGCTTTCGCCCTGATGCCAGAGCACACCATCGAGGGTGCTCTTGTGGGGCAGTTGATTAATCGCATCAATGACACGTGCGTCGATGGTCTTCCAGAAGGCGCCGTTCAGATCCCAGTTTTCGATGCGCTGCCCGGGATCAGACACCAGTATAAAACCCACCACCCGATTGGAATCTTTAAGTGCAATGTTTCGCGCCATATGGAAGGCGAAGTTGTTGGAAGGGTCTTCCCCGGGATGGGTGCGCGGAAACCAGTTTCTATCCCATATCTGGTGCAGATCGGCCTGTCGCCAGCCTTCACTGGTAAATGCAAAGGCGCGTTCGTGCGGGACATCGATGTTTGCATCGTAGGCGGTCTGTGAGCCGAGTGCGTTTGACTGACCGGTTACCAGAATCAGATCGGTTATGTCCGATGCCGAGTAGGTGCGTGGTGTTGAAGGTTGCGGTGCAGGCGGTGTGGTTGTGTTGTTATTGCTTTGCGATCCACTCGAAGCGCCCCGCGTGGACGAGTCGGATACCGTGGGCCCGGGCTCAGGTGAGGCAACAGGTGTGGTCTGCTGATCAGACTGCACGGGAATGTCAGAGGGCGCGGGCTGGCCGGTCGCATCCTGATCATTGCCGATCACCGTTGATCCATCGCAGCCCCAAAGCGCGAGTGCGATGGCACCCGCCATCAGTAGTCGAACACAGCTGAACATCTGAACGTTATCTCCGTTCTTATTATTTTCTCACCTCCCTACTCATAGTTCATGAAATGGATTTCTGCCCGAAATTTTTCTACTCTGCAACGGAGTCTGACATCGCAAGCCGGCGCTACGAGCGCATCTTTTGCCCTGTCGGGTCATACAGCGCTGCGCCTTGTATCAAAGCCTGGTAGCGTTCACCGAGAATCTCAACTTCCACGGTGTTGCCAGGCTTTGCATGGGCTGAAGTTACATATCCCATGGCCATCGACTGGCCGATATGGTGAGCGTAGCCGCCGGATGAGACATAACCGATGGCCTGATCGTCTGCGAGGATGGCTTCGTCGAGGGTGACATCCAGCGGTGAATCGATGGTCAGGGTAACCAGCAGCCTGTCTGGGCCCTGCTGTTTGAAGGTTTCTGTGGCGGCTTTGCCGACAAAGTCCTTATCCCACTGAATGAATGTGTCCATACCGGATTCGATGGCATTGAAATCAGGCCTGAACTCCAGCCCCCAGGCCCCCCAGGCTTTTTCAAGTCGCAGGCTCATCAGCGCCCGATTGCCGTACCACTGGTAGCCGAGTTCATTGCCGGCCTGCTCGACCGCCTCGGCCAGTCGGATCAGAAACCGGGGGCGACAATAGATTTCAAAGCCAAGCTCCCCTGAAAAGCTGAGCCGGTTAAGGATTACCGGTACGCCGCCTACATAAGTCTGCCGGGTATCACGGAACTTTAATTCCTCGGCAGACACATCATCCCGGGTAATGGCTGCCAGCAAGTCTCTTGATTTCGGGCCTGACAAAGCAATGCCGTGCCATTCACCCGTCTGGTTCTCGTGTGTGACATCCTGCGGCAGGCTACGCGCAAACCAGCGGCTGTGCGCATCCTGCATTGCACCGGATCCGAACAGCATAAAGTGATCGTCGTCATAGCAGGCAACTGTCAGGTCGCCATACAAGCGACCCTTGTCGGTTAGCATCGGCGTTAGCGCAATGCGACCGGGTGCCGGGATGCGTCCGGCCATGGTCGTGTTTAACCAGTCTCTGGCACCGGGGCCACGGATCAGATGTTTGGCGAAGTTCGCGATCTCTATGCCACCGACGCCTTCGCGTACGGCTTTCACTTCGCGGGCGACGTAGTCGTGCGATCGGTTTCGCTCGAAGGTCGGGTCTTCATGTGCATCGTCCGGGTTGTCGGCAAACCACAGTGCGTGTTCAAGGCCGAACGCCTGTCCCATGCGTGCACCTTTGGCCACCAGGCGATCATATAGTGCAGTAGTTTGCTGACGCCGGCCTTTGGGCAGGGTTTCGTTTGGAAAGGTCATCACAAATCGGCGTTCGTAGTTTTCTGTTGACTTCACCGTGCCCCAGTCGGGCGATGCCCAGTTGCCAAAGCGCGCCACATCCATTGCCCACACGTCAATGGAAGGTTCGCCATCGATCATCCACTCCGCCATGGTTAAGCCAACGCCACCGCCCTGACAGAAGCCGGCCATCACGCCGACTGCACACCAGTAATTGTGCATGCCGGGTACCGGTCCGATCATCGGGTTGCCATCCGGTCCGAAAGTGAAAGGGCCGTTGATGGTCTGTCTTATACCGGCATCGGCCAGCGCGGGAATACGTTCGAAAGCGAGCTCAAGGCGGTCTGCAATGTTCTCGAGGTTCGGGTTCAGTAACTCGTGGCCGAAGTCCCAGGGTGTGCCGTTCACCCGCCACGGGGTGCCAACCGGTTCATAGGTGCCGAGTAACAATCCGTCGCGCTCCTGGCGAAAATAGATATTGGCGTTGTAGTCGATGCCACACGGCAAACGGGAACCGAAATTTTTTACTTCGTCGATGGTTTCGGTTAACAGGTAGTGGTGTTCCATCGGCTGTACCGGCAGGTGCAGCCCGGACAACTGTCCGACTTCGCGGGCCCACAGTCCGCCGCAGTTAACGATATGCTCTGCGTTAATCACCCCTTTATCCGTGGTGACGTCCCAGCTGCCATTGGCTTGCTGTGTGGTGGCGGTGACCGGCGTATGGGTAAAGTATTGTGCACCGTGGTGGCGGGCCGCTTTGGCGAACGCATAGGTGGTACCGGACGGATCAAGGTCGCCGTCCTGATCATCCCACAGCGCCGCAATATAGTGTTTCGGGTCGATCAGCGGGTGACGTTCGGCCACTTCTTTCGGTGAAATCCACTCTTGCTGCAGCCCCATATAACGGGCTTTGGAGCGTTCTCTTTTTAGATAGTCGTACCAGGTTTTATTGGAGGCGAGATAAAAGCCGCCGGTCAGGTTCAGACTGATCGACTGGCCGGACAGTGCTTCAATTTCTTTATAGAGACCGATGGTATAGCTTTGCAGCCGCGAGATGTTCGGGTCGGAACTGATGGTGTGAATCTGGCCGGCGGCGTGCCAGCTTGAACCGGAAGTGAGTTCATCACGTTCCAGCAATACAACATCTTTCCAGCCGAACTTGGCCAAATGAAACAGGATGGAACAACCAACCACACCACCACCAATAATCACTACTTTGGCATGGCTCGGAAGTGCCGCTTTGGTGGCACCTTCTTTAACATATTCCGGCACGTCAGATCTCCTGAGTAAAATAATGCGGTGTATAAGTGGTAGCTGGGTGTTGAAAACGTGATGAGCGGTTAGTACCAGGCATCCGGTAGCTCGGACTTGCGTCGCGCTACGTAATCGTCCAGCGCTTCTTTGATACCGTCGTCCAGGGCAGGTGCTTCATAGTGGTCGAGCATGTGGTTCCATTGTTTGTAAGCACGCTTTCGCATGTCCTGACTGCCGTTCTCTTCCCAGCTCTCGACGTTTTCACTGTCGCTTAAGGTGGCATCATAAAACGCGGTTTGATAGTGACGCATGGTGTGGGCCGAACCGAGAAAGTGGCCACCGGGTTCAGTCTCACGGTAGGCGTCGCGCGCAAACTGATCTTCTGACAGATCGAGCCCGCCGAGTATTTTCTGATAACTGCCGAGGCGGTCGGCGTCCATAATCAGTTTTTCAAAGCCGGTTGCAAGCCCGCCTTCAAGCCAACCTGCCGCGTGCAGCGTAAAGTGCGAGCCGGCCAGTGCTGTTGAATGCATTGAATCTGCGCTTTCATAAGCTGCCTGTGCGTCTTCAATTTTTGAAGCGGTGAGGGAGCCACCGCAACGCAGCGGCAGGCCGAGTCGGCGTGCCATCTGTCCAATGACATAGTTTGATAATACCGGCTCCGGCATACCGAAGGTCGGTGCACCGGACTTGAGGCTCATGGACGAGAGAAAGTTACCCATCACAAACGGTGCACCGGGTTTGACGAGTTGCCCGAATGCGATGGTGATCATCACTTCTGCCATGGCCTGTGCCACCGCGGCGGCAGTGGAAACCGGCCCCATGGCACCGGTGAGAATAAACGGTGTAATTACCATGGCCTGGCCGCGTGATGAATAGACCTGAATCGCTTCGGTGACAACGCGGTCGATCAGTAATGGTGAGTTTGTATTGACGTTGGCCATGATGACCACGTTGTTGTCCATGGTCTCTTTGCCGTGGAGTATCTCTGCCAGATCGACACTGTCCTGCGCGCGGCTCTTTTCAGTAATTGCGCCCAGGTGCGGTTTGTCGTTGAGTGTCATGTGCGCGTGGACCATATCGAGATGTCGTTTGGACACCGGGATATCGGTCGGTTCGGCAATCACCAGGCCGCTGTGATGCAGGTGCGGATGCATATAGGTGAGCTTCAACAGCTTTTCGAAATCTGCAAAGGTGGCGTAGCGTCTTCCGCCTTCAAGGTCACGCACAAAGGGTGCGCCATAGATGGGTGCGAACACCTGATTGCGGCCACCGATGGTGACTGAGCGCTCCGGGTTGCGGGCGAGTTGGGTGAACTGTGAGGGGGCTTTGGCGCACTGTTCGCGCACCCACACGGCATCGGCAAACACTTTGTCGCCGTCGAGCTTCACGCCCGCTGCTTTCCAGATACTCAGGGCCTGCGGGTCATCGCGAAAGGCAAAGCCGATGTTTTCCAGCATCCAGTCCACCTGTGCATCAATCTGTACCAGTTGCTCTTCCTCGAGCGGGTCGAAGCAGGGCAGTTGGCGGCGAATAAAGGCGGGTGCTGTGTTGGCGGCAGCGCCTGCCTCGCGGCGGACGCGCCTTCCTCTGCGTGCTCTTCTGGTCACTGGCAAGTCCGGCGGATTGGCTCAGATGATGATAGCGATCCACTCAGTGCTTGTAACCGTTGAAATTTTTGATCGTTTACATAGACTGAAACTATGCGAAATACCCTGAAGCTTATCGCCTCGCCGCGCAATCTGTTTGTATTTGAAGCGGCTGCCAGGCTCGGTTCATTCACGTTGGCGGCCGATGAGCTGGGTCTGCGGCAGCCGTCGGTTAGCGCATCGATCAAACAGCTGGAGCGGGCGCTTGATGTGCGCCTGTTTGATCGTGGTCACCGGCAAATCGCCCTGACCAATGCGGGCCTGCGGTTTTATACCGATGTGTCGCAGGCGCTCAACGGGATCGAAAACGCCGCGCAGGCGGTATACAACATGGGTCGCTCCGAATATGTAACCCTGAATTCCTCGTCTGCTTTTTCGCATTACTGGATGATGCCGAAGCTGCATGAGCTGAGAGAGTTGCACCCGCAGATTGATCTGCGCCTGCAGAGCAGTATTCACGAACCGCCCCTGGACAGCGAAAACATCAGTATCGCCGTGCGGCTGGGCACAGGTGACTGGTCAGACTGCTATGCCGCAAAACTGGCCGATGAGATCATATTCCCCGTGGCCAGTCCGGCGGTGATGCGCCGCGCCACCGGGCTTGATGAAGTTGCTTCACTGTTGCGTGAGAGGCTGATTCATCTTGAAGAACCGGTCCGCATGCGCCCGACCTGGGCGCAGTGGTTTGAACATCACGGCATCGGTAATGCCGATGTCGCGGAAGGCATGCGGCTCAACGACTATGCGCTGGTGTTGCAGGCGGCGCAGACGGGGGAAGGTTTTGCCTTTGGCTGGGAGCACATCGTGCGCGGTCTTATCGATCGCCGGCTGCTGGCTGCACGCGATGACTGGGGATGGCAGACCGGCCGCGGTATTTATCTGGTTTGGTCACGCACCCGGCCATTGTCTGCCAATGCCTGTCGGGTGCGGGACTGGATACTTTCGACGGGATAACCCGGCAACGCTTCTCATGGCGGGGCGCTTTGGAAATTAATTCAGGGTAGAGCGTCGACGTGGATTTTTATGATGAGTCGGGGGGATCGTAAAATGCTGGTGCCTCATTCTGCGCCGGGTACGGATTTATCCCTGCCGGCAATGAACGAGCGATGAGGTTGTGATCATCATCGATTTCACCGCACGCCCCACTAGGCAACTTCCTTGAGATTGACGTTCGACAGAAACAAAAAGAACTGGATGATCAGGTTAAATACAAACCAGATTGCAACCCCGGCTGCCAGGCACAACAAAACGAGGGCGAAAGACCCGAGCACCCCTCGAAAGTTGTAGCGATTCTGTAGACGCCTGCTGCGGCGCGCTCTGCGATCCTGACGGATCTCGCGACGGTAGTCTCGTTCGTATCGTCTTCGCGGGTACGCTGTGTTATCCATGACGCCCAACCCCTGAAAATACAGTATCTTCATCGTATCAAAACGTCGTGCGCAGTCAATCAGATTGGTGATGCCCCACCAGGGACGCTTGCTGTGTCCCGCACCTCGAGCCATGCAGGGTCCGATAAGTTTCATAAATGAAACAGTTGATGCGCCGGTGGTGGTCGCGGTCCGATACGAGTGCTGGCGGGCAGCAGCTGTTGACACTGCAAAATGAACTTCATGTGCGGTTACCCTGCTCAAGGCCGTGTGCAGCCAGGCTGCAAATGGATTTTTTGTCGAGGATCGTTGATGATTTCTGATCGGGCTGCCGGGTAGCCTGAAACTCATTCATTCACGGTGGAGCCCGCTTGCTGCGACCGAACCACATGCAAATGTTGACGCACTTTTCCGATCGCATGCGGAGGTGTGCGAGGTGGCTGTTTTGGGCGGTTGCAATGAACAGCCTGTCTCCGTTAGCAGGTGCGGACAACGCGGATACGCTGCGACCACCGGTTAATGAACTCGAGATGGCGCGTCTGATCTTCGATACCAATGTCACGAGCACGTGGGGGCCCGGTCGTCCGTGGTGGGCGATAGACTGGCCCGATGCTGAAGCACATTTCATCGACGGCGTATTGCGGTATACCACCATAGATATCGCCACCGATAGCCGGCACATCCGGCTGACCGACGATGCCATTTTTGATTATCCGTGGCTCTTTGTGCAACAGGTCGGTCGGTGGCATCTGGATAATGCTGAGATATCGCAGTTGCGGGAATACCTGTTACGTGGCGGGTTTATGGTGGTGGATGACTTCCACGGCCCGGCGCAGTGGGATATTTTCAGCGCGATCATCGAGCGGGCGTTACCGGAATTTAAAATTGTTGATATTCCGCGTGGCGATGAGTTGCTTCATGTACTCTATGAACTAGAACAGCGGACCCAGATTCCGGGACGTCGTCACCTTTATCGTGGTGCGTCGGGCACGGTGGTGGAAATGCCTCACTCACCCCCGCGATGGCGCGGCATTTATGATGCAAAGCACCGGCTGATGGTAGCGATTAACTTTAATATGGATATGGGGGATTCCTGGGAGCACGCAGATGATCCCGTCTATCCGGTCGCGATGACCTCTCTCGGTTATCGATTCGGTATCAATTACCTGATCTATGCGATGACACATTGAACGCACCGGCACTATCTGCGGCGCTTAAACTCTTAGTGAATTATGCCTCAGCGTTGAATGGCTGCAGTCACATGTTCAGCCATTTATACCCGTGTGATCTGCGCGCCTGGCAGGTTGACAGCTTTGATTTACGTACCGGCTGCACGATTAGAAATGTCCGCTCACCCTGACAGTAAGCCCGGCAGATTTCAGCGAGGCCTGGCGCTGGCGGCAACCATCATCGCCTCGAGCATGGGCTTTATTGATGGCACCATTGTTCATATCGCGCTGCCGGCCATTCAGAAAGATCTGAATACCAGCTTTGCAGCGCTTCAGTGGATAGCCAACACGTACTTGCTGGCACTGTGCGCACTGATGGTCATCAGTGGTGCGCTCGGAGACCGCTACGGTCCACGGCGCCTGTTTATCATCGGGATTATCGGCTTTACGTTGTCTTCTGCTGCCTGTGCTGCGGCAACCACCAGTACCTGGCTTATTGTTGCTCGCACACTGCAGGGTGTCTTCGCAGCACTGATGCTGCCCCAGTCATTGTCTATTATCGCAAGGCTTTATCCACCGGAGCAGCGCGGTCGGGCGATAGGTATCTGGTCTATGTCTGCCTCGGCATCTGCGGCGGCCGGGCCGGTCGTTGGCGGCTTTTTGGTAGATAATGGGGGCTGGCCTTATGCGTTCTGGGTGAATATTCCCCTCGGTGTTATTGCACTGGTGCTGACGTTGCAGGCGGTTCCGCGTGGCAATCAGCGTCGATCGGTGCCGCTGGACTGGCCCGGTGCCGTGTTGCTGGTGTCTGCTTTGGCAGCACTGGTGTTTGCAACGATCAATGTATCGCTGTATTCACTGCATTCGCCGCAGGTATGGCCGGGCTGGGTCTGCGGCTTGCTGTTGCTCGTCGGCTTCTTTTACTGGGAGCGCCGGGTCAGTCAACCGATACTGCCTGCGCACTTTACGGCCAATCGGGAATTTGTTCTATTAAACGCGTACTGCCTGACCGTATTTACAGCGTTCACTGCGATGATGTTTCTGGTGCCCTATGTGTTGATATCATCGCTCGGTCTGAGTGCATCCACCACTGCACTTAACATGTTGCCGCTCGGTGTGTGTATCAGTCTAATGGCCCGACCGGTGGGTGCCTGGGCCGACAAGATCGGTTACCGCACTCCGATGATCGCCGGTGCCATGGGTATTGCTGCAGCTACTGCACTGGCCGGTCTCATCGTGTGGATACGCACGCCCTGGGCGGGTGCGATCGCGATGACCATGCTTGGTGTGACCGCGGGTCTGATGGTCACGCCGTTAACCACCGGTGTATTAAACAGCGTGCATACCGATGAAAGCGGCCTCGCCTCCGGTATTAATCACGCAGTGTCCAGGATCGGCAGTTTGATTTCTGTCGCACTGTTCGGTGCGTTGCTCGCTGTGCGCTACCGGTATCATCTGCCGGATAGCCTGGCTGCAAGTGTTGTGGACGACCAAAGCAGAATGTCTGTTGCGCTGGTCGTGCAGGATGCCGCAGGGTCGATGGCACCGGTTGATCTGGGAGCGCTGCCAGTGGAATTACACATGGCAGCACAGGAGTCTTTTACCCGTGCTTTGGATGCAGCCTTCGTCGAAGTGATGCTTATATCAAGCGTGTTTGCACTTGGTGCAGCCGGCTGTGCGTTTGCACTATCGCAGG
>CAZOXM010000112.1:10797-14339 GCA_964583825.1 uncultured Granulosicoccaceae bacterium
CCGACGTTGGTCACAGACTGGAAGCCCATGTCCTTCAGCGTTTTGCCGGCCAGGGCTGCCATGCCGCCTGCAGCGCAAACCAGATAAATATCTGCGTCTTTTTTCAGGCTGTCGTTGTGAAACGGTGTGTTCTCGTCTGCGGCAAATTCAATGAAACCGCGCGGTATCCGCAGTGCGCCGGCAATGGTGCCTGTGTCGGCAATATCCGACGAGTCGCGCACATCGATAAATACGCCGCCGCTTTCGTGCTTTTTTATTGCATCTTCCGCCGCGAGACGGGAGACTGACTGGCTTGCTTCTTCAAGGTAGTCTTTCGCAGTTTTCATTGTCTGTTCCTCGTAAAAATTTTCAGCAGAATAACCACTAAACAACGACCATACAAGAGACCACGCGGCAACGCCTACTTCAGATTTCGTTCAAAAAGTGCAAACACTTTGTTCCAGCTGGCTTCGGCAGCGACAGGATCATATGCGGCTCTTTCAGCAAAACAGAATCCATGATCTGCTCCGTGAAAAGTATCGATTTCGTGTTTTATATTCGCGCTGGCCAGAGATGATTGCAGTGTGCTGATGTAATCGGTCGGTGTGTAGTCATCAATGCTGCCGAAGCCGTAGTACAGCTCTGCCTCGATACCGTTCAAATGTAAATGCGGTGAGTCATCATCTTCGGTGACCAGTCGCGTGCCATATAAAGAGGCGGCGCACGCAAAGCGATTGGCAAAGCGTTTTGCCGTTGTCGTCACGAATCGACCGCTCATGCAGAAACCGATACTGCCAATGCGATCGGACAGTACTTCCGGTCGGGCATCGAGATAGGCGAGTATTCCGGCGGTGTCCTGGTTAATGTCGTGATCGGTCAGACCGTGATACGCGGCCAGTATGACTGAGGTCATCGCCTCAAATCGTCGGCTTACATGAAAGCGAAGTTTACCGTAGCGATGATAAAGATCAGGCACGATGCAGACATAGCCATGCGTTGCGATGCGACGCGCCATATTGTGCAATTCGTTACGTATACCCGGCGCGTCCATGTATAAAACAACGGCCGGCCATTTTTGGTTCGGGTCCGGAACCGCGTAAAAACACGGGATCCCACCCGCGGCGCTGGTGACGTTAACTTTGCTTTCCCGCACGTGGATTAGTATCCGATGGACTCAATCTTCACCATTGCACGGTAGCAGTCGTCTGTAAAGCAACAGGTTATGACTGAATGTGTCTTACCAGGCTTGCGGGTCTGGATTGCGCGTGTATCGTCGTGCATGGGGGCGGCACTCGAAACGTATGTAATGCTTTGACGTGGTCAGCGCCTCGGCATTCTGCACCATGCTGAGTGGTGGTTCCCGATTTGGCACATGTCCGAGTATTTCGTATGGACCGCTGCAGGCGTTTTGCATGAGTCGGTAGGCACTGAATTTACCTGATTCAATGCTCGCGTATGAGCCATCGGTGGAATAGGCAACCAGTCCTTGCTGTGTGCCGTTCAAAGGTCCGTATTTCGGCCACGGGTAGGGGGTTTCTACCATTATCGCCCTGCTGCATCCGACAAGTAACCCTACTACTGTTACTGCTGCAATAATTCTCATCCGGTACACATCCGTTCAATTATTATTATTCGCCATATCCCGGCGTTAATACGGAATATAGACCAAAATTTCGGATATGGGATCAGGTCTGGCTGTTACTCGTGCTTATGGGTGAGACGGTGCCAGAACATACCAACCCACTCGTGCAGTGCCCTGTCAAAGTGATGTAGTGAGCCGCTGCCTGCACGATACCAGGGTGCATTGCCGGCGAGGTAGTCGGTGGGTGCCATCGTGAATGTCACCTCTTTCCCTGCAAGCATCAGTGCGGCGCGCGGTAAGTGAGTGGCGGAACTGACCACCACAAGTCGCTGTGCTTCTGTATCCGGCAGATTCGTAACGGACCGTGCGGCGGTTGCAATTTCATCAGCCGTATCACGTGCTTTTTCGAATGTGGTGATTTTCGCCTCAGGTACCGACAATGCCAGCGCCATGTTTTTCATGGCCTGTGCGTGACTCATTGCACCGTACAGGCCGGCCCCGCTAACCGCGAGGGTTGCATCCGGCATTGTCTTCCATAGTCGGACACCCTCGGTAATGCGGGATAGTGCACTCGCACTGAGAATAGAATTCGGGGGTCGATCATCGGCATCGTGGTGGCCATAACCCAGTACGAGAATCAGCCCCGTATCGTCAGGTGCTGCCAGCAGCGGTTCGTATCGGTTCTCAAGCCTGGCAATAAAAAAGTTGCTGATCGGTGGCATGGAGAGAGCGATCAGCAGCCCGACCAACAGCAGGCTCACTACAGTGCTGAACCGCGGATACCATCGTCGACTTAATAGCGCGAATAACAGTAGTAATGGCACGCCCGGGATGACATGCACAAAGACGGAAACCAGTTTTTTCAGTAAGAAGCCGTCAATCACCTACTTGCAAGGTCCTGAACTATGCGGCGCTATCGGCGAGAGTGTGCTGTTACTCTGACCGTGATTGTGCCTTTTGGGTGACTCAGCGTATTCGGGGAATTGTTAACCGGGATGAGTGCGTGGTACCGCTATCGGCGCTTGCCATGCCAGTCCAGAGGGCAGGGTTGTCGGTAACTATGTGATGAAGTTGGTGGGCCCGGTAGGATTTGAACCTACGACCAATGGATTATGAGTCCACTGCTCTAACCAACTGAGCTACAGGCCCGCAAACACAAGTTTACACCATGGATTTGAAAATGTGGCGAAAAAACTCGCTGTACCACCGGCTGACAGGGTGTTGTGCACAGAAGTATCAGGGTGATTTCGCGAGGCCGGTTTTCTGTAACCGTCTATCGAACAGGCAGTTTGCTGTCGCCGCGCAGGACGACAGCAATGCCAGTAATCACTGCGATAAATGGCCTCTATTCACCGTCCAGGAAACTACGCAACTGTTCCGAACGAGTCGGGTGACGCAGCTTGCGCAGGGCCTTGGCTTCTATTTGACGTATGCGTTCCCGTGTCACATCGAATTGCTTACCGACTTCTTCCAGCGTGTGGTCGGTGTTCATGTCGATACCGAAGCGCATACGCAGCACCTTGGCTTCGCGAGGCGTCAGGCTTGCCAGCACTTCATGGGTGGTTTCGCCGAGACCACCGGAGGTTGCGGACTCTATGGGAGACAGTATGTTTTGATCTTCAATAAAGTCGCCGAGGTGCGAATCTTCGTCATCACCGATCGGCGTTTCCATGCTGATGGGCTCTTTGGCGATTTTCAGGACTTTGCGGATTTTGTCTTCCGGCATTTCCATCTTTTCTGCCAGTTCTTCCGGCGTCGCCTCGCGTCCCATCGATTGCAGCATTTGCCGTGAAATACGGTTGAGCTTGTTGATGGTTTCGATCATGTGCACGGGTATGCGAATGGTGCGTGCCTGATCGGCAATAGAGCGGGTGATCGCCTGACGGATCCACCAGGTGGCATAGGTAGAGAACTTATAACCGCGACGGTATTCGAACTTGTCGACCGCCTTCATCAGGCCGATGTTGCCTTCCTGAATCAG
>CAZOXM010000113.1:0-13964 GCA_964583825.1 uncultured Granulosicoccaceae bacterium
CGTCGCACTACTGCGACCACCGTTTAAGGCATTCGCATTCCTGTATTGCTGCTGCGCCCGCTGCCGTCTTTGCAGTTCGTCGGCCACCAGTGACGGCAGATCCAACTCGCGAATTACGGCAACATTGTCAGTGAGTGCTGCATCTTCCACGATCGAATAACACTGGCCATCATCGCTTCGACGCAATATACGCGCATCAATCAATGCGCGCCGAAGCGTCACATGGTCGAGGTTTAAGGTGCCACCGAAGTGGGCATTCCAGGTCATGATGAGATCATTGACATCCACTTCGCGATAATCCGGTCGGCCATGATCGAAAAAAGCCGCAATGCTGAGCAGGATGACATGCTTATCTGACTGTCGCTTCGGCCAGGCGTGATGGTTAAGCACGACCCGTGGAAACAACTTCCTGAATTCGGCTTCTGAATATCGCTTCTGATACAGCATCAGTAATTCCCTTGTTTTTGGCAGATAGCACAGACGGTGTCACCGGTCCAAGGCAGTAAAAGAGGCATGTCCAGGAAAGGTTCGCTTCGCGATCTGCAACGTGCATGCGACCGCGAAGGCTGATCCTGATTAAAGATCACTCACCGGGAAGTGATTCTTGTACACTCCAGTGTAGTGTGACATGCAAAGTATTCAAATGAGTCGCTTTTTGGCCCGCAGCCGCGTTGGACTTCTTAAAAAGGACTGAGCATTAACCGCGCTTCGCCCTGATGGGCACCAAATAGCAAACGCTCGTTCGTCGCCTTGCAGGTCACAACACACCAGCAGTCTGCGCGGCAGAACCTGCGCTACTGCGAGCGCGCCGGATTGCAACTGAACAGGTGGTTATTATCAAAGCGTATGAATAACTTTGCATCTCAAATAAAAACCTGCTCAGTCACAAACGATCATGCGCTCGCTACGCGGAGTTCTGCCGCGCAGACTCCAGGCGCAAACAAGTTACTCATCGCGAAATGAACACCCCGGCACACCTTCTCCTTGGCGCAGCAGTCTTCGGCAAGCGCAACAACACCCGCTTACTACTGGGGGCATTTCTGGGAGGTCTGCTACCGGATCTGTCGCTCTACCTCATGGCGGGGGTATCTCTGTTTCTGCTGAATATCCCGGCGCAGGTCGTGTTCGACGAATTGTATTTTTCAGACAGCTGGCAACTGGTGTTCAGCATTGACAATTCGTTTGTCATTTGGGGGGTCGCTTTACTGGCTGCAGTAAAATATCGCAATGGCTTTTTCATCGCACTGACCGGCTCAGCCCTGCTGCACCTTGTCTGTGATTTTGCCCTTCATCACGACGACGCGAGGTCCCATTTCTGGCCGCTCTCAGGCTTTAAATTCGAAAGCCCGTTCAGTTACTGGGACAGTAACCACCACGCGGTTATCGTCGCACCGCTGGAGGGCATAGCCAGCGCCATCGCCGCTGTGTACCTGATACTCGGCAACACCCACCTGGCCTTTAAAGCCGGCGTGCTGCTCCTGCTGCTTGCAGAAGTATACGTACTGAGTAACTGGCTATTATATTTTTAGGGTGGACAGCGCCCCGGCTTCCCGCCAGAGCTTTCGACAAATCGACCGATGCTCACCAGTACCGGCGCAAGTGTTATCCCGGCGACACAGGCCGGGCCCCGCACTTACTGATTAATGATGTCGAGGTAAGCCTGCATATACCGCCGCCCCAACTCGCGGAGCCCGGCCGCTGAAAAATGCGCGCCACTGGGGTCGGACAGCCGGTAAGGCAGATCGGTGGTGTAGACGCAGAAGGTATTCGGATCGTCGTCTTCGTTGAGTTCGAGCAACCGGCGATTGACACGAAACGACACCCGCGTCTCCCCGCAAATAAAGGGTAAGTCCGACCGGCCCCAGGACTCCGACCGGAAATTACTGATGACGTCGCGCAGCTTGATCGCGTAGTAATTGAGGTATTCATAAGAGTTTTCATCGGTGAACCCGGTGGCATCCGGATCGGAGGTACCTTCGTACTGGGAATCGCTTTCCCCCTGATGCCAGAGCATTACGTCGATCTGGTTTCTGTTGGGCAGCTGCGACAGCGCATTGTTTATTTTATCGCGCATTTTCACGTAAAACGGGGAGTCATAGTCCCAGTTGGCGATCCCCTTCCCCGGTGCCGCCAGCACGATAAAACCGACCACGGCATCGGGATCGACCTGCGTCATTGACTTGCCGTAGTGAAATACAAAGTTGTTGTTCGGTGATTTGGTCGGATCGGTCAGCGCGTGGTTACCGGGGTGGGCGTTTTCGTCCCACACCTGGTACAAATCGGCCATTCGCCACCCCTGATCCGTAAAAGCGAATACACGCGGGTCCGGATGATCCAGATGAGGGTCATAGGTGGTCTCCGGAGCTTCAACGTTGGACTGACCGGTGACCACGACCAGATGGTTGATGTCAGCAGCGGAATAGGTATAGCCCGCCGGCGGAGTGCTGCCATTATGCTGTGTCGCAGATTCGCTGTTGTTGCCGTTCTGATTCTTACCTTCGGCACCCGATGCTTCTCCCGCGACGTTTTGCGTCGTGACCGCAACCACCTCGCATTCGGCAACATCCTCAGGGTCACAATCATCCCCCGAGGTGCAGGCACTCAGCATAATCGCTGCACTCAGCACCATGATCCGCACAGCAGTGCGCTGGAATTTCCATTGTACTTCAGGCATGTCCAACCGATTCTTATCCACAAAACTCCGTAGTGTAACTCCAGAAAGTGTGTCACGCAGTGAAAGAATGTTGTGACGTGACAACCAGATTATCTGCCGGATGCTTGCAGTACACCGTCGTATTTGGGATTATATTCCCAATCACTGGATGGAGTCACCAAAAATGTATTTCTGCTACCGCCCGACCCTGCTTGCACTGTCGCTTGCGACTGTGCTCACTGCCTGCAATTCCTCCGATATTGCCGAAAACACCGTCGAAACCGGTAACATTGCAATCCCCGATGTACAGCGGGATGCCTTGTCATCGTTGCCATCTATTGCGTTTAACGGGGAGTACCAAACCACTGCAAGCCCGGAGCGGGGTATCAGTGACAGCGACGCATCAATCGGTGTCGAAGACGGCGTATTGGCGACAGTCAGCAGCCCGGACACCGCGGGCGACAGTATTCGCGCAGGTGTTTCTGACCGCGTGATTATTGAACCCGGCATCCCCGGCCCGACGATTACCCCGGGCACGCTCACGGCAGGCGACTACGACGACCACCTCAACCCGCACCTGTATAACGATTACGCCGCGCGCTATCTGCAAAACCGCGGTCAGTGGATCGATACTCCCAGACTGGACTTCAGCAAACGTGTGCTGATTCGTGTCAGCAACACGTCCGCCCGTCCGCTCGCTGATGCAAAGGTAGAAATTATCAGTAGTGAATCGCAGGCAATCACCACTCTGTATACCGCCGCAAACGGCGAAACATCTGTCTATACCAACCTCGACTCGATACCAGAAACATTTACTCTGCGCGTTACCGCGTCCGATGGGACCGCCGAACAGAAAGAAATAAGTTTGCAGCAGGCATCAGCTGCCGGTGAAATTCATGTGACGCTGGATATTTCAGATCGATCAGATTCCATTCCTGTCGATGTCATGTTTGTCGTGGACACCACCGGCAGCATGTCAGACGAGCTCAGCTTTCTGCAAACCGAATTGACCGACATCATCGGTGCGCTCCCGCAACAACAGTCAGACATCAACGTCGGCCTGGTTTTCTATCGCGACTATGGAGACACTTACGTCACCAGAGCCTATGACTTTTCAGAAGATCTCAACAGTTCACAACTTAATCTGAATCAGGAGAGTGCGGCCGGTGGCGGCGACTACCCGGAGGCGATGGATCAGGCTCTCGAGGCCGCCCTCCGTGCAGACTGGCGTGAAAACAGCCGCAAACTACTTTTCCTGCTTGCCGATGCTCCCCCGCATTCCGATCGCATCAGAGCCACCTGGAATGCCGCTTCAGCGGCTAGAAAAAACAATATTCATCTGGTACCGGTGGCGGCCAGCGGTGTCGCTGAAGATGCCGAATATATTATGCGCAGTATTGCTGCGCTCACCAATGGACGCTATATATTCCTGACCGATGATTCCGGCTATGGGCTGGCGCATGATGAACCGGATGTAGACTGCTATGTGGTCACTTCTCTGCGCCATGCAATGATGCGTGCAATGGCCAGTCTTGTAACCGGCAACCGAGTCGAACCCACTGACAGCGAGATCATTCGACGGGTAGGAAACTATGACAATGGCAAATGCAGTCGCGAAGAACCATCTGTGACCCAGGTTGACTACTCACTGCTGGCAGTCCGGGTATCACTCGCGAATGGTGAGTTCACAACGCGACAAACACAGATCATCGAGAATCAGAACTCTTTCGATCAGGCACTCGCGAACTACGGCGAATCTTCAATTGATGTGGACTTCTCCAGCCATAAAGTACTGTTGGCGGATATGGGGCAAAAGAATACCGGCGGCTACCGCATTGAAATCGGCTCTGTCGAGGACCGTGGCGACTACGTACAGGCACACGTCATATACAACAACCCGGGGCCGTTGTGCGGTGTCACCCAGGCTCTCACGAACCCTTATGTATTTGTGCAGATAAATACGCAGAAGGAAATTCGGATTGTCGAGACAAACCGGGAGCGTGGTTGCAGCTGAATCCCCTAATGCGAAATACAGGCAGTCCTACCCTCCCTGTTAACAAATAGTGATAACTTTGTTATCGAATAACCACCCGCCTGGCGATTAAACCGGGATACATGCCGCTAACTTACTGTCTACACCGATGCACAATGGCAATTCGGCCATTGTGGCAAGCCTGCAAGACCGGAGACAAGTGGCCATGAAGAAACGCACCTTTCTAAAAGCACTGTTCGGCGTGGTGACAGTACCAGCCGCCACACTCGGCTACCAATCGCTGCTTGCCGGTGATAAGTCGGAGACGAACATGACTGGCACCATGGAAAAGCCTGCAGACACCGGTGCTGCGATACAGAAAATAGAACTTACCAAAGCCGAGTGGAAGGCCCGCCTGACGCCGGCTCAGTTTCGTGTTTTGCGTGAGGAAGGCACTGAAAGACCTTTCAGCAGTCCACTCAACGACGAGAAAAGAGACGGCGTCTATGCCTGCGCCGGCTGCGATCTGCCACTGTTTAATGCCAGTGCCAAGTACGACAGCGGCACCGGGTGGCCCAGTTTCTACGAGGCGATCCCCGAACATATCGGCACCAGCACCGACTACAAACTCATATTGCCACGCACCGAATATCATTGCGCACGTTGCGGCGGTCATCACGGCCATGTGTTTAAAGACGGCCCGCAACCAACCGGACTGCGCTACTGCAACAATGGCGTCGCACTGGTGTTTTACCCGGCATAAGAGCGATTACCAGTCCGCTGGAGATCAAGGCCGTTTAACCAGCGCACTGAGACACACAAACTCTTCAATGACAATTGAGGCTTCAGTTTTTCTTCTTTATACCGAAACACCGGTGCAAGCCAGAAACGCAGGATGCACTATGGTTGTTCGCCTTGTTTACTACTCCCGCGCAGCGGAGGATACTTCGCTGCAGGATATCAGAGATATCCTCAACGCCGCCCGGATCAACAATTCCAAAAAGGAAGTTTGCGGCATGCTTTGCTTCGAATCGGGCTGGTTTATTCAGGCACTTGAAGGAGATCGGGGCGCGGTTAACCGACTGTTTCAAACCATCGCAAACGATCCGCGCCACGAAGACGTCGTAATCATCAGTTACGAGCTGATTGAATCATGTGCATTTCCAAACCGAACCATGGGATATGCCACCGACATACATACACCTTCAGCATCCAGTCAGTTGCCCGACAATCACCTGAGTCAAATTGACCCCGGCCAGGCGCTGCAGCACCTGCAGCAACTATCTCTGGCCGCGTAGGAGTCTGCGCGGACTTCTACCGCGCAGACTGCTAGCCTGGTTTATCGAGCTGCCGAATTATCGCCCTGATTCGAGCAATATTGTCGGCTCGATCAGTGATGACAACAGCGTTTGAATGGACTTCTGCCGCAAGTGTTGCAGATGCGGGCAACAACGGTCGCAATGCATCAGCCAACTGCCGGCTGGGTACATGTATGACGTGGATTACTTCAGTCACCAGTGCATCCGCATGACCTGTATCCCCGGGTGCCTCAACCACTGGTACGCCGCTTTGCAGTGCCGCAGCGGTTGGCTGAATTTTTATAAACGCACCTGCGGGTACCGCCGCATAGCCATGAACCGCCAACACTGACAAAAAAAGCTCGTACAGCTTATCAGCCGCAACCGGCTCTGCCGCAATCACTGTAACGGTTGCGTTGACTCTCGGGTCGACAATAAAATTTTTACCCGTGCGAGCTGAGACGATATTGATTAGCGAACGCAAGTCGATCCCTGCAAGCTCGGGAGCATCTACTTCACGGCTTGTCTGCTGAGCGATCACAGGCTGTGCTAATGAAATCAGCGCGGCGTAAAGCAAAGCGGACAATGACAGAGTGACAGACTTACGCATGGCAACAGACGCTTCGTAAAAATTTCTCAGGCGACGGCTTCCGGCTCACCCCGATGAACGGTATAGGTTCTGCAGGTGTTAAGCGACGGGATACGCGAGCGGGCACGCTCGACCTCCGCGAGGTCTACTTCGGCCATCACCACCCCGGTGGGCTCACCACCGTCGGCAAGCACTTCTCCCCATGGATCGATGATCAGGGAATGGCCGTAGGCGGCACCACCACCGGGCACACTGCCGACTGAACAGGGGGCAAATACAAAAGCGCCGTTTTCAATGGCACGCGCCCGATTGAGTACGTGCCAGTGTTTTTCACCGGTACGCCTGGTAAACGCTGCAGGTATGGCGAGTATCTGCGCACCCGCCTGAGCTAGCTCGCGGTAGAGGGTTGGAAACCGAAGATCGTAGCAAATGGTATGTCCCATGGACCCCACCGGTGTGTCCATCAACACCGCTTCCTCACCCGGCTCAATGTATACACTTTCACGATAGATTTTATCGTTCGCGAGCTGCACATCGAACATGTGTATTTTCGTATAACGCGAACGCACCTGACCGGTGTTATCGACTAGAAAGCCGCGATTGTAGATGCGCTTTTCAGGGCCGGTTATAGCGATCGAACCGACCAGAAACCACACGTTGTTCGCACTGGCAAATTGTTTGATACCGTTGAGGTAGTCGTGCGCCTCTTCGTGTGCGTGCGGAGGTATCAGCGCGGGGCCGTCAGATACGAGCCCGCCGCAGTATTCGGGAGTACCCAGAAATGTAGCACCAGCGGCCACGGCCTCCTCCGCCAGAGCCAGCGTTTCATCCAGTGCCGCTGACATGGTTGCCTGTGGACTGGTTTGTAGTGCTGCAACGGTGGATTTCATCATGCGCTCCGGACTGAACCAAGTCAGACTTGTCTCTCGACATGTAATTAGATCACGTCCGGCTGGCAACTCATAGTCGACGGAGGACACCAGAACGAAAAACGCCTCCCGCCACAGGGCGGGAGGCGTGCTGCACTCCGGCAACTAACCGCGTTAACTACTGACGGGTGGAACGCCGTCTCGCAGCTATGGCGAGCATTGCGAGCAGGCCGACCAGTGGCAGAGTCGGGTCTTGCGGACCGCCACTGCGCACGAGCGTGCAGCCACCGTTCAAGCCGGTTCGAACTCCCGAATTAACTTCGAGCCTGTTCGGCACTCCGTTGCCGTTGGTGTCCGGTATTACTGCTGCAACCGGCAGCTCGCCACCGAAGCGCTGTTGCGCGATATCGCCAAAACCGTCTCCAAGGGCGTCCGGATCAAACGCATCGACGATCCCGTCATTGTCACTGTCAGCATCTTCGACAAAGTCTGCATCGGCAAAGTTTGCGATACCGTCGGCATCGTGGTCGGCTCTTCCACCCAGGCTGGCATCAACCGTATCCGGTATACCGTTGCCATTGTCATCGGAGAAGTCATCAACCACGCCATTGCGGTCGATATCTTCACCCCCGCTTTCCCACAAGTCGTACCTGAAGTCGCCATCACTGTCGAGATCCAGGTGATCAGGCGAACCGTCACCATCAGTATCTCGCGCAGAAGGCACCGCACCGGCTGAATCATGCAAGCCGTCGGAGTTCTCATCGGTAAATGCATCGAGTGTACCGTTGTTGTCCTCGTCTGCCCCAGCCCCCGCCGACTCGAGTGCGTCGGATATACCATCGTTGTCACTGTCGCGATCAAGGATATCGCGCACCAGATCGCCATCAAAATCAGGTAACGCCAGCGGTGTCTGTGCCGCGGAGTCATCAAGGCCGTCTGCATTGGCATCTGCATAGTTGTCGACTATTCCATCACCATCCAGATCTGAACCGCCAGCTTCCCGGGTATCGGTCAGTCCGTCATTGTCGGAGTCGCGATCAAGGAAATTTAACAGCCCGTCTGAATCAGTATCGATCAGACCGGAGACGAGGTAAGTTTCAGCACTATCCGGCACACCGTCGTTGTCTGAATCGAGGTCAAGATAATTGGGGTGTGAATCACCGTCTGTATCCTTCGCACTCTCGGTCGCGTCAGAAATACCGTCGTTGTCAGAGTCCGTGTCGAGGCGGTTTTCAATACCGTCAGCATCGAAATCACCCCTGCCCTCTACGTCATCTGCGATACCATCACCGTCGGAGTCGGTATCAATCGCATCTGAAATGCCATCACCATCAGTGTCCGCATTCGTCTCGTCGGCATCGTTAACGCCGTCGTCATCAGAGTCCGTGTCGCGATAATTGGGCGTACCGTCTGTGTCGGTATCTACCACACCTTCCAACTCATCGGCGATGGAGTCATTGTCAGAGTCCAGATCAAGGTAGTCGGGCTGACTGTCGCCGTCCGAATCGGTTTCACCCTCCACGCTGTCGGGGATGCCATCGGCGTCGGAATCTTCATCGCGAAAATCCGCCGCACCATCAGCATCGGTATCAACACTCAGTTCTACCGCATCAGCGATGCCGTCATCATCCGAGTCCAGATCACGGTAGTCTGCTGTGCCGTCGGCATCGGTGTCTACAGTGCCTTCCACTGCATCGGCAATAGAATCGTCATCAGAATCAGTGTCGATGTAGTCCGGCGCATTATCCGTGTCAGAATCGACGGGTTGAGCGGGGCGCTGACCGGCCTCGACCGCGTCGTCAATGTTGTCTGCATCGGAATCCAGATCACGATGATCCGGAATGCCGTCGCCATCAGAATCAGTCACTTCGTAGCGATCGTCTATACCGTTCCCATTGGTATCGGCACCACCTGTGGCATCGACATCTACTTCATCTGCGATGCGGTCTCCGTCAGAGTCAACACTGCTGACAACAGGCTGATTGCGCTCTTCCACGCTATCCGGAATACCGTCATTGTCCGAGTCGGTATCAAGAAAATCCGGCACACCGTCATTGTCGGTATCTATAGCCGCCGCAGCACCCTCGATAACATCCAGAATACCGTCGTTATCGTTATCCAGATCGATCGAATCATCGATACCGTCGGCATCCATATCCGGGAGTTCATCGACATCAGTAATCACTACTGACGCCACACTGGTATTGGACAGGCCGTAAGTATAGGTATCGATCAGGCGACCATTACCAAAACCACTTGAACTGAATGAACCCCAGGTATGCTTCCCTTCCGTTGAGCTCGACAGCGCGCCATTCGGAGTAGTCGTTGTACCACCGATCAGCGTTTCATCGTCCCAGTAAACCAGCGTGTCAGACAGCGCACCGGTTTTATCCGCCGCATAAATAGTCAAGCCGACATCATTGCCACCACTGGTCTCCACATCAGCAGCAACAAAGTGAAACTCACCGGTATTTATTCTGAGCTGTACGTCATATTCACCCAAAGGTGCGGCGGCACCACCGGCGTCGTCTCCGTCCCAGAGCACTTCGTTATCACCCGGCACTGCCTGCCCAACGAGCAGCGCATCACCGGTATTACCATATTCGCCATCCATGTTGAGATCGATCGCTATCTGGTAGGTCCCTTCAACATCGGTATTAAACCTGAAACTACCGGCATCCTGCTCGCCGGGGGTGGCATTGGGTGTGATGCTGTTATCCAGATTCTGGTCATCCAGAAAATGAAACCCCGTAATCGCCGGCTCACTCAGAGGACGGTCGCTGGCCACTGCAGGTACGCCAAGGTACAGTGGATGCTCATAGGTAACGCTGTTACCAGACTGCGGCGTACTGTAGCCGGATCTGGGTGCATCCACACCGACAGAGTTAGCCATGAGGTTGTAACCATTACCGGCAAAGTTATTCAGATCAAGTTGCCAGATATAATTGGTGTCCGGGCGGCCACCTGGAATGAGCGCGTAATAGTCTGCATCGGTTGAGCTCGCCTCACTGAACGAACCAGTTAGAAAGCTGAAGTTATAACCCCACAAGCGTCCGGCCGCGACTGTCGGATCAGGATTCGTAGCGCTATCAGGTGTCACAGAAACATCGACTCGGTTAAGCAGTGTACCGCTGGTATTCTCCAGCTTCACCCGGTAGGCGCCGGTTTCTGTGGTTTCATATCGAAGCGGGTTCGTGAGAGGAGCGGTCAACGGGTCCGCGCAGTCTACGTTGCTGCTCGACAACGTCTGGCTGTACACCGATGTTGAATAGTCCGAAGGCGCAAAAATCTCTACTGACAGGTTATCGCCATTGTTCGCGCCGCACAGAGATATGTTAATCACTTCCCCGGCAGACAGAATATCGACATAAAGCGGCGTCGCCACATCGTCCGTACCGTCCTGCGATTGTGTGTTCGAGTAGTCACGCATATGCTGCCCGATACCCATTTGATATGAGCCCTCTGCGTAAACCACAGGTGACACAAAGGTTCCGGCTACCACCGCAACTACGGCCGATGACGTCAGGCGCACTGTCTTGCGACTGTTCGGAAATTTCATCTAAAGTTGACTCCGTCTTGAATATACAAAAACTGCTCGACCTATCGACTGGACACGTCGATTCCACTGCATTGCTCTAATCGGAATCGGCAGAAGCATTCGTGGATTTACGGATTAAGTATTACCAAAGGCAGGATGACAGAAACTCAGCATCTGCTTTCAGTCGCAAAGTGAGTGTGGGCGGGCGGTTCACGGAAATGTGAAATATCGTAAACAGAAATTCACGACAGACAGCCGAAGGAAGTCCGGTGCCTTTTACTGGGCTGAGCCGGTACAGATCGACACAATAGCGCGCGTTACTCCTGGGCCTGCGCGATGCGGAAATGGGCTGCCCAGTGCAAATAGAGCAAACTAGTGGACCGCTAGCGTACTGCAGAAATCATAATTTGTTCTGACTGCGTTCTGATCGCATCGATCATTGAGTCAATAACTGCGGTATAGAGGGCGGCATGCTTACCGGCCACATCGGCGTACTCTGCCTGCTCGGTTTTATCAAGGGCTGATAATACATACTCCATTTCCCGTAAAATATCTGCCTCAAACAGCGTTCTCAGTGTTTGCGCCTCTCCTCGAATCAGCTGCCCGCGCGTGCTTTCCATTTGCAGTGCCTTAATATCGCCGCTGCTTGCCGCTTTCTGCACACAGTGACTCAATCGCCACCCTGCGTATTCAATCTCAACGGCAATGTCAGCCACGAACCCCGCCGTATTGGTGTGCTGATAGATCTTTCGCACCAGCGGCATCCGCTCCTCGTCAGCGGTGTGTTGCTGCATCCGTCCGGCGTCTACCTCCTGACGCTCGAGCCTGCGCACTTTGCGACCGGTAAAAGTGGTGTACCAGGTCACGAGCGACTGGACCTCTACCGGCGTCGCACGTTGACGAAGGCTGCTCCGCACCGAGTCTGAAAAATCAGTGGACGACAACGTCACATCGACCGACGGATTACCACACCTGGCCGCATTCTGATTTGCTGCCCGCTGAATGTCAGCCGGAAGCGCTTTCAGGACCTTCAGTACCCCCGTTTTGCTTAACAACAGCGTGTAGGGATCAGTCTGGGAATCTGCGGCGCTGGCAGAGCACCCTCCGAGTGACGCGAGCAGAAATAAAAATAGATAACGCATACAGTGACCACCTCCCCAATACTGCTTAATCGGCCCGATAGGCAGTCTCATTAACCCGGGTGTGGTGACTCGCGTACCCGGCACACTGCATGGGCAGATTCAATCCACCCGGTGTGAACTGTGTCATAGCCCGCACAGCCAACGGCCGGATTTGCTACCCTCCCACCAATGCGCACCCAACACGCGAGAGCAACCCGTTTCCTCAAGGCAGCCGGCAGGCAGGCAGCGGCTACCGTCCTTGCAAGTCTTCTGCTGTCATCATCTCCTTATGCCGCCAGTGCCACCCCTGGCCCACAAGCGGCTGTCGCCGGTGCAATGGGAGAATCAGCACTGCAAATACAGGAGTGTGTAGCCATGTATGGCCTGCACGGCGAGCGCTACCTGTGCGGCTTTTTGAACGTTCCCGAGAACTACTCTGTGAGAGACGGGACCCTCATTCGCGTACCATTTCTCGTTATCCTGCCCCAACAGACAGCACAAGATACATCGCTGACACCGCTGCTGGTCACCGGAGGTGGTGGACCGGGAAACGCACTGCTGGGCAATGAATTCTCGCAGCCACTCGACAGTAGTTTCCACACCTACGAAGCATTCAGTGTGGCAGACGACAGACCCTTGATTCTTCTGGAAAACCGCGGTGTCGGCCGCTCGGAACCGAATCTGGACTGTCGATATTCAATGCAACACTACTCAAAGCGCTACTGGTCCGAATTATTAAGCGCAGATGTGCAATGCGGCAGTGCGCAAATCGCAAACGGTATCGATCTGTCGCAGTATCAGGTGCACAATGCAGCGCTTGATATTGAAGTATTCCGACAGCTGATGGCAGCACACCGTATCAACAACCGCCGGCTAAACTTATATGGTGTCTCCTATGGCGCACGGGTAGCGATGTATTACGAGCGCCTGTTCCCATCGAGCACTCGTACATTACTACTGGATTCTGCCTCGGTGAACACCGCAGATGCAGCGGCTAAAACACTGAACTACGGACAGCAGTCACTGGACAATGTGTTTAGAAAGTGTCGCTCACTACCCGGCTGCAGGCGCAGATTCGGAGTGTCACTTGAGACTGAATTTTATCGCTTTCTGAGTGAAGTTGGCACAAAAGACATTACACTAAGCCTGCAACGGCCGGGTAGCAATGAAGCGATGTCAGTTCCGCTCACCGGTACTGTTGTCGTTGATATTCTGCACAGCGCCCTCTACAGCAGTGATACGATCGCTGCCATTCCACTGATGCTCAGGCAAATGATCGACGGCGACTACAACCGACTCACAGACAGCCTGAATGATTATCTTCAGACCTACGGTCCAACCTACAGCTTTTCCGATACGGCCTTTCTCACCTACCATTGCTTTGACCGGCGCTATCCGACCGATCCGCTGAACGCACCCGCTGAAATAAAGCTCTACCCTTACTGGGGCTTTGACCAGGGCCGCCAGCACATCGAGACAGTTTGTAAAAGCTACCAAATCGAACGCGGCACCGATTTACTGCAACAACCCTATCAAAGCCTGACACCGGCGCTTTTTCTGTCCGGCGACCTTGACCCGGTCACTCCACCGACGAGCGTGGCGCAAGCCACCGCAGCGTATGAATATCACTGGCACATTGTAGAAAAAAATGTGTCGCACGATGTCGTGTCGCACAGCCAATGTGCGCAGTATCTTGCTTCCTGGTTTATCTATCACCCGAGGGAAGATCTCGAGGCACGGCGAGCGGCTTGCGCACCCACTCGCAAGTTGCATTTCCTGACCAGGTAAGCCACATCGAGTTTTCGATTGTCTGGCAACGCTCGACAAGTGAAGCACCCGTTTTTTTTCAAAAGCGTTCGTGAGGGCCAATCATCGCAGGCAATCAGCTTTTTACTGGTAGCCCTGTACTAGTGTAGTGTGACAT
>CAZOXM010000114.1:0-13671 GCA_964583825.1 uncultured Granulosicoccaceae bacterium
GATTACAGCCAGACAAATACAGCAAATCGCCTCTTCGAAATGCCGTTCGAGCCACGCGAAAACTGGCATTATCGCCCCTTTGAGAATACACCGGAAAAAGCAGCGTCGATCTGCTGCCAAGTGCACCGAACCGAATCACACAAGGGGTAGCGGGGAAACCATAAAATGCAGATGCACTTTCTCGTGCGGGACGACATCCGCCCCGCACCGGACAGGCAATAACACCCTGCTTATTTCGCCGCCACCCGTGAGAAATCAGCGGGTGTAAAGTAACACGACTTACTCGGCAGCAGCCTGGATTGCGTTCACCAGTTCAACAAACTCATCGCCGCGCTTTTCTGCGAAACTCTGCTGCACCGCTTGCGCTGCTTTGATGAAATCAGTCTTATCCGGGTCTGTTCGCGCCATGCCACCTTCTTCAACCAGCCACTGACGAACTTCTTCGGTTTCGTTGGCTACCTGCGCTGCCAGCTCCGCACCCGCATCAGCTGCCGCCGCCAGTATCTGCGCGCGTTGTTCATCGTTGAGCTTCTTCATGAAGTTGTCTGATGCGAATAACGGTGAAAAAGCAACAAAATGCTCAAGAATGACCAGATGAGGTTCGAACTCAAAGAATTTCATGTCACGAATAAACGACGTACCGTTGTCACCTCCATCGACAGTGCCGGTCTGTAACGCGGTAGGTGTTTCAGACCAGGCCAGAGGCACAGGGTTGGCGCCAAACGCTTCAAAAGTTGCGATCATCACTTCGTTTTTCGGTACGCGGATTTTCAACCCTTCCATATCCGCCATGCTATTCACTGGACGCACAGAGTTATAGAAGTCACGATACAGTGCCGGCCCAAACGCAAGCAGATGAACGCTGGTATCTGCCTGCAATTTTTCCTTCATCATCGCGCCGACATCCCCATTGAGCACGCGGTTCAGATGCTCGGCATTTTGAAAAATGTAGGGCAGCACAGTGACATCCATTAACGGCCAGTGCGGAGATACGTTGTTCGCTGTGATAAAGAAGCCGTCTACCGTGCCGAGTTGCATCGCCTTAAACGCTTCATCTTCACTTGAAATCTGGTTACAGCAACGCAGTTTCACTTCAATCGCCCCGCCGGACTGCTTCTCCACATGCTGCTGGAATAGCTTGCCGAATCGGCCGTAGATCGATTCCTCCGGCGCGCCGAATCCGACGTTCATGGTCAGGTCTGCCGCAGCAGCAGACAGGCTGCACAGGCCGACACCGACCGCAACCAGTGCTGACAGTGACGTTCGCAAAAGTGTTCTTCGCAACATTTTTCTCTCCAGTGAATTTTGCCAGCACTCGCTGTGGTATACCGGCTGCTCACAAGTGTGACGCCTGCCGCCGGAACAGGTCAAGTGCATTTCATGCCAATACCGACCCGCGTTCGCCAGCCGATTCAACTTCGCTGTTAATCGGTTTTTGCAGCGGCCACAGGGGCTTTCAAATCGCGCGTAGCAATGATGTCGACACTCGAACATAAAGTGAAACCATCACTTGCGGTCCTATGAGTAAAGCCGTTAGCAGCGCTTGATATAACACCAAATGGTGTTATCATAAATACAACACCTATGGGTGTTATGAAAATAGTCCGGCCGTTGTGTTACAGCGCGGCGCAATCAATACAGGGTGCATTCGATCTTTGATGAAACAGCAGCTACAACCCGCCTTTCGAGCGCTGGCTGACCCGACTCGTCGGGAAATCCTGCGGCAGTTGTGCACTGAAGAATTATCCATTCGCGAGGTGGTGGAAAGATTCGATCTGACACGCACAGCGGTCAGAAAACATCTCACCATTCTTGAAGAGGGTCACTTGATTACTGTTACTGCCCGGGGAAAGGAACGCATCACGCGACTCAATCCACAAGGCATCAAAAGCACAATGGACTGGTTCAACTATTTCGATCAGTTCTGGGATACCGCACTGAGTTCATTGAAACAAGCTACCGAGCAAGACACTCGAAAACAGACAGGGAAAAATAAATGACAGCGACCACTATCCGAAAGACGATTTTTCTGGCGTCATCAAGAGACACCGTCTGGCAATATCTCACCGACAAGGACAAGCTGGGCGAATGGTTTCATCCGGCGAGTTCCAACCTGATAGAAGGGCAACCCTACACACTACTAAAAGACGCAACAGATCCGGAATCTAAAATCTGTTGGGGGGAAGTGCTATCGGCCAGCAGGCCATCCAAACTGAGTTATACCTTTACCGTCGGACCGATGAGCGGTGCTATGACGACGGTAACCTGGACGCTCGAAGATGTGGCCGGTGGTACTCGGCTGACACTGGTCCATGAAGGTATTGGAGATACTGGTGACGCTGCACTGGGCCTACTCATGGCGCTGGATAAAGGCTGGGACGAGCACTTTTCAAAACTACGCACGCATGCCACAGACTCAGTGGCTGCGGTTTAAGAGTTTGCGGTATAGCAACCGCGGCCTTGTAATCTCCGGGGCTGGACCGCTCTCCTGCCCCGGTACGTTTTATCCGCCAAACCCGCACCGCATGCCCGGCGGTGCATAGGCAACTCGAGCCCACCGCCCTGCAGAAGGTCTTACTCTACCTGATCAGCACTCTTTGCCTGCAGCAGTTCGTAGTTTTGCTGACCGATACGATTGAGTAAATCGAGTTCCGTTTCAATGAAATCGATATGGCCTTCTTCATCCTGCAACAGATTTTCAAAGATGATACGGCTCACGTAGTCACCCTCCTCCTCACAGATGTCTTTTGACTTTCTGTAGGAGTCGAGCGCCTCATGCTCACCGGCCAGGTCGGCTTCGAGCACCTCTTTGACGTTTTGACCAATTCTCAACGGGGCGACGGACTGCAAATTCGGATGCCCTTCAAGGAAAATGATGCGCTCGATAATTTTATCTGCATGTTGCATCTCTTCGATGGATTCTGCGCGCTCTTTGTCTGCAAGCTTTTTTAAACCCCAATCGTCCAGCAGCCGGTAGTGTAACCAGTATTGGTTTACCGCACCGAGCTCAAGAAAAAGCGCCTCGTTAAGTCTTTCGATTACCTTTGCATTGCCTTTCATGTATTGATGTCCAGTCGGTCGTATACGGTGTAGTGTAACTGCTCTTCTCTTACGTTTCCCGAACGATTCGGATTAGTCGATGTTACCGGGATGGCGAGCGATGAAAGATGATCGGCGTCTCCTGAACCTGCTTCTGTGCCGCCCCCTGAATGACCTTCTCGGCCAGCGGAAAACAGTTACAGCACTTCGGACAACACCCGAGTTCTTCATAAATTTTGGCCGGACAAAGATCTGCACACTGATCTTTTTTCAGCAGACAACTGGTTGCCTCGCACAGGCGCTCAGCAGAGATCTGGTTACAGTGACAGACAATCATTTTGAATTACAGTCAAACTAATCCGGGTTTTCAAAAAATCGTAACATAAATGATAATCATTCTCATCTGTTTTTCCAACTAACACCAATAACTCCAAACACCATCACATGTTCGGGAACACCACCAGATGATCCACTTTGAGCCGGATACCGATCTTTTCACCGATTTGATGATCATGATGTGACGGTGCCAGACAGTTCAAGCGCGTGTTGCCGGGCATCAACAGTGTGTAGAGATGATCCGCACCCCGGAAATTTTTGGCAATCACGGTGGCTTTGTTCGGGCTGTTGTCATCATGAATCACATCATCGGGCCGCACCAGCAGATCAACCAGCTCACCGGTTTTAAACTGATTCAGTAATTCGCCTTTTACCACACCGAATTCTGTCAGCACCTGATCTTCACTCAGTGTGTTGCCACACACGAACACACCCTCGCCAATAAAGTCCGCGACAAACCGGTCTACCGGCTTGTGATACAAGTTGTAAGCGCTGTCCCACTGCTTTAAGTAGCCATTGCTCATCACGCCGATGTGATCGGCAATCGCAAACGCCTCGTGCTGATCGTGAGTGACGAGTATGCCGGTTATACCGTCGTGTTTAAGCAGCTCCCGCACCTCCTGGGCCAGCTGCATTCTCAGTTCCGCATCCTGGCTGCTGAATGGCTCATCCAGTAACAGGATTGGCGGGCGCGGTGCCATTGCTCGTATCAGGGCAATGCGCTGCTGCTGCCCGCCGGAAATCTGGTGCGGGTAGCTGTCTGCGTAGCTCTGCATCGCCACCAAACGCAGCAGCTCGTCGGTGCGTCTTTTGATCGCAGCGCGGCTCTGACCTTTCAGACCGAAAGCAATATTCTGTCGCACGGTAAGATGCGGAAACAGCGCCAGGTCCTGAAACACCATGCCGATGCGCCTGGCCTCAGGGGGCTGCTGGCGCGCGGGCGAGGCAACCTCCTTTCGCTCGAGAAAAATCTTCCCGGAAACCGGTGGCTCAAAGCCGGCAATCGCATTCAGCACGGTTGTCTTGCCGCAGCCGCTCGGGCCGAGCAGACAACCGATCTCGCCGTGCTGCAGCGTGAAGCTGACATCCGACACGATGCGCTGACGGTCCAGATCCACACAAAGTGATTCAATATGTAGTTGTTGGCTCATACGGTGGTCTTAGGTCACTACCTTGGTCTTTGGCTGCCACCCCTGCCGGCCCCAGTCCGGGCAAATGGTGTAACTCCGCTATCCAGCAAGCCGAAATGCCATGTCAACCGAGTGCCGATCATAGGTGAACAATAAATCTTATTGTAAATGATAATTATTCGCATTATTATTCGAGCTGTCAGGTGATTTTGCCATGTAATCCCGGCGATCGCCATCGAGTCATCACTACACACAACAAAAATCAGGAAGAAAATGAACAACACGCAAAACGCTATTGCCATTCTGGTACTGGCCGCCACCGGATCCGTCGCGCTCGCCGAGGGCGAAGTGAATCTCTATTCTTCCCGCCACTATGACACGGACGAACGTCTTTACTCAGACTTCGAGGAACAGACCGGCATCAAGGTAAACCGCATAGAAGGCAAGGCCGATGAGCTGATCACGAGGATGCAGTCCGAAGGGAAAAACAGCCCGGCAGATATTTTGTTAACTGTCGATACCTCGCGCCTGGAACGCGCCAAGGCTGCCGGTGTTTTGCAATCGGTAGATTCACCAGTACTGGAAAGCCGGGTACCTGCATACCTGCAGGATGATGAAAATCAGTGGTACGGATTCTCACAGCGCGCCCGCATCCTGTTCTATGACAAGAACGATGTGCAGGACCCACCGATGACATACCAGGATCTGGCTGATCCGAAATACAAAGGCATGGTTTGCATTCGCTCCTCGTCAAATGTTTATACACAGACCATCACAGCGGCACTGATCGCACACCTGGGCGAAGCAGCGGTTGCCGACTGGGCCAAAGCCGTGGTTGGCAACTTCGCCCGTGATCCACAGGGTGGAGACACGGATCAGTTGCGAGGGATCGTTTCAGGTGAGTGTGATATCGCTATGTCCAACACCTACTACTTCGGTCGTGGGATCCGCAAGCCGGTGAAAGGTCTTTCGGACAGCATCGATATGATCGGCTGGGTATTTCCTAACCAGGACTCCATCGGTGCGCACATGAACCTGTCTGGTGGTGGCGTTGCGAAACATGCACCCAATAAAGACAACGCGATCAAATTCCTCGAGTATCTGGCTTCTGACTCAGCACAGCAGTATTTTTCTGCGGGCAACGACGAATACCCCTCCGTACCAGGCGTTGGTCTGAGTCCATCGGTTGCATCACTCGGATTCTTTAAGCCTGACGATCTCGATGCTGCGACCATTGCAGACAATGTTGCTGCCGCGCAGAAACTGCTCAACGAATCGGGCTGGAAATAAGCACGTTGTGTTACGGAAAGGCCGCGCAAGCTGCCGGCCTTTTATGCACTTCCATGAGTTGGCCCGGTAGTTGGCTTAACAGGGTGTTGAAAATCGTTATGAGCGTAATAGTTTTTCAACACCCTGCTAATCGGACCGGCGCCTTTGCGCCGTGTCCTGATCAAGCAATGCGCCAGTTTCAAGTTCAGGCTTGCTGAACAGGTCGATCAGCGGATTGTTTAGCGGACTATCATTTTGCAATCCGGGTGCTGCTGCGAGCTCCGGCGTATTGCAGGCACCATCAGTCAGGTAATTCAACGCATCACTCAACATACCCTCTTCGGTGCTGCCGAAATCCCGGGTCAGATCGTCAACAGAACCGCAGCTCGGCGCAATACCTCCGTAGACGCTGACGTCGCTCGCATTAAATCCTTCCGCCTGCAACGCGTGCAGCCGCTGACCGCAAAAATCGTTACCGAGTGAGATGTAAGGCTTACCCGTAGTGCGGGTGCCGATCGTGACCACATCGATGTAGGGACTCAATGCGTTTATCACCAGCTCTGACGCAGAGGCTGTGTAATCAGTGGTCAGCACGAGAAGACGCTCGAGACCAAGGCTGCCATCCACTGCTTCAAAGTCGAGCGCAAAATCAAACTCGGTGTACTTGTCGTTGTGGCGATATTCAATCATCAGTTGTTCGTCCGTCGCTGGTCCGGCAATTTGACTGGCAAGCTTTGTCGCCACACTGATCAGACCGCCGCCGTTATACCGCAGATCGAGTATCAGCTCGCCGATGTTATCTTCCCGGAACCCGGCAATGGCGTTATCGAGTTCAGCTTCGGAAACACCCAGAAACCCGTCAAGTACCAGGTACCCGACCTTTTCACTGTAGTTGGGGAGCGTCAGCGTTTCGCTGTGCATCACGGTATTTATATCGAAAAACGCCGGTGTCAAATTAAACGTGCGACGCTGCCCGCTGGCATCCTGTATGGTCCAGTCGGCGGCGCGCGGTTGATCCCGCGTACCGACCGCCGCGTCGTACATTTCTACGGTCAGGTTTTCTACCGGCGTCTGATTGATCGCCACCAGTATGTCGCCACGTTTAGCGCCGGCACGACCCAGCGGTGAATCGGCATAAACGCCAGCCAGCCTGAGATCACCGGCAACATCCCAGATCCAGAATGCACCGATGCCGAAACGCTTGCCTTCAACATACACTTCTTCTTCGATACTCGCCTCGACGACCCGGCTGTAACGGTCATAGGGGAGCACACGCACCGCCTCGACCAGACTGGCTGCTGAATCGTAGTTACGCGGGTTGACCACCGCGACCTGATCATAAAACAGGTAGTAGTCGTTGAGGCTGTTATAGGCCCACTGCTTTATATCGTCTGCCGTACAAGCGGCCAGCGGCGTCTGTGCGCCCTCCGGGTTACTGACCGTTTCTCCGTCAGAGGCACTACAACTGCACAGCAATACCCCACACCCCCACACTGCCAGCGTCTTCAAACACCGCATTGACTTCTATCCTCGCGTTACCACTCACGCCGTCGCCACACGCATCCCGGGGTGATCGGACATCGAGCCTACTTCACAGGTGACGGTAACACCTGCAGATACTTAACAGCAGAAGGGTTAAAGAGAGACAGCGGTAGAGAGGTGCTTTGCGGGCGGTTCAGCCCGATGCCTGCGAGTTGGACAGTCGGCGACACAGAAGAATAACCGGCAGCAGGCCGATGAGTACAATGATCAGCGACGGTACGGCGGCACCGGCAAGCCTTTCATCCGATGCCAGTCGATGCGCCTGCACCGCCAGCGTATCGAAATTGAAGGGACGCATAATCAACGTGGCCGGCAATTCCTTCATGACATCGACAAAGACAATCAGCATTGCAGTGAAAACGCTTGTCCTGAGCACTGGCAGATGCACCCGGTAAAGAATGCCCGCCGAGCTTACCCCCAGAGTGCGTGAAACCGACTCCAGATTGGAATTTAGGGTGGCGAGACCGCTTTCATACGTGTTGAGTGCCGCGGCCATAAAGCGAACCATGTAGGCGAATACAAGCACCGTGATAGTGCCTGTGAAAATCAGCCCTGTTGACACATTAAACCAGGCCTCCGCGATCGCATCGATACCATTGTCCAGCGCGGCAAAGGGCACCAGTAAGCCCACCGCAATCACGCCACCGGGCACTGCATAGCCGACGCGGGCAATATTGGACGCCCCGCGTGCAAGCCTGCCGGGTCGAAATCGTTTATAGCTCGCCAGTAGAATCGCCATCAACACGGTCGCGACAGAAGCACTGGCGGCCAGTATGAGCGAGTTTCTGATAAAGCCGACATAGCGATCACTGAACAGGTTTTGCTCTGAGTCGAGGCCCATGGTCAGCAGCAGGATAATCGGCAACACAAACCCGAATAACACTGGCAATGCACAAAACATAAACGCACCGACCGCTGACCACCCCGTAAGCTGTGCCTTTTTGGGTCGCCTTTCGCGCGGACCGGATCCGTGATTACGCGCCGCACCGCGCTGAATCTGTTCCAGCACCGCCAGAAACAACGCAAACGCCAGCAGGCAGAAAGCCAGCTGCGCTGCCGCACCACGATCGGCAAACGACAGCCAACTGGTGTAGATACCGGTGGCGAAGGTTTGTATGCCGAAGTAACTCACCGTCCCGAAATCGGCAATGGTTTCCATCACGGCCAACAGCACCCCACCGGCAATGGCGGGCCGCGCGATGGGCAGCGACACCCGCCAGAACGCGCCGGCTGCATTGCGACCCAGACTGCGCGCCGCAAGGTTGGCAGTGGCCGATTCTCTGAGAAAGGCTGTGCGCGCAAGTAAATACACGTACGGATACAACACGAGCACGAACATGATACCGGCACCGCCGATACTGCGGATTTCGGGAAACCAATAGTCCCTGGGGCCCCAGCCGGTGACAGATCGCAGCAGGGTTTGCACTGCACCGGGATGATCGAGAAAGTCGGTATAGGCATAGCCCATGACATAAGCGGGAAAGGCAAACGGCAGCGCCAGCATGACTTCGAGCACGCCGCGCCCCGGAAACCTGGTCATGGTGACCAGCCAGGCCGCACCGGTGCCGATGACAGCGGTTCCCACCACGACAATTGCGACGAGATACAACGTTGTCATCGTATATCGAAGCAAAACGGTGTCCGCCAGATGCTGCAGCGTATCAGTGGTGCCTGCGGTAGCCGCGATAACCACAGCGATCATCGGCAACAGACAAATGGATGCAGCAGTGATCGCACCCCATTTTAGCAATCGGTCTGTCAAGGTCAGGTTCAAGGAGCCACTTACCGGATGTGATAACGCACTATGACTTTTACAGCGTAATCATACTCGGTGTGGAATGCAGTTACACCTCCCGAGCGGTATGGGTAGTGCAGAGCGACAGCAAAGGACTCGCATGAGCGCTCGATTTTGTGGGTCACATCAGAGCAAAGCTTGGAGGGATTGGTCACTGCCATTTCACGAGGTTCAACGCAGGTGTGGTCAATAAGCGAACGCCGCAGGGCTAATTGATAAAAGTGCCGGCACCTCCCTGCGCGTTGTCCAACACCGGCGTCGTGCGTTTGTGAATTGAATTCCACCTGATGGCGTTAATCTTGCGCACCTGCCGGTGCGAACTTCCACACACCGCACCATACCTTGCCTACAGGGAAAGACTTTGAAAAGTAAGAAAGTTTGGTTCCGCAAAGCGCTGCCAGCCGCATTACTCTCGATACCAATGGCGTATGCAGGGTCCGCAACGGCGTCCGACGACTGGTTTGCCGGTCTCGGCCTCACACAAAACCGACTGCAAATTGCCGAATCCGAATTTCGCAGCTACTCGCTTGCCGGTCACGGTGGTCGCTGGCTGTGGCCGGGTGTCGGCGTGCAAGTGTCGGCGGGGTTACCACTGGATGACGCCTCCACCGGAGAGGTCACAGTGAAACTGGAGTCGCTGGTCTCAGTGGGTCTCAGACTGGAAGGCTCTGCCAAAGAAAACAACGGCGTTGCCGCTTCTCTGGTAGCAGGCGGTGCAATCACAAACATCGATGCCAGCTCGGCTTTGTCGAATGAAAACTCAAGCTATACCGGTCACTTTATCAGCGGCGGGCTTGCCTTTGTCATCAATCCGGCCACACAGGTGTTATTCGACTACAGCTACTATCACTTTGAATCAAACGTGCGCGTGTCGGACCTTAAAATCTCCTATCGCATACAATTCTGAACGCGATGACTTCAAACAAACTATCCCTGACAATTGCGCTCGCCGCTGCCCTGGCTGGCGGTTGCGTTGAGAACGACACCGAATCGCTCGAGCTACTGGTGACCGGTGGGGTCGAAGGCATTACCGGGCTTGAAACCACGGTGCCCTCGAACTCGCTGCCGCTGGGCAGCACGCAAACGCTGGAAGCCGTAGCAAAGCGTTCCGACGGTACGCTGCTAACACTCTCCGAGGTGAGCTGGTCTTCGGATAATCAGGCTATTGTCAGCGTTAACAACACCGGTGAAATCACTGCGGTAAGTGTCGGCACCGCCGACGTCTCGTACGAATACCTGAACCAGGTATCAACCGTCAGTATTGATGTTACACCTGCAACGATGCAGGCAATCGCTTTCACCCCGGCCACGCTGACGATGCATGAATGCAGTGAAACAATGATCGGGCTACAGGCGGTCTACTCAGACGGTACCACACAGACACCATCGGCCACGCCCGCCTGGACACTGTCTGACCCGTCTATCGCCAGCCTGAAAACCGATGAGCAGACGCCGGCAAGTGTCACTGTAAAAGCGATCGAATCCGGCACCACAACACTGTCCGGGTCGATTGACGACATATCAAACTCGCTGGAAATAGTCGTCACCGACTCGCTGGCGGCTATTTCAGTGGAAGAAGCAGTGATCAACGTCGAGACCGGCGGTGATGCCTACCTTGCCGTTAGCGGCAGTTACACTGATGACACTGTGGTATCGATCGATCAGTTTATTTCATTGCGTAACGAATCCACCACGGCAGGTCTGCAGGAAGATGGTTTGATCCTGGACACACCCGGCGTCGATCACTCAACCGACACTGAATCCGAACCACAGCTGATCACTCTGCTTTCAACTCCGCATGCCGTATATAGCCGGGACGAAGACAATCAGTTGATCGTAACCGCCACCGCCGCAGGCGTTGATATGCTTTCGATCGAATGCGGCGGACTTGCCACACCGCTGGAGGTTCAGATCAACGACCCGGTTGTGCTGACATCAGTGAGCATTGACAGCAACTTCACCGAAATCAGTGCGGGTGAATCAGTGCAACTAGAAGCAACCTCACACTTTTCAGACGGGAGCATCGAAAACCTGGAAGATGCAGACTGGGAAGTGATCGCAGGTGATACTGACAAATTCAGCCTGGACACTGACAGCGGTGAAGTCAGCGCTGACGTAGATATCGTGGTGGAGCGTTCAATTACTATTCGCCTGGAATCAGAGGGTTTTGAAGACGAAATAACGATTTACGCCGAGAAGGGCGCCATTGAGGAAGCTGAATCTCTGGCGATCTATTTTACTGATACAGCGGGTAATGTGACCGCCGCCGACGCCGGCACCCCGCTGTCACTCACTGCAGGGGATGAACTGAAGCTCAATACCGAGATTACTTTCAACACCGGGCGCGCTGAATTTGCAACGCAGGGTATCTTCTGGAGTAACGCTGACCCGGACATAGCGGTGGTGAACGCCCAGGGAACAGTGACTGCGGTGAGTGCCGGACTGACCAGTGTGACCGCTGTCGACGCGAACGGGCTCACGGCAACGGTCTATGTACTGGTGGCACCGCCATCAACCACAGCGGAAGAACAGGACACCACAACAGAGTAGCCGCCGGGGTTACGGACCCGGTACGTTATTCTGCTGGGTAAAGAATGATGCCCCGCTCGGTATCTCGGGCAGTTGCAACTTGTAATCTATCGAACGCACCGCCCCTGTCGCGTTGCCTCTGACGATTAACCCTTCGTAGGCACTTGGCATCGGATTCGGCGAATACGACACCGCATCTTCCGCCGCGTAGACCGCGATAAACAGGGTTCGTGGCGCTGCAGAAAAATTGGCGGCGGAACCATGCAGCAGGCGAGTGTGCATCAGACAGACTGAACCGGCTTTTCCTGTGCAGCTAACCGCCTGCCGCCCGCACTCCTGTGCAATCGATTCATCGATAGCGCCGGTGAAAACACCCTCGTGCCATAAGCTGTGAATTTTTCCCTTGTGCGACCCTGCGACCACTTCCAGCGGTCCGTTTTCGTCAGTCACTTCATCCACCATTAACAGTGCGGTGATCAGATCATCATTACTGTGCGGGGTAAAAGGAAAGTCCTGATGCCATTTCACCACGGTTTTACCGCCGGGCAGCTTTGAGTTTATTTTGCTGTGGTGAAACCTGACGTTAGGCCCGATCAGATCGGCGACCATATCCATCATGCGGCTGTCAGCCATGGCTTCATAGTAGGCGTTTGAAATCTCCACCGGTGCATTGACTCTTCTGAGCGCCGGTACCTGTGCACTGTGACCGGCCTCGACATCAAAACGCGGACGCCCGTCTATCGCTTCACCGTAGGCCGTTTGCTGCAAGCGGCTCTCTTCAACCCACTGCGCAAAATCGGTACGCAACGCAGCCAGCAGCCGGGCATCTACCGCCTGGTCAGCCACCAGATAACCATTGCTGTGGAAAAATTCAATTTGCTGCGTAGTAAGCGTTGCCATAGATGTAGTCGCTGTTAATCACTGCGGATTGTATAACAGGGCCAGTGGCCATCCTTTTCGTACACACCGTATTTCACCGCATTTATTCCGCGGTTGATGCGGATCGTCACCCTGCTCTGCGCCACAAGGACGATTATCACAGCGCAACCGTGCCTGTGAACGCAGGCGGGTTTACAATTACAATACGGGTCCCGCACATACTTGGCAACCATGACTCAAGCGATCAGAACACAAGCGCCGATCCTGCCATGAGTGATGTCGGCGGCAGCACAGCGCGAGCGGATCCCGGGGCGGTATTTCACCGGTCTATCCGGCAGTGGTTCGGTAATAAGTTCGCCTCGCCTACGGCAGTCCAGCAGGCGGCCTGGCCTGTCATTGCGCGCGGTGATCACACCCTGATAACCGCACCCACCGGCAGCGGCAAGACACTGACTGCTTTCCTGTGGTCGCTCAATCGGTTTGCCACCGGCAACTGGCAGACCGGGCCCACACGTGTTGTCTATGTGTCTCCGCTCAAAGCGCTGAACAACGATATTCAACGCAACTTGCTGGGTCCGCTGACGGAGCTTTCGGCGCAGGCGGATCACTTCCCGCACATACGGGTACAAACCAGATCAGGCGATACCAGCCAGACCGACCGGCAGCGCATGCTGCGCACGCCACCCGATATCCTGATCACCACACCGGAAAGCCTGTCACTGCTGTTAACCACCACGCGTGGTAGACAGGCCATGAGTTCAGTGGAAACGCTTATTATCGATGAAGTTCACTCCATGGTGGACAACCGTCGCGGTGTATCACTGATGACCTGTGCAGAGCGTCTGCTCGACATTACCGGCCAGTTACAGCGAATCGCACTCTCCGCTACCGTGAACCCGCTTAACGCCGTGGCGAACTATGTCGGCGGCTATGAGGCGGATGGCAGTGCGCGCCCGATTACCATCGTTAATCCACCGGCCGAGAAAGAAATCACTTTGCAGGTGCGGTATCCACAGGAAGTCAGACATGCCTCTGAAAACGGTATTTCTGTATGGGATCCACTGGCGGATACGTTTCGCGATCTCGCCTGTGAAAATCGAAGCACGCTGTTCTTTACCAACAGTCGTGCAATGGCGGAAAAAATCACCCTTA
>CAZOXM010000115.1:0-13642 GCA_964583825.1 uncultured Granulosicoccaceae bacterium
TGCACTGACGACTGTAGCTGTGAAAAGTTAGTCACCTTATTCACCAAGCGGCCCACTAGGAGTCTGTGCGGCAGACCTGCGCTACTGCGAGCGCGCCGGATTGCACCTGAACAGGCATTTATAATCAAAGCGTGTGAATAAGCTGCAGGGTCCGTTACTGTTATCGAACCGGTGCTGTGCTCACTATGATGCTGTCCCCTTCCAAGCGCCATTCAGGGACTGGAATATTCTTGCGGGCGGGACTCCCGTTCAGCGCTCTGCCTGCAAAATCGTAGCGGCTGCCGTCGCATTGATCGATGAACGCGGCCCCGGCTTCAGCCGATACTCCTGATTGATCGAATCGAAGCGCACAGCCACTGGAAGTACCGATACCAATCGCGACAAACCATCCACTTGTTCCGCTGCGATATACGTTAGCCGCCGCTGCAGGCTGCACTGAGTTCGCGCTGAGTGGATCCCGCAAGTCGTCGGCATCCATGGCGGCCAGCATCGCTTCTGAGGCGACAGACCGTCTGGCCACAATCAGCGGCTTGTCAAACCACTCGATCAGCAACGCGGAGTCCTCGGTTAAAGCGGTAACATCGACAGGTGTCTCGACTGCTCTGGCATTGACCGGCACATTGTGCTTAAACAGCGAGGAGAGAATAACCCACAGCGCCACCAGCGCGGCGAACGCCAGCATCAACTTGGCAACCACGCGCAGCAACAGCCGTCGAGGATTATCAGCAGCTTCGATTTGTGTCATGGTTGTTGTAGCCTTAACCTTTTTATTCTATTGCATACGTAGTTACCACAGGGTCCGACCATTAGCGACACAGGCAACAACAGCAACCAGGTGAAGATCCGTATCGGCGCTGATACCGATGCTCATGGCGAAGTTAATGTACAGCTGGTTGAACTGGCCAAACGAACCGGGCTGCCCCTGCTGGCACCAGCGACAGAAGCAGACTATCAATTGTATTACGACGATGCTGCATTAACGCTGCAGGACAACACCACCTCCCCCCCGGTAAGCGTGACGATCGACTTTTGCGCGGGTAACAACCGCCATCGGCAGCAATTCGGTGGTGGTCTGGGTCAGCCTGTTGCGCGCGCTGTCAACGCGCGCAAGCTTAGAAACACCCACCAGGTCATCTGTGATGCAACCGGTGGATTCGGGGGCGATGCCTTTGTGTTTGCCTCGCTCGGTTGCCGGGTGGTGCTGCTGGAGCGTTCTGTCATCGTGTACGAATTACTCCGTGATGCCATGAACCGGGCAAGGCACAACCCTGAAACAGAAGAGATAATCAAGCGTATGCATGTGCACTGCACAGACAGCACGGCATTGCCGGCGGCCTGGCCAGAAACGCCGCGCCCGCACACGATTTATCTGGACCCGATGTATCCCGATAGCGGAAAAAGCGCTGCCGCGAAAAAACAAATGCAAACCCTTAAGCGGCTGCTGGGGACAACGAGAAAAAACGCGAACAACGACGAGCGCCTGCTGGCGGCGGCCGTGAACACAGCCACGCACCGGGTAGTGGTAAAACGACCGAAGTCAGCGGCACCGATTGCAGGACCGGCCCCGGTGGGAGAAATCAGATCCGCCAACACCCGTTACGATATTTATCACCCAATCGGCGATGTCTGAGTACTTGATGGCTTACCGATACGCCGCACGCTAATCGCGAAAATTAATGTATTGCATTGGCAGACCGAAATCGCTGTCTTTCAACAGGGCAATCACCCCCTGAAGGTCATCACGTTTCTTACCGGTGACACGCACCTGCTCACCCTGAATAGCCGCCTGAACTTTCGCTTTGGATGCCTTTATCGCCTTCACAACTTTTGACGCGGTCTCCTTATCGATGCCCTGGCGAACTGTTATTGTTTGCCTGGCCTTCTGCCCGGAGGTCTGCACTTCTCCCTGATCCAGTGCCTTTACGTCAATACCGCGCTTACTCAGCTTTTGCAGGATCATTGGCTGCATCTGCTGGATCTGAAAGTCACTGTCCGCGATCAGCGTCATTACCGAATCTGCGAGTTCAATTTTGGCGTCGGACCCTTTGAAATCAAAGCGGTTGGAAATTTCCCGGTTAGCCTGATCCACGGCGTTTTGCAGCTCGTGACCATCGATTTCTGATACCACATCAAATGAAGGCATACCCCTCTCCGGTGCTGACTAAAAGACGCTATGATACCCACTAAACACATCGTGCGTAAAAACATGAACAACGAATCCCCCCCCCCAAGCGGTGACCTGCACACTGAACGGACCGAGTACCGCCGCTCGGAGTTGCGTCGCGCCAATGTCGACGATAACCCGTTGCAGATGTTTTCGCAGTGGCTCAGCGATGCTCAAGACGCCGGAATAATCGATGCAACCGCCCTGACGCTGGCGACTGCAACCCCTGCGGGACTACCATCCGCACGCATTGTACTGCTCAAACAATTCGACGATACCGGTTTCTGCTGGTACACCGGCTACGACAGTCGCAAGGGACGTGAACTGGCCGGAAATCCGAATGCGGCACTGCTGTTCTACTGGCCTGCACTGGAGCGGCAGGTACGTATCGAGGGCGCAGTGCAAAAGGTATCAGCATCGCAGTCCGATGAGTACTTCAGATCACGACCGGAAGGCAGCCGCTACAGCGCCGCCTCTTCGCCCCAATCGCAGGTGATCCCCAGTCATTCATGGCTGGCAGAACAAATCAGTCAATTAAAAGAATCCACACCACCAGACAAACTGGAAAGACCCGATGACTGGGGCGGCTACAGACTCAGTCCGATTGCCTATGAGTTCTGGCAGGGCCGGCCGAGCCGTTCGCACGATCGTTTCCGCTATACCCGCAATACAGAGAACTGGAATATCGAACGGTTGGCACCATGACGCCTGCGGTGCGTATCCTCTGTAGCAGGCTACAAGGCAGCGTTCACTGCCGGTAAGCCCCCCCGCGCTACGCAAGCGCTGTGGCCGACTGAAGCAGGGCGCTGCGAATGGCTGTTCAATTGACAGTACGGTTCTATGTCAGGGACCCGCACGGAAAGCTGATCAATGTAATGCAACATGCGTGACGTTAATCAGTGCATTAACCTATGCACTATTCGATCGGGCTCTCACCGAGCATGCCCAATAACAACGGATAAAGATCACCACCACGATTATTGTAGCGGTACTCGCTCTCTTTCAGGTGGCAATAAAACTTACCGCGACGCAGGCCCTTGAATTTGCTCAACCGTTGCCGCAAAAATTGACCGAACAATTCAATGCGCTCTATATCTTTGGCGGCGTACGCCATTTGATAAGTTTCGCTTTTTATCTTCAGCCGCATATCCCGTCGAACATCAATACCAACCGGATATTCCCGCCAGATGTTTTTATCGGTCTGGTGATTACGCTGTACCGCTGACGCGGTTAGCAGCGAACAATACACCTGATCCTCGTGCACAAAAATACGTACGCCGATCACGCCATCACTTTCACTGTGCAGGTAACCGGATATCGGCTGATCCGGCTGGTTTGGTCCACCGACAGCATTGAGTCCAGGTGTGGCAGAGGCGATCGATTCAGACCATTGTGCAATGCGATCACGAAGTTTCAGAAAGATCGAATTCACTGATCGCACATTGACACCAGTCTGATTGGCGACTTCCACTGCAGTCAGGTCTTCGGCAAACAACGCCAGAATTTTTCGAAACCGCTGCTCATCCAGTTTGGAATGTTTATAGTATCTGTTTTTTACCGCATACATTTCTCGTCGTCCCCGGTTACTGCGCCGCCACGCTTCCGTCACGAGCTCAAGTTTAAGAAAGATACCGGCAAGCACTTGTGAATCAGTTCACAGACAACGGAGGCTGTTGAATCGGCGACTTGTGGGGACGCAGAAATGATTCAATAGAGAAACACCACGTATAAAATACTGATTCAGTGCTGCCAGCCGCGAGCACGAATGATCAAGCCGGGACACGATTTCAACACCATTATCCTCGCCGATTAAAAACCAGCTCTAAAAAATGGTTCGCATGTTCCGGCACGAGGGCCCGGGACACTTATCGCTCAACAGGCAGCAAGTCGCGATTCGGTTGCAGTGAAAATTACAGCGTGAATCAAAAGCGCAACAGGAAGTGTCGCAACTGCTACCATGAGTCACCCTGCCGGACAGCGGGTGGCAGCACCAACGTTCAAGAACCACGGGAGAATCGTAGTGGGAAAGTCAATCAACAGACGTGACTTCACCCGAATTTGCGGCACCATGATCGCAGGCGCGACTGCCGGTGCCCACCTGCCGGCTTACGCAGGCACAAGGAAGGCCTATCCAAAGGCACAACTGCTCGGTCAGCACAATGAGCCTGTCACCGCTGATCTTCTGGTAACCGGCGAGCCCTACCTCTTTTTTTATCCGTTTATCACCACGCCATGCTTTCTAATAGACTTGGGTGCTAAAGCCGATGCCTCTGCACTAACAGACAGCGCCGGCAATCGGTATGACTGGCACGGAGGGGTCGGACCAAACCGCTCAATCGTCGCCTACTCCGCTATTTGTTCGCACAAGATGACCCACCCGGCAAAAGAAATCTCGTTCATCAATTATCGCCATGACGAGGTATCCTTCTACAGTAAAGAGGGTAAGCACGAAACGCGAAACGGTGTGATTTCCTGCTGTTCGGAACGCAGTGTGTACGACCCTCGAAACGGTGCTCGCGTGCTGTCCGGCCCGGCACCGCAACCACTGGCTGCTATTGAACTCGTCGCCGATGACAACACCGGCGCACTGTACGCCACCGCCAGTTATGGTGGAGATATGTACAAAAGGTTCTTCGAAAAATTCGGCTTCAGAGCGGCAATGGAACACCGCATTACCGACCCGGAACAAGCGGTGGGAGAATCCGTGACCATTCGAAAAGTTGCCGATTACTCAGGCCAGACCATTAAGTGCTGACGCCGTGCCGCGTTGCAGCAGTCGTCAGAGCCGTGCAGAAAACGCAGAGTTATCGGGCTTTCCGCTCGCCCTACTAATGGGCGGTCTATCCGTTATACAACGCTCTCACTTGCGCCGCGGCCGGGACTGCACTGACACCTGACGGGTTCTGACCACACCATAGCGGCGAAAAATCCCCACTGTTGTCCGCCTCAACTATCGCCCCCAGTGCGGCCATCGCAATTCCGGCATGCGGAAAATCCATGGCTCGATCACACAGAGGCCCGATCTCCTGAACGGCCCGGTTCACGATACTGCGTGCAGGTTTGCCGGAAAACACATTGGTAATTGCCGTGTGCTGCGATGCCTCGCTCTGCAGGCACGCACGATGGATAGCGCTGGTGTTTGCCTCATCGCACAACAGGAAAGCCGTACCCGACTGTACTGCAGCTGCTCCCAGTGCAAACGCTGCCCGTACACCCTCTGCCGTGCTAATCCCCCCAGCAGCGATCACCGGCAAGTCGACCACTTCTTTTATTTGCGGCAACAATGCAAACGTACCCACCTGCGTGGTTAAATCATCCGATAGAAACATACCCCGATGCCCGCCCGCCTCGAGCCCCTGCGCGATCACCGCGGTGACGCCCCGACTTTGTAACCACAGTGCTTCCTGGACGGTAGTAGCTGAAGCAATGATCGGCACATTCCACGATTTTACCCGCGCCAACAAATCGGCGGATGGCAGACCAAAGTGAAAACTCAACACAAAGGGCGCAAACGGCTCGATAACGTCCGCAAGATCGTGACTAAAAGGACTGCGACCCGCACCCGGTACGATGCTGTGCGGGTCGACGCCATATTCCTGTAAATACGGAGACAGTACCTCCAGCCATCGCATCGACTGAACTTCATCGTAGGGCCTGGGATGATGGCAGAAAAAATTTACATTGCATAAGCCGGTGGTGCGCGACTGAATCGTTTTTAGCTCGGCTTCAATTTGCTCGGCTGACAACATCGCACAAGGCAGTGAACCCAATGCACCCGTATCCGAAACCGCCGCCGCCAGCGCACTACCCTGCACACCCGCCATCGGTGCCTGAATGATCGGGATGTCCAAATCGAACAGCAGCTCAGCATTTTTCACAGACGTATTCACCTGTTTTCCGATTGCATGCCCCTGCCTCACACAGGCACCGGGGCCGCCGCATCAAGCAGCCCTTCGTTTTTAAGGTCGCTCCAGACTGCAGCTGGGATTTCGCACTGAAACCACTCGACTACCTGTTGCATTTCTGTGGCGGAACGAGGCCCGGGTATCACGCTTGCCACCAGTGCGCTGCCAAGCGGAAACTGTAATGCCGCGGCTGCAATAGGTACCCCGTGCGACTCACACACACGTCGAATGCTGCGAACCTTCTCTTGCACCTGCGGAGGTGCCTTGGCGTAATTCCAAGTGTCACCCCCGGCAAGAATACCGGAATTGAATGGACCACCGAGAATAATGCCCGTGCCGGCTTTCTCGCACGCGGGAAACAGATCGTGCATGGGTGACTGCTCGTGAAGCGTGTAGCGACCGGCCAGCAGAAAAGTATCCCAGTGGCCGTACTCCATGGCATCGATACACACTTCCTTTTCGTTGACCCCAAGACCGATCGCACTGATTTCACCGCAGCGGCGCAGTTCGTCCAGCGCTTTATAGCCACCGGACATGGCGTCGGCAAAAAGCGTTTTATTTAATGCCTCCCCATGCTGCATGACCCCTATATCGTGCAACAACAACACATCAATCTTGCTCGCACCCAGACGCTGAAGACTGTCCTCGTAAGAGCGCATCACTCCGTCATAGGTATAGTCATAGACCGGATTAAACGGGAAACTGCCGGGCCACTCGGCCTGTACCGATTGCGGGGCTGGTTCGGGCTTCAGCAGGCGACCTGCCTTGGTGGAAAGCACCAGTCCCTGCCGGCTTCTTATTGCATCGCCGACGAAGTGCTCCGACCGCCCAAAGCCGTAGAAGGGAGCAGTATCAACAAACGTCACGCCGGCATCGAGCCCTTTTTCGATGGCCGCCCGGTTGTCTGCTTCGGTAACCGGTCGATGGTTGCCTGCCATTGCTGCACAGCCGAGGCCGAGCTCGGAAAGCTGCAGCGAAGTTTTACCAAGTGCTCTGGTTTTAAATACGTGGTTGTCGGTAGTAGACATGAGTTTGATCCTGCTGGTAACTGTTGCGGTGGTCGACTGGCAGCGACGGTATGCAATGCCTTTGCAGCGCGCCGATTAAAAGCGAAAGCGTACGGGAAGCCGAACTGTTCATACCCCGGCAAACCAGTAGAGAGGCCGGCACTTACTTTCTTCGTGACGCAAGCGCGTTTACATCAGCCCCCTGTTCACGCAACAGCTTCTCGAGTGCCGGTAAAAGCGGGCCAAGGTTTTCCTTCAGCGTGTGCCGAATCGTATCGACGAACACCTGCGTTTCCCGCTCTATTTCAATGTTTAGTAAGTCACCGCACTGTTTGTCCCCGAAGGTGGTCATTCGCAGCGTTTCCGGAATAAGCCACACCTCGAACCAAGAGGCTTTTTTATCGACCTCAGCGATAGTGAGACTAGCACCGTTGATGGCAATATAGCCCTTGGGGAAAATGTATTTCAGCCACTGCGGCTCAACGCTGATTCGCATTCGAAAGTTGCCTTCCTGGCGCGCTATTTCAACAATGGTTGCGCGAAAGTCGATATGACCGGACAACGGATGGCCGCCAATTTCCGCACCGTCTCTGGCGGCACGTTCGACATTGACCCTGGCACCTTTTTTAAACGCGCCCAGTGTGGTGACACTCATGCTTTGTTGCATCACATCAAACGATGCATTCTGCTCGTCAGGCACCGCGGTGACCGTCAGGCAGACACCATCTACCGAAACGCTGGCGCCTGTCTCCAACCCCGCACAAAAACCCGCCGGAAAGGTGATTTCAAAGGTTCTGATACCACCGCTGTCAGTAACAGAACGTACGTCGGCTATGCCCTGCACAATACCCGTAAACACAGGTTCTCCGTATCAATCGATGGCGAATGGAACCGAATAGCCGCATTTCGTAGCGCACTTTCGAACATCTGCTTCACCGGACACTTTAACAAAACCGCGTTGACATTCAATAGTGATCGTACAGGCGTTCACAGGTGAGACACAGTCAAACCATCAATAGTCGGAATATGCGGGTTATCCAGTCTCCGCAGCACCGTGATGCGCCTTGGCTCACCCGGTAGCAAAGTAAACCCGTTATCTGACAACACTTCTCTCCCGCCTGCATTGATCGCCACAAAATACGCCGGTTTATCCGTGGACACTTCGATGGTATCACTATCGGTGCGGGTAACGGTGACTCTGGGTGCAGGCAATGCAAAGTGCTTATAAGGCTTCAGCCAATACTCGTTGCTGCCACTGTGACCGTCATCCGTCGTCCATACCCAATGCACAAAGCAATCGTCAGGCACCGAAGCGGCATCCATCGACAATATTGTGGTCACAGCAGCGGCCACCGCGCGCGCCTGAAACACCTGCTCTGATACCACGGTGCCATCTACTCTCAATAACTGCCACTTCCCTTCAACCATCACTGCCCGGTGATCGTCATTGATCGCCTTCAGCGCCAGGGTTCCCGCCGTGCCGAAGCGTTCATGCCCGGGTACCATTGCCACATGCAGCGGTGAAAAGAAGCGCCTTGCCGCATAGTGCAGCAGCTTCCAGCCGCCTCCGTATTCCAACGAGGACCACGATGCCACCGGCCAGGTGTCGTTTAACTGCCAGTACAAAGTGCCCATACAGTGAGGGCGCAAACTACGCCAGTATTCCACCGCCGTTCTGATGGCCATTGCCTGCTGACACTGGGACAAATACAACATACGTTCAAAAGAGTCCGGGAAAGCAAAGTAGCGCACCAGCGTTTCAACCAGTCGCGCATTGCCGCCCACGTTGCGCTGATGCACTTCCATAACCCGGGAAGATACATTGCGATCGGATACTTCGGTAAACGAATTGATTACCTCGTTAGAGGGAAACGACTGAAAGCCGAACTCCGAGCAAAACCGCGGGTGAATATCCTGATAGGCGGAGAACGGTTTCGCTTCATGCCACACGTCCCAGAAATGCATATCGCCAGCGGCATCATTCTTCCAGCCATCCCCGAAGTTCAGTCGTCCGGCGGACGGGGAACTCGGCCAGAAATCGACCACCGGCAGTTCCTCCTGTGCAATTTCCTCAAGCGCATGATTCAAGCGGTCGTATACTGCCAGGTAGCGGTCGCGATTTTCACGAGTCACCGGCCACCACTTCAACGCTCCCACCAGCTCATTGTCTCCGCACAGCAAAGCGATAGAGGCATGCTTTGACAGTCGACGCACTTGCTGGCGGGCTTCCGTGCGCACCAGTTTGAGCCATGTCTGATCAAACGCCGGATAGTGATTGCAGGAGAACATGAAGTCCTGCCAGATCAGCAAACCCATTTCATCGCATAGCTGATAAAACCAGTCTGCTTCGTACTGTCCACCGCCCCAGATACGCAACATGTTCATGTTGGCATCGACTGCAGACTGCAGCAACTCACGCACCACATCGGGGTTGGCGCGTTGCGGCAGGGCATCGGCTGGTATCCAGTTGGCTCCCCTGGCAAATACAGGCCGATCATTGATTTCGACAGCGAATCCAACACCGGCATCGTCCGGCGTTTGCACAATCCGTGTTTTACGCAGACCGATCGATTGCTCCATACGGTATCCATCGAGGTCAATCGTCAGTGCGTGCAGTACCTGTTCACCGTGACCGACCGGCCACCAAAGTACCGGATCGGTAATCTCTATTTCCAGATCAATTGAATGTGCGCCCACCGGTACCGTTTGCACCGACGTAATCTGCTTACCACACACTGATAGCACGCAGGGAATCTCTCCTGCGGCAAACACATCGAGCGCCATATTCACAGTCAAGTGGACGCTGTTACCATGAAAGCGCTGATTGATGGAAAAGTCATCGACCATAAATCTGTCCGCCTGACACAGGCGTACACCGCCGTAGATGCCAATCGGCATCAGACATATGTTCCAGTCCCAACCAGCGTGACAGGGTGTTTTTCTCAGAAAGTTAGTGTGTGGTACCCGACAATTCCAGGACAGATACGGCACTTCAAAGGGCGCTTCCCGGTACTTATTCAGGGCGACATCACGTGCAACTGAAAAGTGAATGGTGATGCGATTATGGCCGGTGACCAACGCATCACTGACGTCGAAGATGTGACGTACGAACTGGCTTTCCATGCGCCCGATCAGTTTGTCATTCACCAACAACGTGGCAATGCAGTCGACCCCTTCAAGCACCAGTCTGCTGAACAACGCCGGCTCGTCCACAACGAATTCATTGACCACTACCCATTCACGCTGGCTTACCCAGTCCACTGCGTATTCATTGTCACGAAAATACGGATCCGGAATTTGCGCGGCATCCAACAGAGCGGAATGCACATCACCGGGCATCGAAAAGGGAAACGTCCGGTCAGCACCAGCCTCGCTGACGGTCCAGCCACTATTGAGTTCGATAACGCGGATCATAACGGGAAGTAAACAAACTCGGAAAAATCCGCCGGACGGGCCTGCCCGGAGGTATCACCCACAAACGCGCCGGTAAGGGAAGGACAGCACCGGGATATCCAGAATCCGATCATGCCTTTAGCGCGCCCAGCCGGATGCCGCTGTAAAACTGCGCTCAACAAACCGCTTTAGATCGGACGGGTTGTCGTGTTCTACCAGGACAATCTCACAATCCGACTTTGCCATCTCAGCCACGATCGGCGTCCAGTCCAACGTACCGTGGCCCACATCCGCCCAGCCATCCTCATCAACACAGGTACCCTCCGCGGCCACATCTTTGAGATGTACGGCACTGATGCGATCGAGGTAAGTTCTCATCCACGAGGCAGGATCCTGTCCGACACGTGCTATCCAGCCGACATCAATTTCCCAGTGCATGTCGGGTACTTCATCCAGCAGAGTGCGCATAGGCAGGGAGCTGTCCGGCAGACGGACAAGTTCAAAGTCATGGTTGTGCCAGGCGAAGTCACGACCCACCGAGCTTATTTGTGCGTTGATGTCGACAAGCGTAGCGGCGATGTCGGACCAGCCTTCCCGAGTGTCAGGGCGTCGCGTCTCATCCAGGTACGGACATACCAGATGATTAATGTCCAGATCTCTGGCGAGCGCCAGAGTCTCCTTCATATTCGTCTGCAGTTCGTCAAAACCGACATGAAGCGACACCATCCGCAACCCGTGTTGCCGTAGAAGGCGAGCCAGCTGATCGGGATCTTTCACGTTCTCACGGTAACCTTCGACCTCCCGATAACCAGCTTCGGCAATCATCGCCAAAGATTCGTCAAGCGGCGTATTACGCGCACTGTATAGCTGAAATCCCAGATTGGCAGTCATGTTTTTTCCATAGCGTTAAACCGTTGCAAAAAACGTAACAGAGAATTGATGAATACAAAAGTAAAGATTACAGCGGCGTGCAGACAGGACAATCTGTCCGTCAGTTTTATCGAGCAGACCGGCGATACCGCTAAACAAAGGGTGAATTTGCCACAGCCCGAAGGCGAACCGAAACACAACTCATCCTCTTCACTTCCAGTGCGCATGCCGCAGCCGCGGATGCTGTGGAAGTAATTTTCATTGCTTGTTGCACCATCCAACAGTCAGTGACGTTGCAAGCGCTGATTTAAACACCCCTTTCCACGGCGTGCAAGCGTTACCCGGCGCATGTAAAATCGCATTTCCATGGAAAAGAAATCGCAGCAGCAGTCAATCACCGAGACACAGCTCAAAAGACCGACCCTGAAAACCATTGCTGACATCACCGGCCTCGGCGTGACAACCGTGTCCAGGGCGCTAAAGGATACCCACGATATCAGCCCCCGCACAAAAGCCCTGGTACGGGAAGTGGCAGACCAGGTTGATTACACACCAAAACCGGGCCGGTGTCGCTGTGACACTCAGTTTGGATGAAGAGATTATGGGACGCACAGCCAAATTGATTCGCGGCATCGCAGATACATTGCAAAACACGCCGTATCATTTACGAACAATACGCAAGATACCATGTACTATTGAGGCATCATTAGTAAGCTAACCCCCTGCGGATGACTTCACCGAGTATAGTATTTATACAGGTCGATCAGCTCACAGCGGACGCGCTTCGCTGCTATGGAAACAACTTTAGCCACGCACCGAATCTCGAACGGCTGGCATCCAACGGCTGGGTGTTTGAAAAAGCGTACTGCAACTTTCCATTGTGCGCGCCATCCCGTTTCTCCATGGCCACCGGAAAACTCTGTTCGGCGATCGGAGCCTACGATAACGCGGCTGAAATGCCCGCCAGCATACCCACGTATGCGCACTATCTCAAAACCACCGGGTATCAAACCGCGTTGTCCGGGAAGATGCACTTTATCGGACCTGATCAATACCATGGGTTTGACGAACGGCTAACGCCCGACCTCTACCCGGCGGACTTCTCGTGGGTGCCAAACTGGGGAGACGAGGGTGATCGCGACACCAACGACTCGAGTTCAGTGCTAGTGTCAGGCATCTGTGAACGGTCCGTACAGATAGACTTCGATAACCTGGTGACATACAACGCCATACAGTTTCTGTACGACACGGTCAGAAAGGAAAATCATGCCCCTTTCTTTCTGCAGATTTCCTACACGCACCCGCACGAACCTTACCTGTGTAGAAAACCTTACTGGGACTTGTACGAAAACGTCGATATACCACTGCCGACCGTCCCCGCATTCAGTGCAGACAAACACGATGCACATTCGCAACGGCTACTGCGCGACTTTAATATGATGAATGTCCGTTTTGCCGATGATGACATTCAAAGAGCGCGACGCGCCTATTTCGGATCGGTTAGTTACCTTGATGAAATGATCGGACAAATCCTTGAAGTTATCGAAGCGACCGGACTGGGTCGCAATACCGCTATCATCTTCACGTCGGATCATGGAGAAATGCTCGGTGAGCGCGGTATGTGGTTTAAGAAACACTTCTTCGAACCATCGCTCAGGGTGCCGTTAATCATGCGACTGCCGGATAAAGACAGTGCTCGAATAGCCACTCCCGTATCACTGGTCGATCTGCTTCCTACTTTCATGTCGCTGGCAGTAGGTGACACATGGCAGAGCGAGCATGAGACACTGGATGGAAATTGCCTGCTGGATATTGCAGCACAACAACCGCAGGCAAACCGCCGGGTCTACGCCGAGTACCTCGCCGAATCGACAAACGCTCCGATCTTCATGATTTATGATGGTCGATTCAAATACATCTCTTCGGTCGAAGACGAACCCCTGATGTTTGATGTAAGCAATGACCCCCGGGAACTCAACAATATTGCACGGGATTCGTGCCATGCATCAATCGCGGCAGAGCTACAGCACGCAGTTGCCGAAAAATGGGACAGCGAATCACTCACACGCGATATCGTGCTAAGCCAAAAACGCCGTCGCGTGGTACTAAAGGCCAACGCCAGGGGCACCCCGCCAAGATGGAATCACAACGAAACAATAAAAGACGATGTCATTTGGTACCGAGGGGAAGAGGGGTACAACAACTGGGCGTTCGCTTACCTGCCGGTGGCAGAGTAAGCGAACGCCTCCTAGTGTAGTGTGACGTGCAAAGGCTACGAATGAGAGCTTGTAGTTTGGTTTGCA
>CAZOXM010000116.1:0-13558 GCA_964583825.1 uncultured Granulosicoccaceae bacterium
CTCAATAAAGTTAATAGAACGCAATTAGACCGAACATTCTGCAACCGGTTCAATCATCCCTGGATTCCGGCGGATGGTTCACCACCCAGGATGGAGGGCGCTTTTCGAAAAATGCAGCGATCCCCTCCAGCGATTCTGACGACTCAACCCGATCCGCAAAGTTCTGAGCCGCAATCTGCATCGTGTCGGAAAGGTCAGCGCAGGCTTGCAGATCCCTGAGCAAACGTTTGGTATCCGCTATCGCACCCGGCGCGCAGGCCAGCACCTGCCGCTGCAGTCGCGCCTCGATAACAGTCAGTCCGGCACTGTCGTCCGCCAGTTCATCAACCAGCCCGTAATCAGCGGCGTCTTCACCCTGAAACCGCGCCGCGGTCAGCATCAGGCGACGCGCGGTGGAATAACCCAGTCTGGCAATCACATAAGGTGCGATTTGTGCCGGGCTCAGCCCGATAGCTGTTTCGGTCATGGCGAACTTTGCACGTCGTTCGCATAACACCACATCGGCGCAGCAGGCGAGGCCGAACCCGCCGGCCATCGCAGCCCCTTCGATCACGGCAATCACTACCTGCGGCATGGTGTTAACACTGGCGAGCAGTTCTCCAATACTGGTCGATGCAGCAATGACTTCACTGCGGGGTATCTCCCCGGAGGCAAGCGCTTTGAACGCCCGGAGATCGCCGCCGGCACAGAACACACCGCCTCTTCCCCTAAGCGTAATACCGCGTACGCTCGAGTCGTTTTGTACGGAACCCAAAACCGATTGCAGTTCCTCGCGCATCGCATCAGTCAGTGGATTGCGTTTCTCGGGCTGATTAAACCAGATAGTCAGCCATCCCGGCGACCGCTCCAGCTCAAGAGTGTCATAGCTTTGTGTCATTACCTGCGATTCAAAGATGGCTGAAGGCGCAGTCTAACAGGATGTTGAAAAACTATTGCGCTAGGTCTGAGGGCGTTAAATTCCCCCTCAAAATGCTCATTTATAACCCATAAACTGCGCTTTTTCGGGGAAATTTGCCTACTCAGACCGTCGCTCATCACGTTTTTCAACATCCTGCTAAACCCGGCAGGCAGGAATTCAACCGCACCTTCCCGCCGACACACAAACAGGGAGTGTATTAACGCCGTTTTGCTAAACTCGCAGACACGCACTCGATCATCTCCGGAGTAGTACATGAAACTCGAAGACACCATCGCCATCGTGACAGGCGGCGCCTCCGGGCTCGGCGAAGCAACCGTACGGGAAATCGTATCGCGTGGTGGCAAGGCCGTCATCATGGATCTGAATGAAGAGGCCGGTGCCTTACTCAGCGAACAGCTGGGGCCCGATACTATTTACTGCAAAACCGATGTAACCAGTGAAACCGACGTGGCGGCGGCACTCGATCAGTGCCTGTCAGCATTCGGCGCGGTAAATGCCGCCGTTAATTTCGCAGGGATAGCGGTGGCGGCAAAAACGCTTGGCAAAGAAGGCCCGCACCCGCTCAAACTTTATCAAAAAGTAATCGATATTAATCTCATCGGCACCTTCAATGTGTGCAGACTGGCAAGCGAACTGATGCAAAAGAACAAAGCCAGTGACGACGGTGAACTCGGTGTGATTGTCAATACCGCATCGGTTGCCGCCTATGACGGACAAAAAGGTCAGCCGGCCTATGCCGCTTCCAAAGCCGGTATCGCTGGCCTGACATTGCCGATGGCAAGAGACCTTGCGAGCTATGGCGTCCGGGTTAATACGATCGCACCCGGACTCTTCCTCACTCCGTTACTGAGTGAACTCCCGGCGGAAGCGCTCGAGCAACTGGAAAAACAACCCCTCTTTCCGCAACGACTCGGTAAACCGGAAGAGGTAGCAAAGCTTGCCTGCTTTATGATCGAGTGTACCTACATGAATGCGGAGGTGGTGCGCCTGGATGGAGGCATTCGCCTGCCGTAATCATCATGGATAATGCAGGCCGGGAGTCTGCGCGGCAGAACCTCCGCTACAGAATTTCGGTGCCGGTGCACCTACAAACAAACGCCAGGGGAAATAAGGCGTTACTGCAACAGTCCAGAGATACCTTTACAACAGGCGCATTCACAACAGCCTCACCCGCAACGCCGGAGCATTGAAAATGCAGAGCATTTCGCACCCCCTACTTTAAGGACAACAGCCGCGTTGTGGCACAGGCGGAAGAAACCACCATCCAGATAACGATAAACACAATCGTGTAAGCCGCTTCGCGACTGCCATCAAGCCGCTCTATAACAACATCAACATTCACCGGATCAATCAGTGAAAACAGCAAACCAACCAGCACAGCGGACGCGAAGAACCCGGGCCACAGTATCTGCAACACAGCCTGCAGACGCGGATGCTCAACGGGTGTGTTAGATGAGTTGTCTCGCATGAACTGCTAATCTCCGGAGGTCATTGTCGATAGGCCGCGATAACACTTGCACCGGCTTCGAAGGAAACCCTGTCACTGACCAGTCGCCATGCATCAGTTGATGCGGTTGTCGATTCGTCTGTCGCCGCAACGTGGAGCCGCCACAGCCCTGTGGCAGGCAATACAGCCGCCGCGCTGAAATACGACCCGCCACCGAAGTGGCGGAGTTGTACACCGCCGTCCCTCGATGCCTGAGTCACGTGCACCCACCTGAGAGATAATGACTCCGGGTACACCAGAGGTAGCGGTGCATCCGGCGACTGTGACAGGCTGACGTGGATGTTATTGTCTGCTGAACGAATCTCGGCAGACAGTCGCAGTCGCGCAGCGAGCTGGTCTCTGGCGGCATACTGACTAAGCGACTTACCTTGCTTGTAGTAGTCGTCCACCACCAGTGAATTATTTGTCTGGTGCGCGAGATACAACAGGTGAAAACCAAGAATTACCGCGATAGCCGGAAAACTCACAATGAACCACGGCCAGCCCTGCCGGTACCATGGCCGGTCATCGTACGTATTATTATCGAAGGAATAACTCATGACTTTTTCTCGACTCCGGCCTCAGGGGGTATGCGGCAAATAGAAGACGGCTTTTTCCTGACGGATTGTTTTGGCGTCATCCAGTGACTGCACGGTGAAGACAATATCATTGCTACCACTGTTTCCGAACTGACTCTCTGCCCGCACACGCACCGGCATTAAACGGTGTGAGGAGGCGGGCACTTCGATCTCGGTGAACGAATCGATATAGGCATGCGGCAAACCGGAAACTGCCACCTGGTAGCGCTGTGGCGACTCTGAGCTATTCATAATCATCAGTCTGAAAACATTTTCAAATAACCCCTCGTCGATTTGTCGCGACAGTGTGTTGCGATCACGTATCACATCGACTTTCAGATCGACCCGCTGCACAAGACTACCGAGCATTACAGCCATCACAAATAAGAGAATTGCGGCGTATAGCATGACTCTTGGTCTGAAAAGCAATTGGCGCCATTGATATCGTGTGTGTTGATCATCGCTGTTTAGCGTGTTGTAGCGAATCAGCCTTTTCGGATAGCCGAGCTTTTCCATCACCTGATCACAGGCATCGATACAGGCGGCACAACCGATACATTCGTATTGCTGACCGTCGCGGATATCGATTCCTACCGGGCACACCTGAACGCACAAACCGCAATCGACGCAGTCGCCCAGCCCCATCGCTGCAGGATCCGCTTTGCGCGACCGCGAGCCGCGCGGATCACCGCGGTGGTGGTTATAGGTAATTACCAGCGTGTCCCTGTCAAACATCACTCCCTGAAAGCGCGCATAAGGGCACATGTATTTGCACACTTGCTCACGCATAAAACCCGCATTGCCAAAGGTGGCGAACGCATAGAAGAGGATCCAAAACGTCTGCCACGGTCCGACATCCAGAGTGGCAATATTGGCAATGAGATCTCTGATTGGGGTGAAGTACCCGACGAAGGTAATGCCTGTCCACAGTGCTATCAGTGCCCAAAGTACAAATTTCAGTGTTTTCCGCACCACTTTACTTCCACTCGAATCAGCCACATCGAGCTTTATGCGCTGATTTCGATCCCCTTCAATTTTGCGTTCCACCCACATAAAGATTTCGGTGTAGACGGTCTGCGGGCAGGCGTAACCACACCACAACCGTCCTGCCACAGTGGTAAAGAGGAAAAGCGACATGGCACTAATGATCAGCAAACCCGTCAGGTAGATAAAATCCTGCGGATATAACACCATGCCGAACAGGTAGAACTTGCGAGAGGCGAGATCAAAAAGCACGGCTTCCCTGCCGTTCCATCGCACCCACGGTAAACCGTAGTACACCAACTGTGTGAGCCAGACAACTGCCCAGCGCCACCTCGCATAGACACCGGTGACTGCACGCGGGTAGATCTTGCGGCTGACTTCAAGCAGACGCACCGATTGTTCAGACGCCTGGTTGAGCGCCTCTTTCGAAACAATGTTTACTTCAGTGGAGTCCATACGGCGCGTTTCTGCTACTCGACCGGCTGTGTGTTGTTCGAGAGTCTCAGCACATAGGCCGCAGTCACATGCGCCTTACCTTCGCCCAACAGACCGCCAAACGCCGGCATCTGGTTATTGACTCCATGGTTGATAACTGAGGCAATAGCCGAGGCCGAACTGCCGTGCAGCCAGATGTCGTCTGTCAGGTTGGGCGCACCGATAGCGGCGTTGCCTTCGCCATTGACACCATGACAGCCGGCACAGACAGCAAACTTGCCGGCGCCAGTTTGTGCAAGCGCCGCATCGTGTGTTCTATCTGAGAGAGATAAAACGTAATTCACTACCGCATCCACATCCGTCTGTGTGCCACCGATCGCAGCAGCCATCGCAGGCATCGCCGCCACCCGACCATTCAGGATAGTCTGCTTGATGTAGGCACCATCTCCCGCACCTAGCCAGTCCTGATCAGTCAGATTGGGAAACGACTGACCACCTCTTCCGTCAGACCCGTGGCATTGAGAGCAATAAGTCAGATACAACCGCTCACCCATGGCCAGTGCCTCAGGGTCCAGTGCCAGCTGCTCGATATCGGTTGCCAGATGTTTTTCGAACAGTGGCGTATAAACACTGTTTGCCTGTCTGATCTCACGTTCATACTGTATCTGCGAAGTCCAGCCAAATGCCCCGATGAAAGAACCCAGCCCCGGATACAACAAAAAGTACATACCGGCAAAAGCACAGGTAATGTAAAAGAGATAGAGCCACCAGCGTGGCAGCGGATTGTTGAGTTCCTGCAGATCTTCATCCCACACGTGGCCGGTGGGGGCGACGCTGCCATCTTCATTGAGGGGGGTACGCCCCATCGACACCAGCCACGCCAGTGCCACACAACCTAGCACCGAAATTATGGTCACCACTGCGATAAAGGTACCCCAGCCGGCAGCGTTGAAATCTGACATGCTATTGCTCCCTGTTTGAAGTTGAAGATGGGGGAATTTGCTGCTGACGTACGGTGTTGTTCTGCATATTGTCATCAGCGAAGGGAAGATTGGCGGCCTCGTCAAAGCGAGCGCGCTGTCTGCCGCTGTACGCCCACCACACAATGACGATAAAGGCGATGAAACAAAATAAAGTGATTAGCGATCTCAGTGTATTGATGTCCATTACTGCACCCTCTGCCCGGCCGTGCCAAGTACTTGCAGGTAAGCAATTAACGCGTCCATTTCGGTCTTTCCCGCCAACTGGGCAGCGGCGTTATCCACTTGCTCGTCGGTATAAGGGTGACCTAAAAGACGCAGTGCATTTAACTTCGGAACTACCCTTTCAGGATCCAGTCCGGTTGAGGCAAGCCAGGGATAAGCCGGCATATTGGACTCCGGCACCACATCACGCGGGTTAATCAGGTGCACCCGATGCCACTCATCACTGTAGCGCCCACCCACACGGTGCAGATCAGGTCCGGTTCTTTTACTGCCCCACTGAAAAGGACGATCGTAAACAAATTCCCCGGCTACTGAATACGGTCCGTAACGCTCTGTTTCAGCGCGAAACGGCCGGATCATTTGTGAGTGACAGTTGTAACAACCCTCTCTGATGTATATATCCCGCCCTGTCAGCTGGAGCGGATCATAAGGCTGCAAACCCGCTACCGGCTGCGTGGTCGACTGCTGATAAAAAAGCGGCACAATTTCAACCAGACCACCCACTGAAATAACCATCAGAATCAGAGCTACCATCAGTCCGCTGTTGCGTTCTACCAGATCATGTGAAATTTTCATGACAGTTATCCTAGTGTGCAGCAACCGGCAGAGGGGCCGTACTGTTAGTTTCAGTAGATTGAGTACCGGGGATATAAGCAACGACCGCAGTACCCTGCTGAATTGTTCTGATCATGTTGTAGAGCATCAGCAGAATGCCGGCGAGATAGAGCAGACCACTGAAAAAGCGCATGATGTAGTACGGGTAAGTTGCCTTTACACTTTCGACAAATGCGTAAGTGAGAGTGCCATCAGGGTTGGTAGCACGCCACATCAGTCCCTGCATTACACCGGCGATCCACATCGAAGCGATGTAGCCGACAATACCGAGTGTGGCGATCCAAAAGTGCACTTCGATCAGCTTCACACTGTACATCTGCTGACGGCCGAATAACCTTGGCAGCAAATAGTAAATAGAGCCCATGGAGATGAGACCGACCCAGCCGAGTGCGCCGGAATGCACATGACCGATCGTCCAGTCGGTATAGTGTGATAGCGCATTCACCGTTTTGATGGACATCATCGGCCCTTCAAACGTGGACATGCCGTAAAAAGACAGCGAAACGATCAGGAACTTCAGTATCGGGTCAGTTCTTAACTTGTGCCAGGCACCGGACAGCGTCATCACCCCGTTGATCATGCCGCCCCACGACGGTGCCAGCAGAATCAAGGAGAACACCATACCAACAGACTGTGTCCAGTCGGGCAAGGCGGTGTAGTGCAGATGATGCGGCCCGGCCCACATGTAGGTAAAAATCAAGGCCCAGAAATGCACAATGGACAGTCGATATGAATACACCGGCCGGCCTGCCTGCTTCGGTATAAAGTAGTACATCATGCCGAGAAACCCGGCGGTTAAAAAGAAACCGACCGCGTTGTGTCCATACCACCACTGAATCATGGCATCCTGTACGCCTGCGTAGGCAGAATAGGACTTACCCATCGACACCGGTACTGCTGCACTGTTTACAATATGCAGCACCGCCACGGTCAGAATAAACGCACCGTAAAACCAGTTTGCAACATAGATATGAGGCGGTTTACGTTTGACAATGGTGCCGAAGAACACCAGTGCGTAGGCAACCCAGACAGCGGCGATGAGGAGATCGATCGGCCACTCAAGCTCCGCGTATTCCTTGGCCTGCGTCAAACCCATCGGCAGGGTAATCGCAGCAGCCACAATCACCACCTGCCAACCCCAGAAGGTGAACGGTACCAGGAAGCCCCCCCACAACCGTGCCTGACAGGTGCGCTGTACGACATAGTAGGATGTAGCAAATAGTGCACTGCCGCCAAAGGCAAAAATAACAGCATTGGTATGCAGCGGGCGCAGCCTGCCATAGCTTAACCACGGAATCCCGAAGTTTAGCTCCGGCCATGCAAGTTGTGCGGCGATAATCACTCCCACCAGCATGCCGACCACACCCCACACCACCGTCATGATGGCAAACTGACGCACCACTTTGTAGTTGTAGGTATCTTCGATCGGTACGGTTGTTTCAGTCATGGACGATCCTGCGATGTGCTGCGTTGACTGCATCACTTTAGTTTTTTGTCGGAACGAGGCATTGATAAAAATCAATTCAACGGGGAATGGTTTATTTTTTTGTTGTTTCTTCTGACCGCTCAACCGCGGGCAGATCATCATCGAGAATAACGCTCCAGGCCGGCCCCTGATCATCATCGAACTGACCGCTGTTACTCATGCGAAAGAAAAACCACACCGCACAAAACACAGCCGCCAATGACAAGGGCACCAAAATGATCAGTGATTCCATGCCATCTCTCCCGCCGGTGGTGGCAGCTCCGCCAGTGGACCGGGTGCGGAGTAGCGCCAGAGCCTTGCCGAATTGATCGCAACCAGCAGCGAACTCGCAGCCATACCGACAGCGGCCATCCAGGGGGAAACCAGACCGAACGATGCTGCGGGGATCGCTGTCAAGTTGTACGCCAGTGCCCACAGCAGGTTTTGCCGAATCACTGCCGCCGTGTGCCATGCCTGCTGCAGCAGCACTGGCAGAATTGACAGCCCGCTGGCCAGTGAGATCGCATCGGCACTGGTTTTGGCCAGAGAGGACGCGTTGCCAATGGCAACCGACACATCCGCAGCCGCCAGCACGGGGGCGTCGTTAACGCCGTCACCCACCATTAACACGCATGCACCTGCGCTTTGCAGCGCCTGCACATAGCGTTGCTTGTCTCCGGGTTGTGTGGCTGCCCGCCACGTTTCTATACCGAGTTGCCCTGCACAATCTGCCACCACTGCCGTCTGGTCACCAGACAACAGATGCACACGTAAGCCGTGCGCCTTCATCGCGCCGACTACGTGTGCTGCCTCATCCCGAAGTGTGTCGGCGAGACTAAAGCGCGCAATGATGTCTGACGTGGCAAAGTCGCGATCAGCCGATTCACATAAATAGACCTCGCTGCTTACCTGGCGCTGTTGCCGCGGTTTAAACGCCTGCAGCTGCCGATCGGTTAGGCGGCACCAGCGCGGCGACCCGAGTCGCACATAACACCCGCCGCCCAGCGTGGCGCTGATACCGAAGCCCGCACGATGATGCAGCGCCTGAAGCTCGATTGTGTCAGCCTGTTGCGTTTTATCGAGCGCCTGAATAGCCTTTGCAAAAGGGTGTGCCGCACCCGCTTCAAGCGCTGCCGCCAGGGCGACAGCCTGAGTTCGCGGTGTATTTCCCGCCACCTCAACAGCAACCACGCGGGGCTCACCATGAGTCAGCGTGCCGGTTTTATCAAACACCACATCGGTGAGTTTCGCAGTACTTTGCAGCACATGGCTCTTTGTAATTAACAGGCGCAAGCCAATCAGCCGACTGGTGGAAGCGGCCAGCGCGGCCGGTGTGGCCAGTGATAGCGCACAGGGGCAACTCACCACCAATACAGTGACAGCCACGGTGGCGGCGCGTGCAGCATCAATCCACCACCAGGTGGCAAATACAATGAGCGCGAAGATCAGCAGACTCCACACAAAGTAGTGTGCAACCCGATCAGCAGTCGCTACCAGCGGCGGTTTTTCCGCGGCACCACGCTCGACCAGCTGCGCCACCATTGACAAGGTGCTTTGCTTTTGCGCTGCCGTAACGGTCAATTGCACGGGTGTGCCCGCCACCTGCGCACCGCCGGGCAACGCATCACCACGCCTTACTGCCAGCGGTTGGCTCTCACCGGTCAGTACAGAGTTATCGATCAGGCTTTCATCACTCAATAGCCGCCCGTCTACCGGCACAATTTCACCGCTGGCTACCTGAATCACATCACCCGGCTGAAGTCTGGCCGCCGGCACCTGTCGATAAGCACCGTCGACGTACAGCGCTGCGGTGTCTGCAGACTGGTGACTGATATCATCAATCGCACGGAGCGAGCGACAGCGCACCGACCACTCCAGGTAACGCGCCAGCAGGAGCAGAAAAACAAACATCGATACAGAATCGAAATAGATCTCCCCCTGCTGCGCGAGTGTGCGATAGACACTCACACAAAACGCTGCTGATATACCGATCGTGACCGGTACATCCATACCGACTCCACCAACTTTGAAGCTGCGCAATGCACCCTGAAAAAACGGCACTGCTGAAAACAACACCACTGGAATGGTCAACACCATACTTGCCCAGTTGAGCAATTGCAGGTGTGCCGGCTCCATTTGCGCATCGCCACTCAGGTAGCCGGGCAGCGCGTACATCATGACCTGCATCATCGCGATTCCGGCAACAAACAAGCGCTGCAACTGCCGGCGTGACTCCCGCGCCACATGCTGTTCACGCTGGTGTACATCCAGTGGTTGCGCCCGATAGCCAACCGATTCTATATGGTGCAGCAACCCGGAAAGTGCTACCCGATCAGGGTCAAAGCTCAGGTATGCCCGATGGGTGGCGCCGTTGACGCTGACACTGACCACACCCGGCACGGATCGAAGCGTACGCTCCAGCAGCCACACACAGGCACCACAGCGTATACCGTCAATCGACAGAGTCACCGACGCGCAGGCGCTACCATCGCTGTGCACCTGCTCCGTCAGCAATTGATCAGTGAACTCGGGTTGATCAAAAATCTGCAATGCATCCAGTGCCTGTGGTACCGCGTCTGTGGGCGCAGGCTGAGTGCGAAATTTATAGTAGTCACCGAGGTCGGCATCGACAATGGCCTGCATCACTGCCTGACAACCCATACAACAGGTATTTCTGGAAGCACCCTGAAAGTCGACAGTCGCGACAAACCCGTCGGGAACAGGTTCATCACAGTGGTAGCAACGCACTGTCATGGCAGCCCCCCGATCATCGGCAGCCGCGAACACAGGGCACCGATGACAGGCAGTTCCCGGGCAGCATCCAGTCGCGCCAGTCCGAGCAGCCCGAACACCGTAATGAGCGTCCCCGCAATGCGTCGAGCACTAGCCTGTTGCCCTTTGCGCTTTAGCCAGATGCTGGCAGTACCGAGCAACAGCAGCGATGGTAAAGTGCCAAGGCCAAACGCCAGCATCAGCGCCGCCCCCTGAAGCGTACCACCGGAGACCAGCGCTGCAACGAGCACCCCGTACACCATGCCACAGGGCACGAGCCCCCACATGGCACCGGCAGCGAATGTACGACCACGGCCGGGTGCCCTGAGCTGCGCCAGCGCATGCGGGTACAGGATGCGCCAGAACCTGTTGCCGAACCGCTCCGGCAGTTGCCCGATCTGTTTGAATCCGGCGAGATACAAACCCATCAGCACGAGCACGAGATTGGTCACACCAAACGCGACCTGTTGCAGGGGCAGAGCAACACCCATCCACCAACCCAGTGAACCCACAGACCCGGCCAGTGCACCCAGCGTGGCATAGGTAGTAAGACGACCGGTGTTGTATAACAACTGGGTAAATAAAGTCTGGTGTGCAGTATGGGCACATACTGGTGGGGTCAGAGGCTGATCAAAGCCAGCCACAGCGAGTTTCTTATAACGCCTGACGGGTGCGACAAGGGGGCGATGGGCCAGCGCCCCGACGATACCACCGCACATACCCGCACAATGCAAACCGCCAAAAAGTCCGGTGACAAACACAGCGGCCAGTGTTGTTTCGATCACGATATCAACTCAGCAGGTAAGCGACTTGAGCAAGCGCATGACTAACGTGTATTACGAGAAATTTCATCACCCAAGTATCGGTCAGCAGGGCTAGAGTGGTTTGACACAGATCAACAGCGCAGCAATTACAACCAACCGATATTCATATCATGACGTATTTCACAACGGCCCCGACCGTTATTCCACTGATCGCAGCCAATGCAATTTAAGACAATACAGATTGAAGCACGGACTTTGCAGCAAAGCCGACCATGCCGAGCGCCAGCACCAGAAACAGCACCAGGGCACCTTCCTTACCGGCTTTCGACTGCCAGGCAAGGTTGCCGATCACAAACAGCATATACGCGATGAAACAGCCAAGCCCCACCGTCATACCAAAGTGTGCCACCTGCTCCTCACTGAACCCGAACAGCATTATTCGCTGTCCACCAGATCCTGACAGGCATGCCAGGTTGCATGCCCCACCCACGGCGCAGTAATGATCAGCGGCCAGAACCTCAACAACAGACTTACACCGATAATCAGAACGATAAGAACAGCCCACAGATAGAGAGGTTTGGGATTTTTATACAACGCTCTGGCACTGGTGAAAACAGCCCCAAGCGTATCGACGTTGCGATCAAGCATCAGTGGCACGGAGATAACACCGACCGCAAACACCAACGATGCAAAGGCAAACCCTATTGCAGACCACAGCAACAGGAACTGCGGATTGTCCACGGAAAACACACTGCCAAGCACGCCGTTGAGCGTTGCAAACTGATGCGTCGAAGACAACGCAAATATAATTACCGACACTCGCGCCCATACCACCATGAGAAAGGTGAGAATGACCGCAAAAAAGGCGATGCCCCCAAGGTTAGCGCGCCAGCACACCATGGACTCCCATAAGTTCACAGACTGATTTCGGTGCAACTGTCGCGACAGGCCATAAATGCCGGTGCAGATAAACGGTCCCATCAGAAAGAAGCCACTGATCAGTCCCATCGTGAGCTGCCAGCGCGTGGCATACATCCACGTAATCACGTACCCCATTATCGCGAACACGGCACCATAAAATACCCCAACGAATCTGGTCTCAAGCAAATCCTGCCAGCCACGACGCAACCATAAAAATGGGGCGTCAATTGACAAGTCTGATCTGACTTTGACCATTGGGTCGGGTGCGCAATTGTCATCGAGTTTATTCAAGTCCGGGACTCACATTGTTGCAACACACACGGGTGGCTCTCCTGCATGACAGCCCTTCGTGTTCAATAAAGGCGCAATACACCTTTGCGATTACATCTCACTACGAATCCTTGCATTGACACGATAAGCCCCCGCCTCTCGCGCATAATTGTCAAACACAAATGCAATCCGACGCAGGGAAGCCCGCCTGCCCTCTTCTGTAACCACAATACTGTCGGGTGATAAGCTAACCCAGCCGGCATCTTCCAGTGGCTTAAGGTGTCGCAGTTCTGCCGCAAAGTAATTGTCAAAATCTATTAAATGCGCGACTTCAATAGCACGCTTATCGACCAGGTTCTGACACATGACGGCGTTGATAACTGAACGGCGCAGCACATCCTCGCGCGTTAGCTCAATGCCGCGGTCAATCGGCAGCACACTGTGGTTAATGGTCTTGAGATAATCGCGCAGCGAGCGCGTATTCTGGCTGTAACAGGCACCGAGTTTACTGATAGCACTGGGGCCAAGACCGATCAGATCAGTCTCTGCCTGTGCGGTGTAGCCCTGAAAATTTCGATGGAGATGTCCAGTGCGCCGGGCCACAGCCAGTTCATCGTCAGGCAGTGCGAAATGGTCCATACCGATATCCAGATAGCCGACATCCCGCAGCGATGCAGCGGCAGACTCAAACATTGCCAGACGCTCGGCAGACGATGGTATTTCGTCGACGTCGAGTAGTCGCTGTGCCTTGAAGCGTTGCGGAAGATGCGCGTAGTTATACAGCGCGAGCCGATCCGGTCTCAGGGCAACCACCTGATCAATGGTTGCACTAAACCGATCTACCGTCTGTAGAGGCAACCCGATAATGAGATCAAAATTGATCGAACGCATCCCGACCCGCCGAAGCTCGGATACAACTTCACTGACCATCTCGAATGGCTGCAGCCGGTTTATCTTCTTCTGTACCGCAAGGTCAAAATCCTGAATGCCGAGACTGGTTCTGTTAAACCCAAGCGTTGCCAGTAAATCGATTTTTTCACTGTCAACCGTTCTGGGATCGATTTCAATGTCGAAGTCCGGCCTGTCAGCAAAATTAAAATGCTGCTGCGTTTGCTCAAAGACAATTCGAATATCATCCATGTTG
>CAZOXM010000117.1:0-13466 GCA_964583825.1 uncultured Granulosicoccaceae bacterium
TGTTTGAACGAGTACCTCGATAGGTACTGAAGGAGATATTTTTCAGATATATGAAACACTTTAGTCAGTCGACTCATGTGACTACACTGTTTGTTCCAATACACTGGTTTCCCAGTCAAAATCCTTTTGGTGACATTGGAGAGCCGGGGCGGAAATAGAACAGTTGGTCGGTGCAGTACCTTTGAAGTCACTCGGTTATCGTCACTCAAAGAACCGCTTAGCGTGCTACTTCATCGGTAAAGGGTAGTGTAATCCCCCGTCGGTATAAAGCGCATTTTGCCCGCGTGGCAGATCGAACAGGGTATCCGGGCCCAGGTGGCGGGTGTATATATCATTGTAGTTTCCGACCTGTTTGATTATCTGGTAACAGAAGTCTTCGGCAAGTCCCATTTTTTTGCCGAGCTTCGTGGTGATACCGAGTTGGCGCTCGACGGTTTCACGGTCTGTATTGAGACGGAGATCGATATTGTCTTTGGAAAGGTCGTACAGCTCGCCATTCAGCAGGCACTGAAAAGTCCAGTTGACGACATCGAGCCAGTTGTCATCTTCGTGGCGAACTACCGGTCCGAGTGGCTCGCGACTGATTTCGTCGATGAGAAGCGTATGGTCATCGGGTCGAGGAAGCAGGGTGCGCTGTGCGAGCAGGCTGGATTTGTCGCCGGTGTAGGCATCGCAACTCTTCTGGCCGTATTGTTTGAGCGCTGTTATTCTGTTTTCAAAGGCGCGAATTTCAATTGGCAGTCCTACTCGTGCGAAGTAATCTTCGACGTTGACTGCAGATGTACTGGCGGTTTGCACACAGATTGACTTTCCCTGCAGGTCGGACAGTTTGCGTATTTCATCGGCCTTGCGTACCAGCATGCCCTGACCATCGTAAAAAACCACACCGGCGTAGTTGGCACGCATTTCGACATCGCGGCTGAGCGTCCAGGTGGTGTTGCGTGATAATACATCGACTTCACCGGACTGCAGTGAGGCGAATCTGAGTTTGCTGGTCAGCGGTACGATACGCACCTGGCTTGCCCCCTGTTCACCTAGCACGGCAGCGGCAATTGCACGGCATATGTCGATATCGAAGCCGACAAATTCACTGGAATCAGGATCGAGATAGCCGAAGCCGGGCAGGTCGGCGTTACCGCCACAGCGCAGTACTTTTCTATCGAGCACCGATTGCAGCGTATCGCCGCGCCCAATGTATTTAACCGGCTGCCCGACCACCTGTTGTGTCATAAACCCCTGCTGCGCGTTACGCTGCTCTTCCAGTACCGAGGTCAGGGTGGCCAGTTCACTGCTGAGGCGGGTGTTTTCTATCGACAGTTCGGCAAGCTTGATTTGGTATCGTTCTGTATCGTCGCCTGCACACGCGGCCAGCAACACAGCAAGGGCAGATATACCAATGCCGCTGCGGATGGTTTTTTTCATGTTTGCTCCATCGCCGCCCGGGTTCCCCGTTCCGGTGCGTCGCCCGGGTATTCGGCTTTCGCCGATGTCGACTCCAGTCGTTCACGTCTCTGTTCGATGATGATGCTGACTTCATGCGCGAAGCCCGGGTTGCGGTTGATAACATCATTGATCAGATCGTGCGGAATGCTCAGTATCTCTGTGTTGGTACCGGAGACTGCGGTAACCGGACTGACAGCCTTGCCGAACAACCCTGTTTCGCCGAAGAATTCCCCGGCATGCAGGGTTTGGATTGTTTTGGACGGTTGGCTCGCGGTGCCGTGACTGAGATGTACCAGACCGGAAAGGATCACCGAAACGCCGGTTTCCGTTTCATTCTGATTGACAATGATTTCTTCTGCTGCATACAGCTTCAGTCGCGCGCCGGTGGCGAGTCGTTCACGCGTCGCCTCCGGCAGGCGTGAAAAATGCGGCACCCAGTCCAGCCTGTTTTTCAGTGAGTTGATATTGGCTTCCTGTGCGGCGTTGGCTACCCGTTGTCCGCTGTAGGTGTGCAGTCGGTAAAGTGGGGTCGGCAGTTCAATGCGATGTCGCTGAATCGCGTACCAGACACGTGACATAAACTCTGCATGTACATCGCATTTCGCACCATAGTCGTCAATCCAGAACTCAGCTGTGTAGTGCATTGCCGGGTCGTCGATTTTGGTGACGACAACACTCGGTGCCGGGGCTTCCAGTATGCCCGGTGTGTTGCTGAACACTTCGTCAAACATTTCCCTGATTGCGTTTGGCGGGTGCTGATAGGAAAAGGTAAATGTTTCAGAGACCACCGTTGTTTTGTGCGGGCGATTGTGATTTTCGATCGACTCGCCGGCGATCGCACCATTGGGTATGACGACCAGATCGCCATTCCAGGTTTCGATATTGGTATAGCGCCAGTTTACTGCAGTGATTTTTCCTTCAACGTCCCCCACATGTACCCAGTCGCCGGGTTTAAATGGACTGTTGGCGACCAGCAGAATACCTGACACCAGATTGCTCAGTGTATCCTGCAGTGCAAACGCGATAACGATAGAGCCGATACCCAGGGTGGTAGCCATTTCACGGATGGGGAGTGACCACAGGTTTTGCACAATGTGAAAAACGATCAGCCCCATAATGGTGTAGGGCGGCAATCGCAAAAACATGTGCGGCACCATATTGCGCCAGTCCTCGGCGGAGTAGCTGCCGCTGCCGATCAGTCTGCGGGTGAGTCGGAACACAGCGATCATCAATGCACCCCAGAACAGCGTGCTGATAAATTTCGTCGGCAGGTTTTGTGTATCTACAATGAACACAAAGCGCAGAAGAATGACCAGCACCAGCAGGGGCAGGATAACATCGCGCATCATTAACAGCAGATCCGCGTACTGGCCGCTACTGCGCCGCGTCCGGTCGATGCCTTCGTTGAGCAGTACAATAGCCAGTGGTACAAAAACTACCAGTGCCACGCACCAGTAAAAATAACTTGTCGTCAGCACACTCACGGAACCAGCTCATCCAACTCGGTGATCTCCGGCGTGCGCTCCGGGATCCATTCGTAAACGGCAAAGCCATCTTCATTGCCACACTGCCGCTGTTCAAAGCTGTATCTGTCGCGGATTCGCTCATAGACATCATCCGAGATCATAATGGTGTTCGGGCGGGCGTAGCTGCAGGCTTTACGTGCGTGATCAGTCGTGTCGCCCCACAAACTGAAGCGCAGTTTTCTCGAGCCGACAACGCCGGAGGATACCGTGCCCGAGTCGAGGCCGATGCGCACCGAGAGCTGGCAGTGCTGCTCGGTGTTGAAGCGTTTGACGATCTGAAGTGCTGCAATTGAGAAGTCGATAGAGCGTCGTGCGTGATCGAGTCTGGCACTGTTGAGGCCACACACTGCGCAATATTCGGTGCCTGAAAAACTAATCGGCTGTACATCAAACCGTTCGGTGGCATCATCCAGTGCGTCTAGTACTTCCTGCAGGCCAGCAGCCGCGCGCATCACGCCCAGTTTCTCCGTGACCTGACCGAATCCATCGAGTTCAAGCTGCATTACAGTGACTTGCTGATGCTGGTCGGCGATCTGTTCTCTGCTGTGGTAGCGCTCGTGTAACTCCGCGGGCAGGATGTTTGATAGCAGTTCGGAATTCTCGGTTTGACGCTCATTGAGCTGTCGGGATTTCTCGTGAATGCTGGTGTTCATCTTATTGAACTGATGTGCCAGATCACCGAACTCATCGTTGTTCGGTATGTCGATCTGTACCAGGGAGTCGCCGGCCTCCAGTTGTTGCACGCCGGCGCTTAACCGCTCGATAGGTCGGACAAAGTAGCGTGAGAGCAGGATCGCGATAAATGCTACACCGAGCACGAGAATCGCACCCCAGATCAGTATGTTTCGCTGCAGGGTGGTGATCGGTTTGAACGCTTCATCGACCGTCATCTCAGAGATGATTGCCCAGTCCAGCCCGTCAATGTCCAGAGGCGCATAAGAGCTGAGCACGCGCTGACCAAGGTAATTGGTGGTGATGTGGTTGCCACTTTGTTCATCCAGCGCATTCTGAACACTGGCACTGGCAACCGGTTGTAGCAGCAGGGTTGTGTCAAAGGTTTTAATACGGTTCACAGTGGCACTGGACAGGTCGTATTGTTCAATGGCGTCTAAATACGCATCCCTGTCTTCGACAAACAGACGCGATACCGAACGCATCAGCCGGTCAGAGCCCACCAGATAGGATTCACCGGTCTGGCCGAGGCCGTTCTCACTCCACTGTTCATCGACAGTCATGACGGTGTTCAGGGCATCTGCGGGTATTTGCACGACCACAATCCCGACGGCCTCGTTGCGGTCGAATATCGGTGCACCGACAAAGGCCGCCGGTGCACCGTAGGAGGGTGCATAGGATCTGAAATCGATAATCGAGACACTGTCGCGTTCGGGGTTTTCCCTGATTTGATTGGCGAGCAGCCCCAACCCGGATTCGCGGTACGGCCCATCCTGCAGACTGGTGGCGAAATCGACTTCTTTGAACACGCTGTAGACGACGCTGAGCGACTTGATGTCGATCAGAAAGATATCGTAGTACCCGAACTCTTCCTGCAGGCTGCGAAAAATCGGATGATAGAAACGATGAAAGCGGTTGTAGATTGTGCTGTCTTCTTTCGACTCGACCAGGCCGTCTTTTTCGTTGAGAGGGTACGGGTTGTTAACAATATAGTGATACTGGAAATACCTGGCGGCAGCACGGCTGGGCTGGTACAGCACCGAGAGCGGTGTGCTGGTGGAATTTAAGGCGATCTCCGGAACAAAGACTTCATCGTAGAAAGCCGATACTGCGGCTTCCTGCGCTTCGGTTAACGATTTGTACAGTCCGTTGGTATAGCCCTGCTGAAACTGGTTCATCGCATTGATGATCATACGATCGCGCGCGAGGCTGCGCGTGTGCGCAAATGACTGGGTAAAGAACTGTTCTATCTGGTGCGACTGCAGTGAACGAATACTGTTCAGCTGGTTGGTGATGGAGGTGTCGAGCGCACGGCGCCCATTTTGCCAGCCCAGAACGCCAACTACGATGCTTGCGATCAGCGTGACACTGATCAGCATGATGATCAGCCGTGACTTGATGCTCAGGTCGTTAAACAGTTGACTCATTACTACTTAATACCGTATCTGCACGGAATGGATGATACGCGGGCGTTGCACCGCGGACAAGCGCAAAAGCCGTGCTGAGTCTTGAGAGTGTCTCTTGCCCGACAGGCGCGCAGGCTTTAGGGCGTAGTAGCCGGTTTTTTCAGGCTGTGGCCTCTGCAATTTGCGCTCTCACGGGAGGCACGTGCCGCATTACGCCGCGCAGATTCACACGGCAGGGTTTATTGCGGCGCGGGCTCAGCGCGCAACTGGTGATGAATGCGATGGTGCACGACTGATCACCGGACTGCCGGGCGGCAATGAGAGCCCGTTTTTCGACCAAACCATGTGGTCGCTCCGCGGTGGAGTGGCAGGTGCGAGGCCTATCTGTTGTTCGATTCCGAACGCTGTTGTATCAGCTCGCGGATTTTGAGTTGGTTGGAAATAGAGATGTCTATAAAACGGGCTCCGAAGTAAAAACCGTGTTCATAAATGGAGCTGGGTTTCCTGCACCACATGACTTCACATTTGAGCGGTAGTGGCGCGTCCAGTGCGAGTAGCGTTAATTCAAACTTCAAGCCTTTTCTGACGGCGTTGTCCGCACTTAACTTCATGCCTGACTCGGAGATGTCAAGGCACTGATAGGATGGGTGGGAAATATCGCCGGGTTTCGCGTCTACCCGTTCGTGTCGTCTTTGTTCCATGACGTTACCTCTTCCAATTGCGTTAAGCGTAGCAGCTCTAACCAGTCAGCAGGTAAAATTTAACAATCGGTGAACAATAGATGGACTATGTGCAGCAACAGATTGATGTCTGTTTTCAATGCATGTTGAGCCAGTTGGTAAAACATGGCATTTTCCACTAACCGTAGCGCTTTGTGTGGATGAAACTCTGCGCCCTGGCGGGCAGGCGAGTGACCTCGCACATGTATTTTCAGGCAGTCGGATTTTCGGGAGAATACTGTAAAAGAACGGTGAAGCAAGGCCTTAGCGGTTTGCCTGTATCCAGCTGTAATATTGCCTCAAGGGTGGGCTGGAGTATTTGGGGGGTACCACTTTAGTTTATTAATAGAAACAGGTAGCCGGCACTGTGAATGCCGTCAGTTGAAGCCGGCTATTCGAGCTGGCGGCGTCACCGATGGTATATCGCTGCTGTGATGGCCAGGTGCATAGGTATCAGCGGCGAATAGTGCTACTGATGCGGGCGCATTCTACTTTCTGTTATTCATTGCATCCCGACATCGCTGCGCATGCACTTGAGGCGCACGTCGGGTGTAAGGTCGTGGCAGTGAAAGCAGTCGGAATGGCTGTGTGGTTAAACGCTTTTCACGTCAAGGTAGCCGCGTTCTATCGCTACTTCCATCGCATTGACGGCATCCACAACTTCGCTGTAGGACTTGCGCAGATGCGAGAGGTTGGCAATCTGATCAGGTGTCGGCAGTCCGTCCCGCTCCGCTGCGAGTTGAAACAGGGCCTTGATGTATGCCGCGCGGAGGTCGGCCACCATGATCAGCACCGGTTTTATTTTTTCCACATCCAGAGTCTCCACCTCCGGATTGATTTTTTCCCGGTTGATGGTCTTTCGGTGCTGATCCAGTGTCAGCAGAATGCGGTTATTGTCGCTGTCCATAGCATTTCCCTCCCTGGAAGATTAGCGGCGTTGATACTGCAGGCTTGAGGTGCAGGCAGCGGATCGGAGGGCGATTAACCGCTGTGCGCGTATTCGGCAGCACCAGGGTGGAACTTACCTCCTGAATTTTTGGCAAGGTGGGGGAGGGGGTGGTCCGTCTGAAGACGCGAGAACCTTTACGTTTGTCCATCAAACTCTTGGCGCAAGTGTTTAGAATTGGAAACATGTGCGGCCAAATGATTGACATTTTACTCGGCCTGACGGGCTCGGGGACCGCACATCAACTATTTATCTCTTGTCAGGCTATTAATTCGAATCCGGTGCTCAGATGAAAATCATAAGGATTGTTTTTTTCCTAACCGCTTTAACGTCCCTGCCCGCTACTGGCTTTGCGCAATCGGTCAGCTGGGATGTATCGTTGTGGGGTGAGCGACGCGCATTTACCGAGCACGTGGAAAAGCTGGCAGAGCTGGTAGCAAAGAAAACCAACGGCGAATTCGTCCTGAATCTGTCTTACGGTGGACTGTCGAAGCCCAGAGAGAATCTCGATGGCATTGCTGCGGGCGCATTTGAGATGGCGCAGTTTTGCGCCGGATATCACAAGGAGAAAAACCCGTCGATCACGGTGATGGAGCTGCCTTTTCTGGGGGTTAACACGCTGGTGCAGGAACGTAACATCAGTCAGTGGCTGTACCGGCACCCGTCGGTTCGCAAGGACTTTGGCAGGTGGAACGCGATCGCACTGATGCCGTCACCACTGCCGCAGTACAACTTGGTCGGGGCCGGTGAAGCGCCGGTTTCGCTGCTGCAACTGGCGGGGCTGAATGTGCGTGCCACGGGTGGTATTGGACGAGCGATGGAAGCGCTGGGTGCCAGACCCAGCCCGATGACAGCCACTGAGGTGCGTCAGGCGCTGGAGTCCGGGCAGATCAACGCGGTGGCGTTTGCACCGCATGCACATATGTCGTTCGGCACGCTGAGTAACGCGAGCTGGTGGACCACCAACCTCAACCCGGGTACGGTTCATTGTCCTGTGGTGGCCAACATCGACGCGGTTGCGTCCTTGAGTGAATCCCATCGCGACGCGTTATACGGGTCGATAAACGAAGCGCTCGACTACTACATCGCTCACTACGAGTACAACATGAGGGAATCATGGGGGCCGGTGCTGGACAGGCTGGGTATCGAGCAGGTGACGTTCAACGATATTGAATTGAACAAGTTCCGAGAGCAGGTCGAAAGACCGGCCGCCATGGAGTGGATTCTGGAGCACGAACAAAACGGTTTGCCGGCACGGGAGATCTACACGCTGGTAAAGGTAGCGCTGACGGGCAAGAATCCCGAACAGGCGTTGTTGACCGGTGGCCAGCCACAGCAAACACAATGGATAGTCTCTGAGGCAGAACAGGAGAGAGCAAAGCGACAGGAGATACTGGCTGCCTATTCGTTCGATAAGAAAGATGCTTCGCAAGCCACCGTCGACCCGGCAGTGCCTGAAACGCTGACTGTTGAAGCACCGGTGGTGGTTCCCGAGTTAACGATGCCGGCAGAGGCGATCACTGATCCGGGTGTCATCAACGGCGGTGTGGCCGCTTTGTTTGTAAATGATCGTCTTGCCGCAGCGCAACCTGACGCACCGGCAAATGCTGCTGCCACGGTAACGCAGCCTGTCGTTAAAACCGCAAGCGTTGAAAACGGTGGTTATTTCGGCCTGCCCAGAAACGGTACGGCCAACCGTTTCAGCGCGAATCCGCTTGAGATGATGGTGGAGTGGGAGCTTGAAGAAAGTGCCACGGTCGGATCAACCATTGCGAGTTTGTCTGATTATATCGGTTATCAGTTGCTCACCGATGATCAGACCGCGATCAAGGTTTACGGGCGCAAGTTGCCGCGTATTCAGCAGGCCATTAGCGGTATCTCCGTGGGCGATGCTTTTCAGGTGCTGTCGGGTCAGGGACTTGCAACGATATTTGATCACACTTATCGAACCGTGAAGCATGTGCCGATGAAGCGTCCGGCGATGCAGGGGGTGGCCCCGTGCCCAGCGGACCTTGACCTCGGCGTGCGTACCGGTGACGGTGTACTGTTACTGCCGGATGGCGGTCAGTGCAGTTACTAACACAATCGCCACTCAAAAATTTAGTGCAGTCACAACAGCTGCGTTGTCCCGGCGCTGCTGACCGCACCGATGCGGTCGTGCTGTCTTCTGTGTAGCGATGTATTGGGCCGGTTGAGCTGCAGCACCGGCCCTGTACTTATTGTGTTCGAATCTGCAGGGGCACCGCGTCGCGATGCTTGTTTTCACTCCGGTTGTATTGCTGTTTGAGCGGCGGATGCGCGTACATTCCTGACGTGTGCGCAACTCAGGGCAGCCACCATGGATCAGCCGGTGACCTTTACCTGTGTGCCGCCCGGTGCCGGTGTATGGCTCGATATTGATCTCAATCAGAATGGTGTATTGGATGGTGCCGCCAGTCCCCTCAACGCTGCCGCATAACACCAGGCATTGCTATCATAGGCTCACCAGATTGCTGTCAGACCCGGAGTCGATTTGTCTATCGTTGAGCAATATGAAAAACCGCTGCAGGTAGCGTTTAAAATGCCGGCGGTGCAGCTTGTGTCGATGAAATCGAACACCGAAAAACTGGATGCAATCGGGTCGCGTCTGACACGAAGCATTGTCAGCTGGATCCTCTCCACCCGCAGACGAAAGTTTGTGCTGCAGAACGATTTTGAAATTATCGTCGGCGGTTTTTCGATGCCTGAACTGAACGGTACGCTGGTGATACCTGCGCACCGGCAACACGAGCGGATCGAGTTTGACGGTGCGTCTATTCCGATGCCGTGGCTGGTCGCGGCTCTTAGTTTTGATGTGTTGCGACCGCTGGGCGCACTGCTGATACCGTCAATCGTGCACGATTACCTGTTTTATTTTGGTGAAGTGCAGGTGAAAGGCAGTGCAGAACCGGTGAAAATTGACCGGGAAACGGCAGACGAATTATTCCTGCGTCTTTTTCAATCGGTTTCCGGGATGCGATGGTGGCCGTGGGTGGCATGGGTGGCGGTGCGCGCCGGGGCACCGATTATTCCATACCACGGAGATAAAGGCGGCTGGAACAAACAAACGGTGATGGTTAGCATCACCGTGTTGTTGTTATTTGCGTTCCTTTATTTAAATATTCCGGCGCTGTTCTGGTTGCTGATGGTATTGCTGCCCGGGCTTACGTTAATGAACCGGCTGGTTAACTGGATAGTTTCACCCTACCGCACAGAGCAGCAGGATGTGGAAAAGCTATCGCGCCAGGACTGAAGACGATAGTGGCCCTGCCATGTCTTATATTAATCGAGCCAGAAACAGTCTTCCGCATCGAGTGATGGACCGGAGCCGCGGAGCCGAACAGAATCCGGTTGAATCAGAATTTTGATATAGCGCAGACCACTGCCAACGCGATGAAAGGTGCCCTGAATTGTGCCGTCATCCTCGACGAATCCGCTCGACCAGAACCCCGCCAAGGTAGCATCGTCTCCGATCTTGTATCGCATGCGACCATCGCTGAACAAATCGATAAGCTGGGAATCTCCCTGCCAGGGGCAGGCGATGGTCGCAACAGAAAATCCTTCAATACCCGGGCGTACTTTGCTGCGCAGATATTCCACTTCACTGAACGCTGCGGGATAGGTGGACAGCTGACATGAGGTTACCCCGTTCCAGCCCCAACCGTCGCCAATCGGGTCACTGTCGTAACAGTTGTCTGCAGCGACGCGGCAGATTTTCTCGCCGTCCCAGCCCCATCCATCGCCGTCGAGGTCGACACAGTCATTCGGGCCACCGCTGGTATTTTCAGTAGAACTGTCGGTCACGATACAGGAGCGCTGGTTTTCCCAGCCGTATCCATCGCCGTCCGGGTCGCTGCTGCTGAACGCACAGGTCGGTAGTGTTTGAGCGTGTAACGATGGTGCCGTTTGAATTGCCAGAACCAACAGGACAGTGCTGAGGTACCACTTATTTAGCTGCTTGATCTGCATTGCTTTACTCCACTTCATGGGCAGGTGAGTAAAGAATACCACAGTATGTCATGACGCAAAAAATCGGTTTGTGCGATGCTTTTGCGTTAGTCTCGGTTTGGCAATTCGCAGCTTGCTGACTGCTGCGAGGTGTTATTCCTCCTGCCATAGCAGGGTATCCGGGTAAAACTGTGACCACGCAAACCAGAATGCCTGATGGCTGCCCTGATCATTGCCTTCCCTGTCGGTCGCACGAATGCCGCCGGCATCCAGCACCAGTTCGATGTTGTCCACTGATATGCGCTTGTTGTTGCGTAGTGCGAGCAGCGCTTTGCTGCGCTGAAAGGCTACGGGTTGCCCGGAAGCGGTTACCACACCGATGATATCTTCATGTACCGGCAGTCGCGGATCGACATCACCGACGGGAAAGATCGGTCCGTTGGCATCACGACCGTTACGAAAATCAAAATCGCGGCCCAGTGCCAGTGACTCTTTCAGAACGGTGGTGTCGGGATGGTCGCGCTTCCAGGACGCCCAGTCGGTGGTGACCACACTGGCCTGTTTAAGTTTGATCTTACGGTTGGCGAGTGGACCGGTAACGGCCTCTCCGGTAAAGGTGTCGAGCACCGACATGGAGGTGATGTCGTACATCACTTTGTTGGAACGGTTCAGCAGCCCTGACGTGCGCAGCACCGGACGTTCAATACCCGCCGGCAGATCATCCGTAAAATATGCCTGAGCGGCGCCGCACAGGGTGCAATAAGGCATGCCGATCTGTCGACCGCCGAGGGTATCGTTCACCATTTCACGCACTTCCATAATGCGACGCGGGTAGGCGCGTGCTTCGCCGTTTATTTCAACCCCGAAGACAATGTCGTCATCCTTTAGCCAGCGGGCTTCTTTTGCACTGCTGACAGTGGGGTTATCACTGGCCGGAATGCAGTTGCAGGGGTCGTCTGTATTGTCATACGACCGGTCGTCAATTAACACGCCACCCCATGACACGTGACGCCAGTCGACATCACCGTCGATAAACAGGGCCTCCCACTTAGGTTCAATCACCGTAAAAATTGATCGTTTGACTCTGAGATAATCCGGGGGCGCGGGTATGTCCCAGGCGATGAGATGATCGGTTGTAGTGCCCCAGTAATTGCGGTTTTTGAATTCAATGCCGGTGAGCTGTGTGACCGCATCTGCCAGCGAATCGTTGAGTGATGTGCCATTGACAAAACGCATCAGATCGCTGATGAGCCAGGCCAGTCGCGGATCTGATGATGTGGCGATGGTGTCAAGTGCCAGTGTCTGATCCCGGCCCCAGGTGGACATTTGCATGCTTTCGACGAACGCCATTTGTACTGCACTTTGCAGTTCATTGCTGAGCGGACCGGTGGGCACCTGCGGTGGTTGACCATAGCGCTCGATCACATAATCAGGCAGCGGTTTGGCTGCAGTATCTGCCAGCGCAAACTGGTGAACGGATAGAAAAACCGCGCACAGCAGCAAGACTGACGCAGGATAAAGCCTGAGTATTGGAGAGAAAGACACGGGCATGGACTCGTCTGGCCTGATTATCTGTTCAGACGCGCTCAGGTCGAAAGAGTTCTCCGTCGGCAAGTCAGCAGCACTGCGTTAGAGAATCGTGCATGTGCGGTTGATAACTGCGCTGCAGGTCGCGCCCGTCGAATCGCAGGAAACCGTAGCGTGTTTTAATGCTTCCGGCGCAAGCATGCAGCTGCGACGAATTAAAAACGGGTGGTGTGATTGGATACTGTAAAAACAATGGATGCCCGGGACTGGGGCATGCTGTTTTTTCTGTCGGTGCTGTGGGGTGGTGCCTATTTCTTTGCCGGTGTGGCGGTGCGCGAGTTGCCACCGCTGACGGTGGTGCTGGTGCGCGTGTCACTGGCGGCAATCACGCTGCTGCCATTGTTCTGGTATGCGGGGTACCGCATGCCCGCACAGTGGTCCGAGTGGTACCCGTTTATTGGTATGGGGTTGTTGAATAATGTTGTTCCGTTCGGGTTGATATTTGCGGGACAGACGCAGATAACGGTTGGGTTATCCTCCATTATCAATGCGATGACGCCGCTGTTCACTGTGGTTCTGATGGCTTCCTTTCAACAGGAAAGACTCACTGCAAACCGTGTGATCGGTGTGTTGCTCGGTCTGGTCGGTGTGGCGGTGTTGCGCGGGTTTGGCGGGCCGGTAGAAGCCAGTCAGACGCTCGGCATTGTTTTGTGTCTGGCGGCTGCGCTGAGCTACGGGTTTGCGGCGTTATGGGGTCGCAAATACCTCGTGGGTGTGCCACCGGTTAAATCGGCCACCTGTCAGTTGCTTTGTTCTACCGCGATGATGGCGATAATTGTTGCACTGGTGGATAAGCCATGGACACTGACCGCACCGAGTGCACAGGCGCTGTGGGCGCTGGTTGCACTGGCCGTGTTCGGTACTGCGCTGGCCTATCTGGTGTTCTTCAACATTCTTGTCAGAGCCGGTGCCAGCAATGTCATGCTGGTGACGCTGTTAATACCGGTCACTGCACTGTTTCTCGGCCATGTATTCCTCGGTGAGGCCATACACGTTAAGGAGATTGCAGGGGCACTGATCATCGCGCTCGGGCTGCTGTTTATCGATGGTCGCATGCTGTCGCGCTGGCAGAGGTAGGTGGAAGCCTGATCAAGCCCGGCACGTGGCAGACTACGCATCGAGTTCGATCAGGCGATCTGTTTTGCACTATTTTCCTCTGTTTGGCCCATTCCCGTATTGAGCAGGTCTATGAATACACTAG
>CAZOXM010000118.1:0-13236 GCA_964583825.1 uncultured Granulosicoccaceae bacterium
TTGTCAGTGCCGTCACCGTTGTCGGTGCCGTCACCGTCGTCCATGCCATCGCCGGACTGACCATTGACGGTTGGCGAACTTTGATCGTCATCGCCTGAGTTCAGAATGGCACCCAGACCGATCACTCCACCAGCCAGTAACAAGGCATTGGGTGCATTGAAGCCCCCACCGATACCACCGCTGAGTCCGCTGTTGGTATCACCGGTGGGGTCTGCACCACAACCGATCAGACTGATGCTGCTGGCAATGACAAGGGGCAGTGCTTTGAAGTAGCGCGGTAAATGTGCGTGGTATTTCATAGAAATTACTCTTGGTCTTTTTGCTGTTGCGATTTTGAGCGACGTGTGCTGACAGCAGGCGCTGTCAGCCGGTGGGCCAGTCAATGCGGCCCTGCGGCAATAACACGTGGCAGATTTACTACCGTACAGACCAAGGATAATTTTCACTTTTTATGAAAACAACACTCACTACGATAAAAATCGTAAAAGTGTTTCCATGTCTTGTAGTGCGATCAAAAGCTGCACGAAAAGTCCGCACTAGGGAAGAAAGGTGGGTTACACAGTGTTTCATGAGAATAACAAGCTTGTTATTTGTCGATCGTCGTACGTTCCAGTTGAGAAAATGCATCGAACATCCAGTGCCTGATTGCCAGGACCATCGTCGTGCCCTGACGCTGCTCCAGTGGCAGCTTTCGTTCTTCTCTGACAGTATCATCGAACAGTTGCCCCACTGTGTTCAGCCGCTCCAGCAGTTGTTGTCTTGCAACGGCAGAAATGTCGCCGTTTTTTACCAGCCGCATACAACCGTCCTCGGTGAAGTCGGCGTTGAAAAACGGGCCCTGCACCTCCTGGTTAAAATACCGCTCGATCGGTCCGTTGGGCTGCCAACTGAAATTACTGGCAATCAATGGCTTCACGCGATTGCCGGGTAACAGTTCGATCAGCTGCATCCGGTCCAGTCTGGCCAGGTAGCGAATGCCTTCGACTTCAGTGATTTCGTAGCGCGCCAGAATATCGCTGAACGTCCAGTGATTCACCAGGCAGTAGGCGACCAGCAACAGCTTCGGGTCGCTGATTAATTCCTCTTCCTGCGCGAGTGACAGCGACTGCAGTCGCTGCGCGGATGCCTCAGTTAGCTGCAGCAGATCACCCAGATCCAGTGAGAGCACGTCACAGATTTTGTCCAGCCGGGTGAGCGTCATATTGCCGCTCGAAAACATCTGCTTGATCGCCGATTCAGACAGCGCCAGTTCCTGCGCCAGATCTCGGTATGTGATCCCGCGGGTTTTAAGCAGGCGCTTCAGTTCCTGGACTAATCGGATGGATGTGGCCATGAAAGTTCAATTATTCAGTACTTAAAGTAGGCAAATCATAGACTATTTCGGAATAAGTAGCGAAAAACAGGCCGTATGCCGACAATCTGTTCGTCTTTTCACTCACGAGGAGTTTTCACATGAGCCTGATCAAGCGTTTTGTTACCACCGTCCACAGCAGCCTGGATCGAACCCTGGCTGGCATTGAAAATCACGAGGCGGTGGTTGACGCGGCACTTACTGACAGCCGTAACGCCGTCGCCCGCGCTCGCGTCCGACTGGCGCGTCTGGAGAAAGATGGCGCCGAGCAGCGCAACCGGGTGGCCGAGCTGACCACCCAAATTGAACTGTGGAATGAACGTGCGCGCAGCGTGGCGACAGACGACCGCGAGCGGGCGCTCGCCTGTATCCAGCGAAGGCGCCAGTGTGAGCACGAGCTGCAAGATGCCAAAACACAAATGCTCGAGCACGAAAAAATCATCCGGCGTGTGCGCGACAGCATCACCGAATCGACCCGGCGCGTGCAGTCACTGCAGTCACAGCGCAACCAGATGCGTTCGAGGGAGGCTGCGGCGTATGCAGGTCAGATCGTTCACCGACTCGACGGTCGGGTCGGCGCTGACGTGGAAGCGGCGATAGAACGCTGGGAAGTCACGGTCGGGCAGGCTGAACTGCTGACCGAACATTATCCGGTGGCGGACAGCGCGGATAACTTTGAACAGTCCTTTATCACCGATGAGGAAAACGCACTGCTCGAGACAGAGCTGAACGCACTGCTGCAAAGTGCAGGGGAGAACAACGATGAGTAATCAGCTGGCAATGAATCACGACGAAAGCGTGCAAAAAGAGGGGCCGTGGACTGAGCGCGCGGTGATGGACGGCGGCGAAGCTGTCGTCGACAATGCTGCACCTGTGGCTGCTGTGGAAGAGAAGTCGACCGGTCTGTTGGTGCTGTTTCGAAAGTATGCTTCGTTCTCCGACCTGTTGCGTTACGGCGGTGCACTTGCCGTGTCTGTGGCGATGGCACTGTTCCTGATGGAAGGTGCCGATGCGTTAACAGATATAGAACGCTTTTTCACCATGCTAGGCTTTACCGGTGCTTTGACGGCAGCGGGGTTTCTGATGAGCCTGTTGTTAAAGGAGCAACGCGGCAGCCGCGTGTTCGTATCGTTAGCGCTGTTAGCCGTACCGGTAAACTTCACCGTATTCGGTGCACTGATCTATTCGTTTGTGCCACTCGACGGACTGGCCATCAGCTATCCCGGCTTTGCCGAATGGCGTGCCGCCGGCAGCACTGAGATCGCGCTGGCGATTGGTGCGGGGCTGGCGGTACTCGCGCCAGTAGTGTGGGCCGGCTTTACTGTGCTCGCGCGCAGCGAACGTCGATGGCTCAGTGCCGCGCTGCTGTTGAGCAGCGCCGCACTGGTGGTGCCGGTGCGGCATGAAATCATTGTGGCGATCGTCGCACTGCTGTCTGCCTTTGCTTCGTGGTGGCTGCTGCGTCGATACGGTCGCGGATCGCTGGCGCTTAAAACCGTGGAAGGCCGGTTCGCCACATCACTGTTATTTGTCGCACCGTTGATTGTAATCGGGCGCAGTCTTTATCTTTACGAATCCGGCGGGGCCTTGTTACTGATGCTGTGTGGCGGGCTGTATTGTGCCACCCGGTTGTTACTGAGTGCTCGCAGCACCCCCGGCTGGTTTACCGCCGTCGCTACGCTGTTTGCCGCTGTCACCGCTGTCGGTGTTGCCTGGTCAGCAGGCAGCATGATGGAGACAATGATCGACGATGAGATTGCCATTATCATTGCCATCGTTTCCTTCCTGACTCTCAGTGTCGACCTGACACGGGTGTCACCGAATACCCGCTTCGCTTCGGCGCTCAATGTGTTCGGTGTACTGTTCTCCACCTGCCTGCTGGTGGCACTGGCGCTGTTTGAAGGCGGTACTGGTTTAATTATTCTCTGCATTGCGGTGTTGGGCGCAACAGCAGCCACCGGCTACCTGTGGGGTCGTCCGCTAATCAGCGCGATCGCGGCGGCAGGGCTGGCCGCCATTGCGGTGACTTACGTGGAAAGCCTGTGGTCAATGGCGTTGAATACCGGCTGGTGGGGTGTGGCTGCGCTCGGTGTAGCTGCCATCGTATGCGGATCACTGGTTGACAGAATCGGCACCACAGTGAAACCGGCTGAAGGTTGAAGTCGTCCTTTGGCTAAGAGGGTGTTGAGAAAGGTTATGAGCGACGGTCTGAGTAGGCAAATCCGGACCTGTCGAAAGAAGCCTTAGGCAAGCCATTTAGCACCGACGCGGCACAATACGTGTCGGTGCTCTTTCATCTTTAGTGCAACAGGTTAAACATCTGCCGTCGCATGACGCCCACGCGCGGGTCGTCGCCCATCGCATCGAAAATAGACACCAGCGTCTTGCGTGCACCGTCATCGCCGTACTCGCGGTCCCGCACCATCAGATCCATCAGCGTCTTTACCCCGGTATCAAAGTCGCCGCGCAGCGCCTGCTTGATACCCAGTTGAAAATGGGCGTCACTGTCCTTCGGATCCTTTGCCAGTTGATCACTGACTGCCTGTTCGTCGCGCGCCTCGTCATTCGCTTCGGTCAGCGCCAGCATGCCGCGCAGCATCGCAGCGCCCGGCTTCTTGGCATCTTCGTCAGACAGAATCGACAGGCACTGACGGGCATCGTCGTAATTGCCATCCGCGACGCAGGCCTGTCCCAGTGCAATCGCAATATCACCGTTCTCCGGATCCGCCGCCTGTGCTTCGCGCAGCAGCGCCGTCGCCGCTTCGGTCTGCCCCTGAGACTGAAGCATGCGCGCCATCTCAACCGGATCGTCCGCCGGGTCCGGTGCGGCCGGTCCGGCAGTGATGTGCTTGTCGAGAAAAGCCCGCACCTCCGCTTCAGGCAGCGCACCCATAAACTCATCCGCCACCCCGCCGTTGATAATCAGCTTTACCGTCGGCAGGCTGCGAATGCCTAGTTGCATCGCGATTTCCTGCTCCGCCTCGGTATCGATCTTCGCGAGAATAAACGCGCCCTGATACTCATCCGCCAGCTTCGTCAAAACCGGCATCAACTGGTGACACGGCTGACACCAGTCCGCCCAGAAATCGATCAGCACCGGTGTCTGCATCGATCCCTGCAGAATCACCGACTCAAAATTTTCCTTTGTGACTTCAACAATATAAGGTGAATCTGCCATCGCGGCACTCGCTTGTAGACGGTAATTAGTAGGCGCAGGAGTATACCAGAGGCTGTGTTTTTTCGCCTGCGGCGGGCTCTTGTGTCGTCACCTGCGGTGGGCTGGGGTGCTTCGCTTGCAGCGGGTAGCTTGTTTCGCCTGCGGCGGGCTCTATGGCATCACCTGCGGTGGGCCTTACTTTTAAAAAGACTAAAAGTAAGCAAAAGTCTTATTGCGACTGATCTGCCCTGCGGGTTGCCTTCGGCAATTCCGATCAACAACGCTCCGCCGGGCCGCGCTGATCACACATCCCTGTGTGGCAGCGCTAACGCGCCATCCATGGCGCTTTTACCCGGCTCCACGTTATTGCTCGGAACAAATCAAACGCAGGCAAAACAAGCAGCTCACTGCATGCGAAGCACCCCAGCCCGCCGGCCGGTGACTCTAAACCCCAATTTCGCGCAAGCGACTCCATGCAGCCGCCACCGCGTTTGAATGGTTTTGTCACTTGTCGCGTAGCCGGGAAAAAGCGCCAGGGAAGGCGCGTTAGCGCATCCGCACAGGGAAGTGCGTCTGCGCGACCCGGCGTAGCGACAAGTGACAAAATGCCGGAGGCACCCGCAGGGCCATACAGTCGCAAAATGACTTTTGCTTACTTTTAGTCTTTTTAAAAGTAAGGCCCACCGCAGGTGATGCAACACAGCCCGCCGCAGTCGATAACCCCAAACAAATAACCAAAACCCACACCTGCAGTGTTACCCTAACCAAACCACCACCCCGTCCAATCACCGGTTACACCAGTCACACTGTAGTGAACCTCCCCACACGCGCAATTCAGCGTCGAGTGCTGCTTTCGGCAACGGTCGCCCATGCCTGTCAGGACGGTATGGTCGCTGTGCAGTTTGTTCTTCTGCCGCTGCTTTCACTGAGTCTGGGACTGACCTATACACAGGTAGGCGTATTGAAAGCGACGTCCAGCCTGGCAATGTCATGTCTTGAAATACCGTCCGGAATGATAGCGAGACGTTTTGGCGAACGTCGCTTGCTGATCGTCGGGCTTAGCGGTGCAGCGCTCGGCTATGCCGGACTCACTTTTGCCACCACTTTTTTCGCCGCACTGCTGTTCGTGTTGATCGCCGGCTGTGGTGCCGCCTTCCAACATGCTCTGTCATCCTCTCTGCTGGTGCGACATTTTGAATCCGGCACGCGCCGCAAGGCACTTGGCACTTACAACGCTTCCGGAGATGTCGGGAAGTTACTCTACACCGGCTTGTTCAGTGTAATGGTGGGAGCCGGCTTCGCATGGAACAGCGTTGTGATGCTGATGGCGATAGCAGCGCTCGCGGCTGCAGCGGTGGTTTATACACTGTTGCAAAGAGTGGATGCCCCGTTGGAGGAAAAACACACCTCGGCCGGTGAGGGCGGATGGGGCATTCAACACAAAGGGCGATTTTCGGGCGTGCTTACCACGGTTTTTCTCGACAGCTTTGTACAGGCTGGATTCTTTACGTTTATTGCATTAATTCTGATCGACAAAGGAGTGAATGCGGGAGCGGCCTCCTTTGGTGTCGTGCTAACGCTCGCCGGTGGTGCCTGCGGTAAATTCGCCGGTGGTTATCTGGCTGCAGGCATGGGCGACAGAATCGCCTTTCTTTTTATACAACTCCTCACCGTCGCGGGATTGTTGTGTGTCATCTATTTTCCAGCCGATACACTGATGTTTACTTTGCCCTTAATCGGATTATTCGTGCAGGGGTCATCCACTATTTCCTACGGCGCCGTGGCCGATTGCTGCGATGCAGATCAAAGTGCGCGCGCCTATTCACTGGTGTATACGATGGCGAGTGTTGGCAGCGTGATCGGGCCGCTGACACTGGGCGTGGTCGCAGATCGTATCCATCTAAACGCACTGGTTATTATGTTAATGATGGTGACTTTGTTATCACTGACTGTGCTGTCAACACTGTCTGGCAGACGAAAAAAATCAACGCTGATACAGCCACGCTAAACTGGATTAGCAACTCGTTCGTCTGGTCAAAAACCAGCCCTGCTGGCGCGAGAAAGGTCATGAAAACAGAATACTTAATCGGAATCGACGTCGGTACCACTTCAGTCAAGGCCGGTCTGTTCACGGTAGACGGGGTGCTGGTCGAGCGCACTGCCACCGGCTACCCGACGCATCATCCGGCACCGACGTATGTCGAGCAAAACCCCGCGGACTGGACCGACGCAATATTGGCCGCACTGCGTTCATTTGTACCCATTGTCGGTGGCGGTGTCGTCAGATCGATAGGGATTACGTCCCAGGTAAATACGCACGTATTCTGCGATCAGAACATGGACGTATTGCATTCGGCAATTGTCTGGAAAGACGGTCGCGCCGCCAGTGAAGCAAACAACCTTGACAGACAGATAAGTGATGAGCAGCGAATGCAATGGTGGGGAGCGCCGATGCCGGTCGATGCAAGCCATGTACTGTCGCGGATGAAGTGGATGCAGCACACGCACCCGGCTCTATGGGAGAAAACCAGACATGTGCTGTTGCCGAAAGACTATTGCATCTGGCAGCTCACTGGTCAGCTAGGCAGTGATCCGTGGTCAAACATCGGGGTGGTCAATAATGAGCTCAGCTATGCAGCACCGTTGCTCTCGCTGGTAGACAACGCAGAGTCGCTATTGCCGCCGATTAGAACCATGACCGATATTGCCGGTCAGGTTAAAACCGGCTTGCCTTTTGGTGGTGTGCCGGTCGCCATCGGCACCATGGATGCCTGGGCGGGCGTGTTTGGTACCGATGTCAGCAGTCAGGGCGAGTGCATGTATCTAAGCGGCACCAGCGAGGTACTCGGCATTGTTTCTGAAACCGTAAATCCGACGCCGGGCGTGTTGGTCATGCCACGCAGCCACGATATCACGATGCATATCGGGCCAACACAATCCGGTGGTGCATCGCAACTCTGGTTTTGCGGGCTGTTCGGTATAGAGCCTCAACAAATGGCAGACCTCGCCGGGCAATGCGAATCCACACAGTCGATACCTCTGTTTCTGCCTCACATTCAGGGTGAGCGTGCACCGATCTGGGACTCTGCCGCGCGGGGTGTGTTTATCGGGTTGAGTGATTCAACTGATCAGTCGGCAATGGCGCGTGCCGTATACGAGGGTGTTGCCTACAGTGCGAGGTGGCTGCTGGAGTCACTGCAACAGTCTTCAGGTGAACAGCCCGACAGGATCAACGTCGGTGGCGGGGGATTTCAAAGCGATGTCTGGAATCAAATCAGGGCGGATATACTGGGTGTCGAGTTGAACCGTGTGGCTGTCACCGACCCGGGTGTGCTGGGCGCTGCAGGTATTGGTGCTGTCGCCGCCGGCGTTCACGGTTCTGTGCAAGAGGCGTTTGAAAACCTGGTGAAAACTGACCGCTGCTATGAGCCCGATCTGTCACTAAAGGCCGGCATCGACGAAAGAATGGAGCTGTTTAAGGATACCTACCACTCCACTGCTGAGTTAAGCCATCGCTGGCTCGAACAGCAGTAGACGCCGGCCCGAAAGCAGATCGTCTATACATACCTTTGCAGTGATGTTGTACACTGAACTGCCACTGATACGAGGAACAGACATGCTACGCACCTGCGCAGGTTTTCTAACAGCACTCACCCTGGTGCTTAGTCCGCTGACTGCCTATTCAGCTGAAAAAATTGCCGTAATCACACCCTATCTGGCGCAGCCCGGAACGCAGTTTTACGTGGAAGGTTTCGAAGCAGCAGCAAAAGATCAGGATTGGGACGTCAACGTCATTGACACCAAAGGTGATGTGGCAGCAGTGATCAGCCGGATAGAAGACGCGGTCACGCAAAACGTCAATGCCATTGTGATCAACGTCGACCCAAGCCAGATTGCCGCCGGTCTGGCAGCGGCGTCAGATGCCGGTATTCCGGTCGTTGGTATGGACTCCGGCAGCGATCCGATGCTGGTCACCAACGTCACCAGTAACGGATACGCCATGGCTGCGGAAACCAGCGCCTATGTAGTGAACCGCTTAAACGGTGCCGGCAATGTAGTGATGTTTGTCTTTGATGCATTTCCACCGGTGCAGGCACGGGGTGTCATTGCCGATGCAATCTTTGCCAATACACCGGACATAAAAGTAATCGAACGCATCACCCCGGATGTACAGGACGGCGGCATCGCCGATTCACGCGCACAAATGGAAGCACTGCTCGCAGCCAACCCCGATAAGGGCAGTATTAATGCAGTGTGGGCTGCGTGGGATCAGCCGGCACTGGGCGCACTGCAGGCGATAGAAGCGGCCGGTCGCAGCGACGAAGGCATTGTGATTGTCGGTATGGACGCCAACCCGCAAGCCAGAGATGCCATCAAGGCCGGAGGAAATTTCGAGGCGTCAATGGCGCAGGACTTTATGGGTATCGGCAGTACCGCAGCCAGTGTGGTTGCCCGCGTACTGAATGGTGAGTCAATAAAAGAACCGGTGATGTATGTGCCCACCAAACTCGTCACTCAGTCTAACGTTGACTCCATGGACTAAAGGCCTGAACGCCGGGTGGCAAACGCCATAGATGCGCAATTCACTGCTTTATGAATAGCAACGTATAACTGACCCCTCCCGCTGGCGGGAGGGTCGAAGCCCCTGCGAAGGGGAGGGATGCATGCCCCGGTTCGTACTCAACACATCACCTGCAAATTGCTCACGGCACCACACTGTTGATAGCCACCATTAGACAATACGCCACCCTGGCCGGGTTTGCCGGTGTGGTGATAGTGCTTTGGCTGTTGTTACCAGACACATTCATCACCGCCCGCAACCTGCTCAACGTATCGCAACAGATCAGTATGCTCGCTGTGGTCGCCTTCACCATGACCATCGTCATGGCGATGGGAGATTTCGACCTGAGCGTCGGGTCTCTTGCCAGTCTTGCAGGTATTACTGCCGCTGTTTTATTTACCCACGACTGGCCGATAGCGATGGCGTTAAGTGCCGCGCTCACCGTCGGTTTGTGTGGTGGCTTACTCAACGGCTGGCTGGTCAGCTACGTCGGTATACTGCCGTTTGTTGCAACACTCGGCACACTGACGATATACAGCGGTGCTGCGTTTCTGGTCTCCGGTGGTAAAACCATATTTGGTCGCGATATACCGGCAGCTTTCGGCAGCTTCTCAAGAAGCGGTATACCGCTGAACTGGCCCGGCTATGACAACCTTCGTATACCCTCACTTTCCATCATCGCACTGCTGGTCCTGCTGGGCGTGTGGTTTCTCCTTGAAAAACGTACTTTTGGCAGACACCTGTACGTCATCGGCAACAACAAAGAAGCCGCACACTATGCAGGCATAGCAGTCAAACGCCAGCGCCTTATCGCCTTTGCACTAACCGGCCTTGGTGCCGCACTGGCCGGACTCATGCTCGCCAGCCGCGTTGCCTCAGCAAACCCGACCCAGGGTGCCGGACTCATGCTCGACGGAATCGCCGCGGTATTCCTCGGTATGTCACTACATCGCAGTGGAGAACCCCACGTACTGGGCACACTCATCGGTGTATCGATGCTCGGGCTTCTCGACAACGGCCTGACACAACTCAGCGTCGATTCCTACGTACGTGAAATACTCGTTGGCGTCATCCTGCTTATCGCCGTAGGTTTTTCAATGATGACCGGCAAAGCAGGTGCACAATTCAAATGACAAGCAACGAGCTCAGACACGAACGGTAACTATTAAACCGTAAGCCGCGAATCTTCACGTGCGCCACGAGTCAGACCTTCTGACTTCAGCAGGCGATGATACTCAAGCCCCCACCGCGAGCGAATTAAAAGTAACCCACACGCTAATGTGCACCCATCCCTCACGCGTTTGATTCGTTCCGAGCGATAACGCGGAACCGGGAAAAAGCGCCATGGATGGCGCGTTAGCGCTGCCGCACAGGGAAGTGCGATCAGCGCGACCCGGTGGAGCGTTATTGATCGGAATTGCCGCAGGCAACCCGCAGGGCAGATCAGCAGCAAAAAGACTTTTGCTTACTTTAAGTCTTTTTAAAAGTAAGGCCCACCGCAGGTGTGACGCTCAGCCCACCGCAGGTGATACCCCACGCCCGCCACAGGCGAAACAAACACCCCACCACAGATGAACCCGAACTCCCAGATCGCGCAAGCGACGCCCATGCCCCACCGCGTTTGATCCGTTCCGAGCAATAACGTGGAGCCGGGAAAAAGCGCCAAGGATGGCGCGTTAGCGCTGCCGCGCAGGGACGTGTGATCAGCGCGACCCGGTGGAGCGTTATTGATCGGAATTGCCGCAGGCAACCCGCAGGGCAGATCAGCAGCAAAAAGACTTTTGCTTACTTTAAGTCTTTTTAAAAGTAAGGCCCACCGCAGGTGTGACGCTCAGCCCACCGCAGGTGACACCCCAAGCCCGCCGGAGGCGAAACCAAAAACCCCGCCGCAGGCGAAACAAAACCCCCCGCCCACCGCAGGTAAAAACCCCCACCCCCTCCCTCAATTGCAATCGCTTAACTGACGCCGGCAGGCCAGTCAGGTACACTGCGCGGCATTCCACCGATCTGCTTTCACCTACCGAACTATGCCCGCTGCCAAATACGATGCCGCTTCAATCGAAGTTCTGAGCGGTCTGGATCCGGTGCGCAAGCGTCCCGGGATGTACACCGATACCACCCGCCCGAACCACCTCGCTCAGGAGGTGATCGACAATAGTGTGGACGAGGCAATCGCCGGCTATGCCAGCGAAATATCGGTCACGCTGTTCAAGGATGGCTCGGTCGAAGTCACCGACAACGGCCGCGGCATGCCGGTCGATAAGCACCCGAAGCTGAAATTGCCCGGCGTCGAGGTGATCCTCTGCACGCTGCATGCGGGTGGCAAATTTTCGGGCTCCGGCGGCTATCAGTACTCCGGCGGGTTGCACGGGGTGGGGGTGTCGGTGGTCAATGCGCTGTCAAAAAAACTCGAAGTGAAAATCCGGCGCGACGGCAAGGAATACCAGGCAACGTTCAAAGGCGGCAACAAGACCGACCCGCTAAAAGCCATCGGTAAAGTCGGACAGCGCAACACCGGAACCACGCTGCGCTTTTGGCCGGACAAGAAATACTTCGACAGCGAAAAATTCTCCATTCCACGTTTAAAGCATGTACTCCGTGCCAAGGCTGTGTTGTGCAGCGGCCTGCGCGTGAAGCTGAAAATCGAGGAAACCAAAGAAAAACTTGAATGGTGTTACGAAGACGGACTGCAGGATTACCTCTCCGAGGCATTGCAGGGTTTTACCCTGCTGCCCGCCGCACCGTTTGTCGGCGATAAGAAGAGTGATCAGGAAACCGTCGACTGGGCGGTGGTGTGGCTGCCTGAAGGTGGCGACGCGGTACAGGAAAGCTATGTTAATCTCGTGCCGACCGCGCAGGGTGGTACACATGTGAATGGACTGCGCACCGGCATCAGTGAAGCGGTGAAGGAATTTTGCGATATCCGCAACCTGTTACCACGCGGCGTCAAGCTTGCCCCGGAAGATACCTGGGAGCGCGTCAGCTTTGTGCTGTCGCTCAAGATGGCCGACCCGCAGTTTGCCGGACAAACGAAGGAACGCCTCTCGAGCAGAGAGTGCGCCGCGTTTGTCGCCAATGCGGTGAAAGACAGTTTCTCGCAGTGGTTAAACCAGCATCCGGAGAGCGGTGATGCCATCGCCCAGCTCGCCATTGCAGCGGCATCACAGCGAATGCGCGCCGGCAAGAAAGTCGTGCGTAAAAAAGTCGCGACCGGTCCGGCACTGCCCGGAAAGCTTGCCGACTGCGTCTCCACCGATCTCTCATTGACCGAGCTTTTTCTGGTTGAGGGAGACTCGGCCGGTGGCTCCGCCAAACAAGCCCGCTCTCGCGAGTATCAGGCCATCATGCCACTGCGTGGGAAAATTCTGAATACCTGGGAAGTAGGGCAGGATCAGATCCTGAGCTCACAGGAAGTGCACGATATCTCGGTTGCCATTGGTATTGATCCGGGCTCAAGTGATTTAAACGGCCTGCGCTACGGCAAGATTTGTATTTTGGCGGATGCCGACTCCGACGGCGCACACATCGCCACGTTGTTGTGTGCATTGTTTCTGCGTCACTTCCGTGCGCTGGTGGCCGAGCGACGTGTCTACGTTGCGATGCCGCCACTCTTTCGTATCGATGTGGGTAAAGAAAAATTTTACGCACTGGATGAAAGAGAGCGGGACACCGAAATACAGCGCATAGAACACAGCAAAAAACACAAGAACAAAAAGATCACCGTCACCCGATTTAAAGGGCTGGGTGAAATGAACCCGCTGCAACTGCGTGAAACCAGCATGGACCCGGATACCCGTCGACTGGTTTGTCTTACTGCGGATGACTATGATCAGACCAACAAGTTGATGGATATGTTGCTGGCCAAGAAGCGTGCGTCTGATCGTAAGAAGTGGCTGGAGACTAAGGGGAATCTGGCTGAGGTCTAGTTTGCGCCTGCGGCGGCTTTGTGGTCATTCGCTGCGCTCAACTATCTAGGTGTCGCCTTCAGCGGGACCTACTTTTCAAAGGACCCTTCTCCACAATTATGGGTAGGCAAAAGTCCTCTTGCGAATACTCTGCCCTTCGGGTGCCTGCGGCATTTTGTGCTTGATTGCTCCGATGGGTCGCGCAAACAGGCATCCATGCCTGGCAGCGCTCTCTGCGCCATCCATGGCGCGGCGACCCACC
>CAZOXM010000119.1:0-5161 GCA_964583825.1 uncultured Granulosicoccaceae bacterium
GTTGTGACGACACCGCTGCCACATCCTTCACTGCTCAGACTATTGCAGGTCGTCAGTCCCAGTCTGCCAGTGGGCGGATACAGTTACTCGCAGGGTATGGAATGGGCGGTTAATGCCGGCTGGATCAATAGTGAGGAAACCTGCAGGCAATGGCTTGACGAACAGCTTGACGGCCCGGTCGCGCAGCAGGACCTGCCGCTACTCGCCAGACTGTATCAATGCCTCGAGGCGGGTGATACTGAGCGGGCCGAATACTGGGATGCCATGGTGCTGGCGATGCGGGAGACCAGTGAACTTCGGCATGAGGAACAACAGCGCGGTGCTGCACTCGTCACTTTGCTTGATGTCCTGAAGACCAGAGTGTTGATTACCCCGCGCAGTATGGTGGGGGCCTTTGCATCGTTTTGTGTTGCGGAGCGAATCAATTTGACGGACTGCCTTGCCGGTTACGCGTACAGTTGGCTGGATGGACAAGTAACTGCAGCAATCAAACTGGTGCCGCTCGGGCAATCGCAGGGGCAGGGTATGCTGTATCACAGTGCGCAACGCATTCCATCGCTGGTTGCCAGTGCGCTGCTGCTGAATGATGACGCGGTGGGTTACACATCACCCGCGCTTGCGATGGCGAGCTGTCTGCACGAAACGCAGTATACGCGCCTGTTCAGATCGTGATTTCTTTTTCGGATAAATGCTTATGACTACAACCACCCCTTTAAGAGTCGGCATCGGCGGGCCGGTCGGAGCCGGTAAGACCACCTTGCTCGATACGCTGTGCAAAGCCATGCGGGATGACTACGAAGTGGCCGTGGTAACCAACGACATCTACACGCGGGAGGATGCCGATTTTTTAACCCGCAGTCAGGCTTTATCATCAGATCGCATTGTCGGTGTTGAGACCGGGGGATGTCCACATACGGCAATTCGGGAAGATGCCTCGATGAATCTGGCTGCCATTGCGGATTTGTCTGCACGCATACCGGATCTGGATGTGGTGTTTATCGAGAGCGGTGGTGACAACCTCTCGGCAACATTCAGCCCAGAACTGGCAGACCTGACGATCTACGTTATTGACGTGGCTGCCGGCGAAGAAATTCCGCGCAAGGGCGGACCGGGGATTACCCGCTCTGATCTTCTGCTAATCAATAAAACAGATCTTGCGCCGCACGTCGGTGCATCACTGGAGGTGATGAAGGCGGATGCTGCACGAATGCGCGGTGATAAGCCTTTTGTGTTTACCAATCTGAAGGAAAAAACCGGCGTCGATACGATTGTCGATTTCTTATGCCGTGAGGGCATGCTGCCGGCGGTAGCAGTTTGATCATCGCACCCTGTCGTACCGGGCATCTCATCGATGCCCGGCAGAGTATTGTTTCTACTGCAGGTCGATAGCACACTCGACATAGGCGAGGCCGTCGGTGGTCCAGTATCTCCAGCGATCATCGCTGACGCGCTCGGCGTAACCCGGGTAATCATTGTTGTACCAGTGCGGGCCTGCAAGGTCGCCATTGGCGACTGTCCAGCCGGACTGTACATCCGCATCCAGTAAGTACTGGCCGTCACGCCTGAACTGAAATTCATGGATGTCAGCAAAGTGCTGCGGTGTGACGTAGGCGACCGGCTCACCGTTTTGATACTGCGTTGTGATTCTTCCGCAGTTGACCGTTTGGTTGACCATGCTTTCTTCGGTTATTGCCAGTTTTTGCAACATGACCTGACCAAACAACCAGCTTTGTGGTCCGAGCAGTTCGCTGCCTCCGGCAAACAGACTGGTGTCGGTAAAGTCATTGGCGAGGTCTGTTCCACTTGTGCCGGCAAACCGGGTAAGCCGGTATTCTGATCTGGCACCGAACAATGCCAGGTAGTAAGTACCTGCCGCGGTAGATTCGATCTCAATGCGATGTGCATCTCTGGCAGTGTGCGGTGCTGACAGGGGCGTCAGTGCACTGTCCAGTACCACATAGCGGCTGGCCTGATTCAGGCTGGCGTTAGGATCAGTGTAGTGAAACGCAATCGATGCGCTGTCGGCTGACCCAAGTTGAACCGAGTAAAGATCCATGTCGTCAAGACACAGTGCGGCGTCGATTTGACTGCCCGGCGGTACCGGTTGTGCGCTCTGGTGATTGTCGTTGTTCTCAAAGCCATCTTCAGCGCAGCGGGTATTGCTGCTGACTTGCGCCTGGAACGCGGCACTGGCGTTGTTGCGATAGTCGCGCTCACCGACATAATGAAAAGCGCTTGTGTGGCTGTGGTCAGCCGGTGCGACGTCGAACTTGTATCGCCAGCTGGGGTTAACCACCAGTCGCGCCTGATAGCTGCCGCCCGGCAGATCAACCGGTGCGCTGCGTGCTGTAAAGCGTCCCGTCGAGTCGTCGGAAGCCCGCAGGTCGAACAGCGGCGTTCGATAGGCATCGGTAAAGCTGCCGCTGCCGGCTATTTCCAGTGCGATGGACAGATTGTCGGTCGGCACAGCAGCACCACTGAGGTCAGTAATACCAAAAGAAAAGGTAGCCGTGCCCGAATCGCTCAGGGTTTCGGATAAAGCCACATCGGTGATGGTCAGATCATACTGTGCATTGCCGACAGGTGCACCGGCCAGGGACGACGATGCGATGAAGCTGGCAGTTGCTGCATCGTTGGACAGATTAGTCGAATCGGTGGGCGCATTGCTGATGTCAGTGCTGTCGCCGGAGCCGCCACAGGCAGCGAGTGAGGAAAGCGCCAGTACTGTGGTTAATGTCTTGAGTTTCATGGTCATGGTCATCTCTGTGCTTTACTCGTATTCGATGTAGTTGCCGAACTGGCCGAAACCGTCGACTTCGACACCGAGTGCTTCAAATTCAAGGGTGGCAGGAACCGCGTCCGGGTTGTACCAGAGTTCGGCACCGAGGTGGATACCGCCGATGACATGGGCTTCATCCGGAAAGCGCGGACCGCGCTTTGCCGGGTCGGGATGGGTATCGTTTTCGCTGCCGTCTATCATTTGCCATGCGGTGTAGGCTTTCGCGGCTGGTGTATCCGTTTCAAACGCACCGGTTAAAAAGAGGTCGCGAAAGTCTGAAGAACGCATCCAGTCTGCGATTTCCGTGTAGTTGATGGTGACGCCGTTGCGGGCCGCATCATTATCGGTTGCCACCAGTCCGACATATAGAAAACAGTTTACGTTGGTACCCAGTCTGCAACGCGGCAGGTGACCATCGCGTGCACCTTCGATTTTGAAGTACACATCGAACAGACCACCTTCCTGCAGCATGACAGATCCGATTTTGAATCCACCGGTCCACGAGGAAGCAGTGCCTTCGTTGCGCGGATAGTCAAACCAGATATTGAGATTCCAGACTTCGGTGTAATCTGAACTGATACCGTTGATCGTGTTCACCAGTGCAGACTGATTGCCCGGTACCAGATTAACGTCCGATACATTGTGCCAGTACGAATCCATAAACACATTGGCAATGCCGTGTGCCGCGTCGGGGGTGTTCAGATCCGCTTTGACCGAGACACGCACATCGTAGTTGAGATCACTGGCGAGAACAGGAAGCCCGGTTGCGGCAGCCACCGTTTCCATCTGATAGACCGGTGAGCCGCCGTGTCGCTGTACCGATGGCAGGATGGTTCCAACCTGACCACACTCCACGCCCCATGATTCGTAACGCCCGCCCATGGAACCCACAACCATCGCCGGATAGGAACGGACAAAAGTGTTGCGCTCGTGCGGTGAATCTTTGCGTGAGGTCAGGCGATACTTCAGAGCGACCGGATCGCCGGAGTGCGGGCGTTCGCAGGGATTGGGACTGTTGCCCAGCAGCGCTGGTACTTCCCAGCGTACAAAGTCCTGCACACCATCGTAGAAAATCAGTTTCCAGTTGTTTTCCGGGTCGAGTTGGCGACCGTCGTAAACATTATTGGTATAGATGGAGTCGTCCAGTTGAAACTTGCTGAACGGGTCGCTGCCATTGGGTGTGGTCACCGCATCGATTGCCCCGGAAAAGCCCGGCGGCAGCTCCGCCGGTGGTGCCGCCTCAGCTTGTTCCACAACACCCTGGGTGCTTTCCGTTGCGGTTGTGGTGTCTGTCGCGCCTGTAGTTTCGAGCCCGGCGGTATCGGGGACGGTCACCTCGGAAGGCATATCGGTGTCGAGGTCGACGATGACATTATCGTCCGTGTCGATCTCATCGATTGTCTCAATCACCTCCGTATCGAGATCGGTGACGATCCCGGTGTCCGCTATCCCGGTGTCCGCTGTCTCTGTGACCGAAGGGGCCGGGTTCAGTGCTCTGGCCACCGGCTCTCCGTCAGTCGGCATTTCCTGTTCGCTGCTACCGCCGCAGCCCGCCAGCGTTATACTCGCGGCGAGGATCGCCAGCGAAAACTTTTGTTTTGATGCATGCTTGAGCACAGAACTTCACCCGCTTTCAAATCGTTAGGCCGGGCGGCTTGTCGCAGGTGATCTGCGTCACAGTCTACCGCCGTCAGCTGGTTGCGATCGCGACTCGGAAATCGCGAAACTCTTAGCCATAACGGCGACTTGCCGGGAAGTTCGAGAACTCAACTGATACGAATTGTCAGGGATAATTGCTGCGGCGGGTGAAGTGGGTCACAAACCAGAGGTATGTGTCGAAAGCGCACGGCAGGGACGCCGGCCCTTGACGCGCGACTGGGCATCGCGCGCATCTGGTAAGACAATGCAGACGCGGTGGTGTCAGGCGCTGATGACGCGTCCGGGGTTCAGTATGTTCTTCGGATCGATGGCGCGTTTCAGCAGTTTCATCAGTGCGATTTCCTCGTCACTGCGGGAAAGACCGAGATAGCTTGTCTTGAGTTTGCCTATACCGTGTTCGGCGGACACCGATCCGTGGTAGCTGCCGGTCAGCTCGTGCACGAGATCTTTCAGCGGGTCGAACTCGCCGTCTCTGTAGTCGCCGATCACCACATGTAGATTACTGTCGCCAATGTGGCCGAACAGCAGCGTGGTGATATGCGGATAGGTGGCGTTAAGCTGCTGCATCAACTCCGTGGTAAATTCATCCATGCGGCTGATGGGGATGCTGACATCGTAGTTGATAATCGGCTGGCTGGAGCCGAAGTCACCGATGCCATGGCGCAGGCTCCAGATGTTGTTGGCCTGCTGATCACTCTGTGCAATCACCACGTCGGCGACCAC
>CAZOXM010000119.1:5261-10442 GCA_964583825.1 uncultured Granulosicoccaceae bacterium
TGAACAGAGAAGGCATCGTGTAGCTGATCGAGCAGGTTCATCGGCGTGTGTGTTCGGTGATTCGTACGGGGTAGTATACAGAGCGGCAATGGCAGATGCATTGCGGTCGCTGTTACAGTGACTAAAACAGCAAGGGTAAAGCCCATGTCTATTTACTCTCTTGGAGAAGCCTGCACACCGACCATCGCGGCCGATGCGTGGGTAGCGCCCGACGCAAAGGTGATCGGTCGCGTTACGCTCGGGGCGCGCAGCAGTGTGTGGTTCGGGTCTGTGATCCGTGCCGAAAATGACACCATTGATATAGGCGAGGGCACGAACATTCAGGAGCATTGCACGCTCCACATCGACCCGGGCTTTCCGATGACGCTGGCGCGCAACGTTACCATCGGTCACAAGGTCATGCTGCATGGCTGTACGGTCAAAGAGCAGTCACTGATCGGTATGGGTGCCATTCTGCTGAACGGATCTGTGATCGGGCGACAGTCGCTGGTCGGCGCCGGTACGCTCATTCCGGAAGGCAAGGAATACCCGGACGGTGTGTTAATCGTGGGCACACCGGGTCGAGTGGTGAGGGAGCTGACACAACAACAAAAGGATGATCTACTACGCGCCGCGGAGCACTACACCACCAACGCGGCGCGTTTTCGCAATGAGCTGAAACAACTGGACTGCTAAGACGGCCCGCGTACAACCGTGTTGGATTAGCCGGCTTTAACTCTCGAAGATTTCGCATCGTACATGGGCTTCAGGCTCGCCTGTGCCGCAACGCGAGTGCCTGCCACTTCGATCTCATAGGTAGACGCCAGTACCTGATCGGCACTTTCACCGGCACACGGCACATAGCCGAGCCCGATCGCACCACCCAGTGCGTGACCGTAGTTACCGGAGGTCAGGTACGAGACAATTTCACCATCGCGCAGCACGGGTTCATTGTGGTAGAGCAGGGGGTCGGGGTCTTCCAGTCGGAACTGCACTAGGCGGCTTTGCAGCCCTTCATCACGCTTGCGCAGTACCGCATCGCGGCCAATGAAATCCGGCTTGTCGGTTTTAACCGCAAAACCAAGTCCCGCTTCCAGCACATGGTCCTCATCGGTAATGTCGTGACCAAAGTGACGATAGGCTTTTTCTATACGACACGAATCCATCATATGCATGCCGCACAGTTTTACATTGAGTGAATCACCGGCTTCCAGCAGTGTTTCGAAGATATGCGGAGTTTGATCAGAGGAACTGTAGATCTCAAAACCGGATTCGCCCACGTAAGTCACCCGATGGGCGCGTGCCAGCCCCATGCCAATTTCTATCGGCTGCGCTGTGCCGAATGGATGGTTGGCGATCGACCAGTCGTGCGGGCTTGCATTGGCAAGCAGCCGGGTGGCATTCGGCCCCATGACGGCGATGACGCCTTCATTGGCGGTGACATCAACAATAACCACAGTATCGTTTTGTTTGTTTTTATTCAGCCACGCCATATCGCGGATAACGGTGGCAGCCGGTGTCACCATCAGATAGGCAGTTTCACTAAGACGGGTAACCGTCACATCGGCCTCGATGCCGCCGCGGTCATTCAGCATTTGTGTATAGACAATTTTACCGTTGGCCACTGACATGCTGTTACCGCAGACCCGGTTCAGAAAAGATTCCGCATCCGGTCCCTCAATGCGCAGCTTGCCGAATGAAGTCATGTCGTACATGCCGACATTTTCTCGCACCGCCATGTGTTCTGCTTTGGCGTTTTCAAACCAGTTCTGGCGCTTCCAGGTGTATTCGTATTCCGGCTTCTGACCTTCATTGGCAAACCAGTTTGCCCGCTCCCAGCCGGCGGTTTCACCGAATACGGCTCCACGGGCTTTCAAGTGTTCGTGCAGGGGAGTGCGTCTGACGCCACGCGCCGTTGCCATCTGTCGATAGGGAAAGTGATCGGCGTACAACAAGCCAAGCGTTTCAGTCACCCGGTTGACCAGATAAGTCTTGTTGCCCATAAAAGGTTGCATACGTCTGACATCGACATCGCTTAAGTCGAACGGCGGGTGGCCGTGTTCCATCCAGTATGCCAGTGCCATACCGGCACCACCGGACGATTGAATACCGACCGAGTTAAAGCCCGCACAAACAAAAAAGTTGGCAAGCTCCGGGGCTTCACCCAGGTGATAAGCGTCATCCGGTGTGAAGCTTTCAGGGCCATTAAAAAAGGTATGAATGCCCGCTTCACCCAATAGCGGCATACGGTTCACCGCCTGTTCGAGAATCGGTTCGAAGTGATCGAAGTCTTCCGGCAACTGATCAAAACAGAAGTCTTTTGGAATGCCATCCATGCCCCACGGTTTTGACACCGGCTCAAATGCACCGAGCAGCATCTTGCCTGCGTCTTCCTTGTAGTAGGCGCACTCGTCGGGTACGCGCAGCACCGGAAGCTGAGTCAGGCCTTCGATGTGTTCGGATACAATATAAAAGTGTTCGCAGGCCTGCAGGGGCACGTTGACACCGGCCAGTCTTCCGACATTGTGGGCCCACATACCGGCACAGTTCACAACGAAATCCGCCTTGATTTCCCCGCGTTCATCGCTGCCGTCGCGTTGCCATGAAACACCGGTGACGCGTTGATCATTGCGATGAATGTCGGTCACGCTCACACCCTCGACTATTGTGGCGCCGTTTTGTCTGGCCCCTTTGGCGAGTGCCAGTGCGATATTGGCGGGATCTCCCTGGCCGTCCTTTTCCAGATAGACCGCCCCGGTGACATCGTCGATGTTCAAATGCTCATAGCGTTGCTTGACCTCTGTGGGCGATATTTCCTCGACCAGTACATCAAAGGCGCGTGCCATGGACGCCTGCCGGTAGATTTCCTCTTTGCGCTCTTCGGTCAGTGCGACGGTAATAGAGCCGACCCGTTTAAAGCCGGTAGCCACGCCGGTCTCTGCTTCCAGTTCGCCATAGAGTTCCTGGCTGTACTTGGCCAGGCGGGTCATGTTTTTGGTGGCGCGCAGTTGTGCTATCAGTCCCGCTGCATGCCAGGTAGTGCCACAGGTCAGCTGTTTGCGCTCGAGCAGCACCACATCTTTCCAGCCCTGCTTAGCCAGATGATAGGCGACAGAACAGCCGGCAACACCACCACCTATAATAACGGCGCGCGCCTGCGATGGAATGGTTGCTTTATTCATTGCTTATCTCCGTCGTTCGGCAGCAGTCTTATGCCCTGATGCGCTCGTTGGCCGGGTCCCACAGCGGCTCGTCCTTTTGTACTTCAGCATTCACCCTTTCACCGAAGATTTCCAGTTGCAGCTGTGTGCCCGGGGTGGCCAGATCTGCGCGTACCATACCCAGTGCGATCGATTGATCAATGCGATGCCCCCAGCCGCCGGAGGTCGTTTCACCGACCACTTCATCGTTGTGCCACAGCGTTGCCATGTACGGTGCGTCACAGTCTCCTGCATCGACCAGTAACGTCACAAACCTTTTACTGATCCCCGCTTCCTGTTCCGCCACGATCGCCGATTTACCCTTGAACCCGGGTTTGTCGAGTTTAACGAAGCGCGAAAGGCCGCCCTGCAGCACCGTGTAGTCGGTAGAGAGGTCGCCCTTCCAGGTACGATAGCCCTTTTCCAGGCGCAAAGAATCGAGCGCATACATACCGAATGGTTTCAGCCCGTGGGGTTTCCCGGCTTCCATCACCGCATCATAGACTGCCGCCGTATCACCAATCGCACTGTGGATCTCCCAGCCCAGCTCACCGGCAAAAGATACCCGCACCAGACCCACGGAGGCATTGGCGATGTTTGCCTCCTGATGGCTCAGCCAGGGGGAAGAGAGATCTGCCTCGGTGATGCCGGCCAGAATATCCCGTGCTTTCGGGCCACTGAGAATCTGGCAGCTGAAGTTTTCAGTGACATTTTCGAGCGTGATCCTGCCATCGTCGGGTAAGTGTTTTTCAAGCCACTCGTAGTCGTGCCATTCTGCACCTGCAGCGGTGATCAGGAAGAAGCTGTCTTCCTCAAGCGCCATGATCGACATTTCCGTGACAATGCGCCCTTGTTCATCGGCAAAGTAGCCAAGACCGAGGCGGCCGGTCTTTGGCACATTGCCGGTGATCATCTCAAGCAGCCACTGCCGGGCACCGGTGCCCTTCAGGGTATAGCGCGAGAACCCCGGCAGATCGAGTATGCCAGCGGCATCTCTGACCGCCAGACACTCCTCGCGCACCCGCTGGTGCCACGGCCCTTCACGCCGCCAGGTTTGCGTGGACGCTTCACTGGTGTCGTCGCCATCGTGTGCAAACCAGTTGGCGCGTTCCCAGCCATTGTAGACACCGAACTGTGCACCGAGTGCGGCGATTCGGTCGTGTACCGGTGAGTGCTTTTTGTCTCTGCCGTCAGGCCACTCGTGATGCGGGAAGTGCATGGCGTACTCGTGACCGTAGACTTCCATACCCTTCTTGTTACTGTAGTCCTGATCACAAAAGCCGGTGAAACGGCGCGGGTCGCACGACCACATATCCCATTCGGTGCTGCCCTCGGTAATCCACTCGGCGAGCACTTTGCCGGCACCGCCTGACTGCGCAATGCCAAAGGTGAATACGCAGGCTTCAAACGCATTCGGTACACCCGGCATCGGACCAATCAGCGGGTTGCCGTCAGGGGTATAGGGAATAGGGCCGTTAATACACTTGTTAATGCCGACTTCTCCAAGCATTGGCACGCGTGCCATGGCGTCTTCTATGTGCCACTCCAGCCGTTCCAGATCATCCGGGTACAGCTGGAATGAAAAATCTTCAGGCATCGGATCATCCGGTGTCATCCAGTGACCTTTGCAATTTAATTCGTACGGGCCTAAGTTCAGGCCGAACTTTTCCTGACGCAGGTAGTATGACGAATCGACGTCGCGCAACAGCGGCAGCTTGCGTTTGTTCTGCGCTTCACACCATTGCTGCAGTTCCGGAATTTCCTCGGTCAGCATGTACTGGTGGCTCATCGTCATCATCGGCACTTCGCGGCCGCCGAATGGAATAAACCAGCGTCCCACTTCCTGCGCCCGATAGCCTGCCGCGTTGACAACATACTCACAACGTACTTCGCCTTTTTCAGTGACCACGACCCACTCATCATTCTCTCGCCGGATGCCGGTGACCGGGCAGAATCGGATAATGTTTGCGCCCAGATCGCGTGCACCTTTGGCCAGCGCCTG
>CAZOXM010000119.1:10542-12856 GCA_964583825.1 uncultured Granulosicoccaceae bacterium
GGCAGAATCGGATAATGTTTGCGCCCAGATCGCGTGCACCTTTGGCCAGCGCCTGGGTCAATTGTGCCGGGTCGATATCGCCGTCGTAGGGGTCGTACAGACCACCTTCCAAATCGTGGGTTTCGAGAAACGGGTAGTGCTGCTTCAGGTCGTCGACGCTGCACATGTCAATGTCCATGCCCTGATATCGCCCCATGCCTTTAACGCGTTCAAACTCCTGCATCCGTTCCTTCGAGTGTGCTAAACGAATGGAACCGGTTACGTGGTAGTTCATCGGGTAATCGACCGCTTCGGCCAGCCCGCGATACAGTTCGGTGGAATAGCGCTGCATGTTCATCACCGACCAGGACGGCGAGAACGTGGGCACATTGCCGGCAGCGTGCCAGGTTGAGCCCGAAGTCAGTTCGTTTTTCTCAAGCAGCAAACAATCAGTCCAGCCGGCTTTGGCCAGATGATAGAGCGACGAGGCGCCGACGGCGCCGCCACCGATAATGACAACACGCGCATGCGAAGGTAAATCAGCCATGGGATCACCGAGGTTCTGAGCGACCCGCCATGGTCGTTTGCACGCATGAAAGGGTCAAGTGAGATGTAATGTTTTCAGGCTGGTATTTTGGGTCGGAAAACGCACGCTGCATTGATCCACCCTAACGCATGAAGGGGGTCCAGATGGCGCTCCATACAGCATGCAACTGGTGAAGTTGATTGCCTGATTATAAGTTGCGCTGACGACGCTTGATCGCGCTGAGCTGAGGGCTCAGAGTTGTCGCAGGAAGCTCTCATAGTCGCTGATCACGCTGCTAAGCGCCACGTGGTTGTGTGTGCGCTGCCAGTACTGGGTGACACGAAACCCGGACAGGCAGGTGCCCTTGTGCGGTCCCGGACAGGTCCAAACGGATTCGGCGGTAAAATGGACCTCGTCGTCCCCGTACACCTCGGGGGGGAGGTGGAAAGACAGCTCGTACACGCTCTGGCGTTTGACCGGGGTATTACAGATGGCGCGGATGCCTTCGAGCGACACGTCTACCAACTGTCCGAACTTGCGACCGGTCAGCTGCGAGTCGATGTTCAGGCAGTACTCCAGTGTGTGTCTGGGAAAACTCCGACGGTCGTAGCCGGCGCGGTTTTTCATGTGAACTCCAGCGGTTTTCGTCGAACATGGCGCGTTCGATTCCATCCATTGTTTATAGGAGAAACTGGAAAATTCGCAACGGTAGCGGACAGCGGATTCGTGCCTATCGGGTACCGCTGCGTTACCGCTAGCCGCCGTCTGGTGGTAGCGTTAAAATGGCAGGTCAACTCATTGAATACAGTGGAGTAATAAAGCGGTGGAATCTGTAAAAGACAAATTTTCTGATGACGAGTGGTACCTGATCGCAACTGTGCCGTCGCTGATCGGGGCGGCCATGGCCGGAGCCGGAAAAAGCGGCATTATCGGCACCACAAAGGAAGCCATGGCCAGCATGAAGTCGATTGTCGCCGGCAAAAACGATTATCCGGATAACCCGGTCATCGCGGGTATTCTGGAAAAGGCCGAGAACTTTGCCGATGCCAAAGCAAAAGCGGGTGACATGCGGGATAAAGCCGTGTCTGAATTAAAGGCACAGAACATTCAGTCTCCCGACGAATTCAACGGCTACATGCTCGGCAACTGCGAGAAGGCGATCGCACTGGTCAGCGATCGCTGCGGTGCGGACGCTGCCAGCGAATACCGTCAGTGGTCAATGTCAATCGCAGAGAAAGTGGCAGAGGCTGCCTCTGAAGGCGGCTTTCTGGGCTTCGGCGGCGAGCAGGTCAGCGAAGGAGAGCGGGCGTTGCTGGCAAAGATAGAACAGACGCTTAATATCGCCGGATCAACAGGCCATTCATGACTGCCCGGACCCGTCCAGTGCGGGCGGGTCGATCTTTTTACCGGGAACGTTAGCGCTGTGGGTCGGTCTGTCCACGGTGCTTCGATCTCTGTTACTCTGACGCCCCCCAGTTATTGCGGATTATCTGATGGTGAGCCAGGCATACGATAAAGCATCACTCCTCGAGCTGATGATGCAGTACAACCACCTCGACACCAGCAAGGAAGATAAACGCCTGATCGCGGTAACCGCAGCCCTTGAACTGATTCGCTGTGATGCGACTGGCGGCAATGCCGATCTGGGGGCGGAGATCAAAAATGTCGGCAAATATGCGGATCAGATTCAAAAGGCGATGAAATCCGAAGGCTAGGAGGGTGTGCCGTAGAACCTCCCCTACTTCGAGCGTACCGCCTCGGCCAGTGCACTGAACCAGTGACCACTGGCTTTAACGGTTCGCACCTGCG
>CAZOXM010000120.1:0-12816 GCA_964583825.1 uncultured Granulosicoccaceae bacterium
GATCGATACTCCGGATGATACTGACACCCGATAAACCACGGATGATCGGGCAGTTCGATGATTTCAACCAGCGGCTCCGCATCGCCCGACGTACCGGACATCACCATGCCGTGGTCCTCGAGCACACTGCGAAACCGGTTATTGAATTCATAGCGGTGGCGGTGACGTTCAGTGATGACGTCGCTTTGATAGATGCGGTGTGCCAGTGAACCCGCTTTCAGATAGGCCTCCTGTCCGCCCAGTCGCATGGTGCCACCGAGATCGGAGTTTTCATCACGAGTTTCTATTTTACCATCGCTTTCCTGCCACTCGGTGATCAGCGCGATGACGGCATTTTCGCAGCCGGGTTCGAACTCGGTGCTGTTGGCATCGGCAATACCGGCGACGTTGCGGGCGTATTCGATAACCGCCACCTGCATACCCAGACAGATGCCCAGATACGGGATTTTATTTTCACGTGCGTAGCGAACCGCGCGGATCTTTCCTTCGACCCCGCGCGACCCGAAACCGCCGGGTACCAGGATCGCGTCGACGTCCTCCAGCACACTCATGTCACCATGATTGAGCTTTTCGGAATCCAGATAGTGGATCACCACTTTGGTTTTATGTGCAATGCCGGCATGCGACAACGCTTCGTTTAACGACTTGTAGGATTCGGTGAGATCGGTGTACTTACCCACCATGCCGACAACCACCTCGCGCTCAGGTTGCATCAGGCCGCTGACGACGCGATCCCACTCGGTCAGGTTGGCGGCAGGTGCGCTGACACCGAGTTTGTCGAGCACAATATTATCGATGTTCTGTTCGTGCAGAATGCGCGGAATCTTGTAAATGCAATCCACGTCGTTCGCGGTAATGACTGCCTCTTCGGCGACGTTGGTAAAGAGAGCGATTTTCTTGCGCTCACCCGGTGGCAACACCCGGTCGCAGCGACACATGAGGATGTCCGGCTGAATACCGATGCTGCGCAGTTCCTTCACCGAGTGCTGAGTTGGTTTGGTTTTCATTTCACCCGCCGTCTTGATGTACGGGATAAGTGTGAGGTGAATGAACAGCGCGCCCTGTGTTCCCTGCTCGATACCCATTTGCCGAATCGCTTCGAGAAATGGCAGAGATTCGATATCCCCGACTGTGCCACCGATTTCGACCATGGCCACATCGGCGTTACCTGCCCCCTCGCGCACCAGCCGAATGATTTCGTCAGTAATGTGCGGAATAACCTGTACCGTGGCACCGAGGTAGTCGCCGCGACGTTCGCGGGCGATCACATTTTCGTAGACGCGGCCAGTGGTGAAGTTGTTGGCCTGAGTCATCTGCACCCGGACAAAGCGCTCGTAGTGTCCGAGATCAAGATCGGTTTCGGCGCCGTCATCGGTGACGAATACCTCGCCGTGCTGAAACGGGCTCATGGTCCCCGGGTCGACATTGATGTAGGGGTCGAGTTTTAAAAGGGTGACTTTAAGCCCTCTGGACTCCAGTAACGCCGCCAGCGATGCAGCCGCGATTCCTTTGCCGAGCGAGGACACAACACCACCTGTGACGAATATGAATCGCGTCATTGATTCACTCAAAAATAGGCTGCCGTAGAGGCCGGCCGGATAGCCGGATCGGGTAAATCGAGATGGGGCTACAGACTACCAGAGTCACCAGATACCCACAATTCCGGGCACCGTATTCAACGCCAATTAATGCCGCTTATCGACTTCAACATTCGATGTTTACTGGTAGTCAGCCAACATTACCAATGTATTACGAGACTGCTAATGACGGGGTGTCATTCCGCCGTCGGCGCCGCGACAAATCCCACCCCGACCACGCCCACCAGTTCTTCATTACGCCAGACAAACGGCAGCCGGCAACGAAGCCACGGCGGCTGCCCCTGCTGTTGTAACAAACTCTTTACGGACTGACGGGTGGCATGATTTTCGAGCTTTATCTTCTCCCCTCCCTGTCGGCTTTTTATCAGGAGCGGTTCGTTCGCAGGGATCCAGGACAACGGCAAATCATCGGCGCGCAGCGTTTGATTGGTTTCAGGTATATAAAGCGCCTCGGCACGGTTAGCCCATACGTGGCTAAACGGAGGTGTCGACTGAAAATCTGCAGCAACGCCGATGTACAGTGACTGGCGGTGGCGACGCACTTCAGCTCCGGCAAATGCAACACACCCGCCGGAGTCGTCCGAGGCCATGACCAGGTCGCCAACCAGATGATCGAGCACGGCCGTCGATGGTGCCTGATACCCGTGCTGCGCGATCCAGCCGCGCAACGCGTTGAGTCGCCGGTCGATACTCAACGCGCGCAGTAGATCGACGTCAATCCGGTCATCCGATACGGGCACGTCAAGTGCCGCCAGTTCTTCGAGCAGGCGGGCGGCATGCGCTGCATGGGATGCCGACCTTGAGATCGCACGATCGACGGCGGGCCATCGCTGACGCAGCACAGGCAGGATGCGATGGCGCAGATAATTGCGATCAAACTGCACATCGGCGTTGCTCGGGTCTTCCACCCACTGCCACTGCATTGCCGTTGCCGCGCGGTGCAAAGCATCACGGCTCAGAGAGCGCATGGGACGCAGCAGCCAGCCGCTGCCGAATGGCCGACACGCAGGCATCGCCGCCAGTCCGCGCACTCCGGCACCGCGCAACAACTGCAGCAGCAGCGTTTCGGCCTGATCATTGGCGTGGTGAGCTGCGAGCAGCCACTCCCCCGGTTGCAGCTGTTGTTCAAGTGCCCGGTAGCGCGCATCTCGCGCCGCCTGCTCCGGGCTTTCACCATCAGTGGCTACCTCTACTGCCACACAGCAAAAGGGAATAGCCAGTGATTCACACACAGAACGACAATGCGCCGCCCAGTGACGGCTGCCTTCCTGTAAATCGTGGTCAATGTACACCGCACGCACAGGAACACTGTATTCCTCGCCCCAGCGCCCGGCTGCCACCAGTAAAAAATGAGAATCGAGCCCACCGCTGTAGGCAACCAGTAATGACGGGACCGATAAGTGGCGATGCGACAACAGCTCGTTGGCGATCACCCGGTAGTGTGATTCGGCTTCGCCGGGCCAGCGCCCGGTTGCGGGTCGCCCCGTATCAGGCTTCCCTGAATTCACCGAAGCTGCGCAACCGTTCGCTGCGCTTTTCGACCAGATCGTCAAACAGCATGGACGACAACTGACCGAGATCTTCGACCAGCGCATCGCGCAGCGCATCGGCCGCCGCCTGATGATCGCGATGTGCACCACCCAGCGGTTCCTCGACGATACGGTCGATCAGCTTGAGTTCCAGCAGTCGCTCTGCCGTGATCCCCATCGCTTCCGCCGCCTCCGGCGCCTTGTCTGCGCTTTTCCAGAGAATAGACGCACAACCCTCCGGAGAGATAACACTATAGGTGGCATATTGCATCATGTTGACGCGGTCGCCGACACCGATAGCGAGCGCACCGCCCGAGCCACCTTCACCAATCACCGTGCAGATAATCGGTGTGCGTAAATCCGCCATGGTGATCAGATTGCGTGCAATAGCTTCGCTCTGACCGCGCTCCTCAGCGCCGACGCCGGGGTAGGCGCCCGGGGTGTCGATCAGGGTGATCAGCGGCAGGTTGAACTTTTCGGCCATCTTCATGATGCGCAGTGCCTTGCGGTACCCTTCAGGCCGCGGCATGCCAAAATTGCGATGCAGTTTTTCTTTGGTATCGCGCCCCTTTTGCTGCCCGATTACCGCTACCGGCTGACCATTCAACCGTCCGATACCGGCCACAATGGCAGGGTCGTCAGAGAATGCACGGTCACCGTGGAGTTCTTCAAACTCGGTGAATACCATCTGGATGTAGTCGAGTGTAAAGGGTCGCTCGGCGTGGCGCGCCACCTGCGACACCTGCCACGGATCGAGCTTTTGAAAGATAGATTTGGTAAGCGAGTCGCACTTGTTCTGCAACTTGGCTATTTCTTCCGCGACATCGATATCGACATCGTCAGTCGCCGTGCTGAGTTCCCTGATCTTATCCTGCAAATCCGCTATGGGCTGCTCAAACTCTAGGTAGCTGGGTTTCATGTAGGGACGGTGTTAGCTCGGGCCTGCTCAGTACTTCATTATATCAAAGAACGGTTGTGTCAGTGGCGTTCAAAGACGCCGACTTAATAAAGTACATCCACTTCACTGACACCCTCGGTCTGCGCAAGTGTTTCAATCAATTGGGGCGACGGGGCGATCTGCCAGTCGTCACCCAGACGAATGCGGGCTGAGGCCGCCGCGTTGGAGTAGTCGATACACACTGGCAGTCGCCCCCCTCCGCGATGACCGGCCAGTGCTTCCTGAATTTCATGCAGTGAGCCGCCGCACCATTTCACCAGCAGCAAACGGGCGAAACGTTCGCGCGCCTCCTGCAGGTTATAGATGTGGCGCGCTCTGATACTGTGTCCGCCGCTAAAAGAATCAATACCGAGGCCGCCTTCGATCACCACGATGGTGTCGACCTGCATCACCGAACCGCTGGCTTCGAGCAGTTCACCCGAAACGACAACATCCACTCTGGCGCTTTTATCATCGAGCGTCGCCGTCAGTATTTTGCTGCCGCGATTGGTAGCGCGCACACGAATGTCCGTCACCAGCCCCGCCAGTACACAGTCCACGCCCGCCTTGTTCCACGACGATTGCGACTCGCTGGTCAGTGGGACGCGCGCGCACTGATCAGCGATACGCCCGCTGGTGATCTTGAGCAGTTCTTCCACGTGCTCATCTACCGGATGCCCGCTGAAGTACATACCGGTGGTTTTTTTCTCTTCGGCCAGCAGCTCGCTTTTTGGCCACTCTTCCACCGGCTGCAGCAGGTCGGTTTCGGTTTCCGTACTGGCCACCAGTTCCCCGAACATGTCGAACTGCCCACTGTCACTGTCCCGCGCTTTTTGCTGCGCTGCATTCAGCGCGGTGGAAAGATTCCCCATCAGGGTGGCGCGATTTTCCTGCAGGCAGTCGAACGCCCCGGCTTTTATCAGACACTCAATCACGCTACGGCCAACCTGCGATGAATCCAGACGCTGACAAATGTCGAACAGACTTTTATAAACGCCGTTGGCCTCGCGTTCGGCAATTAGCTTTTCAAGCACCGCTTCACCGACCCCTTTGATCGCACCGAGCCCAAAGCGCACATGTCCTTCTGTGGTGGGCGTAAATCCGGTAAACGAGGCGTTGATACTTGGCGGCAATAAACGCAGACCGCTTTCTTTGAGGTCTTCGATGGTTTTGACCACCTTGTCGGTCGAGTCCATGTCAGCGCTGAGCACGGCGCTGAAGAACTCCGCCGGGTGGTGACGCTTTAACCACGCTGTCTGGTAAGACAGCACCGCATAGGCGACCGAGTGCGACTTGTTAAATCCGTAACCGGCAAACTTCTCCACCAGATCAAAGATGTTGCTCGCGAGGTTTTCATCGATTTTGTTTTCGCGACAACCGTCGAGAAACACTTTGCGCTGCTTGGCCATTTCTTCGGGCTTTTTCTTGCCCATGGCGCGACGCAGCAGGTCGGCTCCCCCCAGTGAGTACCCGGCGAGCACCTGACCGATTTGCATCACCTGCTCCTGATACACGATGACCCCGTAAGTCGATTGCAGGATCGGTATCAGGCTGTCGTGCTGATAGTCGGGATGCGGGTAGGCCACCGGTGCAGTGCCGTTTTTACGGGCGATGAAGTCATCGAGCATGCCAGAGTTCATCGGCCCGGGTCGATACAGGGCCACCAGTGCGACAATGTCGTCGAAGCAGTCGGGCTTGAGTTGCGCGATCAGCTTTTTCATGCCGCCGGATTCAAGCTGGAACACGCCGGTGGTCTTCGCTTCCTGCAACAGACGGTAGGTCTGCCCGTCATCAAACTTCAGTTTGTTTAAATTCAGCTGTTCTTCTTTATCGCGCCGCTGATTAATCATCGCCACCGCGTTTTCGATAATCGTCAGCGTACGCAGCCCAAGAAAGTCGAACTTCACCAGGCCGACGGCCTCGGCGTCATCTTTATCAAATTGCGTTACCAGACTGGAGCCGTCAGCTTCGCAGTACAGCGGCGAAAAGTCGGTCAGCCGGGTCGGTGCGATGACCACACCGCCGGCATGCTTACCGGCGTTGCGCGACAACCCCTCAAGCTGCAGCGCCATGTCGATTACAGCCTTGGTGTCTTCTTCGTTGTTGTAGGCGTGACGAAAGTCTTCCGCCGCCTCCAGCGCTTTATTTAGAGTAATGCCGAGGTCCATCGGCACCATCTTCGCCAGTCGATCGCCGAAGCCATACGGATGCCCCATCACCCGCGCCACATCGCGCACCACCGCCTTGGCCGCCATGGTGCCGTAGGTGATGATTTGCGACACTTTGTCACTGCCGTATTTCTCGGACACGTACTGAATAACGCTGTCGCGCTTGTCCATGCAGAAGTCGATGTCGAAGTCCGGCATGGACACGCGTTCCGGGTTCAAAAAGCGCTCAAACAGCAGGTCGTACTCCAGTGGATCGACATCGGTAATGCCGAGCGCATACGCCACCAGTGAACCGGCCCCTGAACCGCGCCCCGGCCCCACCGGTACGTCATTGTCGCGGCTCCATTTAATGAAGTCGGCGACGATAAGGAAGTAACCCGGGAAACCCATCTGGATAATAACGTCGAGTTCGCGTTTCAGCCGGGCGTCGTAAGTCTTTCGCGTCTCACCGAAATCAGCCGCCGCGGTGTCGTACAGATGCTCAAGACGCCATTCGAGTCCCTGTTCGGAAAGCGTTCGCAGAAAGTCACTTTCTGTCATACCCGCCGGCACCGGGAAGTCCGGCAACATCGGCGCACCCAGTGAAATCTCCAGATTGCAGCGCATGGCAATCTGAACCGTGTTCTCGAGGGCCTGCGGGATATCCTCAAACAGGGCGGTCATTTCCGCCGCACTGCGAAGATACTGCTGACCGCTGTAGTGCCGCTCCCGCCGGGTGCTGGTGACTTCATGACCCCGATGAATACACACGCGTATCTCGTGTGCATCGAACTCGCGCTGCGCAATAAACCGCACATCGTTGGTCGCCACCAGCGGACACTGATGCCGGCCGGCCAGCTGAATCGCCGCCTGGTTGTAACTCTCTTCCCCGTCGCGTCCGGTGCGTTGCAGTTCAATATAAAACGCACCCTGAAAAAGGTTGCACCAGGTGGTCAGGCGCGACTCGGCCTCACCGTGGTTGTCCGCCAACAGCGCGCGACCGATATCGCCGAAACGTCCGCCGGACAAAGCGATCACCCCTTCGGTTTTACCCGTGAGCCACTCAAAGTGCACAACGGCACGCTCCTGCGTTTGCCCTTCCTGGTAGCTGCGCGATACCAGCTGCGACAGGTTAAGGTAACCAGTCATGTTCTGCGCCAGCAGCACCATTGGCGACAGCTCACCGTCTTCGTTGGCAACCCAGGCATCCACACCGATCAGCGGTTTGATTCCACGATTAAGCGCGGCGCGAAAGAACTTGATCAGCGCAAACATGTTGCTTTGATCCGTCAGCGCGACGGCCGGCATGCCTCCGGCTGCCGTCGCGGCCATTAGTGACGGAATGCGCACCACACTGTCGACCAGCGAAAACTCCGTGTGCACACGCAAATGAACGAAACCGGTCACTCGAAAATTCCGCCTGTCATTCCGCCGGTGTTCACCTGTCCGTTTTCAATTGCGCGCACCGGCGCAAAGCTGCGGCGGTGAATCGCGAGCAGACCGTGGTCGCGCAGCGCCTGCAGGTGGCGCCGGGTCGGGTAGCCTTTGTGGCTGTCAAAGCCGTATTCGGGGTGCTGTTCATGCATTTCGATCATCGCCTGGTCACGTGTCACCTTTGCCAATATCGAGGCAGCGGAGATTTCCCTGACCAGCGCATCGCCCTTGACCACCGCCTGACAGTTAAATCGCGTGACCGGGCAGCGGTTACCGTCGATCAGGCAGTGATTGGGTGGTGTTTTGAGCCCTTCGATAGCGCGGCTCATCGCCAGCATAGAGGCATGCAGAATGTTCAGCTGATCAATCTCCTCTACCGTGGCCTCGGCTACCTGCCAGGCCACTGCCTTGTCGCGGATCTCAACGGCGAGCGTTTCGCGCTGCTCGGCGGACAGCGCCTTGGAGTCGTGCAGCCCGTCGATACGACGGTCCGGATCCAGTATCACCGCTGCCGCCACGACGCTGCCGGCGAGCGGCCCGCGCCCCGCTTCATCTACACCGGCGACCAGATAACGCTGTGCGCGGTCGGTTGAGTCGAGAAATAACTGATCGAAAGAGATCTGTGGGTGTTGCATGGGGCGGAATGATATCGGCTCTGACTACGGCTTGTACATGGAAATTGCACCGCCTCCTCCAGGCAGGGGTACCGCGGGTGTAACAGCAGGTTGACATCCGAGTCTGGTAGCATCGGTACACCAAGTCGTCACTCACCGCCCGCCCACCGAGGAACCCCAATGACTATTTCAGAAACTGATTTGCTACTGGTAATCGATGTTCAGAACGACTTTTGTCCCGGCGGTGCACTGGCGGTTGCAGACGGCGACAGTGTGGTGCCGGTAATCAACCGGCTGATCGATCAGTTCAAGCACATCGTGCTCACCCAGGACTGGCATCCCGCCGGTCACAGCTCGTTTGCCAGTAGTCACGAGAACAAAGCCCCTTTCTCCACCACGAACATGCCCTATGGCGAGCAGACACTGTGGCCGGATCACTGCATTCAGGGCACGCAGGGGGCCGAGTTTCACAGTGATTTACGCACCGATCCGGCATCCCTGATCATTCGCAAGGGCATGAACCCCGCGATCGATTCCTACTCTGCGTTTTATGAAAACGACCACACCACCGGCACCGGTCTCGCAGGATACCTGCGCGACCACCGGATTGAACGCGTCGTCTGCACCGGTCTGGCGTTTGACTATTGTGTGTTTTATTCGGCGCAAGACGCCGTGAAGGAAAAGTTCAACACTGTAGTTGTAACCGACGCGTGCCGCGCGATCGACATGGAAGGAAGCGTAAAAAATGCTACTGACGCCATGACAGCCAGCGGAGTTGAATTAGTTGGCAGCGAAGCGCTGTAAGCGGCATTTGTACTGTAGGGCTGAAAGACGGTCGGATATCGTCACTGGTCCGGAGTTTCGTGCCATGGCCCAGATCGCGGGTACCTGACACGCTTTGCAAATCGGGATGGAGGGGTGCCCCGCGATACCATTCTTCCTACCCCACCAGGCATACGGGCCTGGTCACCGCTTGATGGGTCCGGCGACACGGTCGGAAACCGTAACTGCTATCCGAACAGGTGGGATTCGCCATCCGCTAGGTCAGGCACGCCTGAATAACCGCCGGCGAACCGGAGGGCCCATATATTTGCGCCGTTCAAAGCAGTTGCAGGGTCGCTTCGTGGCCATTTTGTGTGAGCCACCCAGGGCAACTTGGCACCCGGTTCTCTACGAGTTAGCAGGACGGGGTAGACCAACCAAAAAAATAAGATACGAACAAATCATACAATTTATGTGAAGCTGTATTTGACTATGGGCGAGTTCGCACAAACAGGAGCCTGCCTGTCCTGGATGCAGACATTGAGCCGGGGTTCTCGATATAGAATCCAACAGATCGCTAACCTTCATTATTCATGATGATTCGCCATTCAGCGGCAATAGGGCAAAACAAGTCGCTTGATCAAGCGAGCAGCGTGGCCCGCCACGCGCCGAGCTTGATCAGGCGGGATGTGAAGCCCTATTTTCGACTGATGGTGAATAGACACACTGCGAAAGATTGAATAGTTCCAAAAGGCGTTGTAGACCTATGGAAATAGACATTTGCTTAAACTTTCTCAGTCGTATTGTGAATAATGCATGCTGGACCGCTTGATAATGAGGGTGACAAACTTTTCACAGCTACCGTCGTCAGTGCAAGGCGGAAAAACGCAGGCCCTTTTTTTAACCAGGGGTCATACGTCGAGCCCAGGTTGTTCAAATATGGCCAACACAGCAATGGCGGCTGTAGCTTCGATCCGCGTTACCTTATTTATCAAGCGATCCACTAGCATCCGGATGCCAGCTTGCAACCTGCTTGTGGATAGGGCTGCGAGGAACTCTGCGCAATGACACAGTAGTATATTCCGCTTCGCCATAAGCGGTGTCGACTCAGACATGGTGAGATGTATTACTGCAGTTTCTAATAGAAATAGAGTACGTGGACCACACTCCACGAGTCTTAAGACAGTCTCTATTTCTTACGCGTTACCAGATTCCTTCATCGCTCCACAAGGTATGCAGGGGGTTATCAGTATTCCAGCAGTAGGAGGATCTAGTAATGAAAAAATTATTTTGCTATGGCTTGTTACCCGCTATGTTGATCGGAGTAGCTGCACCTCTAACTTTACCGTCCCAGGCCATGGCTGCAACCTGTGTGGCATCCGCACCAACCAAGCGTGGAGCGATAAAACAGTACAAGTCGCAGTGCGGACTACCACGCAGGGATTGCGATAAAATCAGTGGCAACTGGTTTTGTTCCAGCGTACGGATTACAAACCAGAATCGCAAAAATATTCCGGCATACACATCCACAGGAAGTTTGCCATATACAAAACCTGCATCTCCAAGGCCTGCTCAGTCCCACCTTCACCAGACTATCGAATCGCATAACCATAAATCTACCCCCGAAGGTGACTATGGCAACTTGCTTTGTGAAGACTCCGATGGCGATGGCTGGGGATGGGACGGCACAGCCTCGTGTAAAGTAGCTGATTACACGTCAGAACAAAATAACAAAGCGACGCGGACTTCAAGCTTCCTTACAAATACGACGCCCACCAATTCTGTCTGTGATGATCCAGACGGTGATGGCTGGGGATGGGATGGCACGGCATCTTGCCGGGTAAATTCGCAAACCGCCTCTACTGTTAAAACGAATGTGAGTCTACCGACGTACACGTATACGGTGCGGGATACAGATAGACTGCCTCCCCCTGCCAAAAAGGTGGCCAACCACGAAAAAAATTGTAGCCGACTGGATTCCGGTGATTTCCACATTACCGAACTTGTGACTGACCTTATTGTGACAGCAGGTCAATCGAATGCGACCGGTGATCAGACACGACATGAACCGGGTATTTACAAGGAGGATCGACCAAGCGACCGATTGCTGGTGTGGACTTCAAAAAACCAATGGGAAATTGCCAACCCAAGCACTCAAACATGGCACGACGAAAAATATCCGAGTGGCAAAGGCCAGGTGTTCAATCATCCCGCTTTTCAAATCGGCAAGGCGCTGGTGGATTCCAACCCCTGTCGGGTAGTTGCGTTGATAGCCACCGGTGCCCCCGGCATGCCTATCGATCACTGGCTACTCGACCAGGTTGGACACTACACTCACATAAATAACAAAGTCACCAGCGCAATTAATTCTCTCCCTGGCAAAAGCCGGGTTGACATGATCTGGTGGATGCAGGGAGAGGCAGATAACGATCAAATCGTCAATCGATACATGGAAAAACTAGCTGGACTCATAAAAAAATTTCGCAGTGAAAGCTGGTTTTCCCACGATAGTTATTTCATCGCTAATGAAACCGGGTGGTTTCCGCTGGCCAACCTGGCAATAAGATCATTGGCATTTGATGGTGATATTTTTACTGACTACAGTCGAGGCGAGGATATACGATCTGACCCGTTTCCAAATCGTCTCGGTGAAATCAAACCGGTGCACTTTAATTCGACCTCGCTAAGAAAGATAGGGAGGCTGGTCGCAAGCAAATACATTCGCGAGTACAGGCGATAGGTCGGCAGTTGGCAACCATGGAGCCGGACATTTTACACGCACAACCCCTCGACAGTTTACTGTCAAGGACAAAAAAACAGGCCCGTCAAGCGGGCCCAATTGGGGGGTGAGATTTTTCTGGTAGCAATACTACCTGCTCATGGAGAGTGTGTTATTCAGCACCTGTCAACGGAGGCCGCCGACTTACGGTTACCTCCATTTTGTATGCCAGAAAAGCGACCTGGTGTTGTGAGTTTATTGAGGCAGATCACACTACCACCATCATTCAGTCTCTCAGGCAAGGTCAGGCAAACATTTCGTCAGATAGATCTTGAAATCTGCCTGTCGAACCTCACCTTTTTACCAGGCAACGAGAACGCTGCACGTCAGGTTCGAGCTGCCATTTACCTATAAACCTTCATATTGCTTCCCAGGAGAATATGCAATGACTACTATCGATTTTTCACCTCTTTATCGCAGCACTGTTGGATTTGATCGTCTGGCATCGTTACTCGACAGTGTGCATCAAAACAATCACAGCACCGGCTACCCTCCGTATAACATCGAGGCCACGGAGGAAAATGAATACGCGATCACTATCGCAGTCGCCGGGTTTGGTGAATCCGAACTGGACATTCAGACCGAACGCGGTGTACTGACTGTTCGCGGCGAGAAAGCCAAAGATGACGATAAGCCACGCAACTTCCTTTATCAGGGCATTGCCACACGAACGTTTGAGCGTAAGTTTCAGCTCGCAGATCACGTCGAAGTAGTGGACGCTGACCTGAGTAACGGCATGCTGACGATCAGTCTCGTGAAGGAGATTCCGGAAGCCATGAAACCGAAACGCATCGCGATCGGAGGAGCGAAGACGCTCAATCACGACGACAGCAAAGTGGAAGTGGCCGCAGCCTAAAGTCCACTGAGGTATCACAGCAATTGTCATCGACAAGCCCGGCATATGCCTGGCTTGTTTTGTTGCGCACTCAGAATGTCAGATTACCTGTGGCATTTATTTGTAACTAGTGTACTGGAGCAAACAGTGTGGTCATTTGAGAGCTTGTCATTTGTTCTGC